>NZ_JBICXE010000001.1:0-725243 GCF_043200155.1 Streptomyces sp. NPDC048473
TTTCCTCCGGGCTTTTCCCTTCGGTCTTGCGTTTCCGACTCTATCAGACTCTTTCGTGTCCGATTCCCGGTCGAAGCGGGCCCCCTGCAGAGCAGGAGAATTTTTACTGCGCTTTCCAGTTCTTTGCTTTCGCGTTTCCCTTTCCGGCGGTTCCAACCTTACCAGATTCTTTTTCGTTCCGTTTCCGGTCCGAATTTGAATTCCGGTGGCCGTTGGAGTGGCCTTTGCCTTTCGGCGTTCCACTACATTAACCGATTTCCTTGGCGACTCATAATCGAGTCGCTGGGGTCGAATTACGGCATGCCGAATTCGCACCCGCCAGGGTGAGTCGTAGGTAGTGGTTGGCCGCTTCCGGATGCTCGGGGCGGTCCGATGGACCGTACCGACAGCAGTACCCGTTTCAAGCGGCTCGGACTACATTAGGCGGCCCCTAAGGGCGAGTCAAGTTGCTCGGCGGCGTGGCACATGGGCTCTGTAGGGGCTCACCGTGGGATCTCCGTCGATCCAGAAGCGCCACGGGTGTGTGGCTCCGTCGCCGCCCACTCCGGTGCGCGGACCGTTGCGTACCTGGTCGCGGGGTGGTGGGGTGCCGCGCAGTACGGACAGCGGGGCGCCGGGGTGGGCGATGGCGTCTGTGCCGTTCAGTGCGCGGTCGACGTCGAGGGCGGTGGCCAGTCGGGCCGGGCCTTTGGCCAGTTCCTTGTCATTACGGGCCGAGATTCGACGTTTGCGGGTGAGGTCGGCGCCGACCTGGATGTGGCCGGCGCGGAGAAGGACACCGCTGGCCTTGCCCTCCGGGCCGCACACCAGGTTGAGGCAGTGCCACATGCCGTAGGTGAAGTACACGTACGCGTGGCCGGGTGGTCCGTACATGACGCTGTTGCGCGGGGTGCGGCCTCTGAACGCATGCGATCCGGGGTCGATCTCGCCGGCGTATGCCTCCACCTCGGTGAGGCGGAGTTCGATGGGGCCGTCGGGGGTGGTGCGTACCAGGGTCCGGCCCAGGAGGTCGGGTGCCACGTCCAGTACGGGGCGGTCGAAGAAGTCGCGTGTCAGTGGCGTACGGTCCAGGCCCTCGATCATGGCGTTCGAGGTTACCGGGAACCGACTACGGTCGTGGCGCGTATCTAGGGGTCAGGACCAAGGAGGAGTAAACATGGGCTTCAAGCGGCTGCTCGCGAGCATGGGTGCCGGCGGTGCTTCGGTGGAGACCGAGCTGACCGAACTCAATGTCGTTCCTGGTGGGGTCGTCCAGGGCGAGGTGCGGATCCAGGGCGGATCCGTGGATCAGCAGATCGAGGGGCTCTCCGTCGGTCTGCAGGCCCGGGTCGAGGTCGAGGGCCAGGACACGGAGACCAAGCAGGACATCGAGTTCACCAAGCTCCGGCTCGGTGGCGCGTTCGAGGTGCGGGCCGGTGCCGTGCACGTCGTACCGTTCGGGCTCGAAATTCCGTGGGAGACGCCGCTCACGATGTTCGCCGGTCAGCATCTGCCCGGCATGAATATCGGCGTGACCACGGAGCTGGAGATCGCGCGGGCGCTGGACTCGGGCGACCTGGACCCGATCAATGTGCACCCGCTCCCGGCCCAGCAGGCCATTCTCGACGCTTTCGGGCAGCTCGGCTTCGGCTTCCGCAGTGCGGACATGGAGCGCGGCCACATTCGCGGTACGCGCCAGCGGCTGCCGTTCTACCAGGAGATCGAGTTCTTCCCGCCGCAGCAGTACCGCGGGCTGAACCAGGTGGAGCTGACGTTCGTCGCGGACGACCGCGAGATGGACGTCGTCCTGGAGATGGACAAGAAGCCGGGGCTCTTCAGCGAGGGCAGCGACTCGTACCGCGCGTTCAAGGTCGGGCTGAACGACTTCCAGGGGACCGACTGGGCGGCGTACCTCAATCAGTGGCTCGCTCAGGTCGGCGGTCAGCGCAACTGGCTCTAGGGTCGGTGGGAAACCTGCTGACAGCAGTAGAGCGATCAGGAGAGGTGCTGACGTGACCGAGCCGAAGAGGGCGCCGCTGCCGCACGACTTCCATCCCGAGGTGCCGTCGTTCACGGTGGTGAGCGAGGATCTCGCGCCCGGGGCCGTGCTGGCTGATGCCCAGGTGTTCGCGGCCGGGAACACTTCGCCGCAGCTGCGGTGGGAAGGATTCCCGGCTGATACCAAGAGTTTCGCCGTGACCTGCTTCGATCCCGATGCTCCGACGGGCAGCGGATTCTGGCACTGGGTGCTCTTCGACATCCCGGCGTCGGTCACGGGGCTGCCGGCCGGTGCGGGCAGCGGGAAATTCGAGGGGCTGCCGGCCGGTGCCGTACAGGTCCGTAACGACTACGGGTCGAAGGACTTCGGTGGTGCCGCGCCGCCGGCCGGTGAGAACCACCGCTATGTCTTCACCGTGTACGCGGTGGACAGCGAGAAGCTGGGTGTCGACAGCGATGTGTCGCCCGCGGTCGTCGGATTCAATCTGCGGTTCCACACGCTGGGCCGTGCTCAGCTGATCGGTGAGTACACGGGTCCCGCCTAGTACCCGGTGAGCCGAGAGTTCCCCTGCTGTTTGCCCTGCCCTGGTCTTGGAGAGATCAGGGCAGGGCATTTTTTATTGCGTTGTCCATCACGGCCTGCCATCACGGCCTGCCCGGCCAGAGTTGATCCGGGCCTGCCAGGGGGCGGGCGGCACACGGGAGGTGGGCGAGATGCGGGACACGCTGGTGCTGAACGCGAGCTTCGAGCCGCTGTCGACGGTGACGCTGAACCGTGCGGTGGTGCTGATTCTGCAGGACAAGGCTGTCGTCGAGCAGTCGCACCCCGATCTCCGTATGCGTGGCGCCGCCGTGGACATTCCGGTGCCCCGGGTGATCAGGCTCTGCCGGTACGTACGGGTGCCGTTCCGAAGACAGGCTCCGTGGTCCAGAAGGGGCGTGCTGATACGGGACCAGCACCGGTGCGCGTACTGCGGGCGGCGGGCGAGCACCGTCGACCATGTGGTGCCGCGTGCCCAGGGCGGCCAGGACTCCTGGCTGAACACGGTGGCGTCCTGCGCCGAGGACAATCATCGCAAGGCGGCCCGGACGCCGGAGCAGGCGGGGATGCCGTTGCTGCGGCAGCCGTTCATACCGTCTCCGGCGGAGGCGATGCTGCTGGCTCTGGGGGCCGGTGAGCGATCGGCGCTGCCGGAGTGGTTGGACCGCACCGCGGCGTAGTCGGCGTACGCATGTTGTCGTATCGGATGCCCGTCTCCTTGCGGAGGCGGGCATCTGTGTGTCAGCGGAGCAGCAGCTGGACGATGGCGACAGTGCCGACCGCGACGATGAGGCTGCGCAGGAAGGTGGGGCTGAGGCGGCGGCCGATCTTGGCGCCGATCTGGCCGCCGAGTGCGGAGCCGATCGCGATCAGTGCGACGGCCGTCCAGTCGAAGTCCGCGACGAAGAGGAAGAAGAGCGCGGCGATGCTGTTGACGACGGCGGCCAGGACGTTCTTGACGGCGTTGAGCCGCTGCATCGTGTCGTCGAGCAGCATGCCCATCAGGGAGAGGTAGATGATCCCCTGGGCGGCGGTGAAGTAGCCGCCGTAGACGCTGGCGAGCATCAGTCCGACGAAGAGGAGCGGGCCCCCGTCGTGGCGGGCGGGGGTGCCGGTGTGTTCGCGTCGGCGCTGGACCGCTTTGCTGATGCGGGGTTGCAGGATGACCAGGACGAGGGCCAGGGCCACCAGGATCGGCACGATCGTCTCGAAGGCCGTGGAGGGCAGGGACAACAGGAGAGTGGCGCCGGTGAGGCCGCCGATCAGGGCGCCGATGGCGAGTTTGCGGACGCGGCGGCCCTGTCCTGCGAGTTCCTTGCGGTAGCCGATGGCGCCGCTGATGGAACCGGGGATCAGACCGAGGGCGTTGGAGACGGTGGCGGTGACCGGGGGCAGGCCGGTGGCGAGCAGTACGGGGAAGGTGATCAGGGTTCCTGAGCCGACGATCGTATTGATCGTGCCGGCGCTGATGCCCGCGACGAAGACGGCGAGCATCTCCCAGGTGTTCATGGCGAATCCCCCGTGCATGATCGGTGCTTGGTGCACTGATCATGCACGAGGGCGTGTACGCGTCAGTCGACCGGGGGCTGCTCTCGACGTTCCTTGCCGGTGTCGAAGCCGGGGACGCCGGAGCCGAGGTTGCCGAAGGCCCCGCTGAGACCCTTGAGGGCGTCGCCGATCTCGCTGGGCACGATCCAGAGCTTGTTGGCGTCGCCCTCGGCGATCTTCGGGAGCATCTGGAGGTACTGGTACGAGAGGAGCTTCTGGTCCGGGTCGCCGGCGTGGATGGACTCGAAGACCGTACGGATGGCCTGGGCCTCGCCCTCCGCGCGCAGGGCCGATGCCTTGGCCTCACCTTCGGCGCGCAGGATCGCGGACTGCTTCTCGCCCTCCGCGGTGAGGATCGCGGACTGCCTGGTTCCTTCGGCCTGGAGGATCGCGGCGCGCTTGTCGCGGTCGGCACGCATCTGCTTCTCCATCGAGTCCTGGATGGAGGTGGGCGGTTCGATCGCCTTGAGCTCGACGCGGTTGACGCGGATGCCCCACTTGCCGGTCGCCTCGTCGAGGACTCCGCGGAGGGCGGCGTTGATCTCCTCGCGGGAGGTCAGGGTCCGCTCCAGGTCCATGCCACCGATGATGTTGCGAAGGGTGGTGACGGTGAGCTGCTCGATCGCCTGGATGTAGCTGGCGACTTCGTAGGTCGCGGCCCTTGCGTCGGTCACCTGGTAGTAGATGACGGTGTCGATGTTGACGACCAGGTTGTCCTGGGTGATCACCGGCTGGGGCGGGAACGGCACGACCTGTTCACGGAGGTCGATGCGGTTCCTGATGGAGTCGATGAATGGAACGACGATGTTCAGGCCTGCGTTGAGCGTGCGGGTGTAGCGGCCGAAGCGCTCCACGATGGCGGCGCTGGCCTGCGGGATGACCTGGATCGTCTTGATCAGGGCGATGAAGACGAGCACCACCAGAATGATCAGGACGATGATGATCGGTTGCATCGTGTTCCTCGTTGCCCTTCGGTTGCCGACGGATCGCGATGATCGAGGTCGAGATCGCGGGAGGAGCCGTATGCCTCGACGGCCCCGATCTCATGATGATCGACTTCGAGTCTGACAGAACGCGCTCTGCTGTGTGGGTGGTTCGGTCACATGACGACTGCCGTAGCTCCGTCGATGTCGACGACATCGACCTGTTGGCCCGGATCGAAGCTCTGGTCCTCGTCGAGTGCGCGGGCGGACCAGATCTCTCCGGCCAGCTTGATCCGGCCGCCGCTGCCGTCGACCCGTTCCAGGACGACGGCCTGACGGCCTTTCAGCGCATCGATGCCGGTGGCGAGTTGGGGCCGGTCGGTACGGTGTCTGGCGGCGATCGGGCGGACCACGGCGATGAGTGCCACGGAAACCACGACGAATACGAGTACTTGGGCCACGATGCCGCCGCCGAGTGCCGCGACGACTGCCGCGGCGACCGCTCCGACGGCGAACATGCCGAACTCGGGCATCGCGGTCAGGACGAGCGGGATGCCCAGTCCCACCGCGCCGATCAGCCACCACACCCACGCGTCGATGTCCACGTGGTCATGGTAGGACTGCGGGTGCCCTCGCGGACAGGGCGCGGGCGGACGGCTGCGGCGTTACGTCCGGAGACTGTCGTCCGGCTGCGCCTACGAGAGCGGCAGTCCGTGGGCCGTGTAGCGGTCGCCGGTGTGCTCGACGACGAGCGGCAGGCCGAAGCAGAGGGAGAGGTTGCGGGAGCTGAGTTCGGTCTCCATGGGGCCCGCGGCGAGCACCTTGCCCTGGCGGATCATCAGGACGTGGGTGAAGCCGGGGGCGATCTCCTCGACATGGTGGGTGACCATGATCATGGAGGGGGCGTACGGGTCGCGGGCCAGTCGGCCGAGGCGGCGGACCAGGTCCTCGCGGCCACCGAGGTCGAGTCCCGCGGCGGGCTCGTCGAGAAGCAGCAGTTCGGGGTCGGTCATCATGGCGCGGGCGATCAGGGTGCGCTTGCGCTCGCCCTCGGACAGGGTGCCGAACTTGCGGTCGAGGTACTCGGTCATGCCGAGCCGGTCGAGGAAGGCGCGGGCGCGCTCCTCGTCGACGGCTTCGTAGTTCTCGTGCCAGGTGGCGGTCATGCCGTAGGCGGCGGTGAGCACGGTCTGCAGAACGGTCTGGCGCCTGGGCAGCTTCTCGGCCATGGCGACGCCCGCGATACCGATGCGGGGGCGGAGTTCGAAGACATCGGTGCCGACGCCGCCGAGCTGCTCGCCGAGGATCTTGGCGGTGCCGGTGCTCGGGAAGAGGTAGCTGGACGCGATGTTGAGGAGGGTGGTCTTACCGGCGCCGTTCGGGCCGAGGATGACCCAGCGCTCCCCCTCCTTGACCTGCCAGGAGACGTCGTCCACCAGAGCGCGTCCGTCGCGGACCACGGATACGTCCACCAGCTCCAGTACATCGCTCATGGCGCGTTGTCTCCCCATGCAGTGTCGAGATCGTCGCGTGCCTGTGGGCACAGCTCCCAGGGAAATCTACGCCACCGCAGGAGGGCTCCCGGCGCTGGGCCCGTGTGACGACAGGCCCCGGGTCCGTTCCCTAGGCTGTTCCCATGCTTTCGGAACCACGCTCAGGGCTGCTGGCCGCTTGGGGAAACGCGCTTCTGGCCGGACTTGTGTCGCCGGACGACGCGGCACTCGCCATTGTCGGGGAGGACGCGGTGCACCGCGTCGAGGGACTGCCGGGTGAGGCGGGGCCGGTCGGGCTCACGCTGGCGCTCGGGCGGTTGCGGAGTCTGGGGGTGACCGGTTTCCGGGTCGCGCTGCCGGCGCCCGGGCATCCGCTGGGGCTGAGCGGTCCGCCGGACTTCAATGCGCAAGCGCTGGAGGCCGAGGAGGCGGTGGTCTCGTTCGGTGCGCCGTACGGGCTGGTTCCCGAGGTACGTGAGGTGGGGCCGGAGGGGGATCTGCACGTCGAGGTGGTGTGGCGCTGTCTGCCGGTACGGGAGGCGCCGCCGGCCGATGTGCCGTCGCTGGGTGAGGCGGAGCGGGAACTCGCCGAGGCGTTGCGGGACGCGACGGCGGTGCTGTCGCGGTTGGACGTGGCCGGTTCCGGGCCGGTCGCGGAGGCGGCGGTGGATGCGTACCGGGCACGGACGGAGCGGGGGCGCGAGGTGCTGGCTCCTGGGTATCCGCCGCGGGCGGTGCGGGTGCTGGAGCTGGCGCAGCGGGTCGGGCTGCTGATCTCGGTGGCGCACGAGAACGGGCACGGCGGGGCGGTGAGCGCGTCGGAGATCGCGGCTCGGGGGGAGGCGCTGAGGCCGGTGGAGCGGGTGGCTCGGCGGGCGCAGGTTGCCGCGTACAACGCGTATGTGGAGGAGCGGGAGCGGTAGGCCTTGGGCGGCCGGCGGGGGGACCTGTTGCCCGGGTCGTCCGGGGGCCGTTTTGTCCTCGATCGCCGGACGGGCTTGATTTTGCCGGTGCGGGTTTGAGTCTGCCGGTGCGGGCTGGCGTTTGCCGGTACGGGGGTCGGGTGTGCCTGGGTGGACTTCGGGTGTCGCCGGACGGGCTCGATGTGCCCGGCCGGCGACACAGCGCCGTGCGGTCGGTCAGCCGTTCAGGCCGAAGTTGCCGAAGGCCGGGTTGAGCAGGCCGATCACGTTGACGGTGTTGCCGACCACGTTCACCGGGACGTGCACCGGGACCTGGACGACGTTGCCGCTGACCACGCCCGGGGAGTGGGTCGCGGCGCCGTGGGCGCCTGCGCCGTGGCCGGTGGCGGAGGCCGCGCCGGCACCGGCGGCGATGATTCCACCGGCGATCATGGTGACGACTGCGGCCTTCTTCAGGTTCTTCACTTCAGGATCCTCCTAGCGTGGCTGCGGCCAGCCGCCGCAGCACCCTGGAGAACGCCTCGGGGCCGAACAGGTTGCGCCGTCCGGGTGACATACACCCGACAGTATGAATCTCAGTCCGGAGGAAGACAGTCCGCTTCGGTGTCGGTCAGCCCGCCGCCCCATGCCGGACGGCCCAGAGGGCCGCCTGGGTCCGGTCCGAGAGATCCAGCTTCATCAGGATGTTCGAGACGTGTGTCTTGACGGTCTTCTCGGAGAGGACCAGTGCTCGCGCGATCTCGCGGTTGGAGCGGCCGTCGGCGATCAGACCCAGCACTTCCCGCTCCCGTTCGGTGAGGGTGCTCCCCCGGCCCGTACCGCTGCCCGCGTCGTCCTGGGCGAGCAGGGCTCCCGCGACCTCCGGCTGGAGCAGCACGTGGCCCGCGTACACCGAGCGGATGGCGCCGGCCAGGGCGTCCGGGTCGACGTCCTTGTATACGTAACCGGAAGCTCCGGCTCGCAGGGCGGGGACCACGGTGCGCTGCTCGGTGAAGCTGGTGACGATGAGGACCTTGGCCGGGTTCTCCAGCTCGCGGAGCTTGCGCAGGGCCTCGATCCCGTCGGTGCCGGGCATCTTGATGTCCATCAGGACCACGTCGGGACGGAGCTCCTCGGTCCTGGCCACCCCCTCTGCGCCGTCGGACGCCTCACCGACCACTTCTATGTCGTCCTGGATCTCCAGGAACGTACGCAGACCGCGGCGGACCACCTGGTGGTCGTCGACCAGCAGCACCCTGATGATCTTGTCAGCCACCGGGTACCTCCATCTCGATCGTGGTGCCCTTGCCGGGCGCCGATTCAACGGTGAGTCTTCCGCCGACCCCGCTTGCGCGGTCCCGCATCGACACCAGGCCGAGGTGGCGGCCTGCCTGCCGGGTCGCCGTGGGTTCGAAGCCGCTGCCGTCGTCGGTGATCCGCAGCACCGTGCCGCTGCCGTGCCGGGCCAGCGTGACGTCGACGCGCTCGGCGCCCGAGTGGCGCAGTGCGTTGTGCAGGGCCTCCTGCGAGACCCGGAGCAACGCTTCCTCCTGGGCGGCGGGCAGGGCCCGTACGCCCAGGCTCTCGAAGGTGACCCGGGCCGTGTGGGCACGGTCCAGGACCTGGATCTGGGTACGGAGTGTGGCGATGAGGCCGTCCTCGTCGAGCGCGGCCGGGCGCAGTTCGACGACGGCGGCGCGCAGCTCGTCCACGGCTTCCGCGGCGAGCGCGGCGACCTGCTGGAGCTCGCCCTTGGCGCGGGCCGGGTCGCGGTCGACCAGGGCGGTGGCGGCCTGGGCCGTCAGCCGCAGCGAGAACAGCTTCTGGCTGACCGCGTCGTGCAGCTCATGGGCGAGCCGGGAGCGTTCCTCGGCGATGGTGAGCTCGCGGCTGCGTTCGTACAGCCGGGCGTTGGTGAGGGCGATCGCCGCGTGCTGGGCGAGGATCGACAGCAGTTCCTCGTCCTCGGCGGTGAAGCCGCAGCTGCCCTCGGGTTTGGGGCAGCGCTTGTTGGCGAGGAAGAGTGCGCCGATGATCTCGTCGCCGTCCCGGATGGGCAGGCCGAGGAAGTCGGACATGTCGGGGTGGGCGACGGGCCAGCCCTCGAAGCGGGGGTCCTTACGGACGTCGGCGAGGCGCTCGGGCTTCGCCTCGTGGAGCATCGCGGCGAGGATGCCGTGCTGCCGGGGCAGGGGGCCGATGGCCTTCCACTGCTCGTCGCTGACGCCGTCGACGACGAACTGGGCGAAGCCGCCGTGGTCGTCGGGGACGCCCAGGGCGGCGTACTCGGCGTCCAGCAGCCGGCGGGCCGAGGCGACGATCGTCTTCAGGACATCACGCACTTCGAGATGCCGGCTCATGGCGAGCAGCGCGGCACTCACCGCTGCGAGACCCGACTGTGGGCGATGGCTCATGGCCTCACCGTACCGGCGGGGCGGGGGCGCCGTATCGGCCTGTGGACGGTGCTGCTCAGGACGCAGGGACTAGGTCCGGTCCAGGTCCTGTCGGCCTAGGCCGAAGTGCCTTGTAGTGGTGCGGCTCTTGGACGAGGCGCTGTGGGGGGCGGCGTTTCTACGTTGGGGGTGCCGAGGTTCATCGGTGCTTGCCGACGTAACTAGGGGACGGTTGTCATGCCTGTCGCGATGATTACGGGTGCTTCAAAGGGGCTGGGGCGCGCGCTGGGGGCGGAACTCGCGCAGCGGGGCTGGGATCTGGTGCTGGATGCCAGGTCGGCCGGGGTGCTGGCGCGGACCGTGGAGGAGCTGGGTGACCGGTACGGGACGCGGGTGGTGGGGGTTGCCGGGGATGTCACGGACGCCGGGCACCGCGCGGAGCTGGTGGCAGCCGCCCGGGGGCTCGGCGGGCTCGATCTGCTGGTGAGCAATGCGAGTGCGCTGGGCGCCGAGCCGCTCGTACGGCTCGACGGGTTGCCGTTGGACGGGCTGCGGCAGGCGCTGGAGACCAATGTGGTCGCGGCGCTCGGTCTGGTGCAGGAGACGCTGGCGCTGCTGCGGGCGGCGGCGGGCACGGTCGTGGTGGTGAGTTCGGACGCGGGGGCGGAACCGTACGAGACATGGGGTGGATACGGGGCGTCGAAGGCGGCGCTCGACCAGCTGGCCGCGGTGCTGGGGGTGGAGGAGCCGGGGCTGCGGGTGTGGGCCGTCGACCCGGGTGACATGCAGACGGATCTTTATGCGGCGGCGGTGCCGGAGGACGAGGATCCGCGGCCTCGTCCGGAGACTGTGGCGCCCGCGTTCCTGCGGCTGCTGGAGCGGCGGCCGGCGAGTGGCCGGTATGCGGCGCCGGCGCTGCTCCGGCTGTCCGGAACGAACGAGTCGTCCGGAACGGCTGAGCTGTCCGGGACCGTCGAGGAGGAGCAGTGACCGCGCTGGATGCGCTGCGGGTGCCCGCGGAGCTGTCGGCGCGGGTGCCTGCGGAGGTGCGGGGTGCGGGCCGGGACGACGTACGGCTGCTGGTTTCGCGTGGGCGGGAGGTCTCCCACCATGCGTTCCGGGAGCTGCCGGAGCTGCTGCGGGCCGGGGACGTGCTGGTGGTGAACACGTCGCCGACGTTGGCTGCCGCGGTGAACGGGCGGGTGGGCGGTGCCCGGGTGGTGGTGCACTTCTCCACGCGGGGCGAGGACGGGCGGTGGGCGGTGGAGCTGCGTCGGCCGGACGGCACGGGGGCGACGGAGCCGCGCCCCGGTGGACCGGCCGGGGCGGTCGTTCGTCTGCCGGGCGGCTCGCGGCTCGTGCTGGAGGAGCCGTTGGGCGGTGCGGGCCGGGGGGCGCGGCTGTGGTGGGCGCGGGTGCCGGTGGATGTGCCGGGGCTGCTGCGGCGGTACGGGCGGCCGATCCGCTACGGGTATACGGAGCGGGACCAGCCGCTGTCCGCGTACCAGACGGTGTTTGCGCTGCCCTCCCCCGACGGCGACGGTTCGGCGGAGATGCCGAGCGCCGCGCGGCCGTTCACCGCGCGGCTCGTGGCGGCGCTGGTGAGCCGCGGGGTGCAGTTCGCGCCGCTGACACTGCACACGGGGGTGGCGTCGGCACAGGCGCACGAGCCGCCGTACCCGGAGCGTTTCGCGGTGCCGCCGGCGACGGCCCGGCTGGTCAACGCGGCCCGGGCGGAACAGCGAAGGGCGGGGAGTGTCTGCCCGGACGGGCAGGGGCGGGAGACGGTCGGGCGGGTCATCGCGGTCGGCACGACGGCCGTGCGGGCGCTGGAGTCGTCGGCCGGGGCGGACGGGGTGGTGCGGGCGGCCTCGGGGTGGACGGATCTGGTGGTGAGGCCACAGCGGGGCGTGCGGGCGGTGGACGGCCTGCTGACCGGGCTGCACGAGCCGGAGGCCTCGCATCTGCTGATGCTGGAGGCGGTCGCGGGGCGGGATGCCCTGGCGTACGGATACGCCCAGGCGCTGCGCCATGGGTACCTCTGGCATGAGTTCGGGGACGTCCATCTGCTGCTCCCAGAGACGGAACCTCACGCTCCGAATTGCTGAAGCAACGGTTGGTGAGTTTGTTACACGGTCGATGTGAGGCCGGGCATAGGACCCACGTCACTTACGAAGCTGGCTAGTGGATACATAAGTGCCACATCAATGGGCATGAGCGCGGGCCGTCACGTTCGAGCGGGGCCGTGATCCACTACCTGGGGTCGTACGTCACACCTTTGCCACAGGATTTTGCTGGCGCTAAGAATTGCACTTGTCCCCGACGGAGATGCGAAAACACCGCTTCCCGTCTTCGTCCTCCGTGAGGACTCCCGCGATTCGAAGAGGTATGCCTGTATGTCCGTGTCCAGCATCCCCGGCCGTCGTCGTCGCCTGAACAAGACCCAGAAGCTCTCCGTCGCGGGTATCTCCGCCATCGCTGTCGCGTCTCTCTCGTTCTCGCTCGTCCCCGCCAATGCCGAAGCCAAGCCCGAGGCGCAGACCCCCGTGTCCGTTGCCCCCGTGGTCCTCGCATCGGTCGCCGGTACTCCGCAGGTCAAGGCCGTGCAGGCCAGCATCATCGAGCAGCACTCCACCGCCGAGAAGCTGGTGAAGGCCGCCGACCTCGCCAGGGCCAAGAAGGCCGCCGTCAAGGCGAAGGCCCAGGCCGCCGCGAAGGCCAAGGCCGCCGCTGTCGCCGAGGCCAAGGCCGAGGCGAAGGCCAAGGCCGCCGCCCGGGTGAAGGCCAAGGCCGTCGCCCAGCGCAGCGACACGCAGGCCGCCAGCCGCTCCGCGGCCCGTACCCCCGTCTACGCCAACAACCTGGACGGCTGGATCAACCAGGCCCTGTCCATCATGAGGGCCCACGGCATCCCCGGCTCGTACGACGGTCTGCACCGCAACATCATGCGGGAGTCCACCGGTAACCCGAACGCGGTCAACGGCTGGGACGTCAACGCCCAGAACGGCACCCCGTCCTGCGGCCTGCTGCAGGTCATCCAGCCGACGTTCAACGCGTACCACGTCTCCGGCACCTCGACGAACATCTACGACCCGGTCGCCAACATCACCGCCGCGGCCAACTACGCCGCCGACCGTTACGGCTCGATCGACAACGTCAACAGCGCATACTGATCGACTCCGGACGTCCTCGGACGACATACGCATACGCCGAAGGGCGGCACCCCGCGTGGGGTGCCGCCCTTCGGCATTCCGTGCCGGTGCCCGCGCCTACTTGCGCATGACCTCCGGCTCGTGGCGGCGCAGCAGTCGCGCGACCACGATGCCGCAGATGATGCCGAGGAGCAGCAGTACCGAGATGTTCATCCCCCACTGACCGGCCGAGTGCTCCCACAGCGGGTCCAGGTCGGTCGGGTTCTTCGGATCCCACGGCGCCATGAGGTGCGAGAGGTCGAGTGTCGTGCCCGCACCGGCGATGGCCCAGCGGGACGGCATCAGCCAGGCGAACTGCTCCAGGCCGGGCGATCCGTACACCTGGAAGAGGATGCCGGTGAAGACGACCTGGACGATCGCGAACATGACCAGCAGCGGCATGGTCTTCTCGGCGGTCTTCACCAGTGAGGAGATCACCAGGCCGAACATCATCGAGGTGAAGCCGAGCGCGATGATCGTCAGGCAGAGCTCGACGGCCGGCGGCATGATCAGGCCCTCTGCGGGCAGCTCACGGGTGGCGAAGCCGATGCCGCAGATGATGACACCCTGAATGGCCGTGATCACACCGAGGACGATCACCTTGGACATCAGATAGGCGGAGCGGGACAAACCGGTGGCCCGTTCCCGTTCGTAGATGACGCGTTCCTTGATCAGTTCTCGTACGGAGTTGGCCGCGCCGGAGAAGCACATGCCGACCGCGAGGATCAGCATGATCGTTCCGGCGGCTCCGTTGAACCGGGACGGCGGCTTCGGCGGGGCCAGGCCGAAGTCGGCCGGAATGACCACGCTGACGACGCCGAGCACGGCGGGCAGGATCACCATCAGGCCCATGAAGCCCTTGTCGGACGCGATCACCGAGACGTAGCGGCGCATCAGCGTCCACAGCTGAGCCGTCCAGCTCTGCGGCTTCGGCGGGCGCATCTGCTGCGGGGGCGGCATGTGTACGGACTGCGCGGCGACGGCGTCGATGTCCGCGGCGTACATCTGGTAGTGCTGCGAACCGCGCCAGCGGCCCGCCCAGTCGTAGTCGCGGTAGTTCTCGAACGCGGAGAATACGTCGGCCCAGGTGGTGTAGCCGAAGAAGTTGAGCGCTTCCTCCGGCGGACCGAAGTAGGCGACGGAACCGCCCGGCGCCATGACGAGCAGCTTGTCGCAGATCGCCAGCTCGGCGACGGAGTGCGTGACGACGAGGACCGTACGGCCGTCGTTGGCCAGGCCGCGCAGCAGCTGCATGACATCGCGGTCCATGCCCGGGTCGAGGCCGGAGGTCGGCTCGTCCAGGAAGATCAGCGACGGCTTGGTGAGCAGCTCCAGGGCCACGGAAACACGCTTGCGCTGGCCGCCGGAGAGCGAGGTGACCTTCTTGTCCTTGTGGATGTCGAGCTTGAGCTCGGCAAGGACTTCGAGGATCCGGGCCTGGCGCTCGGCCTCGGTGGTGTCCGCGGGGAAGCGGAGCTTGGCCGCGTACTTGAGGGCCTTGGTGACCGTGAGTTCCTTGTGCAGGATGTCGTCCTGCGGGACCAGGCCTATGCGCTGGCGCAGCTCGGCGAACTGCTTGTACAGGTTCCGGTTGTCGTAGAGGACATCGCCCTGGTTGGCGGGCCGGTAGCCGGTGAGCGCCTTGAGCAGGGTGGACTTGCCGGATCCGGACGGGCCGATGACCGCGATGAGCGACTTCTCCGGGACGCCGAAGGAGACATCCTTGAGGATCTGCTTCCCGCCGTCGACCGTCACCGTGAGGTGGCGGGCGGAGAAGGAGACCTCACCGGTGTCGACGAATTCTTCGAGCCGGTCGCCGACCAGGCGGAAGGTCGAGTGACCGACGCCGACGATGTCGTTCGGGCCGATGAGCGCGGAGCCGGACTTGGAGAGCGGCTGGCCGTTGACGTAGGTGCCGTTGTGGGATCCGAGGTCACGGATCTCGAAGCGGCCGTCGGGCGTCGCGTGGAACTCGGCGTGGTGGCGCGAGACCTGGAGGTCGGAGACGACCAGTTCGTTCTCGAGCGCACGGCCGATGCGCATGACGCGGCCGAGGGCCAGCTGGTGGAACGTGGTCGGGCTGCGGTCGCCGTACACCGGCGGGGCCCCCGCGACACCGCCGGGCCCGCCTGCGCCGGGCGTCTTCGCCATGCCCTGCTGGTGCGGGACCTGGGGCTGTTGGGGCTGCGCGGGCTGCTGTTGCGGCTGGGCCTGAGGGGCCTGCTGCCAGCCCTGCTGCGGCTGTTGCGGAGCGGGTGCCTGCTGGCCGGGCCAGGCGGCACCACCCTGCTGGGGCTGCTGGGCAGGGGCCTGCTGCGCACCCGCGCCCTGCCCGCTGTACACATCGGCGCCCGCCGCGGCGCCGATGCTCAGCCGCGGTCCGTCAGTGGCATTGCCCAGGTGTACGGCGGAGCCGGGCCCGATTTCCAGCTGATGGATTCGCCGGCCCTGCACATAGGTGCCGTTGGTGCTGCCGTGGTCCTCGATGAACCAACTGTGGCCCCCCCAACTGATCGTGGCATGCCGCCACGACACCCTGGCGTCGTCGATCGTCAGGTCGCCCTGCGGATCGCGCCCAAGGGTGTACGACCTGGACGGATCGAGCGTCCAGGTCCTGCCATTCAATTCCAGTACGAGTTCCGGCACTCCGCGCCCCACTAGTTGTCCCCCGAGTTACCCCCATCACAGGGAGTCTAGGGATGCTGAACATCGTGGGGAACTATTCCAGGAGCAGTCCCCGATACGAAAGTCGGGCGGGTGAAGACCCTGCCGAGACCTGCGTCGTTGCGCCGTCGAATCGGGAGAAACGGGCTCGGAGAGTGGCAAGTCCCATGAGTGCGTATGAGTGCGTGCGGACCGTGAGCGAACAGGCCGGCCCGACCGAGCCACCCCGGTCCGCTCGGGTCCGTCCTCGGTCGCCGGGTGTGCCCGGGCGCGTGCCGTCCGTCGCCCTGCCTGTGCTCCGGGCGGGGGTACGGGGACGACGCGCTGTCCGGCCCTCGGGACGGGCCTCCGGTGCGATGAGGCGGACCGATACGGTGGGAGCACCATGAGCGCATCTCAGCCACCTCAGTCTTCCCCGTCTCCTGAGCCCCCTGAGTCCCGTCAGGGCACGGACGCACCCACCCTTCTCGTGAAGATCTTCGGGAAGGACCGCCCCGGGATCACTGCCGGGCTTTTCGACACCCTCGCCGCCTACTCGGTCGATGTCGTCGACATCGAGCAGGTCGTCACCCGTGGCCGCATCGTCCTGTGCGCGCTGGTCACCGCCCCGACCGCGGGCGGCACCACCGAGGGCGACCTGCGGGCGACCGTGCACAGCTGGGCCGATTCGCTGAAACTGCAGGCCGAGATCATCTCCGGTACGGGTGACAACCGGCCGCGTGGCTACGGGCGTTCCCATGTGACGGTGCTCGGGCACCCGCTGACCGCGGAGTCGACCGCCGCCATAGCCGCCACCATCACCTCGACCGGCGGCAACATCGACCGGATCTTCCGCCTCGCGAAGTACCCCGTCACGGCGGTCGAGTTCGCGGTGTCCGGCACCGGGACCGAGGAGCTGCGGACGGCGCTGGCGACGGAGTCCGCCGGGATCGGTGTCGATGTGGCGGTCGTGTCGGCCGGGCTGAGCCGCCGGGCGCAGCGGCTGGTCGTCATGGACGTCGACTCGACGCTCATCCAGGACGAGGTCATCGAGCTCTTCGCCGCCCACGCCGGCTGCGAGGACAAGGTCGCCGAGGTGACCGAGCAGGCGATGCGCGGCGAGCTCGACTTCGAGCAGTCTCTGCACGCACGGGTGGCGCTGCTGGCGGGGCTCGATGTTTCGGTGGTGGACAAGGTGCGCGCCGAGGTGCGGCTGACGCCGGGTGCCCGCACCCTGATCCGTACGCTGAAGCGGCTCGGTTACCAAGTGGGTGTGGTTTCGGGCGGGTTCACCCAGGTGACCGACGATCTGAAGGAGCGGCTCGGGCTCGACTTCGCCTCTGCCAACACCTTGGAAGTGGTCGACGGAAAGCTCACCGGACGGGTCGTCGGCGACATCGTCGACCGGGCCGGAAAGGCCCGGCTGCTGCGCAGTTTCGCCGCGCAGGCCGGGGTGCCGCTGGCGCAGACCGTCGCGATCGGTGACGGTGCGAACGACCTCGACATGCTGAACACCGCCGGGCTCGGGGTGGCCTTCAACGCCAAGCCCGTGGTCCGCAAGGCCGCGCACACCGCGGTGAACGTGCCGTTCCTGGACACCGTGCTGTATCTGCTCGGTATCACCCGCGAGGAGGTCGAGGCCGCCGACGGTCTCGTCGACTGACGCGTACCCACATACGGGCAGGGCCCCGGTGATTTCCGTACCGGGGCCCTGCCCGTACAGCAGGGGGAGCCGTACGCCGGCGGGATCAGTCGTTGGGCGTCCAGTACTCGATCAGCTTGCCCACTCCGTGCTCCACGCCCTTCCAGGAGCCGCGGAACTCGATGACGGCAAAGGCCGCGGTCGGGAAGCCGCCGCGGTTCATCCGGGCCAGGGCGTCGCCCTCGGACGATTCCGAGAGGGCGTCGGCGACGGCGTGCATACCGGGGTTGTGGCCGATCACCAGAAGGTCGTGCACATCGTCGGGTGTCTCGTTGATCAGGGCGATCAGCTCGCCAGGAGACGCCTCGTACAGGCGCTCCTCGTACACGGTCCTGGGGCGGTGCGGCAGCTCGTGCACCGCCAGTTTCCATGTCTCGCGCGTCCTGGCGGCGGTCGAGCAGAGGGCCAGATCGAGGACGATCCCGGAGTCGACGAGTTTGCGGCCTGCGACGGGGGCATCCTTGCGGCCGCGCTCCGCGAGCGGCCGCTCATGGTCGGAGTCCTGCGACCATTCCGCCTTTGCATGCCTGAGAAGGACGATCCTGCGAGGTGTATCGACGCTCATACACCTCAGCTTCGCACGAAATGTGCCGCCCGGCGCAGGGTGTTGAAGGGCTCCTGCGGTGTGCGTGGGCACCGTCAGCGGGTCATCAGGGCCGTGATTCGCTCAAGCAACCGGCTGACCGCGGGGTCGGTCGTCGCCGCGTGTGCCTCGCCGGATCCCACGATCAACAGCAGAAGCGCGGCGAACCCGATCGCGGGCAGCGCGATGGCCCACCACGGCAGCCGGACCTCGACGCTGCCCATGGCCGGATGGGTGGACCGGGTGTGCGTACGGGCCGACATGTCCGCCTCCGTGGGTCATCGGTTCTGATACTTAGAACCTACGGATGCGGGGGTGCCGGTCCCATCCGGTGACCCACCCACTTGACCCTGACCCTGGCCCCCTAGGGGACGGTGGTGCTAGCCCCACCATCGGCCGGCGGCCGCGCGGCTCAGGGGGATGCGACCGAGGCGATCACCGCGATGATCACGGTGACCAGCAGCATCGCCCCGAGCACGAGGAGGAGCTTCTTCTGACCGTTCTGGGGATTCGGGTCGAGCACAGGAGACATGGGTTCAGTCTCGCATCTCAGCATTCGTCCTCGATCGTCCGGTCCCGCCCGGCAAGGATTCCGGCCACCATCTGCGGCACCATGAGGCCCGCCATCAGCACGATCGGCAGCCCCCAGCCGCCGCTGTGCTGGTGGAGCACGCCGACGAGCAGCGGGCCCGGGATCGAGATCAGATAGCCGGTGGACTGTGCGAACGCGGACAGCCGGACCACTCCGGCGCCGCTGCGGGACCGCATGCCGATCATGGTCAGGGCGAGCGGGAAGGCGCAGTTCGAGATGCCGAGGAGCAGCGCCCAGGCCCAGGCCCCGCCGGCCGGTGCGAGGTAGAGGCCCGCGTATCCGATGAGGCCGCAGCTGCCGAGGACGACGACGATCGGGCCCTGGGTCTTCATCCGGATGGCGACTCTGGGGATGACGAAGGCGAGCGGCACACCCATCGCCATGGTCACGGCGAGCAGAACGCCCGCCGTACCGGCCGAGACCCCCGCGTCGCGGAAGATCTGCGGCATCCATCCCATGGTGATGTACGCGGCGGTGGCCTGCAGGCCGAAGAAGCAGGCGAGGCCCCAGGCGGTACGGCTGCGGGTGATCCTGAGCGCCGGGGCGTCCTGGTGGTGGGCCGCGGGCTGCCCAAAGGCTCCGCGCCGGTCCCGTACCAGCGGAATCCAGGGCAGGATCGCGGCTGCGGCGAGCACGGCCCAGATGCCGAGGCCTGCCTTCCAGCTGCCGCCCAGCGCATTGGTCATGGGCACGGTCACGGCGGCGGCGAGCGAGGTGCCGAGGGCCAAGGCCATCGAGTAGAGCCCGGTCATGGAGCCGACGCGGTCCGGGAACCAGCGCTTGACGATCACCGGCATCAGGACATTGCTGACTGCGATGCCCATGAGGGCGAGGGCGCTCGCGGCGAGGAAGCCGGCCGTGCCACCGATCAGGGGCCGGATCACCAGACCCGCCGTGATGGCGATCATGCCGGCGCAGACAACCGCGCCCGGGCCGAAGCGGCGGGCGAGGCGGGGCGCCATGACGCCGAAGACCGCGAAGCAGAGCGGCGGCACGGAGGTGAGGACACCGGCGACGCTGCCGCTCATGTTCAGCCCGTCCTGCACCTCTTCGAGGAGTGCGCCGAGGCTGGTTATGGCGGGGCGGAGGTTGAGCGCGGTGAGGACGAGCCCGATGGTGGCCAGCCGGAGCAGCCATGGGGAAGGCCCTGCGGCGGCCTGCGCCGTCTGCGGGGCCTGTGAAGCTTGCGGGGCCGGGGTTTTCGTGGGGGCGTCCGTCGTGATGGCGGGGCTCAGGGTCCGGGTCCGGGTCTGCGGCTGGGTCTCGTCGTCGGGCATGGGGCCCATCATAGAATCATGGGATGATTGATTGTCCAATCCTCCGAGCGCTCCTCTGAGAGCATTCGCTGCAAGCAGAGCAACCCCCGCATCACCCCCGTCACCCCTCATCACTCCAGCAACCCGAGCAAGGAGCACCATGGCGCTGACGTCTCCGCGGCGTTCGGCACTCGCCGACCAGGTGATTGCCCAGCTGAGGAATCAGATCACCTCGGGCGACTGGCCCGTGGGTTCACGGATTCCCACCGAGCCCGAGCTGGTGGAGCAGCTGGGGGTGGCCCGCAACACCGTCCGCGAGGCCGTGCGCGCGCTCGCGCACAACGGCCTGCTCGACATCCGTCAGGGCTCGGGCACCTATGTCGTCGCCACCAGTGAACTGGCCGGCGTGATGCACCGCCGCTTCGCCTCCGCCGATCCGCGCCATGTCGCCGAGCTGCGCTCCACCCTGGAGTCGTCGGCGGCGCGGCTGGCCGCTGCCCGGCGTACCGAGCGGGATCTGAAGCAGTTGGACGCACTCATGGCGCGCCGGGAGGAGACCTGGGCCGCGGGTGACGCCGAGGCCTTCGTCGCGGCGGACGCAACACTGCACCTGGCTGTGGTCGCGGCCTCGCACAACGATGTGCTGACCGGTCTCTACGCCGATCTGGGCGATCTGCTGCGCGACTATCTCAGGGTGGATGTCGGCCATGAGCTCCGACCGGAGAATCACATGGACCACGGCCGGCTGGTCGAGGCGATCCGGGCGGGGGACGCGGAGACGGCGGCGGCCGAGGCCGCGAGTCATGCGCTGAGCTGTCTGGTGGACCGGGTCTAGGGGGCTGGAGTCTTTCGTTTGGATCAGGCCGGACGGCGCTGGAGCGTGTCCTGCACCCGGTGTGTGACCCAGACGGAGCCGACTTCCTTCCAGCAGCGGTCGTCGAGCCGCACGGTCTGTCCCGGTCCCACGTCGACCGGGGTGGCGTCCGCGTCTATGTCCCACCAGCGGCGGCATTCGGTGTGCAGCTGCACGCGGTCGGTGGAGGGGTACGGGTTGTGGCAGTAGGCGACGACCCGGGAGCCCGTGACCGACGTACGGCATTCGGATCCGGCGGGGTCGGGGGTGGGAGCGGCGGGGGCGGACGCCCCGGCTCCTGCCCGCCCCGCCATGGATATGCCCACGGGGGCGACAAGTCCGGCGACGGCTATGGAGGCCGCCAGCAGCGCCCAGGTTCGGCGACGTGTGGAGCGCACAGCGACCTCCTCCCCGCAGCCTGACCAAAAGTCCGGTTCCACCACATTCTGCGGTGGATCGACCATCTTTTCGACTTGAGCGGGTCGGGGCCGGGCATAGACGCACGACGGCCGCGTACCGCCTGCTCAGAGGCGGTACGCGGCCGTGTCACAGCCTGTCGTACGGGGTCAGGCGCCCATCATGTGCACGCCACCGTCGACGTGGATGATCTCGCCCGTGGTCTTCGGGAAGAAGTCCGAGAGCAGGGCGACGACACCGCGGCCGGCCGGCTCCGGGTCGGCCATGTTCCAGGAGAGCGGGGAGCGGGTGTTCCAGACGTCCGCGAGCTCCGAGAAGCCCGGGATGGACTTGGCGGCCATCGAGCCGATCGGGCCCGCCGAGATCAGGTTGCAGCGGATGTCGTCCTTGCCCAGGTCGCGGGCGAGGTAGCGGGACGTGGCCTCCAGCGCGGCCTTGGCCGGGCCCATCCAGTCGTACTGCGGCCAGGCGAACTGTGCGTCGAAGGTGAGGCCGACGATCGAGCCGCCCTCGCTCATCAGCGGCTTGCAGGCCATGGCGAGCGACTTCAGAGAGAACGCCGAGACATGCATCGCGGTGGCGACGGACTCGAACGGTGTGTTGAGGAAGTTGCCACCGAGCGCCTCCTGCGGCGCGAAGCCGATGGAGTGGACGACGCCGTCCAGCGAACCGAGCTCGTCACGGACCAGGCCTTCGAGGCGGTCCAGGTGCTCGGTGTTGGTCACGTCCAGCTCGATGACCTTGGCCGGCTTCGGCAGCTTCTTGGCGATGCGCTCCGTCAGTGTGGGCCGGGGGAAGGCGGTCAGGATGACTTCGGCACCCTGCTCCTGGGCCACCTTGGCGGTGTGGAAGGCGATGGACGACTCCATCAGCACACCGGTGATGAGGATGCGCTTGCCGTCGAGAATTCCACTCATGGTGATCAGTGACCCATGCCCAATCCGCCGTCAACGGGGATGACGGCTCCAGTGATGTACGACGCGTCGTCGGAGGCGAGGAAGCGCACCGCGGTGGCGATCTCCTCGGGCTGCGCGTAGCGGCCGAGCGGCACCTGGGACACGATGCCCTTGCGCTGCTCCTCGGTGAGCGCCTGGGTCATGTCGGTGTCGACAAAACCGGGCGCGACGACGTTGAAGGTGATGTTCCGCGAGCCGAGTTCACGGGCCAGCGACCGGGCGAAGCCGACCAGACCTGCCTTGGAGGCGGCGTAGTTCGCCTGCCCGGCCGAGCCGAGGAGCCCGACGACGGAGGAGATGAGGACGACGCGGCCCTTCTTGGCGCGCAGCATGCCGCGGTTGGCACGCTTGACGACCCGGAAGGTGCCGGTGAGGTTGGTGTCGAGTACGGACGTGAAGTCGTCCTCGGACATCCGCATCAGCAACTGGTCCTTGGTGATACCGGCGTTGGCGACCAGTACCTCGACGGGACCGTGCTTCTCCTCGATCTCCTTGTAGGCCTGCTCCACCTGTTCGGCGTCCGTGATGTCGCAGCGGACTGCGAGGCAGCCCGCCTCGGTGAGTGCCCGGGGCGGCTCGCCGGAGCGGTAGGTGATCGCGACCTTGTCGCCGTTTTCGGCGAAAGCGCGGGCGATGGCGAGGCCGATGCCCCGGTTTCCTCCGGTGACGAGAACCGAGCGGCTCAACGGATCACCCTTTCGATAGCGGTCTGGTACCTCGAAAACCTATCGGTACCACCCGCCCCACGGGGAATCGGCCCCTGACAGCGCCTCACCCCGGGCACTGTCGGGTTCCTACAGAGGTTCACCCGTCGAGTCGCACCGCACCTGCCTGTCGGCGGACAACGCCCGATAACCCCGGGTGCGGTCACCGTCCGGCGTGGTTCACTTCCGTGGTGTATCGAGAAGGGAATTCCCTGTGCCCCACGAGGTAGATCAGTCATTCCTGGCCCTGCCCCTGCGGGCCCTCGCCGACGCGGCGCTGGCCCGTGCCCGTGCGCTGGGGGCCGTGCATGCCGACTTCCGTTTCGAGCGGGTGCGCAGCGCGTCCTGGCGGCTGCGGGACGCCCGGCCCGCCGGGACCTCGGACACCACCGATCTCGGGTACGCGGTGCGCGTGGTGCACGGTGGGGCGTGGGGGTTCGCGTCCGGCGTGGACCTGACGATGGACGCCGCGGCGAAGGTGGCCTCGCAGGCCGTCGCCATGGCGAAGCTGTCGGCGAAGGTGATCGCGGCGGCCGGTTCCGACGAGCGGGTCGAGCTGGCGGACGAGCCGGTGCACGGTGAGCGGACCTGGGTCTCGGCGTACGACGTCGATCCCTTCGACGTACCGGACGAGGAGAAGGCGGGGCTGCTCGCCGACTGGAGCAGCCGGCTCCTGGGCGCCGAGGGCGTCGCGCATGTGGACGCCTCGCTGATGACCGTCCACGAGAACAAGTTCTACGCGGACACGGCGGGCACCGTCACCACTCAGCAGCGGGTGCGACTGCATCCGCAGTTCACCGCGGTCGCCGTGGACGGGACCACCGGTGAGTTCGACTCGATGCGGACGATCGCCCCGCCGGTGGGCCGAGGCTGGGAGTACCTCACCGGGACCGGCTGGGACTGGGACGCCGAGCTGGAGCGGATCCCCGGGCTGCTGGCCGAGAAGATGCGGGCGCCGAGCGTCGAGGCGGGGACGTACGACCTGGTCGTCGACCCGTCCAACCTCTGGCTGACCATCCACGAGTCGATCGGCCACGCCACCGAGCTGGACCGGGCGCTGGGGTACGAGGCGGCGTACGCGGGGACCTCGTTCGCCACCTTCGACCAGCTGGGGAAGCTGGCGTACGGCTCCCCCGTGATGAATGTGACGGGCGACCGCACCGCCGAGCACGGGCTCGCGACCATCGGGTACGACGACGAGGGTGTCGAGGCGCAGTCCTGGGATTTGATCAAGGACGGGACGCTGGTCGGGTACCAGTTGGACCGGCGGATCGCGAAGCTGACGGGTCTGGGCCGTTCCAACGGCTGCGCGTATGCGGACTCGCCCGGCCATGTCCCCGTACAGCGGATGGCGAACGTGTCGCTGCAGCCGGATCCGGGCGGACTGTCCACGGAGGATCTGATCGGCGGGGTGGAGCGCGGGATCTATGTGGTCGGCGACCGGTCCTGGTCGATCGACATGCAGCGCTACAACTTCCAGTTCACCGGGCAGCGGTTCTTCCGTATCGAGAACGGCAGGCTGGCCGGGCAGCTGCGCGACGTCGCATACCAGGCCACGACGACGGACTTCTGGGGCTCGATGGAGAAGGTCGGCGGCCCGCAGACGTACGTCCTGGGCGGCGCCTTCAACTGCGGCAAGGCCCAGCCGGGCCAGGTCGCGGCCGTCTCGCACGGCTGCCCCTCCGCCCTCTTCCGGGGCGTGAACATCCTCAATACGACGCAGGAGGCCGGACGATGAGCGGTCACCACGGAACCGGCTGGGGGTCCGGGGGTCGCCCCCCGGGACAGCACAGTCTCAATACGACGCAGGAGGCCAGACGATGAGCCGCGTCAGCAAGCCGCACGAGATCGTCGAGCGGGCGCTCGAACTGTCCACCGCCGACGGCTGTGTCGTCATCGCCGACGAGGAGTCGTCCGCGAATCTGCGCTGGGCCGCCAACGCGCTCACGACGAACGGGGTGACGCGGGGGCGGACCCTGACCGTCATCGCGACCGTCGACGGTGCGCAGGGCACCGCGTCCGGGGTGGTGTCGCGGTCCGCGGTCACCGCCGACGATCTGGAGCCGCTGGTGCGGGCCGCCGAGGCCGCCGCGCGCGGGGCCGGTCCGGCGGAGGACGCGCAGCCGCTGGTCACCGGGGTGCCCACGTCGCCCGATTTCACGGACGCACCGGCCGACACGGGCTCGGACGTCTTCGGGGAGTTCGCCCCGGCGCTCGGCGACGCCTTCGCCCGTGCCCGCTCCGGTGGCCGTGAGCTGTACGGCTTCGCCCACCACCAGCTGACCTCGACGTACCTCGGTACGTCGACGGGGCTGCGGCTGCGCCACGACCAGCCGAACGGGACGCTGGAGCTCAATGCCAAGTCCCCCGACCGGACCCGTTCGACCTGGGCGGGCCGCTCCACGCGCGACTTCAAGGACGTCGACCCGGCCGAGCTCGACGCGGAGCTGGCGCAGCGGCTGCGCTGGGCGGAGCGCCGTATCGAGCTGCCCGCCGGGCGGTACGAGACGCTGCTGCCGCCGACCGCCGTGGCCGATCTGCTGATCTACCAGCTGTGGTCGTCGACGGCACGGGACGCCACGGAGGGCCGGACGGTGTTCTCCAAGCCGGGCGGCGGGACGAGGATCGGCGAGACCCTGTCCGAGCTGCCCCTGTCGCTGCGCAGCGACCCGCACGCACCGGGCCTGGAGTCGGCGCCGTTCGTGATCGCCCATGCCTCCGGGGACGGCGCTTCCGTCTTCGACAACGGCCTGCCGCTGACGTCGACCGACTGGATCCGGGACGGCAGGCTGGAGCATCTGACGACCACCCGGCACACGGCGGGGTTGACCGGGCTGCCTGTCGCGCCGGCGATCGACAATCTGGTGCTGGAGGGCGGCGGTGAGCGGTCCTTGGAGGAGATGGTGGCCGCGACGACCGGCCGCGGGCTGCTGCTGACCTGCATGTGGTACATCCGGGAGGTCGATCCGGCGACACTCCTGCTGACCGGGCTGACCCGCGACGGGGTGTATCTCGTCGAGGGCGGCGAGGTCGTCGGCGAGGTGAACAACTTCCGGTTCAACGAGTCGCCGGTGGACCTGCTGTCGCGGGCCACGGAAGCGGGCCGTACGGAGAAGACGCTGCCACGCGAGTGGGGCGACTGGTTCACCCGGGCCGCCATGCCCGCGCTGCGGATCCCGGACTTCAACATGAGCTCGGTGAGCCTGGGCGTGTGACCCGCCTAGACTGGCTGTTGCCTTTCGATACACGTAGCTGAGGAGACACGGAACCGTGACGGACATCGTCGACGAGCTGAAGTGGCGTGGGCTGTTCGCCCAGTCCACTGATGAGGACGCACTGCGCAAGGCTCTCGCGGACGGTCCCGTCACGTTCTATTGCGGCTACGACCCCACCGCGGCGAGTCTGCACGTCGGCCATCTGGTACAGGTGCTCACCATGCGCCGGCTCCAGCAGGCCGGTCTGCGTCCGCTCGCCCTGGTGGGTGGCGCCACCGGTCAGATCGGCGACCCGAGGCCAACCGCCGAGCGCACGCTGAACGACCCGGAGACGATCGCCAACTGGGTGTCGCGGCTGCGGTCCCAGATCGAGCCGTTCCTGTCCTTCGAGGGCGAGAACGCGGCGGTCATGGTCAACAACCTGGACTGGACCGCGGGCATGTCCGCGATCGAGTTCCTCCGGGACATCGGCAAGCACTTCCGCGTCAACAAGATGCTGACCAAGGAATCCATCGCCCGGCGGCTGGAGTCCGACGAGGGCATCAGCTACACCGAGTTCAGCTACCAGCTGCTCCAGAGCATGGACTACCTGGAGTTGTACCGGCGCTACGGCTGCACCCTCCAGCAGGGCGGCAGCGACCAGTGGGGCAACCTCACCGCGGGCCTCGACCTGATCCACCGCCTGGAGCCGGGCGCCGAGGTGCACGCGCTGGCGACCCCGCTGATGACGAAGGCGGACGGGACCAAGTTCGGCAAGTCCGAGAGCGGGGCCGTCTGGCTCGACCCGGCGATGACGACGCCGTACGCGTTCTACCAGTTCTGGCTGAACGTGGACGACCGGGACATCTCCCGGTACATGCGCATCCTCAGCTTCCGGAGCCCCGCGGAGCTGGCGGAGCTGGAGAAGGTCACCGAGGAGCGCCCGCAGGCCCGGACGGCGCAGCGCGCGCTGGCCGAGGAGCTGACGACCCTGGTGCACGGTGCCGATCAGTGCGCTGCGGTCATCGCGGCGTCGAAGGCGCTCTTCGGCCAGGGTGAGCTCGGCGAGCTGGACGAGGCGACGCTGAGCGCCGCACTGTCCGAGGTGCCGCATGCGCAGGTCACCGAGCTCGGCCCGCTGGTGGACCTCCTGGTGGAGGTCGGCCTGGCGCCGAGCAAGTCGGGCGCCCGCCGCACGGTGAAGGAGGGTGGTGCGTACGTGAACAACGTCAAGGTCACGGACGGCGAGAGCGCACCGGCCCGCGAGGAGCTGCTGCACGGACGCTGGCTGGTGCTGCGCCGGGGCAAGAAGAACCTCGCCGCCGTCGAGGTCACCGACTGATCCCGGACCATTCGCCGCTGCGGCCGGGCACGCGTGACGCGTGTCCGGCCGCAGCGCGTTGTGGCCCGGTGGCCCAGGCCTTCTGTTGGTTCAGGCTTTCTCTTGACCCAGGCTTTCTGTTGACCCAGGCCGTCTGTTGGCTCAGGCCGTCTGTTGGCTCAGGCCTTCTGTCTGGTGCCGCGGAACGAGGCCCACAGCATGTCGCCGACACCTACGATGACCACCGCACCGATCAGCTGGAACAGATGGCGCGTCCAGTCGATGCCCTTGGTGTCGTTGACACCGATCCAGGTGGCGACGGCATTGCCGAGGACACTGCCGATGATGCCGAAGATCGTCGTCAGCCAGAGTGGGATGCTCTGTTTGCCGGGCAGGATCGCCTTCGCGATCAGACCGAGCACCAGACCCACGATGATTGCCCACAACCAGCCCATGTCGCCTCCTCGTGCGACGCGATGTCGCGCATGTGCGCCCAGTCTCGGCCCGCGGGCCGTACGCCGCATGTCGGACGCGTCCGTACGTGCGGCACGGCTGCCGATTTGCACGAATGCGGCGCGCCCCGGTCTCGAAGCCGGCGGACGCCGGGCGTACCGTGGGTGCGGTCCGGGCCGGGAGCGTCCGGCGCGGGAATGAGGTCTCCCCCGGCCCGCGAGGCGCTGGGGAAGGGTGGTGGAGACGTGATGCGGAAGCAGAGCGGAGTCGAGGTCTTCCGGATCACGGGGGCCCGGCAGGGGCTCGCGGACGATGTGCGCGGCAGGCAGCGGCGCTATGTGATCTCGATGTCCGTGCGGACGGTCTCGGTGGTCCTGGCCGCCGTGCTGTGGAACGTCGAGCGGTATGTCGCGACCGTGGCGCTGGCGCTCGGTGTTCTGCTCCCGTACGTGGCGGTGGTCATCGCCAACGCGGGCCGGGAGAACACCCCTTCGCTTCCCTCGACCTTCGTCCCGGCGCCGATGCGTCCGGCGCTCGACGCGGCACCCGTGACCAGTACTGCGGAATCCGGTCCGGAGGCCGACGAGGCCCGGCGCGGCGGGGAATCGGCATAAGCACAGTCGGGGCCGGACCGCACCCAAGGCTCAAGAAAACCTCAGATCAATCATGAAGTTACGGTGCACCGCACCCCGGTCTGCGTGACATACTTCGTAGGCGCTCCGCATCCCCCGTCGGAGCGACAGACCGACGCCGGGCAGCTCCCCCCGTGGCTGCTCGGCGTCGTTTTTTCTCCAGCTGTTCTCCGGCTTTTTCCGGAAGGGATGCCTCGGGCGGTCGACCCGTGAGGCCGGCACAGGCACTGACCTAGGGTTGAGTCCGTGAACTCCCCTGAATCCGCGGCCGAGACCGCTGCCGCCGCACCCATCTGTTCCGCCAAGGGCTGCCGGGCCGACGCCGTATGGGTGCTCGCCTGGAACAACCCGAAGCTGCATACCCCGGAGCGCCGTAAGACCTGGCTGGCCTGCGAGGAACACCGGGAGCATCTCTCCTCGTTCCTGGGGGTCCGGGGCTTCCTCAAGGATGTCGTGACGCTGGCGGAGTGGGAGTCCGGCGGCTCGGGGCCGGACAGGCCCTGAGGCCCTAGCCGCCGATCGCCGACATCGGCCGGTCGGGCTGCAGGAAGGACGGGTCGTCCAGACCGGATCCGGCCTTCTTTCCCCACATCGCGAGCGTCCAGATCCGGGCGATCTCCTCGTCCGGCGCGTCCGAGCGCAGGGCGCCGCGCAGATCGGTCTCCTCGCGGGCGAACAGGCAGGTGCGCACCTGTCCGTCGGCGGTGAGCCTGGTCCGGTCGCAGGCCCGGCAGAAGGGGCGGGTGACGGAGGCGATGACGCCGACGCGGTGGGGCCCACCGTCGACGAGCCAGCGCTCGGCGGGGGCGGAGCCGCGCTCGCCGTCGCCCTCCTCGGTGAGGGTGAAGCGGGTGCGCAGCGACTGGAGCATGTCGCCTGCCGTGATCATGCCGTCGCGCTTCCAGCCGTGCTGCGCGTCGAGCGGCATCTGCTCGATGAAGCGGAGCTCGTAGTCGTGCTCGACGGCCCAGGCGAGCAGGTCGGGGGCCTCGTCGCCGTTGAGTCCCGGCATCAGGACGCTGTTGACCTTGACCGGGGTGAGACCGGCGTCGCGGGCGGCTTCGAGGCCGGCCAGCACGTCGTGGTGGCGGTCGCGGCGGGTGAGTGTCTTGAAGACGTCGGGTCGCAGGGTGTCCAGCGAGACATTGACCCGGTCCAGGCCGGCGGTCTTGAGCGCGGCCGCTGTGCGCTTCAGCCCGATGCCGTTGGTCGTGAGCGACATCTTGGGGCGCGGGCTCAGGGCCGCGCATCGCTCGACGATGGAGACGAGCCCGGGGCGCAGCAGCGGCTCACCGCCGGTGAAGCGGACCTCGGTGATGCCGAGCCGGGTGACGGCGATGCGGACCAGCCGGACGATCTCGTCGTCACTGAGCAGGTCGGGCTTGGCCAGCCACTGCAGGCCTTCTTCCGGCATGCAGTACGTGCACCGCAGATTGCACCGGTCGGTCAGCGATACGCGGAGGTCGGTGGCGACCCGATCGTAGGTGTCGATGAGCATGTGGGCCCCCTCCCCCAGTAACTTCCCGGCTGCGGATCTGGCTCTTCCGGTTGACTTCTCCGAGACTACGCGAGACCTGTGACATCGGAGGGGCCCGTTTGCCACGAGGGGCGGCGTGGCCGCGTCGTAGGACTCTACGACGCGGCCACGGGACCGGAGTGACGCGTGGAGCGAACTCCTCGGAAAACCGCTCCTGTCTCAGTGCGCCCCGACGCCCGTGAGGGACTTGACCTCCAGCTCGGCGTACTTGCCCTTGTCCGGCTCCTCCTTCGAGAGGAGGGAGCCGATCCAGCCGAGCAGGAAGCCCAGCGGGATGGAGATCAGGCCCGGGTTCTCCAGCGGGAACCAGGCGAAGTCGACGCCCTTGAACATCGATGTCTTGGGGTTGCCGGAGACGACCGGCGAGAACAGCACCAGGAGCACCGAGCTCGCCAGACCGCCGTAGATCGACCACAGCGCGCCCTGGGTGGTGAACCGCTTCCAGAAGAGGCTGTAGAGGATCGTCGGCAGGTTGGCGGAGGCCGCGACGGCGAAGGCGAGCGCCACCAGCCCGGCGACGTTCATGTCGCGGGCGAAGGCGCCCAGGACGATCGCGACCGCGCCGATGAGGACGGTGGCCCAGCGGGCGGCCCGCATCTCCTCCTTCTCGGTGGCCTTCCCCCTGCGAATGACGTTGGCGTAGATGTCGTGCGCGAAGGAGGACGAGGAGGCGAGGGTGAGCCCCGCGACGACGGCGAGGATGGTGGCGAAGGCGACGGCCGAGATCACGGCGAGCAGCACGGCGCCGCCGGTGGAGCCGACCCCGCCGAGGTACTCGGCGAGCTGCGGGGCGGCCGCGTTGCCGGCCGGGTTCTTCGCCCGGATCTCGTCCGGGCCGATCAGGGCCGCGGCGCCGAAGCCGAGCGCGATCGTCATCAGGTAGAAGGCGCCGATGATGCCGATGGCCCAGTTGACCGACTTACGGGCGGCCTTGGCGGTCGGCACCGTGTAGAAGCGGATGAGGATGTGCGGCAGGCCGGCGGTGCCGAGGACCAGTGCGATGCCGAGGGAGAGGAAGTCCAGCTTCGAGGTGCCGGTGGCACCGTACTTGAGGCCGGGCTCCAGGAACGCCGCTCCGTGGCCGCTCTTCGAGGCGGCCGTGCCCAGCAGGTCGGAGATGTTGAAGTTGAACTTCAGCAGCACCAGGAAGGTCATCAGAAGGGCACCGGCGATGAGCAGCACGGCCTTGACCATCTGAACCCAGGTGGTGCCCTTCATGCCGCCGATGGTGACGTACACGATCATCAGTACGCCGACCAGCGCGACGATGAGGATCTTGCCCGCGTCGCTGGTGATGCCGAGGAGCAGGGAGACCAGGACGCCCGCGCCCGCCATCTGTGCCAGCAGGTAGAAGATCGAGACGATGATGGTGGAGACGCCGGAGGCGGTACGGACCGGGCGCTGCCGCATCCGGTAGGCGAGGACGTCGCCCATCGTGTAGCGGCCCGAGTTGCGCAGCGGTTCGGCGACCAGCAGCAGGGCCACCAGCCAGGCGACGAGGAAGCCGATGGAGTACAGGAAGCCGTCGTAGCCGAAGAGGGCGATGGCCCCGGCGATCCCGAGGAACGAGGCCGCCGACATGTAGTCGCCGGAGACCGCGAGTCCGTTCTGGAAGGCGGTGAACTGGCGGCCGCCGGCGTAGAAGTCGGAGGCGCTCTTGGTCTGCCGTCCGGCCCAGATGGTGATGCCCAGGGTCGCGGCGACGAACACGGCGAAGAGCGTGATGATCAGCGGCCGGTGCTCGGTGGTCGAGGAGGCGGCCAGTTGGAGCGCGGGGTGCGAGTGGTACACGGCGCTCATGCGTCGGCCTCCATACGGGACTTGATGGCCTCGGCCTTCGGGTCGAGCTTCGCGGCTGCGTGGCGCGAGTAGAGCCAGGCGATGAGGAACGTGGTGACGAACTGGGCGAGACCGAACACGAAGGCCACGTTGATGTTGCTGTACACCTCGGTGCCCATGAAGCCGCCCGCGTAGTTGGACAGCAGCACGTACAGCAGGTACCAGAGGATGAAGGCGATGGTCAGCGGGAAGGCGAACGAGCGGTAGGTGTGGCGCAGTTCGCCGAACTCCCCGCTCTCCTGCGTCGCGATGAACGCCTCGGTCGTGGGCTCGGCAGGGCGGGTGTCCGTCATGCCCTCGGGCGGCGGTGCATCGGTAGCCACGGAATCTCCTCGCGACGCGGGTGCGGTGGTGGTGGGGACGGTGGACTTCACTGGGGAACCTCGATATCGGGGGGGGTGATGGTGCGCCTCCCCCTGACAACGGCACGGAGAGCGCGGCGAAGCGGTTCACCGCGGGTCCGCACCTCCCGAACTCGCCTCTTCGCGCCCGTCCGGCCGAACCGGTATCCCGAACTCATTGATGAGCAGGGATGATCAGCGATAACTTCACTCGTCATGTACGCGACTGGGCACACCCCGTGTCCGGTCGCCCGGCACGGATGATGTGGAGACCCCATGGCTCATCTGGGATCCAGACGGACGCGCGCACTGACGCTGCCCGTCGGATTGGCGCTCACGGCCTCGCTCGGCTTCCTGCCGACGGGTGCCGCCTCTGCCGCACCGGTGGACGCACAGCCCACGGCGGCGGTGTCGACGGACGGCCCGAAGCTCTCGTACGTGGTCAACACACGCGGCGGTCACGGGACCGTCAAGCAGGTGAAGAAGGCGATAGCCGAGGCCGGCGGCACGGTGGTGATCGCCTATGAGCAGATCGGTGTCATCGTCGTCCACTCGCAGAACCCGGACTTCGCGAAGTCGATCCGCCGGGTCAGGGGTGTCGATTCGGCAGGGGCCACCCGCACCAACCCCATCGTCCCGCAGGCCACCAAGGACATCGGGGTCGAGCAGCCGCTCACCGCCGAGCAGGCGAAGAGCGCGGCCGCGCAGGCGACGGCGGACCAGGATCCGATGGAGCCCCTGCAGTGGGATCTGCCCGCCATCAAGGCGGACCAGGCGCACCGGAAGTCGCTGGGCAGCAGCAAGGTCACAGTCGCGGTCATCGACACGGGTGTCGATGACACCCACCCGGACCTGGCGCCGAACTTCGACCGCGGGGCCTCGGCGAACTGTGTGTCCGGTGCGCCGGACACGACGGACGGTGCCTGGCGTCCGAAGACCGGTGAGAGCGACCACGGCACACATGTCGCGGGCACCATCGCCGCCGCGAAGAACGGCATCGGCGTGACCGGGGTCGCGCCGGGCGTGAAGGTCTCCGGCATCAAGGTGGCGAACCCGAACGGGTTCTTCTACACCGAGTCGGTGGTCTGCGGCTTCGTCTGGGCCGCCGAGCACGGCGTCGATGTCACCAACAACAGCTATTACACCGACCCTTGGCTGTTCAACTGCAAGAACGACCCGGACCAGGGTGCCCTGGTCGAGGCCGTCACCCGCGCCACGCGGTACGCGGAGCGCAAGGGCACGGTCAATGTCGCCGCCGCCGGCAACTCGGCCGAGGACCTGGCCGCCGACGAGATCGAGGACACGACCAGCCCGAACGACACCACGCCGGTCACCCGGACGATCAACCCGCGCGAGTGCTTCGACATCCCGACGATGCTGCCGGGCGTCGTGACGGTCTCGGCGACCGGTGCCAAGGGCCTGAAGGCCTCGTACTCGAACTACGGGAACGGTGTCATCGACGTGGCGGCCCCGGGCGGCGACTCGACGGTCTACCAGACACCCGCACCGCCCGCCACGAGCGGTCTGATCCTGTCCACGCTGCCGGGCGGCAAGTACGGCTACAAGGCCGGTACGTCGATGGCCTCCCCGCATGTCGCGGGTGTCGCGGCCCTGATCAAGTCGACGCACCCGCACGCCTCGGCGGCCGTGGTGAAGGCGCTCCTGACGGCCGGGGCCGACGCCACCGCGTGCGGTGCGCCGTACGACATCGACGGTGACGGCAAGATCGACGCCGTCTGCGAGGGCGGCAAGAACCGCAACGGCTTCTACGGGGCCGGTGTGGTGAACGCGCTGAACGCGGTCCGCTGGTAGGGAATGCGCTGTAGCGGGAGGGTCCGGAGTCGTCGGCCGGCCCCTCCCGCTGAGTCTTCCCGGGTCTCTCTCCGCTCCTCTTCCTGGGTCGTGGCACTCAGTGCCATAGTGCGGGGATGACTCATACACGGATGTCCGGTACGGAGCAGGCCTGGGCGGCGCTCGGCGGTGATCCCGCGCTTCTTGCACACATCGGGACGAATGGCCCCGAGGGGCTGCTGCCCGCCCGGCTGCCCGCCATGGAACTGGCCCGTTCCGCCGTCGCGGTCTGCTCTCTGGCCGCGGCCGAACTGGCCGCCCGCCGCACCGCGCGCCCCGTGCCGCAGGTCCGGGTCGACGACGGTGCGGTGGCCACGGCGTTCACGAGCGAGCGCCATCTGCGGATCGACGGGCGCGCACCGACCAACTTCGCCCCGCTGTCCCGGTTCTGGCGTACGGCGGACGGCTGGGTCCGTACGCATGCCAATTACCCGCATCACCGGGCCCGGTTGCTCGCCACGCTGGGGCTGCCCGCGGACACCTCGGACGACATCGCCGTGGACGCCGTCGCCGCCTCGTTCGCCGGGCGCCTGGGACCGGAGATCGAGCAGACGGTGTACGCGACGGGCGGCCTGGCCGTGGTGGCCCGTACGCCTGAGGAGTGGGCGGCCGATCCGCGGGGCGCCGCGGTCGCTGGCACGCCGCTGGTGGCCAGGGACCGTATCGACAGCGCGCCGGCCCGCCGGACGGCGGTGCTCGCCGGTGAACCGCTGCTGCCCGCCGCCGGGTTGCGCGTGCTGGACCTCACCCGGGTCATCGCGGGGCCCGTCGCCACCCGTACGCTCGCGCTGCTCGGCGCGGATGTCCTGCGGATCGATGCCCCGCAGCTCCCGGAGAGCCAGGACGCGCACAGCGACACCGGTTTCGGGAAGCGGTCGGTGAACCTGGATCTCGGCAGCCGCTCCGGTGCGGCCACGTTCGACGAGCTGCTGGCCGGCGCGGATGTGGTCGTCACCGGCTACCGGCCCGGTGCGGTCGAGCGGTTCGGCCTGATGCCGGAGTCCCTGGCCGCGCGCAGGCCGGGGCTGGTGATCGGGCGGCTCTCGGCCTGGGGGCACGGTCCATGGGCTCAGCAGCGCGGCTTCGACAGTCTGGTGCAGGTGGCCACCGGCATCGCCTCGGTCGAGGCCACGGCAGGACCCGGGAACCCGCCCGGTGCGCTGCCCGCCCAGGCGCTCGACCACGGCACGGGCTATCTGCTGGCCGCCGCCGTGCTGCGCGCGCTGACCGAGCAGCACGACGAGGGCGGCTCCCGGCTGGCCACGCTCTCGCTCGCCCGTACCGCCGCCTGGCTGCTCGACGAGCTGCCCGCCCGGCAGGAGTCCGGGGCCGGGGCCGGGGCCGGGGGATCGTACGACCCGGAGAAGTGGCTCACGGAGACGGACAGCCCGCTGGGCCGGCTGCGTCACGCTCTGCCGCCGGTCGCCTTCGACGGTTCCCCCGCCGACTGGTCGCGCCCGCCCGGCCCGCTGGGGGCGGACTCGACCGCCTGGCTCACGGCTTGATGAGCACCTTCAGCGCCGTCCGGTCGTCCATCGCCTTGTAGCCGGCGGGGACGTCGTCGAGGCCGATGGTCAGGTCGAAGACGGGCGACGGGTCGATCGTGCCGGACAGCACGTCGGGGAGCAGCTCCGGAATGTACGTCCGCACGGGGGCGACGCCGCCGCGCAGGGCGATGTTCCGGTCGAACATGACGCCGAGGTCCAGGCCGGTGCCGCTGCCGTGCGGCACGCCGACGTAGCCGATGGAGCCGCCGTCGCGGGTGATCCCGACGGCGGTGCGCATCGACTGCTCGGTGCCGACGGCCTCGATCACGGCGTGTGCGCCCTCGCCGCCGAGCAGTTCCCGTACGGCTTCGACGGCCGCCTCGCCGCGCTCGGCGACGACGTCCGTGGCGCCGAAGGTGCGGGCGATGTCCGTACGCACCTGATGGCGGCCGAGCGCGATGATCCGCTCGGCGCCGAGCCGCTTGGCGGCCATGACGCCGCACAGCCCGACTGCTCCGTCACCGACGACCGCGACCGTGGTGCCGGGCTTCACGCCCGCGCCGATGGCGGCGTGGTGTCCGGTGCCCAGTACGTCGGACAGGGCCAGCAGCGCGGTGAGCAGGTGGTCGTCGGAGGCTGCGGCGGCGGGGAGCTTGACCAGCGTGCCGTCGGCGAACGGGACGCGCACGGCCTCGCCCTGCCCGCCGTCGGAGCCGACCGAGCCCCAGAAGCCGCCCTGCGGGCAGGAGGTGGTCAGGCCCTCCGCGCAGTACGCGCAGGTGCCGTCGGACCAGACGAAGGGCGCGACGACGAGGTCACCGACGGCGAAGCCGGCCACCTCGGAACCCGCCTCCTCGACGATCCCGAGGAACTCGTGCCCGATGCGCTGGCCGGGCTGCCGGGCGGACTCGCCGCGGTACGCCCACAGGTCGCTGCCGCAGATACAGGCCCGCAGGACCCGCAGCACCACATCGGTGGGCTGCTGGATCGACGGGTCCGGCACCTCCTGCACACGAATGTCGTGGGGGGCGTGGATGACGGTGGCGCGCATGCGTGGGGTCCTTGCTGATCTCAGATACTGATACTCCGTTCACGGTACGCCCCAGGAGCGACACCGGCCCATTTCGCCCCGGGCGCGAGCGCTCCGACGGTCAGCAGGAACTGTGCGGCGATGTAGGTGAGCATGACCCAGAAGTCGGGGGCGGGCAGCTGCGGCCAGTCGGCGATGCCGGTGGCGATGAGCGCGTCGGAGAGCAGGAAGAGCGCCCCGCCGACGGCCGCGTACCGGCCGAGGGTGCCGGCGCGGTACGCCATCGCAGTGAGCAGCAGGCTGTAGCCGGTCATCGGAATCCGCATGTCCGCGGGCAGTCCGCTCCAGAGCAGCGCGACGAAGGTGGCCAGGACGGCGGCGTACACGACCCCGACGGGCAGCGAGCTGCGGGCGCGTCCGAAGAGCCATAGATAGCAGACGTGACCTGCGGCGAAGGAGCCCATGCCGATGAGGAAGGCGGCATCGGCATCGGGCAGCAGCAGCGTGTCGCCGCCCCAGCCGAACAGGAGCGCCGCGATGAGCAGCCGGGGGCCGCGCCGGGCGGCTGCGTACCCGGCCAGCAGCGGCATCAGCAGGGGCTTGGCGACGAGGTGGGCGACCGGGACGTCGGCGAGGACACCGAAGAGGTCGACGGCCGAGGCCACGAGGAAGGCGATGAGCAGCGGGCGTACGAGTCGCTCCCGCCGGTCCGTGACGGCAACGGCGCTCATCGGGTGCGCTCCTGGGCGGGGACGGCCGTACGCGCGGCCGTTCCGGCGGGCTGCCAGCCGGGCCCGCGGAAGATCCGCCCGGCGCGCTCGCTCCAGCTGCCCGCCGCGCGCACATCGCGGGCGATGGCGGCGTACTCGTGGGTGGCGACACGAAGCGGATTGAATGTGCCGATGTTCTTGGTGAGGCCGAACACGGGCCGCTCCGTCTCGGCGGTGAAGGATCCGAAGAGCCGGTCCCACAGGATCAGGATGCCGCCGAAGTTCCGGTCCAGGTAGCCGCCCTGCGACGCGTGGTGCACCCGGTGGTGGGAGGGCGTGTTCAGTACGTACTCGAAGGGCCTGGGGAGCTTGTCGATGCGCTCCGTGTGCACCCAGAACTGGTAGACGAGGTTCGCCGACGAGCAGAAGGCGAGCGCGGCCGGGTGGACACCGCAGGCGATGAGCGGCACATAGAACGGCCAGACGGTCAGCGACGTCCAGGGCTGGCGCAGCGCGGTGGAGAGGTTGAACTTCCGGCTGGAGTGGTGGACCACATGGCAGGCCCAGAGGATCCGGATGACGTGGTGGCCGCGGTGGGACCAGTAGTAGAAGAAGTCCTGCGCGAGCAGCATCAGCGGGACGGTCCACCACAGCACGGGGACGCGGAGCGGGGTCAGCTCGTAGACCGCGGTGTAGACAGCGACGATGGGCACTTTCCACAGCAGGTCGAAGACCAGACTGCCGAGCCCCATGGTGATGCTGGTGACGGCGTCCTTCGCCTCGTATCCGGCGGCTTCGTCATCGGGATGGAAGTGGTGGAGGGCCATTTCGAGGACAGTGAGCAGGACGAAGGCCGGTATGGACCAGAGCACGACATCGGGCAGGTTCGGCGGCATGCGAGCACCGTAGAGCCGCAGGTCGGCCGGGGACTAGACGTTGTTACCAACAAGTATGCGAGACGTGGTGTCAGCAGTCTTTGGTGACTTCTGCCAATGCGGGCGTCGTACGATCCCTTGTACTGGAGCTTCCGTGGGGGAGGAACTGCCGTGCAGGGTCTGGAAGTTGCGATGCTTCGGCTGGCCACGACGGTGATCGGCACGGTCACCAAGTCGATGGTGGCGCCGAAGCCCGGCGCGGGCCTGGTCCCGGACCCGGTGCGTCCGCTCCCCCGCCCTGCAAAGCCGGACCGCCTGGCGAAGGTGCTCGGCGGGCGGCTGGCCCAGTCGTACTCCGGAGTGCCGGAGCATGAGCGGCTGGCCGCCGTGGAAGCGGTACGGGACACCTTCGCGGCAGCGGGCGAACTGACGGCGGACCGGCTGTTCGCCGTGGACCTGGAGCCCGAGCGGCTGCGCGCCGAGCTGTCGGCGCCCGCCGCGGGCCTTTCGGAGCGTGCGGTCGAGCTGTACGAGGAGCTGCTCGGCCGGTGCTGTGCGCACGCCGTGGAGCAGCTGACCGCCCAGCCGTCGTTCGCGGCGCGGGCGGCGGTGGAGCAGGTCCGCGCGGCGGAGCGGACGCGGGAGCTGGTGGAGGACGTACGGGCCCGGGTGGGCCCGCGCCCGGACGCGGCGGCGCTGGAGTTCGAGCGGCGGTACGCGGAGTTCGTGGCCGCCGCGAACAGCCGGATGGGGTTGTTCGGGCTGACGCTGGGGCGGTCGGCGAGCGAGTGGCCGCTGGAGACGGCGTACATCAGTCTGGCGGTGAGTTCCCATGACACCGGTTCGCCGTGGTGGGAGCTGTCCGCACCGGACCGGGTGACGGTCAAGGCCGAGCAGGCTCTCCTGGAGACCAACCGGCTGCTTCTGCGCGGCCCGGCGGGTTCCGGGAAGAGCACGCTGGTGCAGTGGCTGGCGCTGAATGCCGCACGCCGCACGTTCGGCAGCGAGCTGATGGACTGGAACCGCTGCGTGCCGTTCGTCCTGCGGCTGCGCGCCTTCACGTCGTACGAGACCCTGCCCGCCCCGGACGATTTCCTGCGCGCGACCGGGGTTCCGCTGCACGGTGCGGCGCCTGCGGGATGGGCGGACCGGCTGCTGACCGAGGGCCGGGCTCTGGTCCTGGTCGACGGGGTGGACGAGGTCCCGATGCGGCTGCGCAACCGGACCGAGCGCTGGCTCAAGGATCTGATCGCGGCCTACCCCCAGGCCCGCTACGTGGTGACGACCCGGCCGGCCGCTGTCCCGGACGGGTGGCTGGGGCAGCAGGGCTTCGTCGCGCACTCGCTGCTGCCGATGGAACGGGACGACATCCGCGCATTCATCGGGCACTGGCACGACGCGGCGAGGGCGGAGTGCCTGTCCGACGACGATCGGGAGCAGCTCGACACGTACGAGGGCTCGTTGCGGCGGGCGGTCGGAATGCGCCGGGACCTGGGCCGGCTGGCGACCAATCCGCTGATGTGCGCGCTGCTGTGCGCGCTGAACCGGGACCGGCGGATGCAACTGCCACGCGCCCGCAAGGAGCTGTACGACGCGGCGCTGGACATGCTGCTGGTACGCCGGGACACGGAGCGCGAGATCGTGGGCGTGGAGGGCGTCGACCTCACCCGGGAGGAGCAGACGGCTCTGCTCCAGCGGTTGGCGTACTGGCTGATCCGTAACGGGCAGGTGGAGGCGGACCGCAAGGAGGCCGTCGCGATGGTCGCGGAGTGGCTGCGGGCGATGCCACAGGTGCGAGGCACGGCCGACCAGGTGTTCTCGCATCTGCTGATCCGCAGCGGACTGCTGCGCGAACCGGCCCCGGGCGCGGTGGACTTCGTACACCGGACGTTCCTGGACTACCTCGGGGCGAAGGCGGCGGTGGAGGCGCGGGACTTCGGGGTGCTGGTGCGCAACGCGCACGATGACCAGTGGGACGACGTGGTGCAGATGGCGGTGGGGCACGCGCGGGTGGATGAACGAGCCGTGCTTCTGAGTAAGTTGTTGCATCGTTCCGAGGAGGAGCCGGAACACCGCCATCGTCTGGTGCTGCTGGCGGCGGCGAGCCTGGACCATGCGCCGGAGCTGCATCCCGGTGTGCGGTCCGAGGTCCAGGCACGGACGGAGGAGCTGCTGCCGCCGCTGGATCCCGATGATGCCGGCGAACTCGCCAAGGCGGGTGAGCTGGTGCTGGACCTGCTGCCGAAGCCCGGCAATCTGAGCGAGGGCACTGCGGCCGCGATCGTACGGACGGCGGCACTGATCGGGGGAGATGCCGCGTTCGAGGTGATGGTCGGGTTCAGGGAGGACGAGCGACCGGAGGTCTCCCGTCAACTGGCCGAGGGCTGGGGCACCTTCGCAACCGAGGAATACGCCCGGGAGGTGCTCTCCACCAGTTCCTGGACCAGGTCGTATCTGTACGTTCGCAGACCCGATCAGCTCAGCGCGCTGCACCACACGCGTGGGGCCCGGCGGATCCACGTGAGCGGCGACCATTGCGATCTCGGCCCCCTGCTCCTGCTGGATGCCCCGGAAGCGCTCTTCCTGTACGACAACCATGCGCTGACGGACCTCTCCGTCCTGGCCTCTGTGCCCTCACTGGCCGACGTGGGACTCAGCCGCTGTTCACGGGTACAGGACCTGAGCCCGCTGGCCGGCCCCGGGCTGAGGAGCCTCCTGCTGTACGAGATCAACCCCGATGTCTCCATCGAGCCGCTGCGCGACATGACGGGGCTCAAGGACTTCACGGCTCAGCACCCTTTACTCATCGAGAGCGTGGGCGAACTGCCCATCGGCCCTCAGCTCGTCAACCTCGGATTCTCCCGTCAGACCCGGTATCTGAGTCTCGACGGCATCGAGCGCTGGCCGCACCTGGACTCGCTCACGGTCGGGGGCCGGACCCAGCTCCGCCAGCTGGAACGGCACCCCACCCTCTCCATGCTCACGGGACTGGGAGTGCACGAGGTCGATCACTTCGACCCCCGGCTGATTCCCGCCCTCACCGGGCTGCAGCGGCTCTTCCTGTTCCGCTGCGGGACCGTCGGCGATCTGACTCCCCTGCGCGATCTGCCCGGCCTCACCTCGCTCCGGCTGAGCCACTGCGCCCAGGACGCTCCCCCGATCGATCTGAGCCCGCTGGCCGGCATCAAGCGCCTCACTGTCACGCTGCTGGACGACACCCGGGCCACCGGCACCGAACTCTTCCCGCCCGAACGCATCATCCGCCTCCCCTAAACCCCCACCGCCCCCAGCAACTCCCCCGCCGCATAAGTAACCGCCATCGCCACCGCTCCCCCACCCATGTTCCGCAGCACCGCGGGTCCCGCCGTCGCGTCCCCCAGCCGTGCGCTCCACCAGCCCGTCAGCGCCAGCGCCGCCAGCACCGACAGCACGGTCACGAGGAGCCGCAGCGATGACGGCGGCAGCACGATCGCCAGCAGCGGCAGCAGCGCGCCCGCTGTGAACGCCAGGAAGCTCGCGCCCGCCGCATGCCACGGGTTCGCCAGCTCGTCCGGGTCGATGCCCAGCTCGACCACCGCGTGGGCGCGCAGCGCGTCGCGTTCGGTGAGCTGGAGGGCGGCCTCGCGGGCGACTTCCCGGCTCAGGCCTTTGCCCTCCAACAGGCCGGTGAGTTCGACGAGTTCGGCCTCCGGGGTCTCCGCCAGCTCCCGTTTCTCCGTCGCCAGCGCGGCCCGCTCCGAGTCGCGCTGGGTGGAGACCGATACGTACTCGCCCGCCGCCATCGACATGGACCCGGCCAGCAGTCCGGCCAGGCCCGCCGTGAGCAGGGCGCCGCGGTCGCCGGTGGCGCCGGCCACGCCGACGACCAGGCCCGCGGTGGAGACCACACCGTCGTTGGCACCGAGGACCGCGGCGCGCAGCCAGTTCAGCCGCGCGCCGAGCCCGTTGCCGTGCGCTTCGTCATGCGCCTGGGTATCCGTCACCCGGGGATGGTCTCACTCCGCCCGGTCACCAGACGCGTACCGACCCGCCCGGTGCGAAGGCGGGACTGGTCGCGTCGGGCGGGACCTCCTTCAGTGGCTCGGCGATCTCCTCGACCGTCGGGCCGACCTCGGCCGCGATGCGGTCGAGCGCCGCCAGGTCGAAGCCGTAGACGCGCGCGGCGTTGCCGCCGGCCATCGCCGCGATCTCCTCGGGCGGCAGTCCCGCGTACGCGATCCGCAGACCCTCCCGTGAGTACGGGGCGGTGCCCTCGTCGTGCGGGTAGTCGCTGCCCCACATGATCTTGTCGAGGCCGATCCGGTCGCGCAGCGGCACCTCGTGGGGCCGCATGAAGCTGGCGCCGACGTAGCAGTTGTCGCGCCAGACCTCACCGGGGCTCGCGCCCATCGAAGCGGCGAGCCCCGCACCGAATTTGGATTCGGCGGTGGCTGCCCGGGTCGCCGCCGCGACCAGCCGTCCGTGGTAGTAGTCCAGCATCTCCACGACGCCCGGGATCCAGCCGGAGCCCTGTTCGGTGAGGACCAGTTTCAGTCCGGGGTGGCGGCGGAACGCTCCGCCGAAGATCAGGTGCCACAGCGCCCGGTGCGAGAACCAGGTCGTCTCCACCATGAAGACGGCGCGGGCCGCCGGTTCGTCGCCGAGCGGTGGGGAGGCCGAGCCGCCGTGGTGGTTCACCGGTACGTCCAGCTCCTCGCAGACCGCCCACAGCGGGTCGTACACCTGCGAGTACAGCTCCGGGATGCCGGAGCCGGGCGGGGCGCCGGGCAGCAGGATGCCGCCGGTCAGGCCCGCGTCCTTGGTGCGGCGGATCTCGCGTACGGCCTCCTCGGGATCGTTGAGGAGGATCTGCGCGACGCCCGCGCGCCGGCCCGGCACCTGCCCGCAGAAGTCGGCGAGCCAGCGGTTGTGGGCGCGCAGGCCGGCCCAGCGCTGTTCGTACTCCGCCTGCGACGGCGCGGGCGCCATCAGGGAGGCTGAGGGGAAGAAGGGCGGGATGGTGTTGGGGAAGACGACCTCCGCGACGATGCCGTCCGCCTCCAGCTCCGCGACGCGGCGTGCGGAGTTCCAGTTGCGGTCGGCGGTGTCGGCGAGGAGGTCCTCGTACGGATTGACGTACGTCGCCGCCCACGCGTCGAAGTCGTCGTGGTACTTCGTCTCCAGGTAGGGCTTGTAGTCGAGGAGATCGGCTCCGGCGTGGCAGTCGGCGGAGATGACGGTGTACCGGTCCGTGTGCCGGCCCATCACTGGACCCCCAGGACCGGGAAGTCGTGGTCGGTCAGCCAGTGCCGGCCCACTTCGCGCGACCTGGCCCAGGACGCCTCGACGGCCGTCTGGTCGGAGCTCTGGCCCAGGTCCTCGGGTGTGGGGCCGATCCGCCGGGCGATCGGGGCGAGCTTCGCCGTGTCGAAACCGAACACCTCGGCCGCGGCGAGACCCAGCATGCGGCGGGTCTCGGTGACGGGGATGTCGTGGAAGGTGTTGCGCAGCCAGTTCGCGGTGTTCGGCCAGGTGCCTTCGGGGTGCGGGAAGTCGCTGCCCCACAGGATGTTGTCGACGCCGATCTCGTACCGCTGGGCGAGCTCGCGGCGTTTGGTGTTGGTGGCGCAGATGAAGACCTGGCGGTCGAGGTACTCGTGCGGCGGGCGCTTCAGTTCGGCGAACGGGGAGAGTTTCTTCCCGCCGTGGGCGCCGAGGTAGAGCCGGTCCATGAACCAGAGGAGGTTCGGCAGCCACCAGCAGCCTGACTCGGCGACGCCGAACTTCAGCCCGGGGTGGCGTTCGAAGGCGCCCGACCAGAGCAGGAACCAGAGCGGGCGGGACGGCCACCAGGTGACCTCGGAGACGTAGATCCCGAGGTGGTCGCCGTACTCGTGGCGCGGGGCCGCCCCGGAGTGGGTGACGACCGGCATGGCCGTCTCGGCGGCGGCCGCCCACACGGGGTCGTAACGGCGGTCGTGGTACGGGGCCTTGTCCACCCACATGGAGGGGATCATGAGCGCACCGAGTCCGGATTCCTTCGCCCGGTGAATCTCCGCGACGACCCGGTCGACCTCGCCGGTGACGGGCAACAGGGCGACCCCGCAGTGGCGTTCGGGGTTCTGCGAGACGAAGTCGGCGAGCCAGCGGTTGTGGGCCTGCGCACCCGCCATGCCCAGTTCCGGGTCCTGGTCGCCGGAGAGCCCGAGGCCCACACCGAACGGGGCGGCGGTCCGGCTGTCGACGGCGTCCGCGTCGGGGAAGACGACCTCGGCCGCCACCCCGTCACCGTCCAGTTCCTTCAGGCGCCGGGCGGCGTCCCAACCACCCTTCAGCCCTTCCTCGTTGTCGTGGAACCACTTGTCGGCGAAGGCCTCGTTGCGTACACCGAGGCGGGTCATCTCCTCGCGGCGGCGGTCGCGCCCGGCGAGGAAGTCGTCGAAGTCCCGGTGGAAGCGGGGGTCGAGATAGGGCCGGTACTCCTCGGTGGGCAGCCCGGCGTGGCAGTCGGAGGAGATGATCAGGTACGGGTCGTCGGTCATCGCTCGCTCCTCAGTCGAGTATGAAGCTCTCCAGGTACGACGGGTTGGCCCGGTCGAGCATCGACTGCGACCTGGCGCGGATCTGCCGGTCGCTGTGCTCGCTGTCCGGCAGCATCCAGAAGCGGTCGGCGCGTATCCCGTCCACGACTGTCCCCGCGACGTCCTCCACGGGGGTGAACTCGACCTCGTGGCCCGCCGCCCTCATGGCGGACTCCCACTGGTCGAGGCTGCGGTACGGGGTCCTGCGCGGGCGCTCCTTGGCGTACCGTTCCGGCCGGTTGCGGTGCGACTCCCACAGTCCGGTACGGAGCATGTGCGGGCCGGGGAAGAGCACCGAGGCGCCGACCGAGGCGCCCTCCGCCTTCAGATGTGCGTACAGCGACTCGGTCATCGTGACGACGGCGGACTTGGTGACCGCGTACACGGAGGCGGTCGGCAGCGGGGCGATCCCGCCGTCGCCGGACGAGGTGTTGACGACATGGCCGGGGCCGCCGTCCGCGATCATGCGCGGCACGAAGGCCTGGATGCCGTGGAAGACACCCCACACATTGACGGCGAAGGCCCACTTCCAGTCGTTCGGCTCGTGCTCCCACATCCGGCCCTCGGCCCCGGAGCCGACACCGGCGTTGTTGCACAGCACATGCACGGCGCCGAAGGTGTCGTACGCGGCTTCGGCCAGGGCCTGTACGGATTCCCGCTCGCTGACGTCGACGGCCCTGGCCAGCACCTGCGCACCGTCCTGGCGCAATTCGCCCGCCGCCTTGTCGAGCGCGCCCTCCTCCACATCGGCGAGGACGATCTTCAGCCCCTCGGCCGCGAACCTGCGTGCCATCGCGAGGCCGATGCCGCTCGCGGCGCCGGTGACGACGGCGACCTGGCCTTCCTCCAGTCTCATCGGACGCTCCCTTCCGGCGGTCCGTCGTGGATCTGCTGCGGGTCGTCGTAGCGCTGGTGGATGTACGGCAGCAGCGCCTCGGCGCTCACCCGCTCCACGGCCCTGCCCTGCTGGTCGCTGGTCTTCTCGCCGATGGTGAGGTCGATCAGCCGGCGTACGGGGAGGTCGGCCACCGGGTCGTACACCGACTCGCGCAGCACCACATCGCCCGAGATCCGCTCCAGTCTGCGGACCTTCTCGTGGCGGGTGCAGTGGATCAGGACGGGGTCGGAGTCGAAGCCCTCGCCGTCCACGGCGGGCAGGAATTTGAAGTAGAAGTCGAGTTTGGCCGTCGGTTCGGGCAGCGGGAGCGGTCCGCTGACCGCGCCGCGCACCTCGACGAACGCGATGCCGTGCCGGGCGAGCACGGCCCGGACGACGAGGCCGTCGCGTTCGACGGTCACCTCGCCGAGCTTCTTCGGTTCGCCGAACACCTCACGGCCGCCGATCAGCGCCCGTTCATGGGTCATCGGCATGACGAGCGGATACCAGCCCTCGTGGCCGTCGTGGACGGCGGCGACGGCGACGGAGCCCGCACCGAGTGGGTAGCCGGGGAGTTCGACCGTGCTGATGTTGGCCCGGACCAGCGGGCGCTGGGCGGGTTTGAGGGGCGGCGGGAGGACGGCCGCCACCGCGTCGGGGTCGCTCTCCCAGAGAGCCACCACACCGGTGGACCAGATGTCGGGGAGTGTGGAGCGGGCCGCGCGGGCTGCCGCGATCTCGGCCTCGGTGCGCGCGCCGTACCGTACACGTGCCATGCCGTACCACCCTTCGGTCGTCCGTGAATCGGTTCTCCGTGTCTCGGTGTCTCGGTTCTCCGTGCCAGTTCTGTAACACAGTTACACCGACGCCGATGAAGGGTAAATAGGCATGCACGTAACGGAGTCCGAGAATCAAGGAGCGCTGTGGCGCGATCGTCACTGACCCGCGAAGAGGTCCTGGACACGGCCGCCGCCCTGGTGAAACGGCACGGCCCGCAGGCCCTCACCATGCGCGCTCTCGCCGCCGGACTGGGCACCGCGGTCACGTCGATCTACTGGCACGTCGGCAATCGCGAATCGCTGCTGGACGCGCTCGTCGAGCGCACCGTGCAGGATATGGGCACCCTCCGCCCGGCCGGCCGGACCCCGGCGGCCCGTATCGTCTCCGTCGCCCGCGGCCTGCGCCGCGAACTGCGGGCCCGGCCGCATCTGATCGCGATGGTCCATGAACGAGGGCTCACCGAGCGGATGTTCCTCCCCGCGCAACAGGCCCTCGTCCACGAGGTGCACGCCGCGGGGCTGCGCGGGGCGCGGGCGGCCGCCGCGGTGCGGGCGGTGCAGTTCCAGACCGTCGGCTTCCTGCTCGTCGAGCGCAACCGGGAGCGGTCCCCCGTCCAGTCCCCCGGCGAGGGCGATCTGTGGGCCGCGTCCACCGCGGACGACGACCCGGCACTGGCCCGCGCACTGGCCCGGCCCGCCGACCCGGACCGGCTGTTCGCGGATTCCGTACGGGCCCTGGTGGAGGGGCTGCTGGCCGGCCCCGTACAACAGGGGTCGCGCCGCGGAACCAGCGCGCAGGGGCGGGAGACGGCCGAATAGGAGACTGTCAGTCGCGGCCCGTATTCTCTGTGACCATGCTCGACGACCGCCAGACCGCAGCACCGTGGCCGACCGCCTACCCGCAGGGGTACGCGGTCGTCGACGTGGAGACCACCGGACTCGCACGGGACGACCGGATAGTGTCCGCTGCCGTCTACCGCCTGGACGCGCAGGGCAATGTCGAGGACCACTGGTACACCCTCGTCAACCCTCAGCGTGATCCCGGCCCTGTCTGGATCCACGGACTGACCAGCGATGTCCTCGAAGGCGCCCCGCTCTTCCCGGAGGTCGCCACCCAGCTCTCCGAACGGCTCGCGAACCGCGTGCTCGTCGCGCACAACGCGGCTTTCGACTGGTCGATGCTGGCCCGGGAGTACGCACGGGCCTCGGTCACCGCTCCCGTCGAGCAGCGGCTGTGCACCATCGCGCTCTCCAAGGAGCTGCGGCTGCCGCTGCCCAACCACAAGCTGGAGTCGCTGGCCGCGCACTTCGGAGTCGTGCAGCAGCGCGCCCACCACGCCCTGGACGACGCCCGGGTGCTGGCCGAGGCGTTCCGGCCGAGTCTGCATGCGGCGGCGCGGGGCGGGGTGCGGCTGCCGTTGCTGGAGTGCCGGCCGCTGACCGAATGGTCGGACTCCCCGGTCACACCACGGGTCGGCTACCAGGCTTCGTACGGTCAGAACAGCTGGCGTCCCTCGCGCAAGCGTCCGGCGTGCCCGTATCCGAACCCTGGACGGTACGAGAAGGACAAACCTCTCATGCAGGGCATGCGGGTGGCGTTCTCCGGGGACACCTCCATCGACCGCGAGCTGCTGGAGGACCGGGCCGTGGAGGCCGGACTGCATGTGGCGACCAGTGTGTCCCGGCTGACCAGTCTGCTCGTCACCAATGACCCGGACTCGGTGACGTCGAAGACGGTGAAGGCGAAGTCGTTCGGCACACCGGTCCTGGACGAGAGCGCATTCACCCATCTGCTGCGCGATGTGGCACCGGCGTCGGCACGGGCAGCCGCGCCGTCATCGGAGTGAACCGGGGGCGACTCGCCCGCCCGCCGCTCGCCCGCCGCCGCCCTTGCGTCCCACCCTGTGGCGCATGGCACGTTGCGAGGTTTGCGGAAACGACTACGGCATGTCCTTCGAGGTGCACGCGCAGGGCGCGGTGCACGTCTTCGACTGCTTCTCCTGCGCCATTCACCGCATGGCACCCATCTGTGAACACTGCAGGGTCCAGATCATCGGCCAGGGCGTCGAGGTCGACGGGCACTGGTTCTGCGGCGGTCACTGCGCCCGCGCCGAGGGGAAGGTGGGCATCATCGACAAAGTCTGATCACCGGCGGCCGCGCCCCCTTCCCCCACCCCTCCGCGATGCACCCCATGACGCAGTTGTACCGTCATGGGGTGTACCGCTTCCTGTTGACCCGGCAGTGGCTGATCCTCGCCCTCCTCTCCCTCGTCCTGATTCCCACGATGGTCGAGCTGGGCTTCTGGCAGCTGCACCGGCATGAGCACAAGGTCGCGCAGAACTCTCTGATCTCCCGCAACCTCAAGGCAAAACCGGTTCCGGTCGCCTCGCTCACCTCCCCGGGTCACACGGTCCCGCGCTCCGACTACTGGCGAGCGGTGACGGCCACGGGCACGTACGACACCGCGCACGAGGTGGTCGTACGCCGCAGGACCTCCACCGACGGCCGGATCGGCGTCCATGTACTGATCCCGCTCGACCTCAAGGGCGGCGGAACGGTCCTGGTGAACCGTGGCTGGGTGCCCTCCGCCGACAGCCAGCGCGCCTTCCCCGACGTACCGGCCGTACCCAAGGGCGAAGTGACCGTCACCGGGCGGCTCGAGGCCGACGAGACGACGAGCGCCAGCGGCATCAAGGACATCTCGGATCTGCCGGACCGCCAGGTGATGCTGATCAACAGCGCCCAGGAGGCCAAGCGGCTCTCCCGGCCGGTGCTCGGCGGCTACATCGAGCAGACCGGACCCGAGCCGTCCGGCGACTCCCCGGAACTGATCGCGGCCCCCGACGACAGCTCGATCGGCCCGCACATGGCGTACGCCGTGCAGTGGTGGCTGTTCGCCGCCGGTGTCCCGGTCGGCTTCGTGGTCCTCGCCCGCAGGGAGAAGCGCGACCGGGTGGAGGCGGCGGCCAAGGCGGCCGCCGGGGAGCAGGATGCCTCCGAGCCGGAGCAGCCGGAGCAACCGGAACCCGCGACGGCCTGACACTGTCTCCGCCCGGGTGTCGGCGTGACCCCCATCTCTCGTGGGACTGCTTAACGAGGCCCAGGTGCGGGAACACGCCAGAACGTGACCCCACGCATCGAGGACTATGCCCTCATCGGCGATCTGCAGACAGCCGCCCTGGTCGGCAGGAACGGTTCTGTCGACTGGCTCTGTCTGCCCCGCTTCGACTCGGGCGCCTGTTTCGCGGCCCTGCTCGGCGACGAGGACAACGGCCACTGGCGGATCGCCCCGAAGGGCGCCGACACCTGCACCCGGCGCAGCTATGCGGGTGACTCCCTCGTCCTGGAGACGTTCTGGGAGACCCGTACCGGCACGGTCAAGGTCATCGACTTCATGCCGCAGCGCGACCAGGAACCCGATGTCATGCGGATCATCGAGGGCATCAGCGGCACCGTCGACATGAGCTCCGTGATCCGGCTGCGCTTCGACTTCGGCTCGGTCGTGCCGTGGGTGCGCCGCTCGCAGGGCCACCGGGTGGCGGTCGCCGGGCCGGACTCGACCTGGCTGCGCAGCGAGCCACCGGTCAAGACATGGGGCCAGCAGTTCTCCACCCGCTCGTCGTTCACCGTCTCCGCGGGCGAAAAGGTGGCGTTCGTCATGACCTGGCACCCCTCGCACTCACCCCGCCCCGATCTCGTCGATCCGTTCGAGGCGTTGAAGAACACCCTGTCCGACTGGGCCGAGTGGTCCGCGCGGTGCAAGTACCGGGGCCCGTACCGGGAGGCGGTGATCCGTTCGCTGATCACGCTGAAGGCGCTCACCTTCGGCCCGACGGGCGGCATCGTGGCGGCTCCCACCACCTCGCTGCCCGAGGAGATCGGCGGCGTACGGAACTGGGACTACCGCTTCTGTTGGCTGCGGGACTCCACACTGTCCCTCGGCGCCCTCATCTCGGCCGGCTATCTGGAGGAGGCCGCCGCCTGGCGGGACTGGCTGCTGCGGGCCGTCGCCGGGGACCCGGCCGACCTGCAGATCATGTACGGCCTGGCGGGCGAGCGCAGGCTGCCCGAGTCGGAGCTGCCGTGGCTGCGCGGATACGAGAACTCCAGCCCGGTCCGGATCGGCAACGCCGCGGTCCACCAGCGTCAGCTCGATGTGTACGGGGAAGTCATCGACTCGCTGCGGCTCGCGCGCGAGGCGGGCCTGGACGACAAGCCGCACGCCTGGAATCTGCAGCTCAGCCTGCTCGGCTTCCTGGAGTCCACCTGGCGCGAGCCGGACGAGGGGCTGTGGGAGATCCGCGGCCAGCGCCGCCACTTCGTGCACTCCAAGGTGATGGCCTGGGTCGCCGCCGACCGTGCTGTGCGCACCCTGGAGAAGAACCCCTCGCTGGCCGGCGACGCCGACCGGTGGCGGGCGATGCGGGACGCCGTGCACCGGGAGGTGTGCGAGAAGGGGTTCGACCCGGTACGGAACACCTTCACGCAGTCCTACGGCTCCCGGAATCTGGACGCTGCGACGCTGCTGATCGCCCGGACCGGTTTCCTGCCGCCGGACGATCCCCGGATGGTCGGGACGGTCGACGCCGTCCGGGAGGAACTGGGCAGCGGCTGCCTGGTCCGCCGCTACAGCACGGACGGCGCCTCGATCGACGGGCTGCCCGGCAGTGAGGGGGCCTTTCTGGCGTGCTCGTTCTGGCTGGCCGACGCCCTGCTCCTGACCGGGCGCGCCGAGGAGGCCAGAGATCTCTTCGAGCAGCTCCTGGCACTCCGTAACGATGTGGGACTGCTCGCCGAGGAGTACGACACCGTCGAGCACCGGCAGCTCGGCAACTTTCCGCAGGCGTTCAGCCACATCGGACTGGTGGGCACCGCCATGGCACTGGCCGGGGAGGACACGCTGGAGGGCGACGCGGCAGGATAGGGCCATGGATCTTGGACTGAAGGACCGTGTGTACATCGTCACCGGAGCGACCCGGGGGCTGGGCAACGCCACGGCGCGGGCGCTGGCCGACGACGGCGCGAGGGTGATCATCACCGGCCGGGACGAGAAGCGCGCCGAGGCGGCCGCCGCCGAACTGGGGCCGGACTCCGTCGGCCTCGCCGCCGACAATGCCGACCCCGCCTCCGCGCAGCGTCTCGTGGACAGCGCGCACGAGCGGTTCGGACGGCTCGACGGCATTCTCATCAGCGTCGGCGGACCGGCGCCCGGCTTCGTCGCCGACAACACCGACGAGCAGTGGCAGTCGGCCTTCGAGTCGGTGTTCCTGGGCGCGGTACGCCTCGCCAGGGCCGCGGCGGCCAGGCTCGGCGAGGGCGGTGTCATCGGCTTCGTGCTCTCCGGCTCCGTGTACGAGCCGATCGCCGGGCTGACGATCTCCAACGGTCTGCGCCCCGGCCTGGCCGGTTTCGCCAAGTCCCTGGCCGACGAGCTCGGCCCCCGGGGCATCCGCGTGGTGGGCGTGCTGCCGGGCCGGATCGGCACGGACCGGATGCGCGAACTGGATGCGCTCTCGGGCGATGCGGAAGCCTCTCGTGCGGCCAATGCGGCAGGTATTCCGTTGCGGCGCTACGGCACACCGGAGGAGTTCGGCAGGACCGCGGCGTTCCTGCTCTCGCCCGCGGCGTCGTATCTGACGGGCATCATGCTGCCGGTGGACGGCGGCTCCCGGCACGGCTTCTGAACGGGCCCGCTCTGTTCTCGATCGCCGGACGGGTTCGATTCCTCAAGCCCGTCCGGCGATCGAGGACACCACGGCAACGGCCGTCAACTCACCCTTTCCGCACGGTGCTTGACCGCCCTCAACCGCACCTCGGCCGGCAGCTCGGCCAGCCCCGCCGAATCCCGCGCATGGGCCAGCGCCTCGTCGGTGAGGCGGCCCAGCGCCTCGTCCGGCGCCGCGTGCGGCTCCATCAGCAGGCGGATCCTGGCGTGCGGCGAACTGCGCCGGCCGGTCAGCACGACCTGGGCGCGGGCCACTCCGTCCAAGGTGCCCGCCTCATCGGCGAGCACCCCCTCCAGGGCCCGGCCCCGCAGCAGCGCACCCTCGCCGTCGCCGCTGTCGACCAGCACCTCGGCGAGGCGGGCGCGGCGCAGCTGGGCCAGCAGCCACCACAGGGCGAGGACGACCACGACGGCCAGGACCGCGATCACCGTCGGCCACCACCAGCCCTCGCCGCGCCAGCGGTCCCGGTCGGCCTCGCTGAGGAGCACATCGCCCTTGCCGTACCAGGGCCACCAGGACGGAACGGAGAGGCCGAGCCCGGCGGCGAGCACCGCACCACCGCCGCAGATCAGCACCAGCCCGGCCAGGCCGAGCAGTACCCGGTTGACGGTCCTGAGCAACGGGCTCACCCCTTCTTCGCGGGACGGCGGACATGTACGGACAGGCTCGGCGGCCTGGCCAGGCCCAGTTCCTTGATCCCGGTCCCGAGCACGGTGTCCAGATCGGCCCGTACGTCGTCGAGTTCACGGAAGTGCGACACCGCGCGCACCCCGACCTTGCCGCGGCCCATCCGGACCCGTACCGACTGCACACCGGACACCTCGATGGCCCGGTCGCGCAGGACCAGTGCGGCCGCGGCCCGGTCGAGGCCGGCCCGTACGCCGGGGAGGTCGCGGCGCATCGGCAGCAGGTCGCGGAGTCCGGGGGTGACGGCGAGCACGAGCAGCCACAGGCCGATCGCCATGGCGGCCGCCGTGCCGGCCAGCACCCAGACGTTGTCCAGTGGCCGGCCGGCGAGTTCGCCGGCCAGCGTGCGGCGCCACTGCATCGCCGGGTGGTCGGCCCGTACCGCCGCCACGTCGTAGAGCAGCAGACCGGTGCCGCCGAGGATCACCAGGGCGAGGACCGCCGCGGGGATGCGGCGCGCGGACCAGAAACGGCCCGCCCTGCCGCCGCTCTCCTGCTGCGCGGGCACCGGGTCGTAGGCGGCGGACGAGGCGGACTGGTCGAGTTCGAGCACGGCCCCCTGGTCGACGGGCCGGGTGGTGGGCAGCCGTTGCGTACGGTGTTCCGGGTCGTGGGGCTCGGTCATCGGATCCTCCCCTGTGCCGCGATGCTCGCTCCCGACGGATGCAGGCGCTCGACCTGTACGGCAACCTCGGGCACTTCCATCCCCGCCAACGCCTTTACCCGCTCGGCGACATGCCGACGCACCCCGCCGCACTGGCGGCCGATGTCGGAGGGGTATCCGAGCTCCAGACTCACCCGGACCCGGGCGGTGTCGCGGTGCACCGTGACCGTGGCGCGCGGCGAGGCGCCTTCCTTCGGCGGCTCGTCGATCGCCTCCTTCGCCGCCTGTGCGGCGATCTTCGCGACCACCCGGTCGGCGATCCGGGTCTCCCCGCGCTCACCGGCGGCGACCCGGCCGCTCACCCCCGACAACGCCGTCACCGCCGTCGGTCGCCGCGCTCGCGACTCCGGAAGAAGTCGCCGGGCTCCAGGTCACCTTCCAGGAAGCGACCGACGATGAAGCCGATCGCCCCCAACGCGGCCACCAGCAGAAAGGCCCCGAATCCGCCGAAGTACCCGGCGAATCCGAGCGCCATGCCGGCCACCATGCCGACCACAGCCATGTTCATCCTGCGCTCCTCAACTGCCTCGGTCAGGAGGCCTACTGGAGACGTGGCTCGGGCTGGTCCTCGTCGTCGGCCTCGTCGGGCAGCTTCACATCGCTTACCGCGATATTGACCTCGACGACTTCGAGGCCGGTCATACGCTCGACCGCCGCGATCACGTTCTCCCGTACGTCACGGGCGACATCGATGATCGACACGCCGTAGTCGACGACGATCTCCAAGTCGAGTGCGGTCTGTGATTCGCCGACTTCCGCCTTCACGCCACGGGTGACGGACTTGCCGCCACCGGGTACCCGGTCGCGCACCGCTCCGAACGTACGCGAGAAGCCACTGCCCATCGCATGGACGCCGACCACGTCACGTGCCGCCATGCCCGCGATCTTCTCGACCACGCCGTCGGCGATGGTCGTACGGCCACGGGTTGCGGGGTCTCCCCCGCCGCGCTTGGTGACCAGGCTCGATTCCTTGTCGGGGCTCTCGGGACGGTTCCGCTGTGGGGTGTCGGTCATCGCCACTCTTCCCTTCGGGTCGGGTTGGACCTCGTTGCCCACATTAGGTGCGCTTGCCCCGTCTCGCGCCGTGGATGCGGCAGGCTGGGGAAATGACGACGGCTGACAGCCCGCACAGGGCCGACGGATGGACGGCAGCGGTTCGGCAACGGCTCGGCCTCGGCCGGCTGCTTCCGCTGGGCGGTCCGGCGGACGGGGTCTGGATCGCGGAGCGGGCCGCGGCCCGGGTGCTGCGCGACGCGGTGGGCGGGCCGGGACCAGGGCCGGTGCTCGGGGAGCTCAGGATCTCTGTGGCTGATCCGGACCGGGCCCCGGACTCGGAGGTGGAACCGCCGCCGAGTGCGCTGCCGCCGGGGCCGCTGCGGATCGAGGCGACCATGTCGGCGATGTCCGGCCGGCCGCTGCCCGCCGCTGCCGCGACGCTGCGCTCGGCGCTGCTGACGGCGGCCGGGCACCGGCTCGGTCTGGTGGTCGCCGAGGTGGATCTCCGGGTTACGGAGCTGCTGGACACACCACCCGAACGGCGGGCGCCCGCACCGGACGAAGTGCTCTCGGTGAGGCCGGAGGGGGTGGCGGGGGTCGCTGCCGCCGGTGTACCGGGGGTCGTGACACTGACCCGGGTACTGGGCAACGCGGTGCACACGGACCCGGGTCGGGTACGGGTCGAGCTGGCGACGGACTCGGGCCACCGGGCGCTCGATGTGGCACGTGCGGTGCGGGGCGCGGTGGCGGATGCGGTGGAGGGGCGTCCCTCGGTCGCGGTGCTGATCACAGCGGTGGTGGAGCAGGACTGACCAGCGGGCGGGCCTGAGGATCGAGCCCGCCCGGCGATCGGGGGGCACAGCCCTCTCAGTCGGTGATGCCCGCCAGGTCGCGCAGACGGCGGCCCTGCGCGGCACGTTCGGCGACGCGCTGCTCCTCGTAACCACGGGAGACGGCACCGCTCAGCAGCGCCTTGGTCTCCACGACCGCGTCGCGCGGGGCGGCCAGCAGTGCGCCGGCCAGGTCGCGGGCTGCGGCGTCCAGCTCGTCGGCGGGGACCACGAGGTTGGCCAGACCGGTGCGCTCGGCCTCCTCGGCGTGCACGAAGCGGCCCGTGGCGCAGATTTCGAGCGCGCGGGCGTACCCCACCAGGTTGACCAGGGGGTGTGTGCCGGTGAGGTCGGGGACCAGACCGAGGCTGGTCTCGCGCATGGCGAACTGCACGTCCTCGGCGACGATCCGCAGATCGCAGGCGAGGGCGAGCTGGAAGCCTGCACCGATCGCATGCCCCTGGACGGCCGCGATCGACACGATGTCGTTGCGGCGCCACCAGGTGAACGCCTCCTGGTACTCGGCGATGGTCGCGTCGAGCTCGGCCTCCGGGCCGCGCGCCATGTCGAGGAAGGACGGCTCACCGTCGAACCCCTCGGGGGTGAACGCCTGCCGGTCGAGGCCCGCGGAGAAGGACATGCCCTCGCCGCGGAGCACAACGACCCGCACATTGCCCGGCAGTGCCCGTCCGGCCTCTGTCAACGCCCGCCACAGAGCGGGGGACTGAGCGTTGCGCTTGGCCGGATTGGTGAGGGTCACCGTGGCAACCGCGTCATCGACGGTGAGTCGTACGCCGTCCTTGTCGAGCACAGAGTCGAGCGAGGTCATGGGGCGCCTCCGGATCGGATCAGTCAGCATTTCGAGCTAAGTGACTGAACAGTAACCACCCGACCGACATCACAATCGACCGGGTGGCCACCACCGAAACCGGTGAGCCCCGGGACGGGTCGGACGACCTGCCCCGATCCGCCGAAGGCCGTCAGGCCGTGGCGGCCTTCTTGCCTCGTGTCGCTCCGCCGCGTCCTCGCAGCGTGACTCCGGACTCACTGAGCATCCGGTGGACGAATCCGTAGGAGCGGCCGGTCTCTTCGGCCAACGCCCGGATGCTCGCACCGGAGTCGTACTTCTTCTTCAGGTCTGCCGCGAGCTTGTCGCGCGCGGCGCCGGTAACCCGGCTGCCCTTCTTCAGAGTCTCGGCCACCCGTGCCTCCTCATGGGAAGTGCGCTCTGGACTCTCATGATCACCCCTCGAAGGCTTCCTGGCCACCCATTCGGCAAGGTCCGTGCAACCGGATTCCCGCCCGGAGAACGGGCCCACACGACCGGAATCCTGCATTCCGCGGGACTGTGGGGGCGGCTGGGGACAAGCTCGGGATGAACCGCCAGGTCAGGGCCACACGGGGATTGCGGCCCCAAATGGGTGCGCCCGGCAGGTATCTGCCGGGCGCCGCGCCGAGGTACGAGACGTACTCACGCAGATGATGGATCACGCGTAGGCCGAATGATCCAGACGAAGTGGATCAGACGGTGACGGGGCCGGGATCAGGCCAGCGCGACCAGGTCCCGGTAGTCCGCGCCCCACAAGTCCTCGACCCCGTCCGGCAGCAGGATGATCCGCTCCGGCTGGAGCGCCTCGACCGCCCCCTCGTCGTGCGTGACGAGGACGACCGCGCCCTTGTACGTGCGCAGCGCGCCGAGGATCTCCTCGCGGCTGGCCGGGTCGAGGTTGTTCGTCGGCTCGTCCAGGAGCAGCACATTGGCGGAGGAGACCACCAGGGTCGCCAGCGCGAGACGGGTCTTCTCACCGCCGGAGAGCACCCCGGCGGGCTTGTCGACGTCGTCGCCGGAGAAGAGGAACGAGCCCAGCGTCTTGCGGACCTCGACGAGATCGAGGTCCGGGGCGGCGGAGCGCATGTTCTCCAGGACGGAGCGCTCCGGGTCGAGGGTCTCGTGCTCCTGGGCGTAGTAGCCGAGCTTGAGTCCGTGGCCCTCGATGACCTCGCCGGTGTCCGGCTTCTCGGCGCCGCCGAGGAGCCGGAGCAGGGTGGTCTTGCCCGCACCGTTGAGGCCGAGGATGACGACGCGGGAGCCCTTGTCGATGGCGAGATCCACATCGGTGAAGATTTCGAGCGAGCCGTATGACTTGGAAAGACCCTCCGCCATCAGGGGGGTCTTGCCGCACGGCGAGGGCTCGGGGAAGCGCAGCTTGGCGACCTTGTCGGAGACCCGGACGGCCTCCAGACCGGAGAGCAGCCGCTCGGCGCGCTTGGCCATGTTCTGCGCGGCGACGGTCTTGGTGGCCTTGGCGCGCATCTTGTCGGCCTGCGAGTTGAGGGCCGCGGCCTTCTTCTCGGCGTTCTGCCGCTCGCGCTTGCGGCGCTTCTCGTCGGCCTCGCGCTGCTGCTGGTAGAGCTTCCAGCCCATGTTGTAGACGTCGATCTGCGAACGGTTGGCGTCGAGGTAGAAGACCTTGTTGACGACCGTCTCGACGAGCTCGACATCGTGGGAGATCACGATGAAGCCGCCGCGGTAGGTCTTGAGGTAGTCGCGCAGCCAGACGATCGAGTCGGCGTCGAGGTGGTTCGTCGGCTCGTCGAGCAGCAGGATGTCGGCGTCCGAGAACAGGATGCGGGCCAGCTCGACGCGGCGGCGCTGACCGCCGGAGAGCGTATGGAGCGGCTGTCCGAGCACCCGGTCGGGCAGGCTGAGCGCGGCGGCGATGGTGGCGGCCTCGGCCTCGGCGGCGTAACCGCCCTTGGTGAGGAACTCCGTCTCCAGGCGCTCGTACTTCTTCATCGCCTTCTCGCGGGTGGCACCCTTGCCGTTCGCCATCCGCTCCTCGTTCTCCCGCATCTTGCGCAGGATCTCGTCGAGACCGCGGGCGGAGAGGATGCGGTCGCGGGCGAGTACGTCGAGGTCGCCGGTGCGCGGGTCCTGCGGGAGGTAGCCGACCTCGCCGGAGCGGGTGATGGTGCCGCCGGCGGGGTTGCCCTCGCCCGCGAGGCACTTGGTGAGGGTGGTCTTGCCCGCTCCGTTGCGGCCGACGAGGCCGATGCGGTCACCCCTGGCGATACGGAAGGAGGCGGACTCGATGAGGATGCGGGCGCCGGCGCGCAGCTCGATGCCGGAAGCGGTGATCACGGTAAAACTCCAGGGCGGTATGGACGGCGGACGGGACGAGTACAGAGTTCGACTCGACGCCGTTACTCATGCACAAGGAGAATTGCCATACGGGTCATTCTACTGGCGGTGTGCAACTGCTTTTCCGCATGCGCTCACGGCACTTGCCGAAAACTCGCTCAGCGCTGCCGCTCCACTCCACCGCGCGACGAAAAAGGGCATTGCAGTGTGAACTACCCAATACTCGGCGGAGGTGGTGAGCCCACCACGGCCGGAGCAGAGGGTGGTGCCCCATGCAGTTCGACGACGACGCCGATCTGGACACGTCCGAGGTCCAGGATGTGCGCGGCAGCCGTATCCCCGGCGGCAAGGCCACCGTGGGCGGCGGCATCGCCGGTCTCATCGCCCTGATCCTGGGGCTGCTCTTCGGCGTCGGCCCCGATCAGCTCGGCCTGTCGTCCGGCGGCTCGGGCACGACGGCGACCGCGTCCTCGGCGGCGCAGGTGCAGCAGTCCTGCCGGACCGGACAGGACGCGAACACCAGGGACGACTGCCGGACCGTCGCGGTGGTCAACAGCGTGCAGGACTACTGGACGCAGGAGTTCCGGCGACGCGGCGGGACATACACGGATGCGCCGACGGTCCTGTTCACCGACCGGGTCGGCACCGCATGCGGCTCGGCGACCTCGGCGGTCGGACCGTTCTACTGCCCGGGTGACCGGAAGGTCTATCTGGACCTGGGTTTCTTCGACGAGCTGCGGACGAAGTTCGGCTCCAGCGGTGGCCCGTTCGCCCAGGCGTACGTCGTCGCCCATGAGTACGGGCACCATGTGCAGGACCTGATGGGGACGCTGAGCCGCGCGCAGGACAGCCGGACCGGCGCGAACAGCAATGCGGTCAAGGTGGAACTGCAGGCGGACTGTTACGCCGGGGTCTGGGCGCATCACGCGACGACCACGCCCGACGAACTGACCGGGCGGCCGCTGATCACCTCCCTGACACAGGCGGACATCCGGGACGGGCTCGACGCGGCGGCCGCGGTCGGCGACGACCGGATCCAGGAGAAGTTCCAGGGCCGGGTCACGCCGGAGTCCTGGACACACGGCTCGGCCGCGCAGCGGCAGCAGTGGTTCACCACCGGCTTCCGCAGCGGCGACATGGCCGACTGCAACACCTTCCGCTGAGCCGGGCCATTGCAGTTTGACCGTCCGAGCCGGGCCTCTTGAGCCGAGCCGTTGTCAGTAGCCGGTGGAAGACTGAGACGCAGATCACAGAATTGGGTCACGGGAGTACGAAAAGGGGTGAGCGCAATGGCAGGCGCACCGGCCGGCGTTCCGACGATCTATCCGACGATTCTGTACGACGACGCGAAGGCCGCGATCAGGACGCTGACGGAGGGCCTCGGCTTCACCGAGGAAGCGGTGTACGAGGGCGAGAACGGCACGGTGCTCCATGCGGAGCTGTCCTGCGGCAACGGCAGGGTGATGCTGGGCTCCAAGGGCCGCGAGGGTGCCTTCGCCAAGGCGATGCAGGGCGCGGGCCCGGCCGGTGTCTACGTCGTGGTGGACGAGGTCGATGCGCACCACGCCCGGGCCGTGGAGCACGGGGTGGAGATCCTGATGCCGCCCACGGACCAGGACTACGGCTCGCGCGACTACATGGCGCGGGACGGGGAGGGCAATGTGTGGACCTTCGGGACATACGCACCGGGGTCGGCGGACTGACGGCCGGACGGGCTTGAAGACAAGCCCGTCCGACGCGGACTCACCCGCGCTACGCGCCGCCCGTGTGCACCTGGAACGCGGCCCGGCGCACCGCTTTGGCCAGTGCGGGGTCCGGGTGCGCGGCGGCCAGGGCCACCAGGACCTGCACGGTGCGGGGGTGGCCGACGGCCCGTACCTCGTCCAGCAGCGCCGGCACCGTGCCCTGGACGGCCGAGTCGAGATGGCGGACCAGAAGCCCGGTCTCGCCGTGGTCGGCGACGGCCGCGGCGGTGTCGACCCAGAGCCAGGTGGCTTCCTCCCGGCTGAGGACGTCCTGGGCGTCGTCGGGGTCGCTTCCGTCGTACTCGGCCAGCCAGAGCAGCGCATAGGGGCGCAGCGAGGGATCGCCGACGACGGAGCGCACCTCGGGCTCTGCGGGGGCGCCGACGACCCGGAGCGCCTCGAAGGCGAGCCCGCGCAGCAGCGCGTCCTCGCCTCGGGCCACGGCGAGGAGCTCGGAGACGGCGCTGCCGACGGGGCGGGCGGCGAGCCAGGCGCGGTATTCCGCGCGGGCCGGGCCGGGGGTGAGGCGTGCGCAGCCGAGCAGCATGTCGGCGGCGGACTGCTCGATGTTCCCGGCCGGACTCTGGGCCGCGACGCAGATCTGTTCCAGCTTGACCCAGACCGCCCAGTTGCCGAGCGGGGTGAGGGTGGCGTGTCCGGCGCCGAGGGTGAGCGCGCCTACGGCGGCCAGTCCCTCCAGGGCCCAGTCGAGAAGGAGGGCGACCAGGGCGGCGGGGTGCGCGGCGGGGGCGGATTCGGCTGGTGCGGGCAGCGCCTGCGGTCCGTACGGCACCTCGCAGCGCTCCTCGTGGAGTTCCGCGACGCGCTGGCCGAGCAGGTCCAGGAGGGCGGGCACGGTGACCGGGCCGGCCGAGAGCTGGAGGAGGGAGAGCACCTGCGGCACGGCCTCGACGGCCTCTGCGACTGCGGTGGACTCGATGCCCTCGGGCGCGGGGTGGACGAGCGACCAGGCGTCGAAGAGCGCCACCCAGCCGCGGAGCACGGCGGAGTCGTCGCGGTCCCAGGCGCGCAGCCGCCAGCCGGGGCGTGCGGTGTCGCCGTGCAGTTCCACGAGACCGGCGAGCCGGGCCCGGTCCCAGCCGTAGCGCACCTGGGCCGGGGACAACTCCAGGGCTGTCGCGGCCCGTTCGAGAGCCTGGGCGGCCAGTGGCGGCGCGCCGGGGACCGCGCCGTCGGCTGCCCAGCGGGCGATCCGTACGGCGTCGGCAAGGGCCGTCCTGGCCTGGCGGGCCAGTTCCGCCCTGGGCGGGGTGCCCTCCGGGGGGCGGGGAGCCGGCCTGGTGCGCCGGGTGGTCACGGCCTTGCGAGCGGTGGCAAGGGGTCGCGGGCGGACAAGTCGCAGCCTGGAGTCGCGCGGGGTACGGGACGTCACGGGGAGCAGTCTTGCCCCTGACGGCCCGAAAGCCCAAACGGAACCCGAATTCGCAGTGGAGGGGGCGGCGGGCGGGGCCCGGAACCAATCGGCCGATCCCTCGCATCAGGTCACATCAGGGGCGTGAGGAAGCGGCGCAGGGCCTCTTCGTAGTGGACCGGGTCGGCATTCCACATCGCCGCGTGCGGAGCCTGCGGTACGGCGCGCAGGGCGACCAGGTCCGGGCGGCGGGCGGCGAGATCGCGGGACGGCTGCCAGGGGGCCAGGGTGTCGTCCGGGCCGTGGAAGATCAGGGTCGGGACATGCAGCGCCGGTGCGAGGGAGCTGTCCAGGAGCCGGGCGCCGTGCAGCCCGGTCTGTCCTTGGGCGGCGCGGACGGCGAGCGGCAGCAGCGCCGTCGGGACACCGCGGGCGACGGCCAGGGCGCGCAGCGTGGTGGCCCAGTCCAGGACCGGGGAGTCGAGGACGAGACCGCAGATCCGGTTGCGGAGCGCGGAGTTGACGGCCGCGTGCAGCGCCATCGAGGCGCCGGTGGACCAGCCGTGCAGGACGACCTTCTCGGCTCCGTACCGCATGGCGAAGCGGATCGCCGCGTCCAGGTCGCGCCATTCGGATTCGCCGAGGTGGGCGAGGCCGTCCGGGGAACGCGGAGCTCCGGCGTCGCCGCGGTAGGCCAGGTCCAGCACGGGCAGACGCAGATCGTGCAGGAACTCCATGACGTTCAGGGGGTGTTCCCTGGTCGTGCCGAGGCCGTGCACGGTGATGACCCAGGTGTCGCGGGGGCCGGGCAGGAACCAGGCGGGCAGGGAGCCGAGTTCGCCGGGGACCTCGACTTCCTTGTGATCGAGGCCGAGGGCCGAGGAGGGATCGCCGCTGTGCAGCTGCGGGGTGATACGGACCTTGGCGCCGGTTTCCAGGCTGCCGCGGTTGACGCGTTCCAGTCTGCGGACGACGGTGTCCGGAGCGTGGTGGGCGTGTTCGATCACCGGCCCCACGACGGCGTGGACGTCGTCGCCCACGAGTCCGTACGTACCGGGCCGCAGGGCGGCGAAGGAGCGGGTCAGGGTGACCTGCCCGGCCGCCGTGGCGTGCACGGTGAGTCTGCGGTCGGCGGGGAGTGGCCGTCCGGACGGCGCCCTGAGAACGGCGTCGCTGGCGTACCGGCCGGCAGCGACCGCTGCCGCACCGACGCCGAGAATCGTGGTGACGGCTGCTGCCGTGACTGTTGCCGGGCGCACGGCTTCAGTGTCGCGGGGTGCGCCACCCCCTGCCAGCGGACGGGGGCCGTCCGGTGCCGGGGCCGGGGCGGACGGATCAGACGGGTCGGCCGACGGGATGTTCGAGTCAAAAGGACCCGCCGGGGTCGGGTCGGTCCGGTTGTCCGTATCCCTTCAGTGCCTCCTGTACATCGCGCAGCTGGGCCGGGGAGAGCAGCGTCGGCGAGTGTCCGGGGACAGAGCTCGCGGTGAGCCAGAGCCGGCAGAGCCATTCCAGCTGGGCGGTCCTGTCGTACGCCTCGTCCAGGGTCGCTCCGTAGGTCACGGTTCCGTGGTTCTGGAGCAGGCAGCCCGTACGGCCCTGCAGAGCGGCGAGCATGTTCTCGGCCAGCTCCTCGGTCCCGTAGCGCGCATAGGCCGCTACCCGGACGGGGCCCCCGAGCATGGCGGCGGCGTAGTGGACCGACGGGACCTCGGGGACCAGGGTGGAGACGGCCGTGGCGTGCACCGCGTGGGTGTGCACGACGGCGGCCGCGTCGCTGCTCCGGTAGACCGCGAGGTGGAGCGGGAGTTCGCTGGTCGGGGCCAGTTCGCCGAGGACGCGGTTGCCTTCCAGATCGACGCCGACGGCGTCTTCGGGGCGGAGCCGGTCGTACGGCACTCCGCTCGGGGTGACCAGGACCGTCCCGCCGACCCGTGCCGACACATTTCCCGAGGTTCCGACGACGAGGCCGTCCGCCGCCGTCCTGCGGGCGGTGGCGACGACACCGTCCCAGGCACGTTCGATCGCGTCCCGCTGCTGATCGCTCATATGGAGATCCTTCCAGTCAAGGAGGCGAACAGGCATGCGATCGGTCGGATAAGTCACAAACCGGAGAAGTTCACAAAAGGGGTGGCGTGGGGCCGAATCGGGCCCGAATCGGCCCCACGCCCGGCCCGCCCCGCCCCGCGGAGGACAAACGGAACGACCCCACCCCGACTTGAGTCACCACAACGCCCTGTCCAGTTCATCTTCCGTTCATTCAGGTTGCCTACGGTCCACGTGCCAATGACGTCGAACGATTGCCTGGGTAAATGGAACACATCACGCTGCTACTCGCGATTGTGATCGTGACAGCTCTAGTGTTCGATTTCACGAACGGTTTCCACGACACCGCCAACGCGATGGCGACCACCATCTCGACCGGCGCACTCAAACCGAAGACAGCGGTGGCCATGTCCGCCGTTCTCAACCTCGTCGGCGCGTTCCTGTCGGTGGAGGTCGCCAAGACGATCTCCGGCGGGATCATCAACGAGGACGGGCTGCGGACAGAAGTCATCTTCGCGGCACTCGTCGGCGCCATCCTGTGGAATCTGCTGACCTGGCTGGTCGGACTTCCGTCCAGCTCCTCGCACGCTCTGTTCGGCGGACTGATCGGCGCAGCGGTGATGTCGGCGGGCTGGTCGTCGGTCAACGGCGGCACCGTCGTCACCAAGGTGCTGCTCCCCGCGCTCGCCGCCCCGATCGTCGCCGGTCTGGCCGCGCTGCTGGCCACCAGACTGACGTACCGGATCAGCGGGAAGATCCGCAACGACGCCCAGGAGAAGGCCACCGCCAAGGGCTACCGCGCCGGTCAGATCGCCTCGGCCGGACTGGTCTCCCTCGCCCACGGCACCAACGACGCGCAGAAGACCATGGGCATCATCACCCTGGCCCTGGTCACCGGTGGCGTCCTGCACCCCGGCTCCAACCCGCCGGTCTGGGTCATCGTCTGTGCCGGTACGGCCATCGCACTCGGCACCTACCTGGGCGGCTGGCGCATCATCCGCACCATGGGCAGCGGCCTCACCGAGCTCAAGCCGCCGCAGGGCTTCGCCGCCCAGACCAGTGCGGCCACGGTCATCCTGGCCTCCTCGCACCTCGGCTTCTCCCTCTCCACCACCCAGTCCTGCTCCGGCGCCGTGATGGGCGCGGGCCTCGGCCGCCGGGGCGGCGTGGTCCGCTGGTCCACCGCCACCCGGATGTTCGTCGCCTGGGGTCTGACCCTGCCGGCCGCGGGACTGGTCGGCGCGGGCGCGGAATTCCTCACCAAGCAGGGCACCTGGGGTGTCGTCGTCGTCGCGGCGCTGCTGATCGCGGGCTCCGGGGCGATCTGGCTGCTGTCGCGCCGCAAGCCGGTCGGCCACGGCGATGTCGCGCCGACGGACGGCGAAGCCGAACCCGCGGGCGTCGTCACCACGGCCATCGCCGCCGTCAGCCCGCCGCCCACCGTGGCCCAGGCAACGGCCCAGGAGCTCAAGACCACCATTCCGGCCCCGGCCGGAACCACCCAGGACCCGGCGCGACCGGCCACCGTCTAGGCCAGCCGCCTCATCAGGCCGTCTAAGGATTCAGCATGAACATCGACTGGGCAGCCCTCGGCTCCGTCTTCGGCGTCTCCCTCGTCGTCACCGTCGCGCTGGTGGGTCTCTTCACCCTGGGCATCGTCGGTCTCTCCAAGCAGCCCGAACCGGCGGCACAGGGCGGCTCCGGCGGCTCGCTGCTGCTGGCCCGTGCCGGCGCGTACGCCTGCTTCGCGCTGTGCGCGGCGGCGGTCGCGTACGGGATCTATCTGATCGTCGCCTGAGCCCTCCCCCGCGCACTCCCCCGACGGACCGGACACATCTCGTGTGTCCGGTCCGTCGTGGTGTGCCCGGCCCGATGTGGGGCTCAGCACACTGCACCGTCGCAGGTCAACGGCAAGTTGACGGGCGTTCGCGGAGCGTGGTGGACTGCCGGAGCCAATTACGGCGACAGCAGAGGAAGTCCGGTGCGAATCCGGCGCGGTCCCGCCACTGTCACCGGGGAGCAGTCCCCCACACCGGAAGTCACGGCACGCGCGAGCGGGTTGGAAGGCCGGGGGAACTGCGGATCCGGAAGCCAGGAGACTCTCGTCGCCGGTCACGTCGAACCAGGGCGCGGACCCTGAGTGAGGACATATCGCCATGCCTGGCTGCCGTGCGTCCGTTGCTGTGGCGCTCTCTACGAGAGCCGCCTCCTGTACGAAGGTCCTTCGAGGCGTAACGGCCGGTTGAGCCGTGCGTGCCGACCGCATTTTCGCGTACGGCGCCACGGCCGGTCTGATCGGCGATCTGCTGCTCGGTGACCCCCGCAGGGGACATCCGGTCGCCGCCTTCGGGCGGGCCGCAGCGGGCGTCGAGCGCCGTCTGTGGCGCGACCACCGCGGGTGGGGCGCGCTGCACACACTCGTCTGCGCCGGAGGCGCCGCGGGTGGTGCCGCGCTGATCACCCGTGCCGTACGCAGCCACCCCGCCGCCTCCGTCGCACTGACCGCGGCCGCCACCTGGTCCGTCGTCGGCGGTACGTCCCTGGGGCGTGAGGCCCGGGCGATCGGCGGCGCTCTGGCCGCCGGTGACATCGAGCTGGCCCGCGAGCGGCTGCCACATCTGTGCGGGCGCGACCCGCAGTCTCTCGACGGGCCGCAGATCGCCCGCGCCGTGGTGGAGTCCGTGGCCGAGAACACCTCGGACGCCGTGGTCGGCGCCCTGGTGTGGGGTGCGCTGGCCGGTGTGCCCGGGCTCGTCGGCTTCCGGGCCGCCAACACCCTCGACGCCATGGTCGGTCACAAGTCGCCCCGGCACCGGCGCTACGGCTGGGCCTCGGCCCGCCTCGACGACCTCGCGGGCTGGCCGGGTGCCCGGCTCACAGCCCTGCTCGCCGTGGCCGCCGGGGGGCGGCCACGTGGAGCGGTACGGGCGTGGCGGGCCGACGCGGCCAAGCATCCGAGCCCCAACGCGGGCCCGGTGGAGGCCTCGTTCGCGGGTGCGCTCGGCGTACGGCTCGGCGGGACCCTCGCGTACGGCGGCCGGGTCGAGCACCGTCCCGTACTCAACGGGGAGACGGGCCGGGCGGTGGAGACCGAGGACATCGAACGCGCGGTACGGCTGTCGCGCCGGGTGAGTGCGCTGACCCTCGGCGTGTGCGTGGCGGGACGACTGGGTGCGGGCCTCGCCGCACGACGGATCGCGGGACGTCGGATCGCAGGACTTCAGACCGCAGGACTTCAGACCGCAGGACTTCAGGCCGCAGGACTTCAGGTCACAGGACTTCAGGTCACAGGACTTCAGGCCGCAGGACGGAGACGGACATGAGCGGCGGGCTGCTGGTCGCCGGGACCACCTCGGACGCGGGCAAGAGTGTTGTCACGGCAGGTATCTGCCGCTGGCTCGTGCGCCGGGGCGTGAAGGTGGCGCCCTTCAAGGCACAGAACATGTCGCTGAATTCGTTCGTCACCCGCGAGGGCGCCGAGATCGGGCGCGCCCAGGCCATGCAGGCCCAGGCCGCCCGGGTCGAGCCGACCGCGCTGATGAACCCGGTCCTGCTCAAGCCCGGCAGCGACCGCTCCAGCCAGGTCGTCCTGATGGGCAGACCGGTGGGCGAGATGAGCGCACGCGGCTACCACGGGGGCAGGCAGGAAGCGCTTCTCTCCACGGTCGTGGACTGTCTGGAGCAGCTTCGGGGCACGTATGACGCAGTGATCTGCGAGGGGGCGGGCAGTCCGGCCGAAATCAATCTGCGGCGCACGGACATCGTGAACATGGGCATCGCACGGGCCGCGCGCTTCCCGGTGGTGGTCGTCGGTGACATCGACCGCGGTGGTGTCTTCGCCTCGTTCTTCGGTACGACGGCGCTGCTCGACGCCGAGGACCAGTCGTTGATCGCGGGATACCTGGTCAACAAGTTCCGCGGCGATGTGTCGCTGCTGGAGCCCGGCCTGGAGATGCTGCGCGGGATCACCGGGCGGCAGACGTACGGGGTGCTGCCCTTCGCCCACGGCCTCGGCATCGACGAGGAGGACGGCCTGCGGGTCTCGCTGCGCGGGGCCGTACGCGAATCGGTCGTCGCGCCGCCGCACGGCGATGACGTACTGCGCGTCGCGGTGTGCGCCGTACCCCTGATGTCGAACTTCACCGATGTGGACGCGCTGGCCGCCGAACCGGGCGTCGTCGTCCGGTTCGTGGACCGCGCCGAGGAACTGGCCGACGCCGACCTCGTCATCGTGCCGGGCACCCGCGGCACCGTGAAGGCGCTGGCCTGGCTGCGCGAGCGCGGCCTCGCCGACGCCCTGGTGCGGCGTGCCGCCGAGGGCCGGCCGGTCCTCGGTATCTGCGGCGGTTTCCAGATCCTCGGCGAACACATCGAGGACGAGGTCGAGTCGAGGGCCGGGCACATCGACGGCCTCGGCCTGCTGCCCGTACGCATCCGCTTCGACCGCGAGAAGACCCTCGCCCGCCCCGTCGGCGAGGCGCTCGGCGCCCCTGTCGAGGGGTACGAGATCCACCACGGCGTCGCGGATGTACGCGGCGGCGAGCCGTTCCTGGACGGCTGCCGGGTCGGCGCCGTGTGGGGCACCCACTGGCACGGCTCGCTGGAGAGCGACGAATTCCGCCGCCGCTTCCTGACCGAGGTCGCGCGGGCCGCCGGCCGGCGCTTCGTCCCCGCCCCCGACACCGGCTTCGCCGCGCTGCGTGAGGAACAGCTCGACCGCCTCGGCGACCTCATCGAAGAACACGCGGACACCGACGCGCTGCTGCGGCTCATCGAGTCGGGCGCACCGTCAGGACTTCCCTTCATCGCCCCCGGAGCACCTGGAGCACGCGCATGAACGCCCCTATGAGCACCGTGCTGTTGCTGTCGACCGCCGACACGGACCTCCTCGCCGCCCGCGCCTCCGGCGCGCCGTACCGGATCGGCAACCCCACCCGCATCGACGCCCACGAGGAACTCCCCGCGCTGATCGAGGGTTCCTCCGTCGCCGTCGTCCGCCTGCTCGGCGGCAAGCGCGCCTGGGAGGACGGGCTGGCCGTCCTCAAGGCGTCCGGCATCCCGACCGTGCTGCTGGGCGGCGAGGCCGTGCCGGACGCGGAGCTGATGGCCGAGTCGTCCGTACCCGCCGGTGTGGTCGCCGAGGCGCTGCGCTACCTCGTGCAGGGCGGCCCCGGAAACCTCGTCGAACTGGCTCGCTTCCTCTCCGACACCGTCCTGCTGACCGGCCACGGCTTCGCCGAGCCGCAGAAGATGCCCGAGTGGGGCCTGCACGGCAGCCGCGAGTTCGTCGAGGGCCGCCCGACCGTCGGCGTGCTGTTCTACCGGGCGCACCAGCTGTCCGGGAACACCTCGTTCGTGGACGTCCTCTGCGACGCGGTCGAGGCGCGCGGCGCCAACGCCCTGCCCGTGTACTGCGGTTCGCTGCGCGGCGCGGACGCGGGTCTCTACGAGCTGCTCGGCAGGGCCGACGCCCTGGTCGCCACCGTGCTCGCGGCAGGCGGCACCCGTGCGTCCGACGCCTCCGCAGGGGGCGACGACGAGGCCTGGGACATCGGCGCGCTCGCCGATCTGAACGTCCCGGTGCTGCAGGGCCTGTGCCTGACCTCCTCGCGCGCCGCGTGGGACGCGTCGGACGCCGCGCTGTCCCCCATGGACGCGGCGATGCAGGTCGCGATCCCCGAGTTCGACGGCCGTCTGATCACCGTCCCGTTCTCCTTCAAGGAGCAGGGCCCCGACGACGTACCGGTGTACCGCGCCGACCCCGAACGGGCCGCGCGCGTCGCCGGAATCGCGGTGCGCCACGCCGTCCTGAAGCACAAGGCGAACGCCGAGAAGAAGCTCGCCCTCGTCTTCACCGCCTACCCGACCAAGCACTCGCGCGTCGGCAACGCCGTCGGCCTGGACACGCCCGCATCGGCGGTACGGGTCCTGGACGCCCTGCGCGACGCCGGTTACGGAGTCGACGGGCACCCCGACAACGGCGACGAGCTCATCCACCGTCTCATCAACGCCGGTGGCCACGACGTGGAGTGGCTGACCGAGGAGCAGCTCGCGGCAGCCCCCGCGCGCGCGGCGCTCGCCGACTACCGGGCCTGGTTCGACAAGCTGGAACCGGGGCTGCGCGACTCGATGCTGGAGCACTGGGGCGAGCCGCCGGGCTCGCTGTACGTGGACGGGGACGACATCGTCCTCGCCTCGCTGCAGTTCGGGAATGTGGTGGTGCTGATCCAGCCGCCGCGCGGCTTCGGCGAGAACCCGATCGCGATCTACCACGACCCGGACATGCCGCCGTCGCACCACTACATGGCGACGTACCGCTGGCTGGAGAACTCCTTCGGCGCGGATGCCGTCGTCCACATGGGCAAGCACGGCACGATGGAGTGGCTGCCGGGCAAGGGTCTTGGCCTGTCCGCCGGTTGCGGCCCCGATGCCGTACTCGGCGAACTGCCGTTGATCTACCCGTTCATCGTCAACGACCCGGGCGAGGGCACCCAGGCCAAGCGGCGTGGGCACGCCACGGTGGTGGACCATCTGGTGCCGCCGATGGCGCGCGCCGACACCTACGGCGACCTGGCCAAGCTGGAGCAGCTGCTCGACGAGTACGCGCTCGTCAGCGATCTCGACCCGACGAAGGCTCCGTCGGTGCGGGCGCAGATCTGGACACTGGTGAAGGCCGCCGAGCTGCACCACGACCTCCATGTCGACGAACAGCCCGGCGACGACGCCTTCGACTCGTTCGTCATGCACATCGACGGCTACCTCTGTGAGATCAAGGACGTCCAGATCCGGGACGGCCTGCACATCCTCGGCGGCGGTCCGGTCGACGAGGCCCGGGTCAACCTGGTGCTGGCCGTGCTGCGCGCCTCCCAGGTGTGGGGTGGAACAGCGAACGCGCTGCCGGGGCTGCGGGCGTCGATCGCCGAGCACTTCGGGCTCAGTGAGAAGGAGTTGCTGGCCGAGCCGGGCGCCGCGGTGAAGGTTCCGGTCGAGCTGACCGAACTGGTCGACGGCCCGGCGCGCACCGGTGCGGATGCGATCGATCTGCTGGAGCAGCTGTGCCGCCGGCTCGCGGAGGGCATGGAGGAGCGCGGCTGGGACCTCGCGGCCGCAGCGGGGCTGGCGCGGGACGTGCTGGGCTTCGAACTCCCGGATGCGGTGGCCGTGCTGGGCTTCGCGTGCGAGGAGGTCGTACCGCGGCTGGCCCGGACGACGGACGAGATCGACCACATTCTGCGGGCGCTGGACGGAGGCTTCGTACCGGCCGGCCCGTCGGGCTCGCCCACGCGCGGACTCGTCAATGTGCTGCCGACCGGGCGCAACTTCTACTCCGTGGACCCGAAGGCGATTCCGTCCCGGCTGTCGTGGGAGGTCGGGCAGTCACTGGCCGACTCCCTGATCGCCCGGTATCTCGCCGACACGGGTGACTACCCGAAGTCGGTCGGCCTGACCGTGTGGGGCACCTCCGCCATGCGTACCCAGGGCGACGACATCGCGGAGATCCTTGCGCTGCTCGGCTGCCGGCCGGTGTGGGACGACGCGTCACGGCGGGTGACCGGGTTCGAGGTCGTGCCGGTGAGCGAGCTGGGGCGGCCCCGGATTGACGTGACGGTCAGGATTTCCGGGTTCTTCCGCGATGCGTTCCCGCATGTGGTGGGGCTGATCGACGATGCGGTACGGACGGTGGCGGAGCTGGACGAGCCGGCCGACGCCAACTACGTACGGGCGCACGCCGATGAGGACACGGCGGAGCACGGCGACCGGCGTCGGGCCACGGCACGCATCTTCGGGTCGAAGCCGGGGGCGTACGGGGCGGGGCTGCTGCCGCTGATCGACGCGCGGAACTGGCGGTCGGACGCGGATCTGGCCGAGGTGTACGCGGTGTGGGGCGGTTACGCGTACGGGCGCGGGCTCGACGGGCGGGCAGCGCGCGGGGACATGGAGACGGCGTTCCGGCGGATCGCGGTGGCGGCGAAGAACGTCGACACGCGTGAGCACGACCTGGTCGATGCCGACGACTACTTCCAGTACCACGGCGGCATGGTCGCCATGGTGCGGCATCTGACCGGTGAGTCGCCCGAGGCGTACGTCGGCGACAGCGCCACGCCGGACCAGGTGAAGACGCGGACGCTGGGCGAGGAGACGCACCGGGTGTTCCGGGCGCGGGTGGTGAATCCGCGGTGGATGGCTGCCATGCGGCGACACGGGTACAAGGGCGCCTTCGAGATGGCCGCGACCGTGGACTACCTCTTCGGGTACGACGCGACGGCGGGGGTGGTCGACGACTGGATGTACGAGAAGTTGTCGGCGGAGTACGTGTTCGACCCGGAGAACCGGGAGTTCATGCAGAAGTCCAACCCCTGGGCGCTGCGCGGGATTTCGGAGCGGTTGCTGGAGGCGGCCGAGCGGGGGCTGTGGGCGGAGCCGGACGCGGAGACGCTGGAGCGGCTGCGGGCCACGTATCTGGAGCTCGAAGGCGATCTGGAGGGGGACGAGTGAGCGGGGTGCGTGCGCCTGCGGCGGGCCTTTCCTCTACCCGTCCCCCAGTTCTCAACTCCCTTCGAGCAGGGGAGACCCCACTCTTCCCGAACCGGAGCTCCGCCCCGGACCCCGCGCCTCAAACGCCGAAGGGGCTGGAATTCATGCCGGAAGAGCGGGAATTCGACACACCCAAGGAGGCATCGTGAGTACGCCGTATCCCTTCACCGCCATCGTCGGGCAGGACGATCTCCGGCTGGGGCTGCTGCTCAACGCCGTCTCGCCCGCCGTCGGCGGTGTGCTGGTGCGTGGCGAGAAGGGCACCGCCAAGTCCACCGCCGTGCGTGCGCTCGCCGCGCTCATGCCGGAGGTTCCCGTGGTCTCCGGGTGCCGGTTCTCGTGCGATCCGGTGTCGCCCGATCCGGCGTGTCCCGATGGCCCCCATGAGGCCGGGGCCGGTGTGTCGCGGGATGCGCGGATGGTGGAGCTGCCAGTCGGCGCGTCCGAGGACCGGCTCGTCGGGGCGCTCGACATCGAGCGGGCGCTCGCCGAGGGCGTGAAGGCCTTCGAGCCGGGGCTGCTCGCCGATGCGCATCGCGGGATCCTGTACGTCGACGAGGTCAACCTGCTCCACGACCACCTCGTGGACCTGCTGCTGGACGCGGCCGCCATGGGCGCTTCGTACGTGGAGCGCGAAGGCGTCTCCGTACGGCATGCCGCGCGCTTCCTGCTCGTCGGGACGATGAACCCCGAAGAGGGCGAACTGCGGCCGCAGTTGCTCGACCGGTTCGGGCTGACCGTCGAGGTCGCCGCGTCCCGCGAGACCGATCAGCGGGTCGAGGTCGTGCGGCGGCGCCTCGCGTACGACGACGACCCTGCGGGATTTTCTGCCAAGTGGGCCGACGAGGAAGGAGCGTTGCGGGCCAGGATCGTCACCGCGCGTGCGCTGCTTTCCGAAGTGCGGCTCGGGGACGGGGCGTTGCGCCAGATCGCGGCCACCTGTGCGGCCTTCGAGGTCGACGGGATGCGCGCGGACATCGTGATGGCGCGGACGGCCACCGCGCTGGCCGCCTGGGCGGGACGTACGGATGTGCTGGCCGAGGATGTGCGGCAGGCCGCCCTGCTCGCGCTCCCCCACCGGCGTCGGCGCAATCCCTTCGACGCGCCGGGCCTGGACGAGGACAAGCTCGACGACACGCTGGAGCAGAACAGCGGCGAGGAAGACGATCCGGACCCGGACGGCCCCGGTGGCGGCGGCCGGCCCCCGCAGGGCGACGGGCCCGACACACCGCCGCAGCCCGAGGGCGAGGCCGGCGACACGCCCGCGCAGTCCGTGCCCGAGCAGGGGCAGGAGCAAGGGCAGGGGCGGTCGTCCGGGCCCGGTGAGCAGCAGCCCGTACGCGCTGCCGAGCCGTTCCGTACGAAGATGCTGAGCGTGCCCGGTCTGGGCGAGGGCGCGGCGGGGCGGCGGTCCCGGGCGCGTACCGAGCACGGGCGTACGACCGGTGCGCGGCGTCCGCAGGGCGCCCTGACCAAGCTGCATCTGGCGGCGACCGTGCAGGCCGCTGCCCCGCATCAGCGGGCGCGGGGGCGGTCGGGGCGGGGACTGGTGGTCCGGCGGGACGATCTGCGGCAGGCGACCCGGGAGGGGCGCGAGGGAAACCTTGTCCTGTTCGTGGTGGATGCGTCCGGGTCGATGGCTGCCCGGCAGCGGATGAGTGCCGTGAAGGGTGCGGTCCTTTCGCTGCTGCTGGACGCGTATCAGCGGCGGGACAAGGTCGGGCTGATCACCTTCCGGGGCAAGGATGCCGAGGTGGTGCTGCCGCCGACGTCGTCGGTGGACGCTGCGGCGGCGCGGCTGGAGATGCTGCCGACCGGTGGGCGTACTCCCGTCGCGGCCGGGCTGTTGAAGGCCCATGAGGTGCTGCGGGTGGAGCGGCTGCGTGATCCGTCTCGGCGGCCGTTGCTGGTCGTGGTGACCGACGGGCGGGCGACCGGGGGGCCCGAGCCGGTGGCGCTGGCGTCGCGGGCGGCGCGGCTGCACGAGGCCGAGGGCATCGCGTCCGTCGTCGTGGACTGCGAGTCGGGGCCCGTACGGCTGGGTCTCGCGGGAAGCATCGCGCGCGATCTCGGGGGCACCGCCGTCACGCTCGACGAGCTGCGGGCCGACTCGATCGCCGGGCTCGTCAAGGACGTTCAGTCGACCAGCAGGAGGGCCGCGTAATGCCGCAGGGACAGCCGACCACCGTGCCGGACGACGGGCTCACCACCCGTCAGCGCCGCAACCGCCCGCTGCTGGTGGTGCACACCGGCATCGGGAAGGGGAAGTCGACGGCGGCCTTCGGGCTGGCGCTGCGCGCCTGGAATCAGGGGTGGCCCATCGGGGTCTTCCAGTTCGTCAAGTCGGCGAAGTGGAAGGTCGGCGAGGAGAACGCGCTGAAGGTCCTCGGGGCGAGCGGCGAGGGCGGGTCCGTCGCCTGGCACAAGATGGGCGAGGGCTGGTCGTGGGTGCAGCGCGACAAGCAGCTGAACAACGAGGAGGCGGCGCGCGAGGGCTGGGAGCAGGTCAAGCGCGACCTGGCCGCCGAGACGTACCGGCTGTACGTCCTCGACGAGTTCGCGTACCCGATGCACTGGGGCTGGGTCGACACCGACGAGGTGATCGAGGTGCTGCGGAGCCGTCCCGGTACGCAGCATGTGGTCATCACCGGGCGCAACGCACCTCAAGAGCTGGTGGAGGCCGCCGACCTGGTGACCGACATGTCGAAGGTCAAGCACCCGATGGATGCCGGTCAGAAGGGTCAGCGGGGCATCGAATGGTGAGGGGCCTGCGGTGAACGTTCCGCGTCTGGTGATTGCCGCGCCCTCGTCGGGGAGCGGCAAGACCACCGTGGCCACGGGGCTGATGGCGGCCTTCGCGGGGCGGGGACTTGCCGTGTCCGCGCACAAGGTCGGGCCCGACTACATCGATCCCGGCTATCACACGCTGGCCACGGGGCGGCCGGGGCGCAATCTCGACGCGTACATGTGCGGTCCTGAGCTGGTCGCCCCGCTGTTCGCGCACGGGGCGCGCGGCTGCGATCTGGCGGTCGTCGAGGGTGTGATGGGGCTGTACGACGGGGCGTCGGGGCAGGGTGAGCTGGCGTCGACCGCGCAGGTCGCGAAGCTGCTGCGGGCGCCTGTGGTGCTGGTCGTCGACGCGTCGTCGCAGTCGCGGTCCGTGGCCGCGCTGGTGCACGGCTTCGCCTCGTGGGATCCGCAGGTGCGGATCGGTGGCGTGATTCTGAACAAGGTCGGCTCCCAGCGGCACGAGGTGCTGTTGCGGGAGGCGTTGGACGAGTCGGGCGTGCCGGTGCTGGGGGTGTTGCGGCGGGCCGAGCAGGTGGCTGTTCCGTCGCGGCATCTGGGGTTGGTGCCGGTGGCTGAGCGGCGGGGCGATGCGGTGGGCGCTGTCGCGGCGATGGCGGATCGGGTGCGGGCGGGGTGTGATCTGGACGCGGTCATGGCATTGGCGCGCTCGGCACCTGCGGTGCCGGGTGAGGTGTGGGATGCGGCGGAGGCGGTGGGCGCCTGCGGCGGGGCTGTTCCCCTGCCCGCCCCTTCCCACAACCGGGGCTCCGCCCCGGACCCCGCTCCTCGAACGCCGGACGGGCCGAAGGTCGTTGCCGTTGCGTCCGGGCCCGCGTTCACCTTCTCCTACGCCGAGCACACCGAGCTGCTTGCCGCCGCCGGGGCCGAGGTCGTGCCGTTCGATCCGTTGCGGGACGAGGCGTTGCCCGAGGGGACTCGGGGGCTGGTCATCGGTGGGGGGTTTCCGGAGGTGTACGCGTCGGAGCTGTCCGCCAACGCGGCGTTGCGCAAGGCCGTTGCCGAGCTGGTGGAGTCCGGGGCTCCGGTGGCTGCCGAGTGTGCGGGGCTGCTGTATCTGGCGCGTTCGCTCGACGGGCTGCCGATGTGCGGGGTCCTCGATGCCGAGGGGCGGATGTCCGAGCGGCTGACGCTCGGCTACCGGGAGGCCGTGGCGGTCTCCGACAGTGTGCTGGCGGAGCCCGGGACGCGGGTGCGCGGGCACGAGTTCCACCGGACCGTGCTGGAGCCGGGCGCCGGAACCGAACCGGCGTGGGGTCTGCATCAGCCGGAGCGGCGCGTGGAGGGGTTCGTGCAACAGGGCGTGCACGCGAGTTATCTGCATACGCATTGGGCTTCGGCGCCCGGTATGGCCCGCCGATTCGTTGAGAGGTGCAAGGGATGAACCACGGTCACGGTACGAGCAGGCTGGTCGGCGTCGGTGTCGGGCCCGGTGACCCGGAGCTGGTGACCGTCAAGGGTGTGAACGCGCTGCGTGATGCCGCGGTCGTCGTCGTGCCGGTGATGGACACCGGTGAGCGGGGGCGGGCCGAGGCGACCGTGCTGCATTACGTGACGGCCGACAAGGTCGTACGGGTGGTGTTCGCGCTGAATGAGCGGACGGACCGGGCGCGCCGGGAGGCGGCGTGGGACGCGGCGGGCGAGCGGGTCGCGGAGCTGCTGCGTACGCATGGTTCGGTGGCGTTCGCGACGATCGGCGACCCCAATGTGTACTCGACGTTCACGTATCTCGCGCACACGATAGGTGAGCTGCTGCCGGGGACGGCCGTGGAGACAGTGCCGGGTATCACGGCCATGCAGGATCTGGCCGCGCGCAGCGGTGCGGTGCTGACGGAGGGCACGGAGCCGTTGACGCTGGTGCCGGTGACCGCCGGGGCCGCGGTGCTCAAGGAGGCCCTGGAAGGTCCCGGGACGGTCGTCGCGTACAAGTTCGGGCGGCTGGCCGCGGAGGTGGCCACGGCGCTGCGTGAGACGGGGCGTACCGAGGACGCGGTGTGGGGTTCGGCGCTCGGGCTGCCCGAGGAGTCGATCCGGCCGGCGGCGGAGCTGGCCGAGGGGCCGTTGCCGTATCTGTCGACGCTGATCGCGCCCGCGCCGCGCGACGGCGGGCGGGGCGGGAAATTGTGAGGCGCCCGGGTGCGGCGCGGTGGTCAGTCCGCGATGCCCACCACCAGCCAGATGAAGCCCACCCCGGCCACCGTGCACAGCAGCGTGGAGCGGGCCGGGTGTTCGTGGTGTGCCTCGGGGAGGATCTCGGCGGCGGCGAGGTAGAGCAGTGCGCCGCCGAAGAAGCCGAGATAGCAGCCGAGCGGTTCCTCCGGAAGGGTGAACAGCAGCGTCGTCGCCGCGCCCACGATCGGTGCCACGGCGTCCGCGAACAGCATGAACATGGCCTTGCGGCGGGCGTTCCCGTACAGGCTGGTGATCGTGTAGGTGTTGAAGCCGTCGGCGAAGTCGTGCGTGATGACCGCGAGGGCGACGGCGGCTCCCATGCCGGCGCTCACCTGGAAGGCCGCGCCGAGGGCGACGCCGTCCATCAGGCTGTGGCCGACCATCGCCGCTGCTGCCGTGAGTCCGACCTGCGGCACCCTCTCCTCGCCCGCGCCGTGTGCCGCCTGGCGGACGGCGAGCAGACGCTCCACCAGGTGGGCGACGAGGAAGCCGCCCACGAACAGCAGCAGGCCCGCCGGGACACCGAAGACGGGGTCGCCCGCGGTGTCGATCGCTTCCGGCAGCAGGTCCAGGCCGACCACGCCGAGCATCAGTCCGCCGGCGAAGCCGAGCACCAGGTGGCGGCGGTCGGTGACGTGTTGGGCGACCCAGCCGCCGGCCAGGGTCATCAGGAACGCGCCGAGCGCGACGAACACTGCCATGCGCTCTTGCTAGCCGATTGACCCCGGTGCGCGCATCTCACCGCGCCCTGCCGTCCGTCCCACCTGTCCCACCCTTCTGTTCCGTTTTTCCGTTTTCCCGTTTTTCGAAAGGACCCCGTCCCATGTCCGAAGCAGTCGACGCAGCCGGCGCGGTCGCCGCACCCACCCACGGCAAAGTGACGTTCGTCGGTGCCGGTCCCGGCGCCGCCGATCTGCTGACCTTCCGGGCGGCGCGGGCCATCGCGGATGCCGACATCGTCATCTGGGCGGCGAGCCTGGTGCAGGCAGAGGTCCTGGAGCATGCCCGGGAGGGCGCGGAGATCCTCGACTCGGCGCAGATGTCACTGGAGCAGGTCGTCGCCGTGTACGAACGTGCGGCGGCCGAGGGGCTGAAGGTGGCCCGTATCCACTCCGGCGACCCGGCGCTGTGGGGCGGCACGCAGGAGCAGGTCGACCGGTGTGCCGGGCTGGGGGTCGCGGTCGAGATCGTGCCGGGGGTGTCGTCGTTCTCGGCGGTCGCGGCGATCGCGCAGCGGGAGCTGACGATTCCGGAGGTCGCGCAGTCCGTGATCCTGACGCGTCTCGGCGGCGGCAAGACGCCGATGCCGCCGGGCGAGGAGGTACGGGAGTTCGCGCGTCACGGCACGACGATGGCGCTTTTCCTGTCGGCGGCCCGGTCCGGGCAGCTCACCCAGGAGCTGCTGGAGGGCGGCTATCCGACGTCGACGCCGGTCGTGATCGCGTACCAGGCGACCTGGCCGGAGGAGCTGATCCTGCACTGCACGATCGAGACCCTGGAGGAGACGGTCAAGGAGCACAAGCTCTGGAAGCACACGCTCTTCCTGGTCGGTCCGGCGCTTTCGGCGTCGGGAACGCGGTCGCACCTCTACCACCCGGGGCACTTCCACGGTTTCCGCAAGGCCGACAAGGCGGCGCGGGCCGAGCTGCGCGCCCAGCGGTCCGGCTCGTGACCGGGATCCTCGGTACGGGGACCGCCGCACCGATCCGGGTCTTCGGTACGGGGACGGGCGAGCCGCTCGGTCCCGAGGCCCAGGACGCGCTGGCCGTGGCCACATTGGTGGTCGGCGCCCGGCGTCATCTGGAAGCCGCGGGGCCGGCGGAGCGGGTCGAGCGCATCGTGCTCGGTCCGCTGGCGCCCGCGCTCGACCGGATCGCGGAGCATGCGCACGGGGACGGGACGCGGGTGGTCGTGCTGGCCTCCGGCGATCCCGGATTCTTCGGGATCGTACGGGCGCTGGCGGAGCGTTTCGGGGCGAGTGCGCTCGATGTGCGGCCGGGTTCGCCGTCCGTCGCGGTCGCGTTCGCCCGGCTCGGGCTGGCGTGGGACGACGCGGTCGTGGTCAGTGCGCACGGCCGTGACCCGCGTACTGCGGTGAACGCATGCCTGGCGCACCCGAAGGTGGCCGTCCTGACCGGGCCCGGCGCCGGGCCCGGTCAGCTGGCGGCCGGCCTTGTGCACGGCGCCGAGGGGCGCACCCTGGTCGTCGCGACGGCGCTCGGCGATCCGGAGCGGGAGCGCGTCGAGCGGCTGACTCCTGCCGAGGCGGTGGCCCGCGACTGGCCGGATCCGGTGAGTGTGGTGCTGTGTCTGGACGAGTCCCGGGTGCTCTCCCCGGTACGGACCGTCGCGGGAGCGCCCGCCGGGCCCGGCCGGTGGGCGCTGGACGAGGCGGAGTTCGAGCACCGCGACTCGATGATCACGAAGTTCGAGGTGCGGGCGCTGGCGCTGGCCCGGCTGGGACCGCGCACCGGTGACCTGGTGTGGGACATCGGTGCGGGTTCGGGTTCGGTTGCGGTGGAGTGCGCGCGGCTCGGCGCGGCCGCCGTCGCCGTGGAGAAGACCTCGGACGGGGTCGAGCGGATCAGGGCGAACGCGGCCGCGCACGCGGTGTACGTCCATGCGGTGCACGGCTCCGCGCCCGCCGTGCTCGACGGTCTGGGCGACCCGGACGCGGTGTTCATCGGGGGCGGCGGGCGTGAGCTGCCCGCCATCGTGACGGCGTGCGCCCGGCGGGCGCGGCGCTCGGTGGTGGTGGCGCTGGCGGCGCTGGACCGGGTGCCTCAGGTGCGTGCGGCGCTGGCCGGTGCCGGGCTCGTGCCCGAGGGCGTGCTGCTGCAGTCCTCCCGGCTGGCGCCGCTGCCCGGTGAGGTGACGCGGCTCGCCGCGGTCAACCCGGTCTTTCTGCTGTGGGGCACCCGCCCCGCGGTCCGTGCAAGTGAAGGAGCAACCCAGTGATCGGCCTGATTTCCGCCACGGCGGCGGGCACCGTCGCCCGCGACCGGCTGGCCGCGGCCTGGCCCGGCCGCACCGTGGTCTACGAGGGACCGGTGCGCGAGGCCGTGCAGCGGGCGTTCGCCGAGTGCGAGCAGCTGGTGTGTTTCCTGGCGACGGGGGCCGTGGTGCGGCTGCTCGCGCCGCTGCTGGCGGACAAGTCCTCGGACCCGGGTGTCGTCTGTGTCGACGAGGCGGGCCGCCATGCGGTGGCGCTGCTCGGCGGGCACGGTGGCGGGGCGAACGCGCTGGCCGGGGCGGTCGGTGACGTGCTGGGCGCGGCGCCGGTCGTGACGACGGCGACGGACGCGGCGGGGGTGCCGGGGCTGGACATGCTGGGCCTGCCCGTGGAGGGCGATGTGGCGGGGGTGTCGCGCGCGATGCTCGACGGGGCGGGGGTGGAGCTGCGGGCGGATGCGGTGTGGCCGTTGCCGCCGTTGCCGCCGAATGTGTCCCCCGGTGCCGAGGGCCCGGCCGTGCTGCATGTCACCGACCGGATCGTCGAACCCGTGGCGCAGGCCGCCGTGTTGCGGCCCGCGTCGCTCGCCGTCGGGGTCGGTGCGTCCAGAAACGCACCGGTCGAGGAGGTCGTCGGTCTGATCCGGGGCACCCTGCGCGAGGCCGGGCTTTCGCCGTTGAGCATCGCGGAGTTGGTGACGGTGGAGGCGAAGGCGGACGAGCCGGGGATCGTCGCCGCGGCCTCGCAGCTCGGCGTACCGCTGCGGACGTACGCCGCCGATGAGCTGGCCCGTATCGAGGTGCCCAATCCGTCCGACGCGCCGCTCGCCGCCGTCAAAACACCCTCCGTCGCGGAGGCCGCCGCGCTCGCCGCTGGGGGCGAACTCCTCGTGCCGAAGCGGAAGTCGCAACCCGAGGGGCGGGCCGCGATGGCCACATGTGCGGTGGTACGCCGCAGCCCGCGCGGGCGTCTGGCCGTCGTCGGTCTCGGCCCGGGTGCGCGCGATCTGCTGACCCCGCGGGCCCGCGAGGAGCTGCGGCGGGCCTCGGTGCTGGTCGGGCTCGATCAGTACGTCGATCAGATCAGGGACCTGCTGCGGCCCGGCACCACCATCCTGGAGTCGGGGCTCGGCGCCGAGGAGGCGCGGGCCCGTACGGCGGTCGCCGAGGCGCGCAAGGGGCATGCGGTGGCGCTGATCGGCAGCGGTGACGCGGGCGTGTACGCGATGGCGTCGCCCGCGCTCGCCGAGGCCGGCGCCGATATCGATGTGGTGGGTGTGCCGGGTGTGACGGCCGCGCTGGCGGCTGCCGCGATCCTGGGCGCCCCGCTGGGCCACGACCATGTGTCGATCAGCCTCTCCGATCTGCACACTCCGTGGGAGGTCATCGAGCGCCGGGTACGGGCCGCGGCCGAGGCCGACATCATCGTGACGTTCTACAACCCGCGCAGCCGGGGCCGCGACTGGCAGCTCCCGAAGGCCCTGTCGATCCTGGCCGAGCACCGGGAACCGGCGACACCGGTCGGAGTCGTACGCAATGCCTCGCGCCCGGACGAGAGCAGCCGGGTGACCTCGCTCGCCGGTCTGGACCCGGCGACGGTGGACATGATGACGGTCGTGACGGTCGGCAACACGGCCACGCGCGAGATCGCGGGCCGCATGGTGACACCGCGCGGCTACCGCTGGCAGTCGGCCACCGCGGCCCCGGCGCAGGGGGGAGCCGAGTGAGCCGGCCCTGGGAGAGGACCGTCCACCCCATCGAGCAGGAGTCGTTCCGGCGGCTGCGCGCCCGCCTGGACACCTCGCACTTCGCACCGCTGACCCGGGCCGTGGTGGAGCGAGTCATCCACTCCGCGGCCGATCTGGAATACGCGACGGACCTGGTCTGCGACGAGGCGTCGCTCGCCGTCGCGCATGCGGCGCTGCACACCGGTGCGCCGGTCGTCACCGATGTGGAGATGGTCGCGGCGGGCATCACCCGCCGCGAGACCGTGTGCCGTCTGAAGGAGGCCAGGTCCGGTCCCGGGCTGACCCGTTCGGCACATGCGATCCGGCTCGCGTACGAGCAGGTCGGGCCCGGCGCGATCTGGGTGATCGGCAATGCGCCGACCGCGCTGGAGGAGCTGCTCGTTCTCGATGCCGCGCCCGCGCTCGTCATCGGGCTGCCGGTCGGTTTCGTCGGCGCGACCGAGTCGAAGGCGGCGTTGCGCGAGAGCGGTCTGCCCGCCGTGAGCAATGTGTCCGAGAAGGGCGGCTCGGCCGTCGCGGCTGCCGCTCTCAACGCCCTGCTGTACCACCCCGTACCCCCCACGAACACCGAGGAGAACCTGTGACCACCCCGTCCACCCAGCCCGCACTGCTCATCGCCGGCCACGGCACCAGGGACGCGGGCGGGGCCGCGGCCTTCCGTGACTTCGTGACCGAGCTGGGCAAGCGCCACCCCGAACTGCCCGTCGCGGGCGGCTTCATCGAGCTGTCCCCGCCGCCGCTCGGCGACGCCGTGACCGAGCTGGTCGAGCGCGGTGTGAAACGCTTCGCCGCCGTGCCGCTGATGCTGGTGTCGGCCGGGCACGCCAAGGGGGACATTCCGGCGGCGCTGACCCGTGAGAAGGAGCGCCACCCCGGCATCTCGTACACCTATGGCCGTCCGCTCGGCCCGCACCCGGCGCTGCTGGAGGTGCTGGAGCGCCGGGTCGACGCGGTGCTGGGCGACACCGACCGGTCCGAGGTGACGGTGCTGCTGGTCGGGCGCGGTTCGACCGACCCGGACGCCAACGCCGAGGTGTACAAGGCGGCACGGCTGTTCTGGGAGGGCCGTGGTTACGCGGGGGTGGAGACGGCGTTCGTCTCGCTCGCGGCGCCGGACGTACCGTCCGGTCTCGACCGTTGCGTGAAGCTGGGTGCCGGGCGCATAGTCGTTCTGCCGTACTTCCTCTTCACCGGCATCCTGCCGGACCGGGTGCGTCATCAGACCGAGGAGTGGGCCGCCGCCCACCCGGAGCTCGATGTCCGCCCGGCCGAGGTCATCGGTGCGGCCGAGGAACTGTACGACCTGGTCATGGAGCGCTACAGGGAGGCCGTCAAGGGCGATCTGCGGATGAACTGCGACTCATGCGTGTACCGGATCTCGCTGCCGGGCTTCGAGGACAAGGTGGGGCTGCCGCAGCAGCCGCACTTCCACCCCGACGACGACGGCCATCACCACCACCCCCACGGCGGTCATGCACACTCCCACTGAAAGACCCGACGCGACAGACGCGGGCACGCACGATCTGCGGCACCACGGTGACGCGGAAGTACGGGGACGGGGCCGGGATCTGACCGATCTCGCCGTCAACGTACGGACGGATACGCCCCCGGCCTGGCTGAGGGCGCGGATCGCCGCGTCGCTGGGCACGCTTGCCGCGTACCCGGACGGCCGTCCGGCGCGGGCGGCGGTCGCGGCGCGGCACGGGCTGCCGGTGGAGCGAGTGCTGCTGACGGCGGGTGCGGCGGAGGCGTTCGTGCTGATCGCACGGGCGCTGCCGGCCTGCCGTCCGGTCGTGATCCATCCGCAGTTCACCGAGCCGGAGTCGGCGCTGCGCGCGGCCGGGCACGAGGTGCGGCGGGTGCTGCTGCGGGCCGAGGACGGTTTCCGGCTGGACCCGGCGGCCGTGCCCGAGGACGCGGATCTGGTGGTGGTCGGCAATCCGACCAATCCCACATCGGTCCTGCATCCGGCGGCCGTGCTGGAGAAACTGGCGCGCCCCGGGCGGACGTTGGTGGTCGACGAGGCGTTCATGGACGCGATACCGGGCGAGCGCGAGGCGCTGTGCGGGCGTACGGAGATCCCGGGGCTCGTCGTGCTGCGCAGCCTCACCAAGACCTGGGGGCTCGCGGGGCTGCGGATCGGTTACGTACTGGCCGCCCCGGAGACGGTCCGCGCTCTGGAGGAGGCGCAGCCGCTGTGGCCGGTGTCGTCCCCGGCGCTGGCGGCGGCCGAGGCGTGCATGGAGCCACGGGCCCTGGCCGAGGCGGCTGCCGCGGCGGAGCGGATCGCGGTGGACCGGGCCCATCTGGTCGCGGGGCTCAGGGAGTTCACCGAAGTGCTGGTGGCGGAACCGGCCGAGGGGCCGTTCGTCCTGGTACAGCTGGAGGGGGCCGCCCAGGTACGGGAGCGGTTGCGGGCGCTGGGGTTCGCGGCGCGGCGCGGAGATACGTTTCCGGGGCTCGGCACGCAGTGGCTGCGGCTGGCGGTACGCGACCGTGCGACGACCAACCGCTTCCTGCAGGCACTCGACCAGGCGCTGCAGACACTGACCGCGGTCACACGCTGACGGGACGGCTCACGGGGCGAGGCGCTCACCCCGCTCACGGGGAGCGGCGTTCCGTCACGCGAACGCCGCTCCCCGCTCCCCTCCTGGCCTACTGCTGCCCCCCTCGGGCGGCCTTGAGTGGTCAGTCCTGGGCGCGGCGCCTGGCCACGACCATCGCCCCGGCGCCCACCGCCAGCAGCACGGCCGCGCCGCCCGCGATGTACGGCGTCGTGGAGCTGCCGCCGGTCTCCGCGAGGTTGGAGTCGGCGGCCGGGGCGTGGCCCGTGCCGGTCTGGGGCTTCACATTGCCGCCGTCACCGCCGCCCGTGCTGCCGGACGTGCTGCCTCCGCCACTCGTCCCGCCGTTGCCTGAACCTCCATTGCTGGAACCGCCGTTGTCGGAACCGCCGTTGTCACCGCCCCCGGTCGCCTTCGGTGTCTCGCAGGTCGCCTCGGCGAGCGTGACCTCACCCTGCACATCGGCGACATTCAGCTTGAGCGGGTTGACGGAGACCTTCAGCTGAAGCGCGGCCGCCGCCGCGGTGCGCGAGGTGGTGTGCGTCTTCGACAGGTCGAGGGTCACCTCGCCGACGCCCGGCACCTGCACCTGTGTGGTGCCGCCCGCGGTGAGGGTGATCCGCTTGCCGAGGACCGACACATGCCCCAGCACGTTCGACTCGGCGACCGGCTTCCTGCCCACCTCGCAGACCGCCTTGGAGGTGACCTTCTCGACCTCGATCAGCGAGAGCAGCGGCAGTCCGGGCACATGGACCCGGGCCTTCGCCAGATTGCTGTAGCCCTCGGCCCTGTGCTTGCCGACGGTCGCCTTGGCGGTGGCCACATCGGCGCTCAGCACGCTGAACGGCCGTCCTTTGTCCACCCCGTCGAGTCGCACGCTCAGCGCGGTCTTATCGGCGCCGGCGGGTGCCTGCACTTCATTGAGCGTGGCCTTGAGCGGCACATCGATCGTCTTGTTCAGGAGCGAGACGTCGAGTGCGGTACGGAGCACGACCGCGCTCGCCTTCCCGTCGCCGGTGGTCGTGGTGGTCGCGGTGGCGGCCTGTGCCGGGACGGCGACCAGCAGAGCGACAGGAGCGGCGGCGACCGCCAGGGCGGCCAGGCGGAAGGTATTGCTGTTCAAGATGGTGGAACCCCCACAAGAGACATGGAGCCACCGGTGCCGTCCAATGGGGGACATCGCGGGCGCCGGTGACCTCGACCCCGAAAGCTTTACGCACGGAGGGTGAACTGGCAGACACCTGACGTGAGTTCACTCCAAAGGGGGGTTTCCGCGCCTGTATTCGATTATCTCGGTACGTTCGTTCCTCGGAGTCACCCGATCCGCTGAGCACGGACGGCCCGGAGATTGACTGCGCCGGGGTGCGCGCCAGGGTGCTTCAACGACACGGCAGATATTCGGTAACTGCCTGTCAACACGGCGCACCCCGGTCGGGAGGCGGCCCCGTGAGCCGTCCCTCAGCCGATCACCCGCCCGTTCAGCACCACCCGTCGCGGCGCCGCCAGCACCCGTACGTCCGCCCGCGGGTCCTCGTCGTACACCACCAGGTCCGCCGGTGCGCCCTCCTCCAGCACCGGCCGCCCGAGCCACTGACGCGCACCCCAGGTCGTCGCGGACAGCGCGTCCAGGGCCGGGATGCCCGCCTTCACCAGCTCGGCGACCTCGTCCGCCACCAGCCCGTGGGCGAGCACACCGCCCGCGTCGGTGCCGACGAAGACCGGCACCCCGGCGTCGTATGCGGCGCGCACAGTGTCGTAACGCCGCTCGTGCAGCCGCCGCATATGGGCCGACCAGCGGGGGAACTTGGCGTCGCCGCCCGCCGCGAGCGAAGGGAACGTGGCGATGTTGACCAGCGTGGGGACGATCGCGACACCGCGCTCGGCGAAGAGCGGAATGGTGTCCTCGGTCAGCCCGGTGGCGTGCTCGATGCAGTCGATCCCGGCCTCGACGAGATCGCGCAGCGAGTCCTCGGCGAAGCAGTGCGCGGTGACCCGGGCGCCGAGCCGGTGCGCCTCGGCGATGGCCGCCTCGACCGCCTGGCGCGGCCAGCAGGCGGTCAGATCGCCCACCTCCCGGTCGATCCAGTCGCCGACCAGCTTCACCCAGCCGTCGCCGCGGCGCGCCTCCTGTGCGACGTACGCGACCAGTTCGTCCGGCTCGATCTCGTAGGCGTAGTTCCGGGTGTATCTGCGGGGCCTGGCGATGTGGCGGCCGGCCCTGATGATCTTCGGCAGGTCCTCGCGGTCGTCGATCCACCGGGTGTCGGCCGGCGAACCCGCGTCCCGCAGCAGCAGCGCACCCACCTCCCGGTCGGCGATGGCCTGCTTCTCGCTGGTCGCCGCGTCGACGGCGCCGTGATGGTCGAGACCGACGTGGCAGTGTGCGTCGACCAGCCCCGGCAGCGCCCAGCCGGTGACGGTCACCGCCCCGTCCGCGCCGGCCGGCCTCCCGTATGAGATCCGCCCGTCGACGGCCCAGAGCTCGTCCCGGACGTCCTCGGGTCCGACGAGCACCCGCCCCTTCACGTGCAGCACCTGCGGTGCCCTGTGATCACTCATGAGCAGCACTGTACGAGGCACCGCGCGGCGCCCTGGGTACGCTTCGACGGAAGCCCTGTCCGTACGTGGTACCCGCGGCGCACCGACCCGATCCGAAGAGAGCACCACCGTGACGCACCCCTTCCTCGACCTCGCCCCGCTCACCGCCGCGCATTTCGCGGCCATCGAGAAGCGGGTGGCCGGCCTCCTCGCCACCGAGCAGGACGTCGTCATCATGCAGGGCGAGGCGCTGCTCCCCCTCGAAGGCTGCATCCGGGGCGGCGCCCGGCCCGGCTCGACCGCGCTGAACGTCGTCACGGGGCCGTACGGGCAGACCTTCGGGAACTGGCTGCGGGACTGCGGTGCCAATGTCGTGGATCTGGCGGTTCCGTTCCACTCGGCGGTCACCGCGGACCAGGTCGCGCGGGCGCTGGCCGAGCACCCGGAGATCGACTTCGTCTCCCTGGTCCACGCCGAGGCGGCAACCGGCAACACCAACCCGGTCGCCGAGATCGGCGAGGTGGTCCGTTCGCACGGGGCGCTGTTCATGCTGGACGCCGTCGCCTCGGTGGGTGCCGAGCCGCTGCTGCCGGACGTGTGGGGCGTCGACCTCTGCGTGATCGGCGCGCAGAAGGCGATGGGCGGCCCGGCCGGGGTGTCGGCCGTGTCGGTGAGCGAGCGGGCCTGGGAGCGGATCGCCGCCAACCCCCAGGCCCCGCGCCGCTCGTACCTCTCGCTCCTGGACTGGAAGGAGCGCTGGATCGACGGCGGCCGCAAGGCGCTGCTGCACGCCCCCGCCCAGCTGGAAATGCTGGCCCTGGAGGCATGCGTGGAGCGGATCGAGGCCGAGGGTCTGGAGGCGCTGATGGCCCGTCATGCCTCCGCTGCCGCGGCGACGCGGGCGGGTGCGGTGGCGCTCGGCGGCGGTCTGTCGCCGTATGTGCACGAGGCGAAGGACGCGGCGCCGGTCGCGACGACGCTGCGCGCCCCGGCGGGTGTCGACGCCTCCGAGCTGGTCGCGCGGGCGCTCGCGGCCGACCCGTCGCTGCCGCTGATCGCGGGCGGCGGTGCGCTGTCCAAGGAGATGATCCGGGTCAATCACTACGGTGTGGATGCGACGCGGGGTGCGGTGCAGTCCTCGCTCGCGGCTCTGGGGGCGGCGCTGGCCGATGCGGGCCGGCAGGTCGACTTCGAAACTGCCCGCAAGGCCGTTTCGGAAACCTGGCCGAACGAATAAATTCGCGCCAGGACGTCAATATTCCATAAATGCGGGGAGCTGCTTTATTCAGAGCAGCTCCCCGCATTCTTCTGCCCGCTTTCCCGGCCCCTAAACACCCAAGTTTCCAGGGCCTCGATCCACACAATTCCGTTGCGTCACCCGAGAGTTACGACCTTGTGACCGACTCCACATCACGCCCGTTATGCCGGATAAATAGCGGCCAAAATGGAAGAAAGTGCGGTCGGATCGCGCCGAGGCACGCGCCCGCGTGATAACACAACGGATCGCTCCACCCAACCCCTCACGTCGATGCAATTTCAGAATTTGCTGGGTAAATTCAATTCGCATGACCGCCGCACCAGCAGATTTTGCAAGTGCCCGAAGCGAATTCCTCACCATCGACACCCCACGAGTGGAGGACGGAGCCGCGATCTGGCGCATCGCCCGCGACTCCGAGGTTCTGGACCTCAACTCCTCGTACAGTTACCTGCTGTGGTGCCGTGACTTCGCGGCCACCTCCGTGGTCGCCCGCGACGAGACCGGCCGACCCGTCGCCTTCGTGACGGGATACCTCCGGCCGGACCGCCCCGGGACACTCGTCGTCTGGCAGGTGGCCGTCGACCACGGCCGCCGCGGGACCGGACTTGCGGGAAAGCTGCTGGACGCGCTGACCTCGCGGGTCGCAGCCTCGCAGGGCCTGGCCTCGGTCGAGACGACCGTCACCCCGGACAACACCGCGTCGGACCGTCTGTTCACCTCCTACGCGCAGCGCCATGACGTCGCACTGGAGCGCGAGGTGCTCTTCGACGGCGAGCTGTTCCCCGAGGGAACGCATCTGCCGGAAGTGCTGTACCGCATCGGCCCGTTCCACACCTGAGCGCCTCGGCCGGCTCCGCATCCGAGCGCATCGGCCCGTTCGTTCCACACCTGAGCACGCCGCACCGCCGCCCGTCACACCCCCCTCAAGCAGGAGATTCCCTGTGACCATCACCCCGCCCGCGCTGAGTGTCTTCGAGACCCTGGAGTCGGAGGTACGGAGCTACTGCCGCAGCTGGCCCGCAGTGTTCGACCGTGCGCAGGGCGCCCGTCTGACCGACGAGGACGGCCACACCTATCTCGACTTCTTCGCCGGCGCCGGATCTCTCAACTACGGCCACAACAACCCGGTGCTGAAACGCGCGCTGATCGACTACATCGAGCGCGACGGCATCACCCACGGCCTCGACATGGCCACCACCGCGAAGCGCGCCTTCCTGGAGTCCTTCCAGAACAACGTGCTGCGCCCGCGTGACCTCCCGTACAAGGTCATGTTCCCCGGCCCGACCGGCACCAACTCGGTGGAGGCGGCGCTGAAGCTGGCCCGCAAGGTGAAGGGGCGCGAGTCGATCGTCTCGTTCACCAACGCCTTCCACGGCATGTCGCTGGGATCGCTCGCCGTCACCGGCAACGCCTTCAAGCGGGCCGGGGCCGGTATCCCGCTGGTGCACGGCACCCCGATGCCGTTCGACAACTACCTCGACGGCCGGGTACCGGACTTCCTCTGGTTCGAGCGGCTCCTCGAGGACGAGGGGTCGGGTCTCAACAAGCCCGCCGCCGTGATCGTCGAGACGGTGCAGGGCGAGGGCGGCATCAATGTGGCGCGCCCCGAATGGCTGCGGGCGCTGTCCGATCTGTGCCACCGCCGCGACATGCTCCTGATCGTCGACGACATCCAGATGGGCTGCGGACGCACGGGGGCGTTCTTCTCGTTCGAGGAGGCCGGCATCACCCCCGACATCGTCACCCTGTCCAAGTCCATCAGCGGCTACGGACTGCCCATGTCGCTCTGCCTGTTCAAGCCGGAGCTGGACATCTGGGGGCCGGGCGAGCACAACGGCACCTTCCGCGGCAACAACCCCGCATTCGTCACGGCCACCGCCGCGCTGGACGCCTACTGGGCGGACGGCCAGATGGAGAAGCAGACCCTGGCCCGGGGCGAGCAGATCGAGCAGGCGCTCCTCGCGATCTGCGACGAACACGCCCGGCTCGGTGCGCAGTTCCGGGGCCGCGGCCTGGTCTGGGGCATGGAGTTCACCGACAAGTCGCGCGCCGTCGCGGTCTGCGCCCGCGCCTTCGAGCTGGGCCTCCTGGCCGAGACCTCCGGTCCGCAGAGCGAGGTCGTGAAGCTGCTGCCGCCGCTGACCGTCACCCCCGAGGAGCTGGACGAGGGCCTGCGCACGCTGGCCCGCGCGGTCCGCGAGACCGCCTGACCCCGACCCGGACCCGCCCCGGCGCGGCGCGGGTCCGACGAGAAACACCGCCACAGAGAGAAAGGCACCGACCCACCGTGATCGTCCGATCGTTCAGTGACATCGAAAACACCGACCGGCATGTGAAGGCCGCTTCCGGAACCTGGGAGAGCAAGCGCATCGTGCTCGCGCAGGAGAAGGTGGGCTTCTCGCTCCACGAGACCACGATGTACGCGGGTACCGAGACGTCGATGTGGTACGCGAACCACATCGAGGCCGTCCTGTGCGTCGAGGGCGAGGCCGAGCTCACCGACGACGAGACCGGCGAGAAGCACTGGATCACCCCCGGCACGATGTACCTGCTGAACGGCCATGAGCACCACACCATGCGGCCGAAGACCGACTTCCGCTGCGTCTGCGTCTTCAACCCTCCGGTCACCGGACGGGAGGAGCACGACGAGAACGGTGTCTATCCGCTGCTGACCGAGGAGGGCTGAGCATGACCACCGATGTACGCGCCGATCTGTACCCCACACGCGGCGCAGCCGAGATGACAACTCCCCGTCAGGACCCGGTCATCTGGTCCCCACCCGGTGCCCCGGGGCCGGTCGCCGTGAAGGATCTGCAGGGCTTCGAGCGCGACGGCTTCCTCACCGTCGACCAGCTGATCACGCCGGACGAGGTCGCCGTCTGCCACGCCGAACTGGACCGGCTGATCGCCGACCCGGCGGTGCGGGCCGACGAGCGCGCGATCATAGAGCCGAAGTCGCAGAAGGTACGGTCGGTCTTCGAGGTCCACCGGATCAGCGAGGTCTTCGCCCGGCTGGTCGGCGACGAGCGCGTGGTGGGCCGGGCCCGCCAGATCCTCGGTTCGGACGTGTACGTCCACCAGTCCCGGATCAACGTCAAGCCGGGCTTCGGTGCTTCGGGGTTCTACTGGCACTCGGACTTCGAGACCTGGCACGCCGAGGACGGTCTGCCGAACATGCGGGCGGTGTCCGTGTCGATCGCGCTGACCGAGAACCACGACACCAACGGCGGGCTGATGATCATGCCCGGTTCGCACAAGTCGTTCCTCGGCTGTGCGGGCGAGACGCCGAAGGACAACTACAAGAAGTCCCTGAAGATGCAGGACGCCGGCACCCCGTCCGACGAGGCCTTGACGAAGATGGCCGACCGGCACGGCATCAAGCTCTTCACGGGCAGGGCGGGTTCGGCGACCTGGTTCGACTGCAACTGCATGCACGGCTCGGGGGACAACATCACCCCGTACCCGCGCAGCAATGTCTTCATCGTCTTCAACAGCGTGGACAACGCCGCCGAGGAGCCGTTCGCGGCACCGGCGCGGCGTCCGGAGTTCATCGGGGCGCGGGACTTCACGCCGGTGAGCTGAACCGGGCAGGGTGGGGCGGCGGATGCCGCCCCACCCCCTCTTTAAAGTTGGTGGACCACGACGGCCGTCAGCGGCGACAGTGGGGCCCATGACTTCACTCGTACGTCACATCACGATCGACTGCGCCGACGCCTACAAGCTCGCCGGTTTCTGGTCCGGGGTACTCGGCGCCCCGCTCTCCGACGAGGACGCCCCCGGCGATCCCGAGGCGCTCGTCGAGGCCCCCGGTGCCGCGCTGCTGTTCATCTCGGTGCCGGAGCCGAAGAGCACCAAGAACCGTCTGCACCTGGACATTCAGCCGCAGGACCGCACCCGGGACGAGGAGGTCGAGCGGCTGCTCGGCCTGGGCGCCACCCTCGTGGCCGACCACCGCAAGCCGAACGGGCGGGGCTGGGCGACGCTCGCCGATCCGGAGGGCAATGAGTTCTGCGTCGAGTGCAGTGCGGCGGAACGGGCCGCGCTGACCGGGACCCGGCTGCCGGTCACGGCGGACGATGTGACCACCGCTGTCCGCCTCGCGGTCGATACGCTCCGGAAGTCCCCGGCGGACAACTGGCTGGTCCCGGCCGGGACGCTGGAGTGGAACTGCTGGGAGACCGCGGAGCATCTGAGCGACGACCTCTTCTCCTACGCGGCCCAGCTGGGCCCGCAGCAGCCGCCGCTGGACACGTATGTCCCCTACCGCTGGAGCGCCGACCACAAGGGCGGTCCGGCGAACGCGATCTTCGCGGACCGGTCGGCCGGACCCGCCGGGCTGCTCCTGACGCTGGAGGCGAGCGGCGCGCTGCTCGCGGCGATGGTACGGACGGCCTCGCCCGAGGTCCGCTCGTACCACTCCTACGGGGTTTCCGACCCGGAGGGCTTCGCCGCCATGGGCATCGTGGAGACCCTGGTGCACGTACATGACCTCGCCGCGAGCCTGGACGTCCCCTGGACCCCGCCCGCCGCTCTCTGCGACCGGGTGCTGGCCCGGCTGTTCCCGGACGCCCCGAAGGACGCCGACCGGTGGGCCGTCCTGCTCTGGTCGACCGGCCGCGCCACGCTGCCCGGTCAGCCGCGCGTCACCTCGTGGAAGTGGCACAGCGCGCCGCTGGACGAGTCCGGCCAGGAGTAGCGAGAGCCTGGGCGGGCGCGGGTGGGCGCCCCGGGGGTGCTGCAAGAATCGAGGGCTGTGGAACATCGGCAGATCCTGGAGAAACTGGCCGCCCGGGGACTCGTCCGGCACACCGGACAGCGGGGACCGGTGCGCCCGCCTCCCGCTGTCCGGCACACCGGACAGCGGGGACCGGTGCGCCCACTTCCCGCACAGGGTGGTGTCGAGGAGGGCCAGGATCCCCTCGCCCCACACCCGGATCGTCACGGCACGGGACGGGACACCGACCCCAGTTCTCAAACACGACCTGGCCGCAGCCGGCGACCCGCACGGCCTCAGGACTGAACGGCGTCCAGCGCCGGGTAGTCGACGTACCCCTTCGCGTCCCCGCCGAAGAAGCTCGACGGGTCCGGGGTGTTGAACGGGCCGCCGGACTTCAGCCGGGCGGGCAGGTCCGGGTTGGCGATGAACAGCGCACCGTACGAGATGATGTCGGCGATCCCGTCGTCGATCACTGAGTGGTCGTCCGGTCCGGTCGGCCCGTCCGTCAGCACGTTGACGATGAAGGTGCCGGAGAACTGCTTGCGCAGCGCGAGAGTCAGCTCGCGGATCTCCACCGCCTCCAGGACGTGCAGATAGGCGAGGCCGAGCGGCTCGATCTCCCGTACCAGCGCGGTGTAGACGGCGTCCGGCGCGGGCTCGTCGATGTCGTTGTACGCGTTTCCGGGCGAGATGCGCAGCCCGGTCCGCTCCGCGCCGATCTCGGCCGCGACGGCCTTGACCACCTCTACGGCGAACCGGATACGGGCCTCCTCGGAGCCGCCCCACTCGTCCGTTCGCAGGTTGGTGTTGGGCGCGAGGAACTGGTGGATGAGGTAGCCGTTGGCACCGTGCAGCTCGACCCCGTCGAAGCCGGCGTCGACCGCGTTACGGGCGGCCGCCGCGAAGTCGGCTATGGTCTGCCGGACCTCGTCGCCGGTCAGTTCGCGCGGTGCGGTGAAGTCCTCCAGCCCCGCGCCGGTGTAGAGCCGGCCGGCGGGCTTGACCGGGGAGGCGCTGACCGGGCCGAGCCCGTCCGGCAGCAGGACCGGGTGGCCGATCCGGCCCGCGTGCATGAGCTGGGCGAAGATCCGGCCGCCCGCCGCGTGCACCGCGTCGGTGACCCTGCGCCAGGACGCGACCTGCTCCGCGCTGTGCAGTCCCGGAGTGGAGGGGTAGCCCTGGCCCACGACCGACGGCTGGATGCCCTCCGTGATGATGAGGCCCGCCGAGGCGCGCTGGGCGTAGTACTCGGCGACGAGATCCGTGGCGGTGCCGCCCTCACCGGCCCGGCTGCGGGTCATCGGAGCCATCGCGATGCGGTTGGCGAGCTGGGTACCGGACAGATCGATCGGGTCGAATGCGGTGGTCATGGAAGCCCCCAGGAAAATTATGTGGTCGGCCAATTATCTGCGTCCTGCGCCACTGTAGCCCATTGATTGGCCGACCAAGGTAAAGTTCGCAGAAAGCGCCGGCTCCGCGCTCGCGCCCCGCCAGGAGAGCCGCCCGGCACCACCCCGAGGAGTCCCGATGAAGGCCGACCCCGCCTGTACCGAACTGCCGAGCGCCGCCCTCGGCGGCCCCGTCAGCCATGCCGTCTCGCGGGTCGCCCGGCTGCACCGGTTCGCCGCGGGCAAGCTGCTCAAGGGGCTCGGGCTCTACCCCGGCCAGGAGTTCCTGATGATGTATCTGTGGGACGCGGGTGCGGTGCGCCAGTCCGAGCTGATCAAGGCCGTCGACCTCGACCCCTCCACCGTCACCAAGATGCTCCAGCGCCTCGAACAGACCGGGCACGTCCGCCGCTGCCCCGACCCGGACGACCGCCGGGCCGTCCTGGTCGAGGCCACCGACGACAGCTGCGCGCTGCACGCCGACGTCGAGCGGGCCTGGACGAATCTGGAGGAGCACACCCTCGCCGGGCTGGACACGGCCGAACGCGAGGAGCTGGCCCGGCTGCTCGCCAAGGTCGAGGAGAACCTCTGTCACGAGACCGAGGACTGCCCCGAGCGCCGCTGATCCCCCGGCATCCGGGCGGGTTCAGCCGGAGAGCACGTCCAGGGCCCGGTCCACATCGGCCTCCGTGTTGTACAGATGGAAGGCCGCGCGCAGACTCCCCGCCCGGTTCGAGACCACCACCCCGGCCCGCGCCAGCTCCGGCTCCCGCCCGCCGAGTCCGGGCACGGCCACGATCGCCGACTCCCCCGGCACCGCCTCGTGCCCCAGCCCGGCCAGCCCCGCCCGCATGCGGGCCGCGAGCCCGGTGGCGTGGGCATGGACGGCATCGACGCCGACCTCGCCCAGCAGCGCGAGGGAGTGCTCGGCGCCGTGGTACGAGAGGAAGGCCGGCGGTTCGTCGTAGCGACGGGCGGTCGGCGAGAGCCGCCCGACCGGTCCGTACGTACTGTTCCAGGGGTCGTCGGCGGCGACCCACGCGGCGAAGACGGGCGGCAGGGTGCGCTGCGCCTCCTCGGTGACGGTGAGGAACGACGCGCCCCGCGGACAGAGCAGGAATTTGAAGCCGCCGGTGACGGTGTAGTCGTACGCCCCGGCGTCCAGCGGCAGCCAGCCGGCCGACTGGGTGGCGTCGAGCAGCGTCCGTGCGCCGTGGGCGGCGGCCGCCGCGCGTACCGCGTCCAGATCGGCGATCCGGCCGTCGGCGGACTGTACGGAGGAGAAGGCGACGAGCGCGGTGCCGGGCCGTACCGCATCGGCCAGCCCGTCCAGCGGGACGTAGCGCACCTTGAGATCGCCACGGACCGCGAACGGACTGACGACGGAGCTGAACTCCCCCTCGGGCGCCAGGATTTCGGCCCCCGCAGGCAGCGAGGCCGCGATCAGCCCGACGTGTACGGAGACCGAGCTGCCGGTGGCGACCCGGTCGGCGTCGACACCGGCGAGGCGGGCGAATCCGGCCCGGGCCGCGTCCACCGCCTCGAAGTCGCCGGAACCGGCCCTGCGGCCCGCGGCGATCGCCTCGGCGAGCGTCTTCACCGCGTCCACGGTGCGACGGGGCAGCAGCCCGCAGGTGGAGGTGTTGAGGTAGGTGGTCTCCGGCGCGAACTCGTCGTCCACCGTGCGGCTGAGCGAAGTAGTCTCCATGAGCCCAGCCTGAAGCCCCCTTAACTCATCGTCAATTACCAAGAGTTAAGGGGTGCACCCAAGCAATGCTTATGTATGCAGCTGAGCGAGGTGTCGGCGATGGTGCCGGCCTGCGGGCTCAGACGTTGCTGCCGGTCTGCGGGCTCAGGCGTTGCTGCCGGTCTGCGGGACCTCGCAGGCACCGTCGGCGTCGCACGCCGCGGCGTCCCCGCCGATCGCGGTCAGCGGCCGGTCCTTCCATGCCTGTTCGAGCGCCTGGGCGAAGACCTCGGCGGGCTGGCCACCGGAGATCCCGTACCGCCGGTCGAGCACGAAGAACGGCACCGCGTTGGCCCCCAGCTCGGACGCCTCGCGCTCATCGGCCCGCACCTCGGCGGCGTACGCCTCCGGGGCGGCGAGGACGGCGCGCGCCTCGTCGGCGTCGAGCCCGGCCTCGACGGCCAGCTCGACCAGCACGTCACCGTCGAAGACAGAACGCTCCTCGGCGAAGTTCGCCCGGTAGGCGAGGCTCAGCAGCTCGTCCTGGCGGCCGCGGGCCTTGGCCAGGTGGAGCAGACGGTGGATGTCGAAGGTGTTGCCGTGGTCACGGCCCTCGGTGAGGTAGCCGAGCCCTTCGGCCTGCGCGTTGGCCGCGACGTTCGCCTCCATGCCCTGCGCCTCTTCGCGGGTGCGCCCGTACTTCTGCGCCAGCATGTCGATCACCTGCACGGTGTCGCCCTTGGCATGCGTGGGGTCGAGCTCGAAGGACCGGTGCACGACCTCGACCTCGTCGCGGTGGGCGAACCCCGCCAGGCCCTTCTCGAAGCGGGCCTTCCCGATGTAGCACCAGGGGCAGGCGATGTCGCTCCAGATCTCGACGCGCATGTCTCTTCTTCTCTCCGTGTTCTCGTGCGGCCGTACTGCTCGTACGTACGGCTCAGGCGGCGCGGAGCCACCCTCCGCACCCGTGGACAACGCAGGAGCGGACCCGCTCATTCCCCGGATCGGACCGTGGCCGCCGCGGGCAGTACCGCAGATCGTGATCTTCAGTGGTGTTCGTGAGTGGACCGCCACTGGTGGTAGCAGGTGGTTGCCCCCGGTCTGACCGGCGACCTCGCGGGCCCCTAGCATTCCGGGCATGCAACGGGAACTGGGCGACATCGGGTCGGCACTGCGCGAGGCAGGCGGTCTCCTCCAGAAGTACGTTCTGGGCGCGGAGGTGGACGGTCCGGCGGACCTTGAGGAAGAGGCAGCCGAGATCCGCGAGCTGTACGCGCACGTCCAGCAATCCGATCCGGAGGACGTCACGGCCGCTGTCGGTCTCACCGTCCTGGCGCTCGGTGCGCTTCAGGCCTACGTGGAGAACGAGCTTGACGAGCTGTTCATGACGGTGGTCGAAGAACTGTCACCGTTCGTTGGGCTGGAGGACGACGATGAGGTCGGCCGTGGACTGGCCGATGAGACCGCTCGCAGGGCGCGACGGGCGCTTGAGCTTGATCCGGCGAACAATCTCGCGGCTTTCGCTCTCGGCCTGGCGTTGGAATGGCTCGACGACCATGAGAGTGCTGCCGCGGCCTACCGCGAGGCGCTGCGTCTCGACCCGGGGGACTTCGCTGCGCGGGTCCGGGTCGAAACTCTGGAGGACGTCGAGCTTCCCCGGTCGTCGGCGGAGGAGGCCACGAGCCACCATGCCAGGGGCTTCTACCTGCTTCGGATGACCGAACTCGTCAGCAACAGCGGGACCGAAGTCGGCTGGACCTGGCTGGTGACGGACCTGACCGACGTATGCAGTGCGGCGGAGAGCTATCTCGGCAAGAGAGTGCCTGGCGATGACGGAAGAGACACCTTCCGGGTGGACACCCACATGCCGGGCCGGCCGATCGTGATCGCGGATCTGTACGAGTCACTTCGCCGCATGCCGGACCGGCAAGTGGCAATCGACTGGTCAAAGGTGGCCATGCCCGACTTGGCCGGGGAACTGCTACCGGCCGGGCAGCCGGTGCGGGAATGCGGGCAGATGTTCTTCTTCGGCGCCAACGAACATTTCGACTGACGTGATCTTCATCTGAGACAGCCACCGGCCCCGCGTCGCGAGCACGGTCACAGCGCGGCCCGGTCCATCGGGCGCGGCAGCGGCTGCAGCGCACCGGCGGCCCGCAGCCGCAGATAGGCCCGCAGTACGTCCTTCACGTTGCCGCGCGGAGCGATGTCGAGGAGTACGCCTCCGACGCCGAGTTCCCTGTGCCCGGCCGTCATGCCCTCCGGCAGCAGGGCCGCGCGTGCCGGGGAGAGATAGCCGGCCCAGCCGACGCAGGGCTCACCGACAGCGAACCCCCCATCGTCCTCCAAGGCGTCGAGCACATCGTCGTCGGTGACATCGCCGAAGTCCGGCGCCCACGCCTCGGCGACAGCGGCAAGGAGATCCCCGTCCAAGATCTCGGCGGTGTCCGGTGATCTGATACCGATCACCATCGACTGGAGGAGGTACTCCGAGACGCCGCCCGCATTCCCGCTGACCTCGATCTCCCAGTCCGGCTCACCCGCGAAGACGAGTCGCAGCCCGAACCCGACACGGTCCGACCAGCCGTCGGCTTCCTGGGCCGCTCGCAGAGCGGCGAGGAGGGAATCCTCGTACGGCAGGAAATCGGTGGCGGGCCCGGACAAGTGGATCTGCCGCCACGTCCACAGCGTTCCCGGGCCGCCCACCGGAAGGATCTCGGCAAGCCGGTCCAGGGTGAGCTTCCATCGCCGGGTCAGCGCCTCGGCCGACTCCTCCCGGGGCCCCCAGAAGCCCCGCACCACACGTCGCATGTCCTGCCTCCACCGACTCCGCCCATGTGTGCTACCGGGCCCAACTCCGTTCCCAGGATGCCCCGGTGGTCAGCTCACCGCGAGGCGCAGCACCAAGTGGGTGCCGTTGCGGGGGTGATCGGGGTCGGGGGTCCAGCCCCGGTCGGCGTAGAAGGACTGGGCGCGGGTGTTGTGCACGAAGACTTCGAGGCGCGCACTGCCGGCTCCGGCCCGCCGCCAGGCTTCGACGCAGGCGGTGTGGAGTTCGGTGCCGATTCCCGTACGCCAGTGGGAGGGGGAGACATGGAGCTGGGTGAGGTTCATGACTCCGTCGCGCACGGCGTAGGCCGCGATGCCGGCGACGGTGCCCTCCCGCTCGGCGCAGAGCACGGTGGCGTCCGGGCGGTCGATCGCGCGGGACCAGCCGTCCCGGCTGCGGCCGGCCTCGGCGGCGCCCGCGTACTCCTCCTCCGGGATGTGGCCCCGGTAGTAGGTGGCGCGGGCCTCGGTGTGCAGCTGGACGACGGCGTCGAGATCGGCGGGCGTGGCGGTTCTGATCACGAGGAGAGTGACGCGGCCGGCCGGTCCGTGGTTGCCGCGGACGGCACCGCGGTCAGCCTGCTGAAGGAGGCACGGTACGCGCTCGGGGTGAGGCCGAGGCGGCGCTGGATGTGCTGGCGCATCGAGTCTGCGGTGCCGAGGCCGCTGGCGCGGGCGACCTGGTCCATGGGGAGGGCGGTGGTCTCCAGCAGCTCGCGGGCCCGTTCGATGCGCTGGTGGAGCAGCCACTGGAGGGGGCTGAGTCCGGTCTCGGCATGGAAGCGCCGCGAGAGCGTCCGCACGGAGACGCCCGCGTTGCGGGCCAGGTCGGTGAGGGTCAGTGGTTCGTCGAGGTGCCGCATCGCCCACGCGCGGGTGCAGGCGAAGGAGACACCGCGCTCGGGCGGCAGCGGGGTGTCGGTGAACTGGGTCTGGCCACCGGGCCGTACGGGAGCGACGAGGGTGAGACGGGCGACGCCGTTCGCGACGGCCGCGCCGTAGTCGGTACGGATGATGTGGAGGCAGAGGTCGATCCCGGCCGCGTAGCCGGACGAGGTGAGGACCGTGCCGTCCTGGACGAAGAGGACGTCCTTCTGGAGATCGACGGACGGGTAGCGGTCGCCGAGTTCACCGGTGTACGTCCAGTACGTGGTGGCGGCGCGCCCGTCGAGCAGGCCCGCCTCGGCGAGGGCGAAGGCACCGGTGCAGATGGAGGCGATGCGCCTGCCGTCGGCGGAGGCCCGGCGCAGCGCGGCGAGGATGCGCGGGTCGGGCTCCTCGCGGGAGCCCGCACCGGCGATGATCACGGTGTCCGCGGTGTCGATGACGTCAAGACCGTGCGGGATGTGCACATCGAGTCCGCTGCTGGTGCGGACGGGACCGGGTTCCAAGGTGCAGAAGAGCGTCTCGTACCCCGGAGCGCCGTCGATCTCGACCTTGCTGAACAGCATCTCGGGGATGGCGATGTTGAACATCGACACGGGCGGCGTCGAGATGACGACGACACGGTGCACAGGCGGCATGGCCAGAACCTCCGGAGGTATGGCATTCAGGCCACTACTGTACGCCGGGGCTGATCGCCAGGCTTGACGCATGCCAACAGAGAACCTCGTTCAAGCACCGGATTCCGCCACCGAGTTGCCCCGCGACACACGCGCGCAGAGCCCCTCCCCCACCCTGACCCTGGTGGCCTCCCTGCTCGGCTTCGCACTGATCATGCTGGACGCGTCGGTGGTGAATGTGGCGCTCCCGTCGATGGGCTCGGACCTCGGCGGCGGGATGGCCGGGCTGCAGTGGGTGGTCGACGCGTACACGATCGCCTTCGCCGCGCTGCTGCTGTCGACGGGCGCGTTCTCGGACCGGATCGGTGCGACGCGTGCGTACACCGCCGGGATCGCCCTGTTCACGCTGGCGTCCGTCGCCTGCGGCCTGGCCCCGAACCTCCCGGCGCTGATCGGTTTCCGGGTGGTGCAGGGCATCGCGGCCGCCGTCGTACTGCCGACGACGCTGGCCCTGGTACGGCAGGCGTACGCCGATCCCGCGCAGCGCGGCCGTGCGGTGTCACTGTGGGCGGCGGGCGGTACGACGGCGGCGGCGCTGGGCCCCGTCGCGGGCGGGGCGCTGACCACGGCCTGGGACTGGCGGGCGATCTTCTTCATCAATCTGCCGGTGGGCCTGGTCGCCCTCGCACTGACGTTCCGCGCGCCCCGCTCGGCCCGCCGCCCCGCACCGCTGGACCTGCCGGGCCAGCTGACCGCCGTAATCGCACTGGCCGCACTGGCCTTCGCGGTGATCGAGCACGGGACGCTCGCTCTGGTTGCGCTCGGGGTCGCGGTGGCGTCGCTGGCCGCGTTCCTCCGCATCGAGTCGCGCCACCCGCATCCGGTGGTGCCGCTGGGCCTGTTCCGTAACCGGATGGTCGCGGTGGCGGTCACCGCCGGTTCCGCGCTCAGCGTCGCGTTCTACGGAATGATCTTTGTCTTCAGTCTCTTCTTCCAGCAGGTGCGCGACCAGTCGGCGCTGACCGCCGGCCTGATGTTCCTGCCGATGACCGGACTGCTCGTGGTGGTGAACGTGCTGTCGGGCAGGCTGGCCAACCGCTACGGCCCCCGGCTGCCGATGCTGACCGGCCAACTCCTCTCGGTGGGCGGCCTGTTGCTCCTGCTGTTCGTCGACACGGACACGCCCCTGATCCTGACGTCCGTACTCCTGGTGCCGCTGGCCCTGGGCGCTGGCCTGGCCCTGCCGCCGCTGACCGCGGCCATGATGGAGGCCGTGCCGACCGACCGGGCCGGCGTCGCTGCGGGCGTCCTGAACGCCGCCCGCCAGGTCTCCGGCGGCCTGGGCGTGGCGGCGTTCGGCGCCTTGGTCGCGACCGGCTTCGAGGACGGCCTGCGGACGAGCCTGGCGATCAGCGCCGCACTGCTGACGCTGACGGCACTGGCAACGACCCGGCTGCCGAGTGGCGGGCCGACCGCCTCGTCGAGGGACAGCAACTGAGCTGCCGGGAGCGGCGAGAGTGCCGGAGCGACGCGGTGCGGATCACCGCCGGTCGGCAGCAGTGTTCAAGACACTGCTGCCGGAACCCTGGCAGTCGCAACGGCAGACGGCTCAACGGCGAGTGCTGGGCCGGGCCCGACCCAGCACAACGCAGGGCGGGCGTGATCAGGTGCGGTCGTCGAGGTCGTCCTCGATGTCGTCGAAGCTCTGCTGACCCTGCTGCCGGGTCTGCTCAGCGCGCTGGCGCAAGCGCTCCTGCTCACTCTGCCCGCGCTGGGCTGCCTCGTCCTGCTTGCCCTGCATCTTCTGCTTGGCCTGCTGCGCCTTGGCTTGCATCTCGTCCTTGATGCCCATCAGGGGCACTCCGTTTCTGGAGGGGGATCGGTCTTCAGCCACCGTGGCATGGGCGCGGGCGGGACACCTCTGGCGTCACACTGATCGAGTGATGCCCTTTGCACCTCGGTGAGCCAGGGACGCCCGAGCACGGGCGTGGAAGAACCCCGACGGTCACCAGGTGCTGGTACGGCTCGAATCCGGCCTCGGAGCGGCGGCCTCGTCAGACGGTCTTGACGTCGGTGCCGGCTGCTTCGAGTGCGGTCACCTCGTCGGTAGGCGCCGTGTTGTCGGTGACGAGGGTGTGCAGGAGCGTGGAGGGGCCGACGTAGGCGTAGGCGGTGTGGCCGAGTTTGCTGCCGTCCGCGGCGACGACGATGCGGCGGCTGGAGGCGATGCCGGCCTTCTTCACCGCCGCGTCGTCGAGGTCGTAGGCGGTCAGGCCCTCGGCCGCGCTCAGGCCGCAGCAGCTGATGATCGCGGTGTCGAAGCGCAGTGCCGACAGGGAGGCGAGTGTGAGGGGGCCGGTGAGGGCTCCTTCTGCGGCGCGGGGGCGTCCGCCGGGCACCATCAGCGTGGTCGGGCCCGGGGAGTCGCCGAGTGTGTGGATGGCTTGCAGGGACAGGGGCATCACGGTGATCGGCCGTTGACGCAGGAGACGGGCGACCTCCAGGCAGGTGGTGCCGCTGTCCAGGAGGACGGTCTCGCCGTCGGCGATGAGTGAGGACACCTCGGCCGCGATCCGGCGTTTGGCGTCGGCGGCCTCGTGGGCGCGCAGCGCGAAGGGCGGCTCCTCGCCCCTGAGCAGCAGGGTGCGTGCTCCGCCGCGGACGCGTTCGAGGACGCCTTGTGCGGCCAGTGTGTCGAGGTCGCGCCGGATGGTCATCTCCGAGGCGCCGGTCAGCTCGGCGAGTTCCTGGACCGTGGCACTGCCCGACTCCCTGACGGCCCGGGCGATCAGCCTGTGCCGGTCTGCGTTGCTCATACCGCGATTGAACACCACCCCGAAACGAACAATCAATCTGTTCATTAAGTGGCTTTCCAAACACAAAATCTGTTCGTTATGGTGGATGGCATGGAACGCTCGCTTCGATGCGCCCGTGTGGCGAACTTCGTCTACTTCGCCCTGTGCGGCAGCCTGATCGGCACCTGGGTGGTGCACATCCCCGTCATCGAAGAACGGGTGGGCATCAGCCACGCCACACTGGGGAGCCTGCTGGTGCTGCTGGGGCTCGGGGCCTTCATCGGCATGCAGGTGGCCGGGCGCCTGGCCGACCGCCTCGGGGCGCACGTGGTGCTCCCCATCGGCGGAGTTCTGTCCAGCGCGACCCTGGTGCTGCCCGGTCTGTCCCCGGATCTCTGGATGCTGGCGGGTGCCCTGCTGGTCTTCGGCTTCTGCAACGGCTGCCTCGACGTGAGCATGAACGCCCACGCCGTGCACGTGGAGAAGACGTACAACCGGCCGATCATGTCAGCCTTCCACGCCATGTTCTCCGTCGGCGGTGTCATCGCCTCACTCGTCGGAGCGGGCACCGCGAGCGCCGGCATGAGCCCGCCCGTGGGCATGGCCGCCGTGGGAGCCGCCGGCATCGTGACCGCACTGGTGTCGGCACGGGCTCTGCTTCCGACCGCGCCGCCGCCCGCCACCACCACCGCCGCGGACAGCGAGCAGGCACGCGCCGGGAAGCGGCGCAAGCCCCCCGGGCGGATCTGGATCCTCGCCGTCCTGGCTGCGATGGTCATGCTGGCCGAGGGAGCCGCCAACGACTGGAGCGCGCTGCACCTGAAGGACATCCTCGGCGCGCCCGCGAGCACCGCCGCCTTCGCGTACGGCACCTACGCGGCGGCGATGACGACTGGACGGCTGCTCGCCGACCGCATATCCGGCCGGTTCGGGCCCATGGCGGTCCTGCGCTACGGCGCGGTCGCGGCCGCCGTCGGGATCACGATCGTGTCCGTCACACCGTGGATCTGGGCCGCGTTCGCGGGCTGGGCACTGTTCGGCCTGGGACTGTCCGGCTGCGTACCCCAGCTGTACAGCGCGACCGGGCGCGTCGACCCCTCCGCCGCCGGGGCCAACGTCTCCCGCGTCGCCGGGCTCGGCTATCTCGGCATGCTCTCCGGCCCCGCCGTCATCGGCTGGCTGACCCATCTCGTACCGCTGAACCACGCCTTCCTGCTGCTCACCCTGCTGTGCGCGATCGCCGCCACGGCTGCCGGAGTCCTGCGCACCGGATCCGGCTGCACGCGCGAGGTGGCACGGAGCAGTCACCGACCGCCTGTGCGGCACGACCCCTGACACCGTGCCGCACAGGCTCCCCGCCCACCCCCGGCCCGCAGACCATGCCGACGCCGGGGAACCCACCGCCCACGGAAAGAGCCCCCGATGCCCGAGACAGGCACCACCCCTGCCACCCCCACCCGCGGCCGTGTCGGTGTCATGCTGCCCCGCGACCTGCCCGTCCAGGACGTGCTGCCCTACGCCCGGCGAGCCGAGGAACTGGGATTCGACCAGATCTGGGTGGTGGAGGACCTCGGCTTTCGCGGCGGACTCGCCCAGGCCGGCCCCGTCCTCGCCAGCACCACCCACATCACCGTCGGTATCGGCATCCTGCCCGCCGGCGCCCGCAACGTGTGCTTCGCCGCGATGGAACTGGCCACCCTCGCCCAGCTCTACCCCGGCCGACTGATCGCCGGCATCGGCCACGGCATGCCCGACTGGATGCGCCAAGCCGGGGTCCGGCCCGCCAGCCCCCTGACCCTGCTCAAGGAATACACGACCGCGCTGCGCCTGCTCATGTGCGGCGAGCCCGGCCCGACGGACGGCCGGTACGTGCGCTGCGAAGGCGTCGTCCTCACCGAGACCCCCGACATCGTCCCGCCGGTCATCCTCGGCGTCCGCGGCCCCAAATCGCAGGCGGCCGCGGGCGAGGTGGCCGACGGACTCCTCCTGGCCGAGCCCGCCGGCCCTGCCTACATCGCCTCCTCACTGCGGCACATGGGCAACGCTCCGGACGCCGGCGGCCTCGAAATCGTCACCTACGACGCCGCAGCCGTCGACGACGACGAGGACGCTGCCCTCAACCGCGTCCGCGAGGGCCTCAGCGCCATCGGCGAACCGGACTGGGCCGCGCACATCGACCCCCTTCCCTTCGCCACCGAGCTGCGCGCACACCACGCCGCCTGCGCCGACGCCCAGCAGTTCGCCCGGACCATGACCGCCGCCTGGGTCCGCGAGCTGAGCATCGCCGGCACCCCCGACCAGGCACGCGCAGCGATCAACGCCCGCCACGCGGCAGGCGCCACCAGCGTCGTCCTCACTCCCACCGGCCCCGACGCCCTGGCCGCCCTCGACTCGCTCGCCCGCGCCCTGGACCCCCGCCACTGAACCCGAACCCTTGGCCCCGGAGGAAGACCCACCATGTCCACCGACCGACGCATCGTGCTGTTCGACCTCTTCGGGGTCATCGCCCGCCACCAACCCCCCGGCGCCCTAACGAAGATGGCCGCCCGGTGCAACGCACCCGCAGACGCCTTCGCCGAGGCTTACTGGGCCTGCCGCCAGCCCTACGACGCCGGGCAGTGGTCCGCGTCCGAGTACTGGACGGCCGTACTGCGGTGGCTCTCCCACACCGCCGACGCCGACACGATCGAGGAGCTGCGGCTCGCTGACATCGACAGCTGGTCACGCGTCGACGGCCGTATGGTCGCCTACGTGCAGTCCCTGCGTAAAGTCGCCGAGGTCGCCCTGCTGTCCAACATTCCCTCTGACCACGCGGACGCCTTCCGCGCCGCGCAGCCCTGGCTGCGCGACCTGGACCACGTCGCGTTCTCCGGAAAGATCAACGCGGCGAAGCCGGACCCGGCGGCGTTCTGCCACTGCGTCGTCGCCATGCGGGCCGCCCCCGCCGACTTCCTCTTCGTCGACGACCGCGATGAGAACGTACGCGCAGCGCAAGCCATCGGCATGAACGGCCACGTCTTCACCGGACTCGACGAGCTGGCGGCAACCGTCGACACCTGGCTGCCGGCCGGCAGTCGTACTTCGTGATCTTGCGCCGTCGGCCCTTGGCTAATACGCAGTGTTGAGTTCCCAGAACCGGAAAACAGTCGATGTGTCCAGGCAGTTCTGCAGGCCCCGGACGTTCTCGTGGGCGACTGCGTACTGCTTGCCCTGCCAGAGCGGCAGGAGCGGCAGCTCGCGCGCCACGATGTCCTGCAGCTTCATGAACTTCTGCCGGGTGTTCGCGCGGTCGGTCATGGACGAGGTCTGCGGGATGATCTGGTCGGTTATCTCGCTGTTCTCGTAATTGTTCGACAGGACGTTGCCCTTGCCGAAGAACGGCTGGGTGAAATTGTCGGGGTCGGGATAGTCCGGCACCCAGCCCTTGACATAGACCCCGTACGCGCCGTCGGCGATGTCCTTCTCGTATTGGTCGAACGGGACAGTCTCCATCCTGGCGTCGAAGAGTCCGCTCTTGTTCAGCTGAGCCGCGATGGTCCGCAGTTCGTCGTCGGTAGCGGGTCCGTAACGGCTCGGGGTGGACCAGAGGGTGAGTTTCACCTTGTCGGTGATACCGGAGTCCCTCAGGACATCCTTCGCCTTCTGCGGCTGCGGACTGTCGCCGTATATGTCGAAGAAGGAGGTGCCGTGCCCGGTGATACCGACCGGGACGATCGAGTAGAGCGGCACCGCCGTGGACTGGTAGACCTCGCTCAGCAGGGAGTTGCGGTCGAGGAGGTAGGCAATGGCCTTACGCACAGCGATCTTGCCGACCACGGGGTCGGCCATGTTGAAAACCATGTGCTGGACCTCGGCGCTGCTCCCCTGGACCACCTCGATGCCGTCCTTCTCCGCGGTGGGCGAGGTGTCCAGGGCGGCTATCGCCTTGGCGGTGAGGCCACGGTATGCGACGTCGACCTCGCCCTTCTCCAGGGAGGATTTGAGGGCCTGCTGGTCGCCCTCGAAGAGTCGCAGCGTCACGCCGGAGTTCTTCACCTCGGCGGTTCCGTGGTAGCCGGAGTAGACCGAGAAGACGGCCTTCGATTTGTCGATGGAGTCCAGCATGTAGGGGCCGGAGCCGACCGTTTTGCCGCCCTTGAGCAGCCTGTTCTTGGGATAGACGTGACGGTCCACGATGGAACCGGCACCCGATGCGATCTTGCTGGGAAATATCGCATCGGGCACCTTGAGGTGGAAGACGACGGTCTTCTCGCTCGGGGTGCTGATCGACGAGATGGTGGAGAGCAGCGGCGCAGGGCCCGCCGGGTCGTTGATTCCGATCGCCCGGTCGAAGGAGTATTTGACGTCCGCCGATGTGAGGCTGTTGCCGTTGCTGAACTTCAACCCGTCACGCAGGGTGCAGGTGTAGGTCTTGCTGCCGTCCGAGAAATGACACTCCTCGGCGGCCTCCGGCACAGGGGTGGAACTCCCGGGCGGGAAGCTCATCAAGGACTGGAAGACGTTGTTGAACAGCAGCCAGGACCCCGGGTCGTACCCTGCGGCCGGATCCGTCGCAAGGATGCCGTCGGACATCCCGACGACCATTTTCCCCTTGTCCTTGTCGAAGGGCCAGATCTGATCCTGGGAGCCGCAACCCGTCAGCAGCACCCCTGCCAATCCCCCGGCGATCAGAGTGCTCGACCGCCTCGTACGAACCTTCACAGAACGCGCCTCATACTCTCGGCCGGCAGCGTGGGTGTTACCCGGACAACCGGATCAGGTCAGGAAAAGCCGCGACCGTCCAGCCTTGTCAGGCCGGCCGGGCGCGGTGGTGCGGACCGACAGCCTGCTCGGATTCGGTTTTCGCCGCTACTTCCAAGCATGATGACTGGCTGTCAGAATATTCAGAGGTGAACGAAAGGGGCAGGTCGCAGTCGGCCCCCGTGGTGCCGTTCGGCAATCTAGTGGTGCACCGCGCCGCACGGTGGCACATCGTGCGCCAAAAATTCCGGCTGAAAGCCGGTGCTGTTGGCCTGGTATGCCTGGTATCAGATCATGGTTTTCGCGCCGCCCGACCCGGTCGTCACCGCCACCCGGCGGACTGATGAACAAGCACCGGAGGGGGCGGTAAGCGGGCCGCATGGCGTCACTGCGGGCCACCCTCCCGGAAACCGTGGCGGCCCAACAGCTCCTGATCGCCCTCACACTCCGCCACCGCATCAACGAGGCCGAAAATCGTCGATCATCTACGGAACACGCGAGCTCCTGACGTCCATCGGCAGGCCATGGGTGCCCTCATGCCGGCACAGACGCGTATATAGCGTGCGGTGGGTGCGGATGGGCGCCATTCCCGGTACGAGGTGCGGGGGCACTCACTCGCCGCCGGGGGCCCGCGGGTTGTCGGGTCGAGGTGCGCAATCACCGGCAGGAGGCCGCCCGACGCCCGTTCGCGTCGCGGAGACCTCTGCCCATACCGTCTTGCCGGACGGCGGGTACGGATGTACGCCCCAGTCCGCCGCAAGGGCATCGACGATGATCAGCCCCCTGCCTCCTTCAACCGCTTCCCGGCACGCGGCGGGGACGCGTTCGCCGCGCGGGTCCGTGACCTCGATCCGCAGCCGTCCGCTCGGAAGGAGAGCAAGCCCGAGGCGGAACCCCCGCCCGTCCAGCCGCCCGTGCATGACCGCGTTCGCCGCCAGTTCTGCGACAACGAGCGCGGCCGCGTCGATGCGCTCGCCGCCGCGCGGCCACCCCCATGCCACCAGCTGCTCCACGGCGAGCAGGCGAGCCAGGCGGGCACCTCGGCGGGTGGCACTGAACAGCTGTGTGAACTGCGGTGCGGAAGCTGCCGGTTGCGGAATTTCGATCTCTGCGGATTCACTCGTCACGCCACTCAGCGTGGCCAAGTGACCGTACGCTGACCAGCAACGACAGCGGTACGTAGCGTGCGCGTACCGGTACGCACGGCAACCGGTACCGGTTCTCCGCCGTGTCGTGACGGCGCACGCGGTCGGCCCATGGAACGGAAGCGGGCAGCAATGGAGCTGGACGGTGCGATCGGTGGCGACGACGACTCGGAGGAGGCTGCGGACCTCTTCCGCGTGATCGGCCGCCAGGTCCGGTTACTGCGGGAGCGGGCCGGCCTCACCCAGCGGGAGTTGGGCGACCGCCTCGGATACAGCGAGGACCTGATCCGGTCGTTGGAACGGGGGCGCAGGACGCCGCAGCCGGATTTTCTGGACGCGGTGGACGACTTGCTGGACGCGGGCGGGTTGCTGCGGGCCGCGAAGGACGACGTGGCGCGGGCGAAGGCGCGAGCGCGGGTGAAGCATCCGGCGTGGTTCAAGGACTATGCGAAGTTGGAGGCGGATGCCGTCGAGGTCCACGAGTACGGTAGCCACGTCGTACCGGGACTGCTGCAGACCGAGGCGCACGCACGGGCTCTCTTCGCCATGCGTAAGCCGTTGCTGGACGAAGCGACGATCGAGCAACGGGTGGCGGCACGGCTTGCCCGGCAGGAGCTGTTGACTCGGTGGCCCGCTCCGATCGTGACGTGCATCATCGAGGAGTCGGTACTCCGCAGACCGATCGGCGGCGACGCAGTGCACAAGGCGCAGCTGGAGCAGCTGATCGATCTCGGACAACTGAGAAGCCTAGAACTTCAGGTCATGCCCACCAGGCGTAACAAACACGCCGGCATGGGCGGTCCCTTCATCTTGCTGACGCCGAAGGGCCGCCCTCAAGTGGCATACCTGGAGGTCCAGAACATCAGCAGGCTGATCACTGATCCCGATGAAGTCCGTATCCTGGCCGCACGTTACGGCAGCATCAGGGCACAGGCACCCACACCGTCCGAGTCCCTGACCGTCATCAAGGAGTTGCTGAGACAAGCATGAGCATCGATGACTCTACGGGCATCACAGTGCCCCTCACGTGGATCAAGAGCAGCTACAGCTCCAACGAAGGGGGAGCATGCGTCGAGGTCGCCACCGCCGCCCAGGCGATCCTCGTCCGCGACTCGAAGGACACCTCCCTCCCCCACCTGACACTCACCCGCACCGGCTGGACGCACTTCGTGCGGTACGCGACCGGCACCTGAGCCGAGGCACCGCGGGCCCGAAGACGAACACCCTCGCCCTCCGGGCCGGAGGGCGAGGGTACAGGTGACGGTGAAGGCGTCCGAGTGCTCAGCTGCCGTCGCGCAGGTCGTCCAGCCTCGTCGTACGGAACGCGATCCGGTCGAACGTCGCCTCGCAGCCCTCGCCCGTCGGTGACTGGACCAGGAAGCCGACCGATGCCGTGGCCGCCGGCTCCGGCTCGCCGAGGGCAAAGGCGCGGACGAAGGTCCACTTCTCGCCGTCGGCCGAGGCATGGAAGGCGAACGCGTTGCCCGTGCGGCTGAGGCGCATCCAGCAGCTGTCGCCGTCCACGACGAAGGAGTTGACGTCGTCGGAGTGGCCGCGGGTGACGACCGTGCAGACGGTGGGGTGGTCCGGGGAGAGTTCCAGGCAGAGCTTGGCCCACTCCCGTTCCCCGACGTGGAGGTAGAGCACTCCGGCGTCGAAGGCCGCGGCGAAGCCGACCTTCACCCGGGCGAGCAGCTGGAAGTCGCCCCGAGGTGCGGGGCCGAGGAGGCGGGGTGCGTCACTCACGGAGTCGAGGGTGTCGCCGCCGGGTGGTACGAACCGGTCCTGGCGGGCGCCCGCCCGGCCGGTCAGTACGCCGTTCTCGTATGCCCAGTCGGTCTCGGGGCCGAACGGGCACAGTTCAAAGGGGAGTTCGGGAAGGTGCGGGGTCATGCGCGGCGGCCGTCCACTCGTCGGGGCAGGCCCAGGGGGTTGTCCTCGCGGAGCTCCGGCGGGAGCAGCGCCTCGGGGGTCGTCTGGTAGGTGATGGGGCGCAGCCAGCGTTCGATCGCGGTGGCGCCGACCGAGGTGGAGGTGGACGTGGTGGCCGGGTAGGGGCCGCCATGGTGCTGGGCGGGGGCGACGGCCACGCCGGTCGGCCAGCCGTTGACGAGGACCCGGCCGGCCAGCGGGGTGAGGGCCGCGAGGAGCGCGGGGGCGTCGGCGTCGGCGCCGTCCGTGGCGGTCTGGAGGGTGGCGGTGAGGTTGCCGGGGAGCCGGGAGAGGACGGCGGTGATCTCGCCCTCGGAGGCGTAGCGGGCGACGACGGCGACGGGGCCGAAGCACTCCTCCAGGAGCGCGTCGTGCGGGCCCTCGGTGGTGAGGAGGTGCGCCGGTACGGTCAGGAAGCCGGCCGCGACGGTGTGCTCGCCGCCCGCGCCGGGGGTGACCGGGGCCTCCACGTCGGGGAGTTCGGCCCGTTCGCGTACGCCTGCGACGAAGGCGTCGCGCATCCGGTGGTCGAGCAGGACGCCCGCCTCGGTGTCGCTGACCGCGTCGGTCAGGGACTTCAGCAACCGGTCGCCGCTCTCGCCGGCCGGAGCCAGGACGAAGCCGGGCTTGGTGCAGAACTGGCCCGCGCCCATGGTCATCGAGCCGGCGAGTCCGGCGCCGATCTGCTCGCCGCGTTCGGCGGCGGCCGCCTCGGTGACGACGACGGGGTTGAGGGAGCCCAGTTCGCCGTGGAAGGGGATGGGGGCGGGGCGGGCCGCCGCCGCGTCGAACAGGGCGCGGCCGCCGCGTACCGAGCCGGTGAAGCCGGCGGCGGCGACGAGCGGGTGCTTGATCAGCTCGATGCCCGCCTCGAAGCCGTGCACCAGGATCAGTACGTCCTCCGGCAGGCCGACCTGTGCCGCCGCCCGGCGCAGTACGGAGGCGCACAGTTCGGAGGTGGCGGGATGGTCGGGGTGCGCCTTGACGACGACCGGGCAGCCGGCCGCCAGTGCGCTCGCGGTGTCGCCGCCGGGGACGGAGAAAGCGAGCGGGAAGTTGCTGGCCGCGTACACGGCGACGACCCCGAGCGGGATCTTGTAGCGGCGCAGGTCGGGCCAGGGCGGGGTCCTGGTGGCGTCCTCGTGGTCGATGTGGATGTCGAGGAAGGCACCCTCGTCGACGACCTCCGCGAAGGCCCGCAACTGGGCCGCAGTGCGCGCGAGTTCGCCGGTGAGACGGGCCGGGCCGAGTGCGGTCTCCGCGTCGGCGGCCTCGATGACGTGCTCCCCGGCCTCGGTGAGCAGATCGGCCGCGGTACGCAGGAACGCGGCGCGCACGGTGCGGTCGGCGAGCGAGTCGCGTACCGCATGGGCGGCCCGGACCGCGCGGTCGACCTCCTCCGCTGTAGCCTCCACCGCAACCTGCTCACGCGGGTTCCCGGTGCGAGGGTCGACGCTCCAGACTGGTGCTGCTGCCACCGTGATTCCTTCCGCTCCACTGCCACACATCAGAAGTTGTTCGGTATTCTGAACAAAGTTCCTGATCGTGAATATGAAGCGACTCTATTTCCGGGCGTTCAGTGTTGGCAAGAAGTCGCAGGGTTTCGTAAGTGGGCTGGAAGGGGCGTAGGGCGATGTCGGTTGCCGAGTCTGGTGGGGCACAGGTCAAGTCCGCGGTGCGGACGGTGGAACTGCTCGAATACTTCGCCGGGCGGCCCGGCATGCACTCGCTCGCGGCGGTGCAGGAGGCCGTCGGCTATCCGAAGTCCAGCCTCTACATGCTGCTGCGCACGCTGGTGGAGCTGGGCTGGGTGGAGACCGACGCGACGGGCACGCGGTACGGGATCGGCGTACGGGCCCTGCTGGTCGGCACCTCGTACATCGACGGAGACGAGGTCGTCGCGGCCGCCCGCCCGACCCTGGACCGGCTCTCCGACGACACGACGGAGACCATTCACCTGGCCCGCCTCGACGGGACGAACGTGGTGTACCTCGCCACCCGGCAGTCCCAGCACTATCTGCGCCCCTTCACCCGCGTCGGCCGCCGGCTGCCCGCCCACTCCACCTCGCTCGGCAAGGCGCTGCTCTCCACGCACAGCGACGAGCAGGTCCGCAAGATGCTCCCGGAGACGCTGCCCGCACTGACCGAGCACACCATCACCGACCGCGAGAAGCTCATCGAGGAGCTGCACCTCATCCGCGAGCAGGGGTACGCGGTGGACCGCGAGGAGAACACCCTCGGGCTGCGCTGCTTCGGCGTAGCCATCCCGTACCGCACCCCCGCCCGCGACGCCATCAGCTGCTCGGTGCCGGTCGCCAGGCTCACGCCCGCGCACGAGCAGATGGTGAAGGACGCGTTGTTCGACGCACGGGACCGGCTGACGCTGGCCACCCGGAGGCTCTGATCATGCGGGTTGCCCTGCGCGAGGTGCGCGACAGCGATCTGTCCTTGTTCTTCGCGTTCATGTCCGACCCGGAGTCGGTCAGGACGGCCGCCTTCACCAGCGAGGACCCCACCGACCGGCACGCGTTCGACGCCCACTGGCGACGGATCCTGGCCGACGGCTCCATCGTGATGCGGACGGTGGTCGTGGACGGCACGGTGGTCGGCAACGCCGGGGCGTACGGGCCGCCGGACGACCGCCAGGTCACCTACTGGATCGACAGGGCGCACTGGGGCCGCGGGCTCGCGACGGCCGCGCTGCGCGCGCTGCTCGACGTCGTACCGGAGCGCCCGCTGCACGCACGGGCCGCGGCCGACAACAACGGTTCGCGCCGGGTGCTGGAGAAGTGCGGGTTCACCGTCACCGGCAAGGACCACGGGTTCTCGCACGCCCGCGACGAGGACACCGACGAGCTGCTGTTCACGCTGCCGGGATGACCGGACGGCGGTCCGTCTCCGCCGTGCGGCGGAGACGGATCGTCGCGGGGCAGGACGTGCCGACGCGGGCCGCACGGAAGTGTGGGGGTCATGACACAGACCCCGCTCGCTCCGTCCGCCGCCACACGGCGGCCGGACACCCGCATCGCGCTCCGTACCCTCGCGATCGCCTCCACACTGCCGTACATCGCGCTCAAGGCCGCCTGGATCTTCGGCAGTCGCATCGGCATCCCGGACGGCAGCCCGCTGCTCGACCACCGCACCACGATGATCGTCGCCAACGGCATCACGATCCTGATGGACAGCGCCGTCGTGGTCATCGCCCTGCTGCTCACCCAGGCATGGGGACGGCGGGTGCCCACCTGGCTGCTCGCCCTGCCCATGTGGGTGGCGTCCGGGCTGCTGCTGCCGATCATGACCGGGTACCCGTTGCAGCTGGTGGTCGGCCTGGCCCGCGGAGACGGCACCGGCACCGGGAGCGGCGAGCCCTCCTTCCTGGACGGGTGGGTCTTCGGCGTCGTCTACGGCGGTTTCATCCTCCAGGGCCTCGCCCTCGGCGCCCTCTTCGCGCTGTACACCCGGGACCGCTGGGGCCATCTGTGGAAGGGCGCGCTGAGGGATCTTCCGCCGAGCCCGACCGGGCCCGCCCTGCGGACCACCGCGGCCATCGCCTCGCTGCTCGCACTCGCACCGGCCGTCATGCATCTGGTGTGGGCCACCGGCTCGACCGCGGGGCTCGACGAGGGCAGGATCGCGGACCGGAACAACGTCTTCTACGTCATGGAAACGCTCAACACCCTCTTCGCCGTCGCCGCCGCCACCGGTGTGCTGCTGCTCGCCTTCCGCCGCCGCTCCGCGCTCCCCCTCGCCGTGCCGCTCGCCCTGGCCTGGGGCGGCTCCGCGGCCTCGGCCTGCTGGGGAGGGTGGATGAGCCTCGCCTCACTGACCGCGGCCGGGAACCTCTCCGAACAGGCCACGCCCGCAATGATGTTGACCTACGGTGTCCAGATGTTGCTCGGAGCGCTGGTGGTCACCCTCGGCGGGTACTTCTTCTCGGAACGCGCGGCCGTCGTGCCCGTCCGGCTGCCCGGCTCCCCCGGGACGGCGTCGGCCGCACGGCTCTCCGGCGCCCGCGCGTGACGCTGCTGTTCGGGCGGCGGGCCCGGCTGCGCTGGCTGCACCTGATCATCGGCGGCGCGCTGCTGATGCCGTACTTCCTCGCGGCACTGGTGATCGTCGGTTGGTTCCACCCGGGCACCGACCTCTTCTCGTCCCTCTCCCACCAGTTCACCGCGTTCGCCTATGCCCTGCCGATGGCCGCGGTCACCGCGCTCTTCTCACCGGCCCGGCAGCTCTCGGTGGCCGCGGCCCGTGCGCTGTGCGGCATCCCCGGCGACCGGCCGCTCGCCGACGGGCCCGCCAGGACTCGGCAGGCGCGAGCGCGCACGGCCGGCTGGTACACCCTGCATCTCGCGCTCGGCGGCATCATCAGCGGCTCGACGCTGATGATGCCGCCGCTCGCGGTGACCATCATGGTGCTGCCGTTCTCCGAGGCGATGCGCGACTCCCCGACCTTCGGTCTGCCCGAGGCGATGGACCGGCCCTGGATTCTCGCCCTGGTCCCCTTCGCCGGGCTCGCGATACTGGTGGCGATGGCCGGCTGCGCGGCACTGGCCGGGGCGCTGCTGGCCGGCCGGGCGCCGGCGCTGCTGGGCCCGACGCCGGAGGACCGGCTGGCCGCGGCCGAACGCCGGGCGGCCGATCTGGCGGTGCGCAACCGGCTCGCCCGGGAGCTGCACGACTCGGTCGGCCATGCGCTGAGCGCCGTCACCCTCCAGGCGGGCGCGGCCCGCAGAGTCCTGGACAGCGACCCGGAGTTCGTCCGCGAGGCACTGACCGCGATCGAGGAGACCACCCGGCGCACAGTCGGCGAACTCGACTCCGTACTCGGCCTGTTGCGCAGCGGCGAGGAGCACGGGGCGTCCGCGGCGACCGGCCCGGCGCTCGACGCCCTGGACGGACTGCTGGAGCGCTGCGGGGTGCCCGTCTCCTGTGCCGTGCAGGGCGACCCCGGCACGGTCCCGGCCGCCGTGTCGAGGGAGGCGTACCGGATCGTGCAGGAGGGCCTGAGCAACGCGCTGCGGCACGGCGGGCACGGTGCGCCGGTGGAGCTGCGGATCGCGGTGCACGGGGAGGAGCTGGAGATCGCCATGGACAATCCGCTGCCCGAGCGACCGCCGGTGGTACGGCCCGGCCGCGGCCTGCGCGGCATCGCCGAGCGGACCGTACTGCTGGGCGGCCGCACGGAAGCCGGACCGCACGACGAGGACGGCGTGTGGCGGCTGTCCGCCCGGCTCCCCCTGCGTACCCCCGGGCAGGAGAACCGATGAGCGCGACGGTCCGGGTGGTCCTCGCCGACGACGAGCGCATGGTGCGTACGGCGCTGCGCGTCATCCTGGACGCCGAACCCGATCTGGAGGTCGTCGGCGAGGCGGCGACCGGCGCCGAGGCCGTCTCCGTGGTGCGCGAGCTACGGCCCGATGTGGTGCTGATGGACGTACGGATGCCAGAGATCGACGGCATCCGCGCCATCGAGCGGATCCTCGGCACGCTCGGCGATCCGCCGCGGATCGTCGTCGTCACCACCTTCGAGAACGACTCCTATGTGTACGACGCGCTCGTCGCCGGAGCCGCGGGCTTTCTGCTGAAGCGCGCGGCGGCCGAGGACCTCGTACAGGCGGTGCGGCTGGTCGCGCGCAGCGACTCGCTGCTGTTCCCGTCGGCGGTACGGACACTCGCCGCCGAGTACGCGAGCCGGCAGGCGTCCGTCCCGCCGCCGTGGGTGGCCCGGCTCACCGACCGGGAGGCGGAGGTGCTGCGGCTGATGGCGGCGGGGCTGACCAATGCGGAGATCGCCGGGCGGTTGCGGGTGGGGGCGTCGACGGTGAAGACGCACGTGGCGGCGGTGCTCGCGAAGACCGGCGTGCGGGACCGCACCCAGGCGGTGATCGCGGCGTACGAGTCGGGGTTCATCGCCCCCGGCCGATCATGAGGAATCGGTGAGAAGCGGCACAACCGGGAACGCCGCGCGGCGCCCCGCTCGTCCCTCACTGGGATGAACAAAACGATCAGGCACGCCTCGGTCTTCTGCCTGCTGCTGGTCCTCGCCCTGCTGGTGCGGGCGACCTGGGTGCAGGCGTACCAGGCAAAGGCGCTCGCAGACAACGAACACAACCGGCGGAACACCATCGCGCAGTACGCGCAGCCGCTCGGCGACATCATCGTGGCCGGGAACCCGGTCACCGGATCGAAGAGGACGGAGGGCAGCGACCTCGCGTACAAGCGCACGTATACGCAGGGCGAGCTCTACTCGGCCGTCACCGGCTACAGCTCGCAGGCGTACGGCGCCACGCAGATCGAAGGGATCTACAGCCATGTGCTGGACGGCACCGACGACCGGCTGAAGAGCCCGATGGACGTGGTGACGGGCAAGCAGGCGTCCCCCGGCAACGTCCTGACGACGATCGACCCGGATGTGCAGAAGGCCGCGTACGAGGCGCTCGGCGACGACAAGGGTGCGGCGGTCGCGATCGACCCGAAGACCGGTCAGATCCTCGGCATGGTCTCCACCCCTTCGTACGACCCGTCGACGATCAGCGGGACGGCGGACGGCGAGGCCTGGAAGAAGCTGCTCGACGACGAGAACAAGCCGCTGGTCAACCGTGCGCTGCGGCAGCCGCTGGCGCCCGGTTCGACGTTCAAGCTGGTGGTGGCGTCAGCAGCGCTGGAGAACGGGCTGTACGGCTCCGTAGACGAGCGCACGGACAGCCCCAATCCGTACACCCTGCCGGGCACCAGCACCGTCCTGACCAACGAGAACCCCTCGGCCCCCTGCGAGAACGCCACGCTGCGCACCGCGCTCCAGTACTCCTGCAACAACGTCTTCGCGAAGGTCGCCGCCGACCTCGGCCAGGACAAGGTCAGGACAATGGCGGAGAAGTTCGGCTTCAACACCGAGAAGCTCGATGTGCCGGTACGGGCCGCCCCGAGCATCTACCCGTCCGGCATGGACAAGCCGCAGACGGCGCTGACGGGTATCGGCCAGTTCGAGGTCACCGCGACGCCGCTGCAGATAGCCATGGTCTCGGCCACCCTCGCCAACGGTGGCGAACTGGCCGCACCGCACATGGTGTCCGAGGTGACGGACTCCAAGGGCAACACGCTTGAGGACTTCGCGGACGGGGACACGAAGCGGGTCGTCTCGCAGTCCACCGCCGAGCAGCTGCGCAGCGCGATGGTGACCGTCGTCGAAGACGGCACCGGCACCAACGCCCGGATCGACGGGGCCGAGGTGGGCGGCAAGACGGGTACCGCGCAGAACGGCGTGGGCAACAGCAAAACCCCGTACGCCTGGTTCACCTCGTACGCGAAGGACAACTCCAGCGGCAAGGAGGTCGCGGTGGCGGTGATCGTCGAGGACTCGGGCGCGGCCCGCTCGGAGGTCAGCGGCAACGGTCTGGCGGCGCCGATCGCCCAGAAGATGATGAAGGCGGCGCTCAAGGGGTGAGGAGGGGGTGAGGAGGGCAGGCGCCGAGGTCAGGTCCGGCTGTCGGGATCCGGCCCATGACCTCCGCGTCGCCCGCCCCCGGCACGCTCGCCACCGCGGCTGCTTCACGCCGAGCAACTGCTCGATCGGATCGATCGCGAAGTACACGGCGAACAGCGCCGAGGCGCCCCGGAGCAGCCAGTGCACCTCGCGTGCCCTGCCGAGAACGGCCTTGATGACGACGTACGCGAGGAAGCCCGCCCCGATGCCGTTGGTGATGGAGTACGTGAACGGCATCACGGCGATCGTGAGGAACGCCGGGATGGCGATCTCGTAGCGCTCCCGGTCGATGTGCCGGACCTGCGCCATCAGCAGGAAGCCGCACCCGCGTCGAAGCGCTTCCGGGGTACGCCGGTACGCTCGTGCCCCGCCCGCGCCCCGCGGGTGGTGCCGGGGAACGTACACAACGCGACACCGCGCGTGCAGGGATTCGAGTGCAGAGAGAGGTCCCCGTGGGCACAGTCGTCGACGATGCCGCTGCCGCCGAGTTCCATGAGTTCTTCGAGGCCCATTACGCCGAGCTCGCCCGGCTCGCCCATCTGCTCACCGGTGAGGCCGACGCCGCGGACGATCTGGCGGCCGACGCGCTGCTGGCTCTCTGGCACCGCTGGGACCGGGTCAAGGAAGCCGACCATCCCGTCGCGTACGCGCGCGGCGTCGTCACCAACCTCGCCCGCAGCCGGATCCGCAGCGCGGTGCGCGAGCGGCGCAGGATCGCCCTGTTCTGGGCGCCGCGCGGGGCCGGGGACGGGTACGCGGTCGACGATCCCGATGTGCCGACGGTCGTCGACGTCCAGGGGGCGCTGCGCAGGCTGCCGTTCCGCAAGCGGGCGTGCGTGGTGCTGCGGCACGCCTTCGACCTGTCGGAGCGGGACACCTCGCTGGTGCTCGGGATCTCGGTGGGCACGGTGAAGAGCCAGACCTCACGCGCCGTCGCGGAGCTGCAGCGGCTGCTCGGCCCCGATACGCCCGCCGCGCAGGTACAGGTGGCCGTCGCGGCGCAGCGCAGCGGAGGAAGGCAGTGATGGACGACGAGTTGCGAGGACGGCTGCGCACGGCGGCCGGGGCGCACCGCCCCGACCGGGAACGGATGCTGTCCCGGATCGAGCGCGGGATGGCGGACCCGCCCTCCGCCCGTTCTCCGCGGCCTCCGCGCGGTGCGGCGTTGTGGCTGCGGGTCGCCGGGGCGACGGCGGCGGTCTGCGCGGTGCTGGCCGTGGGTGCGTACGCGGTCACCACGGCGGGCGGCGGGGGCGACGGCGGCAGGCAGGTGGCGGGCCCGCCCGCCTCCACCACTCCGGCGTCCGATCCGCCCACGTCGGTGCCGAAGCCGCCGGCCGAAGGAGTCGCGCTGCCCGCGCAGGACGGGCCGCTCCGGATCGACGGCGCCGTCGATCCGCACAGCAACGCGTACTGGGCACAGAGCAATGTGACGCTGAAGACGCGGCAGCCGCTCTCCGCCCTCACCGTCGAGCTGCGGATCGCGCTCACCGGCGGCGTGAACACCACTGGTTCGTGGCGCTCGTTGCCGGAAGAGGACTTCACCGCATCGGCGAAGGAGAAGGGCGGTTTCCTCGTCTACCGCTGGACGCTGAAGCCGGGGCGGACGGTGCCGGCCGGTACGCACACGTTCGCCGGCCAGTACAACCACGCGGAGGGCGACCGGGATGCGAGCGGTGACGACGTGACGGCGCGCGCGGTCCGTACGACGGGTCAACAGGCCGCCGTGGGCGACGACTTCGGCTCTTCGCACTAGCCGGAATCGCACCGGCCTGAAACTTTCCGCGGAACCCGGCAACCCTTCCTCGGGCGGTGGCGACCAGAGAGCGCGACACTCTCTCACCCCCTACTTGAACGGGACACCGAGATGAAGGAACGAGCCGCACTCCCGCATCACCACGGGCGCCGCCGCAGGTACGCCTCCCTGACCGCCGCGCTGGCGCTCACCGGCGCCGCCGCCGGCACCCCGGTCACCGGGGTGCCGGCCGTGACGTGACGGCCGGCCGGCCGGATCAGCTCTTGCTCTGCTGCTTCCACTCCGCCTGGGCCTTGTTCAGCTCGTCGGCCATCTTGTCCAGGAATGCCTTCGCGGTGGTCTTGCCGAGCAGCACCTTCTGGAACTCCGGCTCGTTGTCGGCCTTGCTGATGTTGTTCCAGTCGGGCAGGTAGTACGGCAGCTGCACGATCTTGGTGGATCCGTCGGTCAGGGACTTCGCGGCGAGCTCGGTCGGCGCGGCGGCGCTGATCCACGGGTCCTTGGCGGCGTCGGTGTTGGCGGGGATCGCGCCGGCCGACTCGTTCCACTTGCTGTTCGACTCGTGGGAGGCGGCGAACTCGATGAACTTCCAGGCCGCCGTCTTGTTCTTGCTGGACTTGAACAGCCCGAGCCCGTCGACGGGGTTGGAGACCTGGACGCGGGTGCCGCTGTCACCGATCGGGTTCGGGATACCGGCGAACTCGTCCTTGCCCAGCGCCTTCAGATGGTCCTGGTAGGAGCCGAGGTTGTGGCTGAGCATGCCGATGGTGCCGGAGTCCCACTGGGCGACCATCTTGGTGAAGTCGTTGTTGACGTCGGCGGCGGGCGTCGTCTTCTTGTAGAGGGCGGCGTACTTCTCCAGCGCGGCGACGTTCTTGGGATCGTTCAGCGTTGTCCTGTCGCCGTTCCAGAACCCCGTGATGCCGGACTGCCCGTATGCCGCGTCGATGGCCGGGGCGATGGAGCCGGCACCGCCGCGGATGGTGAAGCCGAACTTGTTGTTCTTGGTATCGGTGAGCTTGTCGGCCGCCTTGTAGAAGTCGGCCCAGGTGGTGGGGGCGTCGAGGCCCGCCGCCTTGAAGAGGTCGGTGCGGTACCAGAGCGCGCCGTTGTTCGCGGAGGTCGGCACGGTGTACATCTCGTCGCCCCGGCCGCCCGCGTCCTTGACGCTCGCGACCATGCCCTCGACGAGCTTGCCGTTCAGGGAGGAGTCCTTGATGCGGTCACCGACCGGTTCCAGGGCGTCCTGGGCGACGATGTTGGAGAGATAGGCGGTGCCGACGCCCCCGACGTCCGGCAGGCCGCCGCCCGCTATCGCGGTGTCGTACTTGGACTGGACGTCCGCGATCGGGATCGGGACGTACTTGACCTTGATGTCCGGGTTCTTCTTCTCGAAGTCCTTGATGATCTCGGTCCAGACGGCGGTGCGCGGACCGCCGTTGTTGTCCCAGAAGGTGATCTCGCCCTTTCCGCTGCCTTCGTCCCCGCTGCTGCTTCCGTCGTCACCGCAGGCGGTGGCGGTCAGGGCCAGCACCGCCGCGATGGACACGGCTGCTGCGGCACGTCTGCGCTGCGTCTTCGAGATGTTCATGGTCGGCTCGTCTCTCTCGGTGTCCGTGGGTTCTTCGGGTTCTCTTGGTTCTCTTGGTTCTCTTGGTTCTCTTGGTTCTCTGGTGCGGTCAGGCGGTGGCGCGGAAGCGGGTGAAGCCGGCCGTCCCTGCCGGTCCCGTACCGCTCGGCGCGGTGGCGAAAAGGCCGAGCAGGGCGCCCACCCAGCGCCAGGGCGTTGCGGCGAACGGCAGCCCGGAGGGCCGGAATCCGTCCCCGTCGCCGGTGTCGGCGGAGAAGCGGCAGCGGGCGCCCTGCGTGACCTCGATCCGGAGCCGGGCGCGTCCTTCGGGGGCGGGGCGGCTGTGTTCGGCGTCGCGTTCGTGTTCGGCGACCGCCTCCGCGTACCGGTGCACGAGTCGTACCCCGTCGTCCTCGTCCCGTTCGAGGCCGATCCAGCTGAACGCGTCCCCCAGCACGACGAGCCCCGCCTTCGCCCCCGGCTCCTCGCTGCCGAGCGCCACATCGACCTCGACGGTGAACGCCTCGGCGGGCAGCCGCTGTACGAGGACATTGGGCAGTGCCCGCAGATCGTGCGCGTACGCGGTCCGTACGCAGGCGAGCCGCAGCCCGTCCCCGGCGTGCTCGACCGTCCAGCCGGGCCGCGGGTTCGCCGTCCACTGCCACTGCCTGCCGTACCGCCCGCCGGGGAAAGCGTCACCGGCCGCCGGGGCTTCGACGGGCTGGGCGGGTGCGGCGGGCTTGGGGTGTACGGAAACGGGTTCGCCCTCGTCACCGAGGACCGGCCAGCCGTCCGCACCCCAGCGCATCGGCTGGAGGTGAACCACCCGCCCGTACGCCCCGCGTTCCTGGAAGTGCAGGAACCAGTCCTCGCCCGCCGGGGTGCGGACCCAGCCGCCCTGGTGCGGACCGTTGACGGTGGTGCTGCCCCGGGCGAGGACGACGCGTTCCTCGTACGGTCCGAAAAAGTCACGGGACCGGAAGGCGCCCTGCCAGCCGGTCTCCACTCCCCCGGCCGGGGCGAAGATCCAGAACTCGCCGTCGTGCCGGTGGAGCTTGGGGCCTTCGAGGGTGAACCAGCCGGGGATGCGGTCGGCGTCGATCAGGGTCGTGCCCTCGTCGAGCAGTTCCCGTCCGTCGGGGCTCATCCGGTGGCCGGTGATCCGGTTCTTGACGCCGGAGCGGGACTTCGCCCAGGCGTGTACGAGGTAGGCCTCGCCGGTCTCCTCGTCCCACAGCGGGCAGGGGTCGATCAGCCCCTTTCCCGCCTTGACCAGGTGCGGGGTGCTCCACGGGCCGCGGATCGACTCGGCGTGGATCTGCTGGATGCCGTGGTCGGGGTCGCCCCAGAAGATCCAGAACCGGCCGCCGCGGTACCGGATGGACGGCGCCCACACCCCGCAGTCGTGGCGCGGTACGGAGAAGTCGGCGGCCGGTTCCAGGCGGTCCAGGGCGTGGCCGATGAGGGTCCAGTTGACCAGGTCGCGGGAGTGCAGCAGCGGCAGTCCGGGGACCCGGCCGAAGCTGGACGCGGTGAGGTAGTAGTCGTCGCCGACCCGGACGACGTCGGGGTCGGACCAGTCGGCGTTCAGGACCGGATTGCGGTACGTGCCGTCGCCCGCGTCGGCGGTCCAGGGGCGGCTCATGCGGTCACCGCCCGGCGTACGTACGCGGCTGCCGTCGCCCGGTCGAGCCGGCCGTCCGCGACGACGGTGACGACCCGTCGTACGACGGTGGCACCTGCCGGGACCGGCAGCCGGTGCGCGGCGGCGAGCGAGGAGCCGACGCCCGGGTACTCGGCGGTCCGGACGAACCACGGGTCGCGCCGGGTCTCCTCGGTCGCCCCGGCGAAGACCAGGGTCCAGCCGTCGCCGGTCATGGCCACCCAGTCGGCGGCCCGGCCGTGCACGGCCTCCTCGCCGTCCTCGCACCCGCTGAACACGGCGGGCGCGGACAGTTCCTTCGGGGCGCGCCAGAAGAAGCCGCCGTATCCGGCGCCGGGGCGGCCGTTGGTGGCGGGGCTGCCGATCGAGAGACCGGCGGCGTTGGGGTTGGTGAGCGAGAAGGAGAGGTCCAACGCCCAGGCGGTGTCGGAGAGTTCGGTGGTGGCGACGGTGCGGTGCTCGCGCAGCAGCTCGGTGCCGTCCGCCTCCCAGCTCAGCTCCTCGACGAAGCCGTCGGGGTCGCGGAGCTTCCAGCCGAGGTGGCGCTGGGCCCCGTGGTTGTCGAGTGCGATGGGGCCCCGGTCGCGGACGAAGGTGCGGCCGCCCCAGAAGTTGTGCCCGGCGACGTCCGGGACGGCGACCGAGGCGCCGAGGTGGTGGAGGTGGTCGGCCGGGCGCTCCTCGGTGACCGGGACGCCTCCGAGTGTGGTGACCGGGTGGAGGTATGGGCGGCCCTCGGGCGCGGCCGGGCAGGTGTAGCGGGCCACGGGGCGCCCGGCGCAGCTGAGGAGTGCGGTGGTCACGGGGTACTCACCTCGCTGGGTTGCGCCCAGGGGACGCCGAGTTCGGAGAAGAGCGTGAGGGTGTCGGCGCCCGCGGCGACCGTGGCGTCGATGCCGCGAACCACCCGGCGGGCTCCGGCGGAAACCGTCGCGGGTTCGGTGTGCCAGGCGTCGGAGGGCAGGGCGACGGGCTCCGGGGCGGTCCGTACGGCTTCGACGACCCGCATGAACGCGCCGGTGCGGTGCGGCGGTACGAGGAGTTCGGCGCGCCCGGCAAGGTGTTCGACGAGGTTGTGCAGGAGGTCGGTGCGCCCGTGCACGGTCTCCTCCGGTCCGTGTCCGGCGCGCTGGACGAGCACCCGGTCCTGCTTGTACCAGAAGGTGATCCGGCCGCGGTCGCCGTGGACGATGACGTACGGCTCCCCGGCCTGTTCGGCGCAGAGGGTGACGGCGGCGGTGACGGGCAGCCCGTCCGTGGTGGTGATGCGGACGCACGAGGTGTCGTCGGCCTCGATGTCATGGACGCGAAACAGCTCGGTCTCGATGGACGCGACGTCCCCGGCCTCCCCGCGGTCGGCGAGTTCGAGTGCGGTGGCGACGGCGTGGGCGAGGGGGTTGGTGAGGACGCCGTCCACGACGTCGACGGTGCCGATCCTGCGCCGGCCGGCCCAGGGCGCACGCCGGTAGTACGCGTCGTCGCGGACCCAGGCGCCCGCGGCGCCGATGCCCCGGAGCGTGCCGATGGCTCCGGAGCGTACGAGTTCCCGGACGGCGGGCACGGCATGCGAGCCGAAGGACTGGAAGCCGATCTGGCAGGCGATACCGGCCGCCCGGACGCCGTCGCTCATGCGCGCGAAGTCGGCGTACGTCGCCGCCGGCGGTTTCTCCAGCAGGAGGTGGACGGAGCGGGCGGCGGCGGTCAGCGCCAGTTCGGTGTGGGTCTGGATGGGAGTGCAGACGACTGCGGCGCGGGCTCCGGTGGAGTCGAGGAGTGCCCCGAAGTCGGCTGACTGCTCGGGCGGTTCACCGGCGAAACCTTCGAGCTCGTCGTCGGTCAGCGGGGTCGGTTCGCAGATGCCGACGAGGCGGACGAGGCCCTGGCGCTGGAGGCGGCGGATATTGGCGAGGTGCCAGCGGCCGTGGCCGCGGGCGCCCGCGAGGACGATCGGGAGGGCGGTGGGTCGCGTGGTCATCGTGGGGTCCTTCTCGACCGGGCGTGCGGGGTGCGGACGGCGCGGCGCTCCACGGTCATCAGCCCTTCACCGCACCGGCGCCGAAGCCGGTGATCAGCCACTTCTGGATGAAGGCGAAGACGATCACCACGGGCACCGCGGCGATCACACCGCCCGCGGCGAGCGCCCCCAGGTCGACGCTGTCCGCGCCGATGAGGGTGTTCAGGCCGACCGGGATCGTCTGCTTGTCCTGCTCGCTGAGGAACATCAGGGCGAACAGGAAGTGGTTCCAGCTGTGCACGAAGGCGAAGGAGCCGACGGCGATCAGTCCGGGCCGCAGCAACGGCAGCACCACGGCGCAGAAGGCCCGGAAGCGCGAGCAGCCGTCCACCCAGGCGGCCTCCTCCAGGGAGGCGGGCACATTCTTGATGAAACCGCTGATCAGGATGATCGAGAGCGGCAGCTGGAAGACCGTCTCGGCGATGACGACGCTCCCCAGCGAGTTGATCATCTGGAGGTTCTTGAAGATCTCGAAGAGCGGTACGAGCATCAGCGCGCCGGGGATGAACTGCGAGCAGAGGAGCGCCAGCATGAAGGCGCCCTTGATCTTGAAGTCGAACCGGGCGAGGGCGTATCCGCCGGCCAGGGCGACGAGCGTCGTGGCGATCAGGGTGCAGACGCCCACGATCATGCTGTTCTGGAAGAAGACCGCGAAGCTGCGCTCGTTCCAGACCTTGGAGAAGTGCTCCCCGGTCATCGGCCACGGCACGAGCGAGGTGGAGCCCGCGGGCCGTACGGCGAAGAGCAGCATCCAGTAGAACGGGATCAGGGTGAAGAGGAGATAGATGCCCAGCGGTACGTAGATCTGCCGGCGCGGTACGTCGTCGAAGGCGCGCTCGCGTCCGCGGCGGCGGTGCACGGTGGGCGGCGGACTGTTGTGTACGGGTCCCTCGGCCGTGCCGGTGTGCTTCTCGGCGAGTGCGGCAGTCACTTGTGGTCGCCTCCGAACTTGCTCAGGCGCAGATAGACGATCGAGCAGAAGAGGAGGATCACGAAGGCGACGGTGGTGAGCGCGGAGGCGTAGCCGAAGTCGTGTCCCTCGATGCCGGTGTTGGCGACATAGAGCGGCAGCGTGGTGGTCTCGCCGGCCGGTCCGCCGCCGGTGAGGGTGTAGAGCAGGTCGACGTTGTTGAACTCCCAGACGCCGCGCAGCAGTGTGGCGAGGACGATCGCGTCCCGCAGGTGCGGAAGCGTGATGTGGAAGAACTGGCGCAGCCGCCCGGCGCCGTCGACCGCAGCCGCCTCGTACAGCTCCTTGGAGACCGACTGCAGGTCGGCGAGGATGAGGATGGCGAAGAAGGGGACGCCGCGCCAGAGTTCGGCGACGGTCGCGGCCCAGAAGACGGTGCCGGTGTCGGAAAGCACGGAGGTGCCGTAGTCGCCGATTCCGGCGTCCGCGAGGTAACGGCTGAAGCCGGTCGAGGAGTTGTAGAGCAGGATCCAGATGGTGCTGGTCAGCACACCGGAGACGGCCCACGGCGAGAAGACCAGGGCGCGGGAGATACCGCGGCCGATGAAGGTCTGGTTGACGATCAGGGCGAGCGCGAGGCCGAGGGTGAGCTGGAGGGCGACCTGGGTGACGACCCACTGGGCGCTGAAGCCGAGCGTCGTCCAGAACTGGTCGTCCTCGGTGAAGATCCGGGTGAAGTTGTCGAAGCCCGCGAAGCCGTTCCGCCACGGCTTGGTGACGTTGTAGTTCTGCAGGCTGTAGTAGAAGACGCTGATCACCGGGTAGGCGATGAAGCCCAGCATCAGCAGCCCCGCGGGGGCGATCAGCAGATACGGCAGCCGACGGGGGCTCGCGGAGCGGCGCCGGGGCACCTTGGGCGGTGTGGCCACAGCGGCGGCTTGGGCCATGACACGTCTCCGTTCTCTCTCAAGTGCTGGGGTGATGCGTGGAGCGCGCAAGCGCTTGCCGCACGATGTTCGATATCTCGCACAGACGGTGCGGAGGAAGTCCGGTCGGCGTACGGGGCGTTCAGCCGGCGTAGGGGTCGGGCACTTCTCCCTGCCGGGCCAGGAACGCGAAGTCGCAGCCGGTGTCCGCCTGGGTGATCTGGTCGTGGTACAGCGCCCCGTAACCGCGCCCGTACCGGGTGGGCGGCGGTGTCCACGCGGCCCTGCGCTGCGCCAACTCCTCGTCGGATACGTCGAGATGGAGCAGACGCGCCTCGACGTCCAGGGTGATCGGGTCACCGGTGCGGACGAGGGCGAGCGGCCCGCCGACGTACGACTCGGGCGCGATGTGCAGCACGCACGCCCCGTAACTGGTGCCGCTCATCCTGGCGTCGGAGATCCGCACCATGTCCCGTACGCCCTGCTTCAGCAGGTAGTCGGGGATCGGCAGCATGCCGTACTCGGGCATTCCGGGACCGCCCTTGGGGCCTGCGTTGCGGAGCACCAGCACATGGTCCGGGGTGAGGGCCAGGGCCGGGTCGTTGATGGTGCGCTGCATCTCCTTGTAGTCGTCGAAGACGACCGCGGGGCCGGTGTGGCGCAGCAGTCCGGGCTCGGCGGCGATGTGCTTGATGACCGCGCCGTCCGGGCAGAGGTTGCCGCGCAGCACCGCCACGCCGCCCTCGTCCGCCAGAGGGTTGTCGCGTTCCCGGATGACATCGCTGTTGTGGACGAGCGCCCCGTCGAGCTGTTCGCGCAGGGTGTCGTACGAGACGGTGGGCCGGTCCAGATGGAGTACGTCGGCCAGCCGGGCCAGGAACCCGGGCAGCCCGCCGGCGAAGTGGAAGTCCTCCATCAGGTACTGCCCGCCGGGGCGGAGATTGGCGAGGACCGGCACGGTACGGGCGATCCGGTCGAAGTCGTCGAGAGTGAGCTTGATTCCGGAGCGGCCCGCCATGGCGATCAGATGGATGACGGCATTGGTGGAGCCGCCGAGCGCGAGAACGGTGGCGACGGCGTCCTCGTACGCCTCCGCCGTGAGGATCTGCGACAACTTCCGCTGCTGCCACACCAGTTCGACGATTCGAAGTCCGGACTGGGCGGCCATCCGGTCGTGTCCGGAGTCGACGGCCGGGATGGACGAGGCGCCCGGCACGGTGACGCCGAGCGCTTCGGCGGCGGCCGTCAGGGTCGATGCGGTGCCCATCGTCATGCAGTGGCCGGGTGAGCGCGCCAGCCCGTTCTCCAGCTCGGCCATCTCGCAGTCGCCGATGAGTCCGGCGCGCTTGTCGTCCCAGTACTTCCACATGTCGGTGCCGGAGCCGAGGACTTCGTTGCGCCAGTGTCCCGGCAGCATCGGCCCGGCCGGTACGAAGACGGCCGGCAGATCGACGGAGGCCGCGCCCATCAGCAGCGCGGGCGTCGACTTGTCGCAGCCGCCCATCAGCACGGCCCCGTCGACCGGGTAGGAGCGCAGCAGCTCCTCCGTCTCCATCGCCAGCATGTTGCGGTAGAGCATCGGGGTCGGCTTCTGGAACGTCTCCGACAGCGTGGAGACCGGGAATTCGAGCGGGAAGCCGCCCGCCTGCCAGACGCCCCGCTTGACCGCCTGCGCACGGTCACGCAGATGGACGTGGCAGGGGTTGATGTCGGACCAGGTGTTGAGGATCGCGATGACGGGCTTGCCCAGGTGCTCCTCGGGGAGGTAGCCGAGCTGCCGCGTCCGGGCCCGGTGGCTGAAGGAGCGCAGCCCGTCCGTTCCGTACCACTGGTGGCTGCGCAGCTCCTCGGGGCCGATTCCGCCGTCCCAGCCCGTCATATCGACCATCCGGCGACCTCGTCGGCGACCTCGTCGCGCTGCGCCTCGGGCAGGACGCGGCTGGGCGGGCGGACATCGCGGCGGCAGAGTCCCAGCGAGGCGAGGGCCTCCTTGACGACCGTCACATTGTTGGCGGACTGCCCCTCGGCGCGCAGTTCCTCGAAGCGGCGGATCTGCTCCCAGACCTTCATCGCGGCCGGGTGGTCACCGGCCCGCAGCGCCTCCAGCATGGCGAGCGAGACGCCGGGGGCGACATCGACGAGCCCGGAGGTGAATCCGGTGGCACCGGCGGAGAAGTAGGAGGGGGCGTACAGCTCGGCGAGACCGGCGATCCAGACGAAGCGGTCCAGGCCGGCGTCGCGGGCGAACGCGGCGAACCGTGCGGCGTCCGGTACGGCGTACTTCACGCCGATGACATTGGGGCAGCTGTCGGCGAGCGAGACGAGGCGTTCGGCGCCGAGCCGCGGGTCGCGGACGTAGGGGACGACGCCGAGCCCGGGGACGGCCTCGGCGATGGCCCGGTGGTAGTCGACCCAGCCGTCCTGCGAGACATACGGGTGGATGGGCTGGTGCACCATCACCATCTCGGCACCGGCGTCGCGTGCGTGCTCGGCGGCGGCGACCGCGGTCGGCACGTCGTGCCCGACGCCGACCAGGACCGTGGCGCGGCCACCGGTCTCGTCAATGGTCAACTCGGTGACGGTGCGCCGCTCTTCGGGGGTGAGCGCGTAGAACTCCCCGGTGTTGCCGTTCGGGGTGAGGATGCGTACGCCACCGTCGAGGAGCCGCCGCAGCAGTCCGCGGTGCGCAGCCATGTCAATGGTGCCGTCCGCGGCGAACGGGGTCACCGGGATCGCCACGACATCTGCGAGGGCCGTCTTCAACGGTGCGAAGTCCATGGGGACAGGCCTTTCGTCGGTGTGCTGGTGGTTCATGCCCGGTCCCCCTCGGTCTCTGCTCCCTCGGGAAACGCACGGCTGACGAACGACGCGATGTGGTCGTGCAGGGCCCGGGCCGCGGCGTCCGCGTCGTCGGCGAGCGCGAGCCGCAGGATCTCGCGGTGCTCGGCCGCCTCCCGCTCCCAGGACGGAATGGTCGCCCAGGCCACGGTCGACACCAGTGCGGCCTGGTCGCGGACCTCGTCGAGCATCCGGGCCAGCAGCGGATTGCCGCAGGGCAGGTAGAGCGCCCGGTGGAAGTCCCGGTTGGCGAGCGACCTGTCCGCCGTGTCATCTGCCGAGTGAGCCCGTTCCAGGGCCTCCTGGGCGGCTTCGAGCGAGGCCCTGCGGGTGATGGAGCGCCGCAGCGCCTCCGGTTCCAGGAGCAGGCGTACGTCGTACACCTCCCGTGCCATGGCCGCGTCGACCAGGCGCACGGTGACGCCCTTGTACTGGCTCATGACGACGAGCCCGGTACCGGCAAGGGTCTTGAGCGCCTCGCGCACCGGTGTCTTGGAGACCCCGAACTGCGCGGCGAGCTCGGTCTCGACAAGCGCCTGCCCCGGTCTCAGCTGCGCGGTGAGGATCGCGTGCTTGATCGCCTCCAGCACGTACTGGGTACGGGACGGAATCGGGGTGGGCGTCGCAAAGGTCATGGGTGAAGGGCTCTCACATCTCGCATATCGCGTCTCATATATGACGTACGAAGTACGACGCGATGAAGCTAGAGCGGAGACGAATGTTTCGTCAACGCTTCTGACAAAAGAACTTCCCCGGATTACGACGTGTGCCCTACACCGATCGCGGGGCCCGGCCACCCCCGCCGCGCGGCCTACGGCATCTTCCCGATGCCCTGCAACAGCCTTACCGGCCAGCCTGACTGCGTAACGGAAGTGCAGGTCAGGGAGGTTCGGTGGGCGCGATGGCAGGGCCGGCGGCAGGGCGGGTACTACGGGACCGGACGGCGGGGCTGTTCCTGGCAGCGGTCGTCGTCTCCGGATTCGGCAGTTCCGCGATGTCGCTGGCGGCGGGGATCTGGGTCAAGTCGCTGACCGGGTCGGACAGTCTGGCGGCGCTCGCCCTCTTCGCCGTCTGGCTGCCGGTGCTCTTCGGGCCGGCCCTCGGGGCGGTGGCCGACCGATGGCCCAGGAAGCCGCTGCTGGTCTGGTCGAACGTCGTCATGGCCCTGCTGCTGACCACCTTGACCGCGGTGGATTCGGCGGGGCGGATCTGGATCCTTTTCGCGGTGCTCGTGCTGTACGGGACCAGCTTCGTGCTGATGGACTCGGCCGAGTCGGCCCTGGTCGCACAGGCCGTGGACGCCCGCCTGCTGGGCGATTTCAACGGCTTGCGGATGATGGCGAACGAGGGCATGAAGCTGCTGGCCCCGCTCACCGGTGCGGCGCTCTACGCCCGCTTCGGGGGCGCCTCGGTGGCCCTGCTGGACGCGGTCTCCTTCGCGCTGGCCGCCGGGCTCTACGGACTGCTGCGGGTACGGAAGCAGGACCCGGCGACGGTCGAGGACCGGGAGGGCGGATGGGCCGCCGGGATGCGGCAGGTCTGGGGGTCGCCGGTGCTGCGGCCGCTGGTGCTCGCCGGATCGGTCACGATGCTGTGCGCTGGGCTCAACGGGGCGACGCTGTACGCCGTCGTGGACGGGAGGCTCGGCCACTCCCCCTCGTACGCGGGTGTGCTCTCCGTGGCGCAGGGCGTCGGGTCCATCATGATCGGGCTACTGGCCGGGCCACTGCTGCGGCGGCTGCCGGAACGGGTGTTCACGGCGGCGGGGATCGCCGTGTTCGCGGTGGCGGTGGGCCTGCGGGCGCTGCCGTACGACGCGGTGGCGCTGGTGGCCTGCGGCCTGATCGGGGCCGGACTGCCGTGCGTGCTGATCGCCGCGATGACGGCGGTGCAGCGGGAGACGCCGGACGCGCTCCTGGGCCGGACGGCGGCGACCGCCGGCACGCTGATGTTTGCGCCCAACGCGGTGGCTCTGGGGCTCGGTGCGGGGCTGGTCGCGCTGGTGGACATGCGGGTGCTGCTGCCGCTGGTGGGCGCGGCGGCGTTGCTGACGGCGGTGCTGCTGGTCACGGACCGGCGGATGGGGTCTCCCCTGCTCGAACGAAGTTGAGAGCTTGGGGACGGCTGACGGGCGCCCCCACCGGTCCGCGTGCGTCATCGACCGAGGCGTGACAGCGCTTCGGCGACGGTCTCAAGGTCCGGGCCGGAGGCCAGCCCGGCGTGATACAGGCGCAGTTGGTTCGCGCCGAGCGAAGCCGCGTGCGTGGCGTCCCGCTCCAGTGTGGCGGGGCTGCCGCCCATCCCCGTGACCACGGTGAAGTTGGCCGCGAGCACGCCCTCGCGCCCGGCGAACGGGCCGAGTACGGCCTCGCGCGCCGCGTCGCCGCCGGTGCAGGGCAGCACTACACCGTCCGCCACGGACAGGATGTGCTCCGGGTCGGCACCGACGTTCGCACCACAGCGGTACGGCGCGGGGTCGGCGTGCAGCAGCACCTGGAAGCCCGGCTCCGCCGCCGCCCGTACGGCGGCGACCGCGGATTCCTGGAGCGTACGGGCGACCTGGCCGCGCCACTGAAGGGTGCCGGCGGCGAGGCCGGCGCCGAGGAGCTTCTCGATGCCGGCCCACCCGGCCTCCGGAGAGCCGGAACCGGACCAGGCCGGTTCCAGCGCCCGGCGTACGGCTGCGGCCAGCTCTTCGGCGTCCAGACCGTGTCCGGCGTATCCGGTCCGGCAGTCGGGGCAGAAGCAGAGCGACATCAGATACTGTGCCGCGTCCCCGAGACCGACGCCCGCGATCTTGTCGTGGGCGTGCAGATGCGCGAAGCCGTACCAGCCGCAGGACTCCAGCTCGGCGCCGCGCGCGCCGTCCCGTACCGCCGCCTCCGCCGCCAGAGCGACCAGATACTCGCGGACCGCGGGCTGCGCGATGCAGGGCGCCCAGGGGTAGCGGTCGCCGTACGCATTGACCACGGAGGTGTCCGGATGCTCGGCGCCCAGCCGGGAGTTGTGCGCGAGGACCACCCAGGTGTGCACCTGAAGACCGGCATCGGTGAGGGCCTGTGCGGCCTCGGCGTACGGATCGTCCGAGGCCACCCAGGACTGCTCGTACGGACGCAGTTCGCGCCCCGCCCACCGAGCGGCGTCCGGCGGGTAGAGCACCGCGGCATGCCCGGCGGTGACGATGCGGCGGTCGGGGTGGCGCGGGGTCAGCGCCCGGGTGGAGTGGTAGGCGGCGGCGAGCGTCACCTGCTGGACGCCCAGATCCGCGACGCGGGCGGCCGCGTCCGGGTCGCCGACGACGTCCCACGGGTAGAGGAAGGCGGAGGTCTTCACCCGCGCTGCTCCTGCCCGTACTTCTCCAGCAGGTCGCGGCCGCGCGCGATGATCTCGGTGAGCTCCTCGATGTGGGCGGCGGGCGGCTCGGTGAGCGGGGTGCGGACCTCGCCCACGTCCAGGCCGCCCAGCCGGACGGCTGCCTTGACGAGCGAGACGGCGTAGCCGCGGCCCTTGGCGCGCAGTTCGACCAGTGGCCGGTAGAAGTGGTCGAGGAGCGCGTTGGCCAGGTCGTCGTCGCCGGAGTCCAGCGCCCGGTGGAAGGCGAGCGCGATGTCGGGCGCGAAGGCGAAGACGGCGGAGGAGTAGAGCGTCACGCCGATGCCCCGGTAGGCGAGGCCGGTGAGTTCGGCGGTGGGCAGCCCGTTGAAGTACAGGAAGTCCTGGCCGGGCAGTTCGGTGCGGACGGCGCTGACGATGCGCTGCATCAGGTCGAGATCGCCGTAGCCGTCCTTGAGGCCGATGATGCCGGGCGTCACGGCCAGTGCGACGACGGTCTCCGGGGTGAAGACGGCATTGTCGCGCTGGTAGACGATCGTCTCCAGACCGGTGGCCGCGGCGAGCGCCGTGTAGTGGCTCAGCAGCCCCGCCTGGTCGGCGACCACGAGATACGGGGGCATGGCGAGGAGCCCGTCCGCGCCCGCTTCCTCGGCGAGCTTCGCGTACTGGATCGCGAGGGCCGTGCCGTATCCGGCTCCCGCGACGACGGGCACCTCTCCGGCGGTCTCCTCGACGGCCGCGGCGACGAGGAGGCGGAATTCCTCCGGCGTCAGGGCGTGGAACTCGCCGGTGCCGCAGCAGGCGAAGACGGCCGCCGCACCGGCGTCGATGCCGGTCCGTACATGCGCGCGGAAGGCGTCGATGTCGATCGCGCCGTCCGGTCCGTACGCGGTGACGGGGAAGAAGAGCGGCCCGGCGACACGGGTGAGTCGGGCGGCAAGAGGGGCTGAGGTCACGGGCGCTCCCTGAGCAGGTCCAGGCGTGCACAATTCTGATCGGTGTCCATATTTATGAACGCTCTCACGCTAAGGCAGCATCCCGGCACAGGTCAAGACGGGAACACGCAACCCGTCCGATCATGAAGACGGAGTTGTCGACTCCACGGAGACTCCGCGGGAGAGTGTGCGGGAGAGGCACCCGGCACTTGACGCAGTACGTCATGACTTCTTAGCTTGTCCATGCATGTGAATGCTGTCCATGGATTTGCCGTCCCGCGGGTACATGTCGCAGGTACCGCAGGGGCCGCGCCGCGCACGCAGATCGCGCGCGTGCACCTATGTACCGAGGAGATCCGCGTATGCCCGCTCCCCGCACCGTCCTGCTCACCGGCGCCGCCGGCGGCCTCGGCACCCTGATGCGCGGACTTCTGCCCGCGTACGGCTACGAGCTCCGCCTCTTCGACATCGCCCCCGTGGAGGGCGAGCCGGACGCGATCACGGCCGACCTCGGTGACAAGGAGGCGCTGCGCGAGGCCGTGCGGGGCGTCGACGCGATCATCCACCTCGCGGGCATCTCCCTGGAAGCCTCGTTCGACAAGATTCTGAAGGCGAACATCGAGGGGACGTACAACCTCTACGAGGCCGCGCGCGAAGAGGGCGTCCGGCGCATCGTCTTCGCCTCCTCCAACCATGTCGTCGGCTACACCCCCCGCCCGCTCCCCGGCGACCCGCTGATCCCCATCAACGCCCCGCGCCGCCCCGACACCTTCTACGGCCTGTCCAAGTCCTTCGGCGAGGACCTCGCCCAGCTGTACTGGGACCGGCACGGCATGGAGACCGTCTCCGTACGCATCGGCTCCTGCTTCCCGGAACCGACATCCGTACGGATGCTCTCGGTCTGGATGAGCCCCGAGGACGGCGCCCGGCTCTTCCACGCCGCACTCACCGCCGAGGACGTGCGGCACACCGTCGTCCACGGCTCATCCGACAACACCCGGCTGTGGTGGGACCTGACGACGGCCCGCTCGCTCGGATACGAGCCGAGGGACGACTCGGAGCCGTACGCGGCCGAGCTCATCGCCGAACAGGGTGAACTGGACCCGGACAACCCCGACCACGCCCACCTCGGCGGACACTTCTGCACCAACCCGCCGATCTGGCCGCACTAGCCGTGCCGGATGGCGCGGCCGCACCGGCCGACACGGCCGCGCCAACAGTGCGCCAAGACGGGTAAAGGTAAGGGAACGGCAAAGCCCGGTCGTTCGTTACCCCGTGCATGACCGCTATGACCCCCGGCTCGAACATCCCTCTCTCCGCCGCCCGCGTGGCAGTGGACGTCTCCGCACCGGTGCGGCTCGACGTTTCGGGCCTGCTGCTCACCGCCGACGGCAAAGTGCGCTCCGACGACGACTTCATCTTCTACAACCAGCCCGCCGGCCCCGGCGTGACCTACCGCTCCGGCGGCGGCACCGCACCGGACGCGATCGTGGTGGACACCACCGCGGTCCCGTCCGGCATCGAGAAGATCGTCGTCACGGCGAGCCCGGATGCGGCGGGCCAGACCTTCCAGGGCATCGAGCCCACCGCGACCGTGCGCAACGCCGACGACGGCAGTGTGCTCGCCACGTTCACGCCGCCCCAGCTGGGCGCCGAGACGGCGCTCGTGGTCATCGAGGTCTATCTCCGCAACGGCGCCTGGAAGGCCCGCGCGGTCGGCCAGGGCTATGCGAACGGGCTGGCCGGTATCGCCACGGACTTCGGTGTCTCGGTCGAGGAGGAGCCCGCCGCTGCTCCTGCCGCCGCGCCCGCGCCCGCGCCCGTCGTACCCCCGATGCCCGCCGCCGCCCCGGTGGACCCGCGGATCGCCGCACCTCCGGCCCCCGCGGCCCCGCCCGCCGCTCCCGCGCCCGCCTCCTCCGGCAAGATCAACCTCGACAAGGGCCGGGTCAGCCTCCAGAAGAACCAGACGGTCTCCCTGGTCAAGGGCGGCCGCCCGCTGCTCTCCCAGGTCAAGATGGGCCTCGGCTGGGAGCCCGCGTTCCGCGGCAAGGACATCGACCTCGACGCCTCCGTGATCGCCTACGGCCCCAACCGGAACCACCTGGACAGCTGCTACTTCGGCAAGCTCTCCATCCTGAACGGCGCGGTCAAGCACTCCGGCGACAACCTCACAGGCGAGGGTGCGGGTGACGACGAGGTGATCGTCGTCGACCTGGGCCGGATCCCGGCGGAGGCGACCGGTCTGGTCTTCACGGTCAACTCGTTCACCGGCCAGAAGTTCACCGAGGTCGCCAAGGCCTACTGCCGGCTGATCGACGCGGCCACCGGTGAGGAGCTGGTCCGCTTCGACCTGACCGGCGCGGAGCCGCAGACCGGCGTGATGATGGCCAAGCTGATCAAGCAGTTCTCCGGCGAGTGGGAGATGACGGCGATGGGCGACTTCGTGAAGTCGCGCACCGTCCGCGGCATGGTGAAGCCCGCCGCCCAGGCGCTGTAACGCTGCAAAGGCTTCCCACACGGTTTCAGGGGCACCTGCGAATGCCAGGTGCCCCTGAGGCCGGAGAGTGTGACGGGGACGCGGTCGCTGCGCGTGCTCGCCACCTCTCTCAGAGCTTGGTCAGCTTGGAGTACGGGCTCAGGATCCTCCCCTGTCGCCCCGAGAAGTCGATGAGCACTGCGTCGTTGTCGCCCTCGACAGCGAGGACTCGACCGAGTCCGAACTGGTCGTGCGACACCCGGTCGCCCACATCGAACAATTCGACCGGTGGGGCCGCCTGGGCCGGGCGGTTGAAGGGACTGGAAGGCAGGTATCGCCGGGCTGACTGTTTCATTACCTTGAGTATGCGCCCTGGGAAGGCCCGACGCCATGCCCGTCCACTCCTGGGGGCACAACTGATGCCGGATTCGTAATCAGCGATTCCAGGGCCAGTCCGCGTCCCGGCCCGCTTCCAGCAGCGGCACCATGCGGAACGCCGCGTCCGAAAGACCCCCGAAGGTGTGGCGGTTCCCACCTCCCGACGGGGCGTGCCCGACCCGGTATCCGGCCAGGTTCCAGGTGTAGACGGGCACGTCGGCCGGCACGGCCGCGGTGGCATCCGCGGCGTACGAGAACGACGCCTGCTCGTCGGTGACGATCAGTACCCGGTCATGGGCCCGGTAGTGCCGGCGCACCGCCTCCGCGGTGTTGGTGCCGCCGAGGTCACCGAAGCGCTCCAGGACCTTCAGCACGGACTCGCCGCGGCGATATGTCACCGGTGAGCTGTTCGTACCGAACTGCACCAGATCGGCATCGGCTGCCCGCAGTGCCAGCGCCGTACCGAAGATCGCGGCGGCGTCGGCCCGGTTGAGCTGCGAGCGGTCCGAGAGCGGCGACCACATCGAGCCCGAGCGGTCGACCAGGATCAGCGTCCGCCCCGGCAGCGCGGGCACCTGGCCCAGGGAGTGACCGAGGGCCTTCTCCAGCGGGTGGGCCCAGCGCAGCGAGGGCGCGTGCTGATAGGCGGCGAGGTAGCGGAACGGGAACTGCCGCGATGCGGCGACCACGGCCGGGTCGCAGATCTTCGCAGCCACCTGTGCGGCGACCTCGTCCGAGACGCCCGCCTCGTCGAAGTTGCGCAGATTGCGGACGAGCGCCATCGCACCCATCGACGGAATCACCGCTTCCCAGGCCGCGGCGTCCATCGGTCCCTGCAGCCAGCCCGCCAGGGCCTCCCAGGTCACGCCCGCCGCAGCCAGCCGGTCCGCACCGTCCGCACCGTCGACCACGGCCCGCCGCTCCTCGACCGGCAGCTCCATCAGCGCACGGTGCGCGGTGAGGGTGCGGTTGGAGACCGGCACCACGGCCGCCTCCGGGTGGTGGCGGCGGTCGAGGGCGTACCGGAACAGCTCGCCCTGCCACGTCTTCTCCGGGTCCGGCGCGGCGTGCACCAGGTTCAGGATGTCGCCGAAGCGGTAGCCCTTGGACGCGGTGTCGTACTTCAGCAGCGACTTGCCGTTGTAGAGGCGGCGTACGGCATCGGCGATGCCGCGCTTGACGGGCTTGGGCACGGCGCGGCCGTAGCGCGAGGTCCAGTACCCGAGGAGTTCACCGGGCTCGTCGGCGCGCAGCAGGACGGAGTCGACGACCTGCCGGTTGGACGGCCCGTCCTCGGCACCCGCGTCGAGCCGTGCCTTCACATACTCGGCGGCGCCGACGATCGAAGCGGTACGCATCTGGCCCTCGCGGCGCAGCCAGTGGAGCAGACCGGCGGTCCACTCGGGGTCACCGACGGCGAGTATCCGCACCAGTTCGGCGAATCGGTTGTCGCGCTGCTCGCCGTCCTCGTAAAAGGTCTGCTGCGAAACGAAATTGGCGACCGCGAGCAGAAAGAGCTCGGAGCGATTGTCGCGGAGATGTCCTCGGCCGCCCTGATGGGTCGGCGCGGTGCGCCCGGTCGACTTCACGGGCGAGGTGGCGCGGGGCCCGGTGGTGCGGGTGTTGAAGCGTGCCATGTGAATTCCCCCGAATTCATTGGGAGAAGGCACAGCGGGAAAAGGGTGCCCGAGATCAGGAGTCGGCGACGGGCTTGCCTGATGCTCTACCGCATTGAGCTACCGGCCGTGGCCGGGCGGGACTTGAACCCGCAACCGTCAGATCCGAGAAGTATCCGTCACCTGCGCACCGGGCACCCCCCGATGTCTGTGCCTCCCGAGATCAGAGTCGGCGGCGGCAGTTTCTTGACAGGAAGTAGCCGCAGCCTGCGCACCGGGAGGTGCATGCAGTCATTGCTGATGAAGTTGTGGTGTCCAGAGATCGGAGTCGGCGGAACCGACGAAGGTACTCTGCCAACTGAGCTACACCGGAACGAGATCCGGTGGCGGGACTCGAACCCGCGACATCCCCATTAAGAGTGGAAGTAGGTCCTGCCTGCGCACCTGGACACAGGCAGGACTCTAGAGGGGGAACTCCACGGAGCGCGAGGGAATTACGCGCGCGGGCATTTCATGTGGATGACTCCGGCGGTCCCGGCCGTCAGTGGCGGTTCGGCTGGCGCTTCCACGGACCGGTGATGGCGAGCATGATGCCCGGCGTCTGGATGTTGGCGTACAGCGTCCTGCCGTCGGGCGAGAACGTGACACCGGTGAACTCGCTGTACTCCGGCTCCTGTTCGCTGCCGATGTTCAGCTCGTTGCGGGCGATCGGGTACGTGCGGCCGCTGTCGGTCGCACCGAAGAGGTGCTGGATGCCGTTGCCGTCCTCGGCGATGACCAGACCACCGTACGGCGAGACGGTGATGTTGTCCGGGCCGTCGAAGGCACCGTCCTTGGACGGGTCGGCGTTCACACCGAGGAGCACCTTCAGCGTCAGCGTGCGGCGCTTCGGGTCGTAGAACCAGACCTGGCCGTCATGCTGGACGGGGCTCTCCTCGCGGGCAAAGGAGGAGACGATGTACACGCCGCCGTCGCCCCACCACATGCCTTCGAGCTTGCGGGCGCGGGTGACCTCGCTGTCCGTGAACTGCTTGCGCACCGAGACGGTCTTCGCGTCACGGTCGGGCACGTCGACCCAGTCCACGCCGTATACCGTGCCGATCTTGGTGGCGCGGGACAGGTCGTCGACGAACTTCCCGTTGCTGTCGAAGGCCTTGGTGGCCTGGAGGACACCGGCGTCGTCGGCGAGGGTGCGCAGCTTGCCGCGGCCGTGCCGGAAGCCGTGCGGCGGAACCCAGCGGTAGAGCAGCCCGTTGGGGCCCGCGGCGTCCTCGGTCAGATAGGCGTGGCCGCGCTTGGGGTCGATGACGACAGCCTCGTGGGCATACCGGCCGAGCGCCTTGACGGGGCGCGGGTCTCGGTTGGCGCGCTTGTCGTACGGGTCGACCTCGAAGACGTAGCCGTGGTCCTTGAGGAGGCCGTTCTTGCCGGCCTTGTCCTCGGTCTCCTCGCAGGTGAGCCAGGTGCCCCACGGGGACGCGCCACCGGCGCAGTTGGTGGACGTACCGGCGATGCCGACCCACTCGGCGGTACGGCCGTCGCGGCGGGTCTCCACGACGGTGCAGCCGCCGGCCGCGACCGGGTCGTAGACGAGGCCCTCGGCGAGCGGCACCGGGTGCTCCCAGCCGGCCCGGGTGCCGCTCAGCTCGTGGTTGTTGACGAGCAGGGTGACGCCGCGCGGGCCCTCGAAGGTGGCCGTGCCGTCGTGGTTGGAGGGGGTGTACTCGCCGGACTCCAGCTTGGTGACACCGCTGTGGGTGATGACCTTGTACGAGAAGCCGGCGGGCAGCGCGAGGAGGCCCTCGGGGTCGGCGATCAGCGGCCCGTAGCCGGGCTGGTGGCTGTGGCCGTGCCCGTGGTCGTGACCGTGGCCGTCGTGGCCGTGCTGCGAGTCCTCGGCGGCCAGTGCACCCGGCGCGGTGGCCAGCGCGGCGACGGTACCGGTCAGGGCGATGCCGGCACCGGTGAGGGCGGACTGTCTGGTGAATTCCCTGCGCGTGAAGGGCATCACGTACTCCTGGGGCAACTGAGCGGGTTGTTGGAGCGCCCACAGTCGCGCCCCTGCGCCAACACCAGTTGAACTGCGGGCGACGTCGGGGGGCATCCTTCCTGTGCAGTTGGCCGGAATGGATGCCGCGCCCGGTCCATGCGGTCCGCCGACCGCCCCGCTCACGCCGCGAGCGCGAGCGTGAGCGTCAGCGGGCAGCCCAGCCGCCCGGGGCTCAGGCCCCCGTCCGCGACCGCGCCTTGAACGCCGCCTTGCGGGCTTCCTTGGCCTTCTTCTTGTCGCTGTGCAGCCGCCCCATCGCTTCGAGGACGTCCGCCGTCGCCGGGTGCTCCACCCGCCACGCCTCGTCGAAGAAGCCGCCGTGCTGGCCCGCCAGGCCCTCGACCAGGCCCTGGAGCTCGTCCAGATCACCCTCGGCCTCCAGCTGGGCCGCGATCGTGTCGATGGCGAGCCAGAAGATCATCGACTCCGGCGGCGCGGGTACGTCCGCCGCGCCCAGCTCCGCGAGCCAGACCCGTGCGAGACCGCCCAGCTCGGGATCGTCCAGCACCGCGCGCACTGCGGGCTCCGCCTCCGCGCCGACCAGGGCGAGCGCCTGCTGGCAGTGGAGCCGGCGCAGCGGCGCCTGCTGGTCCGCGCCGCGTGCCGCCGCGAGGAGTTCGGCCGCGGCCCCGTCCGCGCCGCGCCGGGTGAGCCACAGCTCGACCTCGCTGCGGGCCGCCGTCTCGGGGTAGTACGCGATGCCGCCGAGGAGCGCGTCGGCGCCCTTGTCCGCGAGGTCGCCGATCGCCGGGGCGTCCACCCCGGCCTCCAGCATCCGGGCCCGGATGCCGTACAGGCCGAGGGGGGTCAGCTTCACCATTCCGTACCGGGTGACGTCCTCGTCGTCGGCCGGCGGGGCGGCGTCCTCGCCCTCCTCGGCCAGCAACGCCTCGTCCACCGGGCGGTATTCGACGATCCCGATGGGTTCGAGCACCCGGAACTGGTCGTCGAGGCGCATCATCGCGTCGGACACCTGCTCAAGGATGTCGTCGGTGGGCTCGCCCATGTCGTCGGGCACGATCATCGACGCGGCGAGCGCGGGCAGCGGTACGGGCGCCGCGTCCGTGCCGGCGTCACCGGCGGTGAGCAGGTACAGATTGCCGAGGACCCCGTCGAGGAATTCCGCCTCGACCTCCGGGTCCCAGTCCAGGGATTCGAAGTCGATCGAGCCGTCCTCGCCGACGAGATCGGCGAAGTCCTCGAAGACGGGCGCGGTGGCGTCGGCGTGGACGGCCTCCAGGCCGTCGAGCCAGATCGAGAGGACGTCCTGCGGTGAACCACCGGTGATCAGCGCCAGGTTCTCACCGGCGGCGGCGGTCCCCTCCGCGTCCTCCCCCGCGGCCTCCTGCGGGTCCTCGACGTCGACGAGCCCCGCGTCGACCGCGAGCCGCCACGCCTCGCTCGCCTCCGCCGCGCCGTCCTCGTCCGCCGTGAGGCCGAGGTGTTCGGCCGCCGCCGGCAGCTGTTCCTCGACGAGCTCGCCACCGGCGCCGACCCGGGTCCCGGGGCCTGCCCAGCGGGCGAGCCGGACAGCGCGGGCGAGCAGCGGCGCGGCGAGCGCGTCCCGTGCCAGCTCGGCCTCGGTGTGCAGCCGTACGGGCGGCAGGGTGGGGCGCTCTGCGGACATCAGGTGGTTCTCCTCGGGACGTACGGGGCGTACGGGTTCAGGCGGCCCAAGCGTAGACGCATTTCGCCCCATGCCACCCGGTTCACGCAACGGACAGTGGCAGTCCACCCGGGAGACCTTGACAACTGCCTTGCCCACACAAGAGATTGACGCGCGTAGACCTCCACTCCGACCCTCGATACCCCCGGAGCCCTTGATGCCCGCCGCATCGTCCAGAACGACCGCCGTCTCCGCCGTAGTCACCGCCGCGCTCGCCGCGGGCCTGCTCACCGGCGCAGCCACCACTTCCGCGTCCGCCTCCCCGTCCTCGTCCGCCGACGGCCAGGTCCGGATCCACGACATCCAGGGCACCACCCGGATATCCCCGCTCACCGGCCGGCAGGTCAGCGGTGTCGCGGGCATCGTCACGGGTGTGCGGACGTACGGCTCGAAGGGCTTCTGGTTCCAGGACCCGGACCCCGATGCCGACCCCGCCACCAGTGAGGGCATCTTCGTCTACACCGGCTCCGCGCCGGCCGTCGCAGTGGGTGACGCGGTCACGGTCTCCGGCACGGTCACCGAGTACGTCCCGGGCGGCCTTTCCTCCGGCAACCAGTCGCTCACCCAGATCAGCAAGCCCACCGTCGCGGTGGTGTCCTCCGGCAATGCCGTGCCCGCGCCGGTGACGGTCTCGGAGCACTCGGTGCCCTCCCGGTACACCCCGGAGGGAGACCCCGCGGCGGGCGGCTCCATCGACGCGCTTCCCCTCGCCCCGTCCCGCTACGCCCTGGACTACTACGAGTCCCTGGAGGGCATGAACATCCGCATCGGCACCTCGCGGGTGGTCGGCGCCACCGACCCGTACGCCGAGCTGTGGGTGACGGTGAAGCCGCACGAGAACGCGAGCCGCCGCGGCGGTACGGTCTACGGCTCGTACACCGCGCAGAACACCGGCCGGCTCCAGATCCAGTCGCTGGTGCCGCTCGCCGAGCAGCCCTTCCCGACCGCCGATGTCGGCGATGTGCTGTCCGGCACGACCGAGGGTCCGCTCGACTTCAACCAGTACGGCGGCTACACACTGACCGCCCGTACCCTGGGCACGGTCACCGGCAAGGGCCTGCGCCGTGAGACGACCCGCAAGCAGCGCGGCGGCGAGCTGGCGGTGGCGACGTACAACGTCGAGAACCTCGACCCGGGCGACCCGCAGGAGAAGTTCGACGCGCTCGCCGCGGCTGTGGTCGACAACCTCGCCTCGCCCGACATCGTGGCGCTGGAGGAGATCCAGGACAACAACGGCGCGACGGACGACGGTACGGTCGCCGCCGATCAGACGGTCAAGAAGTTCACCGACGCGATCGTGGCGGCGGGCGGTCCGGCGTACGAGTGGCGTTCCATCGCCCCGGAGGACAAGAAGGACGGCGGCGAGCCCGGCGGCAACATCCGCCAGGTGTTCCTCTTCAACCCGGAGCGGGTGTCGTTCACCGACCGCGCGGGCGGCGACGCGACGACGGCGACCGATGTCGTACGGGAGCGGGGCCGGGCGGCCCTGACCCTCTCCCCCGGCCGGATCGACCCGGCGAACGCGGCCTGGCAGGACAGCCGCAAGCCGCTCGCCGGAGAGTTCAGCTTCCGCGGCCGTACGGTCTTCGTCGTCGCCAACCACTTCGCGTCCAAGGGCGGCGACGAGTCCATCGTCTCGCAGCACCAGCCGCCGGCCCGCTCGTCGGAGGTCCAGCGGCATGCGCAGGCCGAGGCGGTCAACACCTTCGTCAAGAAGCTGCTGAGCGTCCAGAAGAACGCGGACGTCCTGGTCGCCGGCGACATCAACGACTTCGAGTTCTCCGGCACGGCCAAGGCGCTGACGGCCGGTGGCGTGCTGTACCCGGCGGTCAAGTCCCTGCCCCGCCCGGAGCGTTACTCGTACGTCTACCAGGGCAACACCCAAGTCCTCGACCAGATCCTGACCAGCCCGTCGATCGACGACTTCCACTACGACAGCGTGCACATCAACGCCGAGTTCGCCGCGCAGAACAGCGACCACGACCCGCAGGTGCTCCGCTTCCGCCCGTAGTCCATATACACCCGTAGTCCATATACATACGCAGCGCCGCTACGCGTCCGCCCTCGGCCTCATGCTGAGCGCGGGCGTGTAGCGGTGCACGCCCCCGCCGACCACTCCCGGGTACGACTGCACCCGCTCCCACTGCGGCGTCCTCGAACCGATCCCGTCGCCGGGCCCGGCCAGTGCGTCGACATGGGCCTGCGCGCTCTCCCATTCGGCGTAATTGAGCACGCGCGTTCCGTCGGTGCTCACATGGAAGTGTCCGGAGATGCCCCCGGGGGCGGGCGCCGGATCGGTCCCCAACGCCTCGAACACGGTGTCCACCCAGTCCCGCTGCCGCGCCTTGTCCGCCCCGTCGAACTCGACATCGACGATCACGACGCACCCCGGCTCCCGTCCGTCCCCCTCCCGCAGCGGCACGGAGCGGTATGGCTCAAGGGTGTGCAGCCCGAGCCGCCGGATGCCCGGCACGGCGGCGTCGATGTCCGCGTTGCGCTCGTCCCGGCCGTGCCGGAAGAAGTCCTGATACGCCTGCTCCCCACTCCACTGGGTGTAGTGGAACAGTGTCTTCCCGTCCTCACCGACATGGACGGTGTACGAGAGCAGCCCCGGATGCGGCCACTCCCGGCTGTCCCACGCCCTGCGAATGGCCTCGACCGTCTGCCGCTGCCGCTCGGGGGTGCCGACATCCCAGGTGCTCGCTTTGACGATTCCGGCGTCGTTATGGGCAAGATCGGGACGGGATGCGAATCGCACGCTCATGACGGGTCCTCCTGACCGGTGCACCCGCGTGGCGCGCCGCTGCCGCCCACCCTGGTACGTCAAGTGCGCTTGAGGTCAACAACACTCCCCCGTTGAGACCGTCAGGCCCAACGACAGGACAACGAACGGAGTACCGCATGAAGCTGCACCTCAAGGCGATCACCCGCGAGGAACACCTGGAGTTCATCGCGAGCCGGCCCGCCGTGAGCCATATGCAGGTTCCGTCGTGGGGCGATGTGAAGCCCGACTGGCGCGCGGAGAGCATCGGCTGGTTCGACCGGGAGGGCACCGGCCGGGGACGGATCGTCGGAGCCGGGCTCGTCCTCTACCGGCCGATCCCCCGGGTGAAACGCTATCTGGCCTATCTGCCGGAGGGCCCCGTCATCGACTGGCACGACGCCGGTCTGAAGCAGTGGCTGGATCCGATGCTGGCGCATCTGAAGGCACAGCGCGCGTTCTCGGTGCGCATGGGCCCGCCGGTGGTCGCCCGGCGCTGGGACGCCAGGACCGTCAAGGACGCCATCGCCGACCCGGCCGCCGGACGGCTGCGCGACGTGGAGGCGGATGTGAACGAGCCGCAGGCCGCCGCGCTCGTGGAGCAGCTGCGCCGGCTGGGCTGGCAGCAGGGCGAGGAGGGCGGCGAGGACGGTTTCAGTGCCGGACAGCCCCGGTACGTCTTCCAGGTGCCGTTCGCCGGGCAGCCGCTGGAGCAGATCCTGGGCAACCTGAACCAGCAGTGGCGGCGCAACATCAAGAAGGCGGAGAAGGCGGGCGTCAAGGTCGTCGAGGGCGGCTACGAGGATCTCCCGGCCTTCTACGAGCTGTACCGCGAGACGGCCGAACGCGACCGCTTCATCCCTCGCCCGCTCGTCTACTTCCAGCGCATGTGGACCGTACTGCGGGCCGAGGACCCCGACCGGATGCGGCTCTACCTCGCCCACCACGACGGCGAGACGCTCTCCGCGGCGACGATGCTGACCGTCGGCAACCACGTCTGGTACTCCTACGGCGCCTCGACCGGCCGCAAGCGCGAGGTCCAGCCCAACAACGCCATCCAGTGGCGCATGATGAGCGACGCGCACGAGAGGGGCGCGGCCGTCTACGACCTGCGCGGCATCACCGACACCCTGGACGAGAGCAACCATCTTCTGGGCCTGCTGCGCTTCAAGGTCGGCACCGGCGGCCGGGCCGCCGAGTACATCGGCGAGTGGGACTACCCGATCAACAAGGTGCTCCACAAGGCCTTCGCCCTCTACATGGCGCGCCGCTGACCCCGCCGGCTCCGAAGAGCGCCGCCATTCGCCCTCGGCATGATCGCTTGCCGCGTCCGGGCGGCAGCGGGAACGGTGGGGAGATGCTCTCCGTGATCCGCATCTCACCACCGGCGCCCTGGCCGGTGAACCGGCGGCCGGGCTGAACCTGGCCCTGAGCCGGGTGCTCGCCCTCGATCCACGGCCGGACGCGGTGGTGATCACGGGTGATCCGGCCAAGCGGGGACGGCCGGACGAGTACGAGGTGCTGCGCGAGGTGATCGAGCGGTTCCCCCTGCCGTTGCACCTGGTGACGGGCAATCACGACGAACCGGCGGCGCTGCTCGACGCGTTCGGCGGGACCGGGTTCCTGGGCGGCGCCCGGCAGGCGTACTACGTCGTGGACCACCCCGGGCCGGCCGTGGTCGCCCTGGACTCGAAGGTGGACGGCTCCGGCGGCGGGCGGCTCGGGACGGAGCAGCTCGGCTGGCTCGACGAGGTCCTCGCCGGCAGGCCGGGCGTACCGGCGTTCGTCTGTCTGCACCATCCGCCGGTCCCGGTCGGCATCCCGTTCCTGGACGGGATGCGGCTGGCGGACGGCGATGCGCCGGCGGAGGTGGTCGCCGCCCATCCGGATGTCGTCCGGGTGCCGGCCGGTCATGTCCACCGACCCGTCACGGCCGCCTTCGCGGGCAGCACCCTGGCGCTCGCCCCCAGCACGTATCTGCAGAGCGGGCTCGCCCTGCGCGACGGGTCGCCCGGCTGTCTCCACGAGCCCACCTCGTTCCTGCTCCATCTTCGGGGCGATGCGGCGCGGGCCCCCTGGGTCACGCACACCGTGCCGGTCAGCCACGCGGCCGCACCGGTGCCCGGGTACTGAGCGCTCCGGCGCCCGTGCCAGACTCCGGAACGTGATCCTTCGTACCGCCACCCGCGCCGACCTGCCCGCTGTCCTCGCCCTCCTCGCAGATGAGGAGCGGGTCGTCGATCCGGCCTCGGTGGTGGTCGACGGCACGTACGAGAAGGCCTTCGCCGCCATCGAGAGCGACCCGCGCAACGAGATGCTCGTGCTGGTGGACGGCGACACCGTGCTGGGCTGCCTGCAGGCGACCTACATACCGGGGCTCGGCAAGCACGGCGAGGAGCGGGCGCTCATCGAGGCGGTACGGGTCAGGGCCGACCGGCGGGGCGGCGGACTGGGCCGGGAGCTGATGAAGCAGGCCGTCGACCGGGCCCGGCTGCGGGGGTGCGGGCTGATGCAGCTGACCAGCAACAAGCGGCGTGCGGACGCGCGCCGGTTCTACGAGTCGCTGGGCTTCGCCCGCAGCCACGAAGGCTTCAAGCTCGCCCTCTGACTCCCCTTTCGCCGGGCTACCGGGACGGCTCGGTCCGCCAGGCGGTCATGTTCAGCTCGTCGAGCAGCCGTACGTCGCTGCCCTCCAGCGGGAAGGTGCGCGGCTCCAGACCGGGGGCCGGTGCGATCTCCAGCGCGTCGCCCTCGATGAGGTCACCGCCGGTCGGGGTGGAGACCCAGGCGAGGAGCGACCGCATCGTCTCCCCCGGCTTCAGCATGACCTCTTCCGGGCCCGGGTCGCTCCCCATGTACGAGGAGCCCGGATTCACCGGGACCGGCAGCGGATCGCCTGCGTCGTCCAGGGCCCGGACGGACGGATAGCCATCAACGCGGTACGGCTTCTTGCCGCAGTTGGTGAGGGTGAGGCCGACGGCCCGGTGGCCCAGTGCGGCCTCGACCTCACCCATGTCGACGACGACGCCGGAGGACGGGCAGCCGGCTCTCCCGACACCCGCGGTGGGCCTGGGGCTGGGAGTCGGCGCCGGTGGTGGCCGCTCGGGCAGCGCGGCGGATACGGTCGGGAACGGTGACGGCAGCTTGTCGGCGTGCACCTTGTACGACACGCTCGGTGTCGGCTCCGGCTCGCCCTCGCCCGCCGGCACGAAAAACCCGGCGCATCCCGAGAGCGACAGACCCAGCGCCCCGGCCATGAGCACGGCCGCCACCGGCCTCCGTCTCCCGGCCCCGGTCCCCGTCCGTGTCAGTCCCTGCATGCTCATGCACCCGCCCCCGTGTCGGCCTGCCGCATAGGCGTTCGATCATGCCAGAGCGCGGAGCGACGCTCCTACAACTGTTGAGCATTTCTTCCCTTTCACCCCAAGAAGAACTAAGTGGACCTTCACGGTCCGGCCGACCGACACTTCAGGGATGACAGCACCCGTAGCCCCCTTCGGCCGCGCGCTCTGCGCGATGATCACGCCGTTCACCGCTTCCGGCGCGCTGGACCCGGACGCCGCCCAGAAGCATGCCGCCTCTCTGGTCGCCGACGGCTGCGACGGTCTGGTGCTCAGCGGCACCACCGGCGAGTCCCCGACCACCACCGACGCCGAGAAGACCGCACTGCTGCGGGCGGTCAGGGCGGCGGTCGGCGGCGGTGTGCCGATCGTCGCCGGGGTCGGCAGCTCGGACACCCGGCATACCGTGGCCCTCGCCCAGCAGGCCGAACAGGCGGGCGCGGACGGCCTGTTGGTGGTGACGCCGTACTACAGCAGACCGCCGCAGGCCGCCGTCGAGGCGCACTTCCGTCGCGTCGCCGACGCGACCGGCCTTCCGCTGATGCTGTACGACATCCCCGGCCGCACCGGTACGCGCATCGAGCCGGAGACCCTGCTGCGGCTCGCGGAACACCCGCGCATCGTGGCCGTGAAGGACTGCGCGTACGACCTGCTCGGCTCCACGAAGGTGATCGGCGCGACCTCGCTGGCGTACTACTCGGGCTGCGAGGAGCTGAATCTGCCGTTGTACGCGGTGGGCGCGGCGGGCTATGTCAGCACGGTCGCCAATGTCGCGCCCCGGCAGCTGAGGGCGGTCCTGGACGCCTTCGACGCCGGGGACACCGCCGGGGCCGCCCGGCTCAACCGGCTGACCGTCCCCCTCGCCGAGGCGATGATGGCGTCCGGACTGCCCGGCACGGTCACCGCGAAGGCACTGCTCGACGCCGGACCGGTCCGGGAACCGCTGCAGCCCGCCGGGCGCGAGGCGACCGACGGGCTGCGGAGGGCATACGAGGAACTCCTCGCCGCTACAAGCTAGTTGTGGCTGTGCAGGACGTCGTTGAGGCCGTCCCAGACCGCGTTGTTCGGGCGGGCCTCGACGGCGCCGGTGACCGAGTTGCGGCGGAAGAGGATGTTCGAGGCGCCGGAGAGCTCACGGGCCTTGACGATCTGACCGTCCGGCAGCGTGATACGGCTGCCGGCCGTGATGTAGAGCCCGGCCTCGACGACGCACTCGTCGCCGAGCGCGATCCCGACACCGGCCTCGGCGCCGATCAGGCAGCGCTCGCCGATGACGATGCGCTCCTTGCCGCCGCCGGAGAGGGTGCCCATGGTGGAGGCGCCGCCGCCGATGTCCGAGCCGTTGCCGACGACGACACCGGCGGAGATCCGGCCCTCGACCATCGACGTGCCGAGGGTGCCCGCGTTGAAGTTGACGAAGCCCTCGTGCATGACGGTGGTACCGGAGGCGAGGTGCGCGCCGAGCCTGACCCGGTCGGCATCGGCGATCCGGACGCCCTTCGGCGCGACATAGTCCGTCATCCGGGGGAACTTGTCGACCGAGGTGACCTGGAGGTGCAGGCCCTCGGCGCGGGCGTTCAGCCGCACCTTCTCCACGTCGTCGACGGCGACCGGGCCGAGCGAGGTCCAGGCGACGTTGGTGAGGAGACCGAAGAGGCCGTCCAGGTTCTGGCCGTGCGGCTGGACGAGGCGGTGCGAGAGGAGGTGCAGGCGCAGGTACGCGTCGTGCGCGTCGAGCGGCTTGTCGTCGAGCGAGGCGATGACCGTACGTACGGCAATGATCTCGACACCGCGGCGGGCGTCCACGCCGATGGCCTTGGCGGCGCCCTCGCCGAGGAGGTTGACGGCCTGGTCGGGGGTGAGCCGTTCGGTTCCGGCCGGGCCGGGCTCTGCGGTGAGCTCGGGGGCGGGGAACCAGGTGTCGAGAACGGAACCGTCGCCGGCGATGGTGGCGAGGCCGGCGGCGACGGCGCCGGTGGTGCGAGCAGGAGTCGTGTCGGTCATGACACGAACCTAACCGGCGAGGCACCGCCGGAGCCAACCGGTCTCGCCGGATGGTCGCGGCGCGGCCCCGGGAGCCCACGGCCACCGGTCAGCCGGGCTGCGCCTGCCGTTCTGGTGCCGGTGCGGGAGTCTCCTCGCGCACCGGCCCGCGCACCGCCCCCGGCCCGTGCAGTCGCCGCGCCACCAGCACTGCCGCCCCGGCGCCGCCCGCCAGCACCGCACAGGCCGGCCAGAGCAGTCCGGGCGCGGTGGCGTAGAGGGCGCCGCCGATCGGTGGTGCCAGCACCTGGCCGCTGATGGAGGCGCCCGCGTACAGGCTCTGGAAGCGGCCCTGGGCATGGGCGGGTGCCTGGTCGGCGACGTACGCCGTCGCGGTGGTCTTGTAGAGGATCTCCCCCGCGGTCAGCGACGCCATCATCGTGATGGCGAACAGCGCCCCGGCCCCCGGGATCAGCACCGCGTAGCCCAGCCCCACGAGCAGCAGCCCGGTGGAGACGATGCTCAGCGGCGCGCGTCGGCGCAGCGCGTGCGCCGCGGGGAGTTCCAGCAGAAGGATGAGGCCGCCGTTGATGGAGAGCAGCCAGCCGTAGAACTGGGCGCTGTGGCCGTGCTCGGACAGGAAGACCGGCAGGGTCGAGTACTGCTGACGGTAGACGAGGTCGACGCAGAGGATCGCGGCGAGCAGGACCAGCACCGCGGGCCTGGCCCGCAGCTCCCGCCAGAGCCCGGGCGCGCCGGGCTCGCGCGCCGGCCGGTCGTGCGCGGTGCCGTGCGCCGGGAGCACCGTCGCCGCGTATCCGGCGAAAAGCAGCGTGCCGAGGCCGTCGGCGACGAACAGCCAGTCGTACGAGAAGTGGGCGGCGATCAGCGCGCCGAGCGGTGGGCCGACGGCGAACGCCGCGTTGCTCCCGGCCCGCACGAGGGCGAAGCTCTGTCGCCGGCCGCCCTCGGGGACGCAGACGGCGACGAGTGCGGAGTTGGCTGCTCGTACGACGCCTGCCGCGTACTGCGCGAGCGGCAGCACCCCGTACATCGCCGCGACCGGCAGGACCGGCAGGGTGGCGAGCGCCGTTCCGCTGACCAGCGCACCGGTCAGGAGCATCCGGCGGTGGCCGTAGTGGTCGCCGAACCAGCCGCCGGTGAAATTCCCCGCGACCAGGCCGATGCCACCGACGCCCGCGATCACTCCGGCCTGCGGGACGGTCAGCCCGTGCGGGCCGGTCAGATAGACGAAGAGATAGACGAAGGTGAAGCTGACGACTCCGTTGAGAAAGGAACCGAAGGCCAGCAGCCGTACCGTGCGCGGTACATCCCGCACGATCCCGAAGAACCTCATTCGCAACACCCTCCCCAGTGAGTTTCCCTTGGGAACGGACTATGACATCATGCTTTCCTGCAGGTCAATCAGGTGAGAGACGGCCGCGGGAGACCGACGGAGGAGCCCATGCCCCAGCGCACCAGCCTGGCCGACGCCGACTGCGCGATCGCCCAGGCACTCGATGTCGTCGGCGACTGGTGGACCCTGCTGATCGTGCGGGACACGGCGCGCGGGGTGCACCGCTTCGACGCCCTCCAGGAAGAGCTGGGCGTGTCCCGCAAGGTGCTGACCGAGCGGCTGCGGCTGCTGGTCGACGCGGGAGTGCTGTCCCGGGAGCCGTACCAGGACCGGCCGCCCCGGTACGAGTACCGGCTCACCCGGCGTGGACGCGCACTACTGCCCGTACTGATCGCGCTCCAGGACTGGGGCGACACCTGGGTGATGGGAGAAGGCGAGATGATGGCAACGGCCACGGAGACGTCGAAGGAGGCGGCCCGGGTGCACGCCCTGGTGGGCACACGCCTGCCCGAGCTTCAACTGCTGGACTACGACGGCATGTTGCGCGACCCGGTCGCCGACACCCCGTACACCGTCCTGTACTGCTTCCCCAGCGCCTACGCCCGCCGGGACGCCTATCCGCCGGGCTGGGCCCAGATCCCGGGCGCGAGCGGCTGCACCCTGGAGTCCTGCACGTACCGCGACCAGTTGGCCGAGTTCACGGCGGCGGGCGCGACCGTGCACGGGGTGTCCACCCAACGCCCCGACGAACAGCGGGCGTTCGCGGACGCGGAGCGGCTGCGCTTCCCGCTGCTGTCCGACGCGGAGCTGGAGCTGACGGCGGCGCTGCGACTGCCGACGTTCCGCGCGGCGGGGACCAGCCGGCTGAAGCGGCTGACGCTGGTGGTGGACCGGGACCGGACGATCCGCGAGGCGCTGTACCCGATCACGGACATCGAGGCGAGCGTGCAGGCGGCGCTGACGGCGATCCGAGGGGCGAACCCGTCCGGCGAGTGAGGGGCACGTGAGAACGGCCCGGAACCCGAGCCGGTCCGACGACCGGAGCCGGAGCGAAACCGAGCCGGTCCGGCGCTTGAGGACAGAGCGGCCCGGAAACCGCACCCGTCGGGCTTGAGCACGGAGCCGTCAGCCGGCGACGCGCCCCAGCATCTCCCGCGCGTACGCCTCGTCGTACTCCCCGCCGGTGAGCAGCACCTGCAGACAGATCCCGTCCATGAGCGCGATCAGCGCCCGCGCCGTGGCCGGATCGGTCCGCCGGGACAGCAGCTCGGCCGTGCCGTCGGTCCACTCGGCGGCGACGGGCCGCAGCGCGGGCCTGCGGAGCGCGGCGAGATACAGCTCGTACTCCAGCTCGGCCCGCCCGCGCCCGCCGGAGAAGTACTCCCCCAGCAGCCCGGCCAGTTCCTCGGCGAGGTCGGCGGCCGGGTCGGTCAGGGCCCCGCTCTCCCGCATGACCTCGGCGAAGTTCTCGTTCGACCGGCGCAGCGCGGCGATCAACAGCTCGTCCAGTGAGGCGAAGTGATACGTCGTCGAGCCGAGCGGCACATCGGCCTCGGCCGCGACGGAGCGGTGGCTGAGCCCCGCGATGCCCTCGGTGCCGACCACCCGGATCGCGGCGTCGATGATGCGGCCGCGCCGCTCGGGGTCGTAACGGCGTGCCATCAGTGGGCCCCTCCCAGATTCAGCACCACCACTCCGGCGATGACCAGCGCTATGCCCGCCAGTTTGACCAGGTTGCCGGACTCCCCCATGAAGAGGATGCCGATGGCGGCGACCGCGGCGGTGCCGGTCCCGGCCCAGATGGCATAGGCGGTGCCCATCGACAGCGTCTTCAGCGTCTGGGCGAGCAGCGTGAACGCTATGAGATAGCCCGCGACGGTGATGAGCGAGGGCCAGAGCCGGGTGAAGCCCTCGCTGTATTTCATGGCCGTCGTACCGGCCACCTCCGCCGCGATCGCCGCGGCGAGCAGTCCATATCCCATGTGTACGAGTGTACGCATCGCTGCTCGCACCTCAGTACGGCAGATTCGCGCCACCCGGGACGCTACGGTGTCCCGACCAGCACACAGGACGACTACACAACGGAGCAGCAGTGGCGCAGGACGCAGGGTGGGGCGGCGGTCCGCCGTACGGCGGAGCACCGTACGGAGGGCCACCGGGATGGGGCGGCTGGATGCCGCCGCCGAAGCCCGGAGTGATACCGCTGGCGCCCCTGAAGCTCGGGGACATACTCGGCGGCGCCTTCAGCACGATGGGGCGGTACTGGAAGCAGTTGTTCGGCGTCGGCGTGGCCGTGTACGGCGGGGCGCTGGTCGTCGTGGGGGCGGCGGCCCTGATCGCGTACTCGGCGGTCAGTGATCATCTGGACCGGGTCATCTCGCTCAGCGCCGACGAGGACCCGTCGTCGAAGGACCTCACACCGATGCTGATCGCCCTCGGCGCGGTCTGGCTGGTCGCCATGGCCGCCTTCATGATCGGTACGGCCATGATGTACGCGGCCGTTCCCGCGGTCCTGCAGGAGGCGGTACTGGGCAGGCCGACCACCTTCTCCGTCATCTGGCGCCGGGCCTGGGCCCGCGTGCCGGCGTTGATCGGAACGGTGATCCTCACGGCCCTGATCGCGATGATCCCGGTGGTGCTGGCGGTGATCGGCTTCTTCGCCTTCATGATCGGCGCGATCACACTGGCGCACGGGTCCGGCACCGCGCTGTGGACCTCGCTCGGCTTCCTGGGCGCCCTGGCCACCGCACCCCTGGCGGCCTGGCTCTGGGTGAAATTCAGCCTGGCCCCCTCGGCCGTGGTCTTCGAGGGCCAGCGCCCGGTGGCGGCACTGCGCCGCTCGTCGCAGCTGGTGCGCGGCGACTGGTGGCGGATCTTCGGGGTCAGCCTGCTGGCCTTCGCAATGGCGGCCGTGGCGAACTACATCATCCAGATCCCGTTCTCGTTCCTCGGCTTGTTCTCCGGCATCATCGGCGGCTCGACCCTGGACGACGACCCGAACCCCGCGGCGATCGTCTTCGCCATGAGCGGCTATGTGGTGATCCTCGTGCTGGGACAGCTGATCGGCCAGCTCGTCTCGGCGACGTTCCCGCAGCTGGTGACCGGACTCCTCTACGTCGACCGGCGCATGCGTACGGAGAACCTGGGCCCGGTCCTCGCCGAGGCGGCGGCCGTACCGCCGCCTCAGCACGGCCCGTAGGACCGCCTCCCCTGACCTCAGTCGATGAGCGAGTTCTTCGGAGTCAGCACACAGAACTCGTTCCCCTCGGGGTCCGCCAGTAGCACCCAGCTCACATCCGCCCGCTGCCCGATGTCGACCCGCCGCGCCCCGAGCCCGATGATGCGCTCGACTTCGACGGCCTGGTCATCGGGGGCGAGGTCGATGTGCAGCCGGTTCTTGACCGTCTTCTTCTCCGGAACGGGGACGAAGGTGATACCCGGAACCGCGGACTTGTCGGCGCCGATGACGATTTCGTCGTCGGCCTCGAAGAGCACCTTCCAGTCGAGCACGTGGCACCAGAAGCGGGCGAGCGACGGAAGATCGTGGGTGTCGACGACGATGCTGTAAAAGGAAACGGCCATGCCCGCCAGTCTGCCTGGCGGGCATGGCCGTTCACCACGTCAAATCGCGTAGCCGCCCGCTGCGTCAGCTGCCGACGGTGAACCAGGCGGCCCGGGACTTCTTCCATTCGGCGTGGTCGAGATCCTTCGCCTCTGTGCCGTCCCCGTACAGATCGGCCGATCCGGCGTCCGTGATCAGCTGCGCCCGGGCGCCCGGAACTGTCAGGTCCGGAACATCGACGACGGCCTCCCAGCCGCCCGGGTCGGCGGTCGGCAGGTCGGCCCGCTTGACCGGCGCGTGTGCGGCGACACCGTCCCATGTGTAGAGGGCGTACGGGTCGGAGTTGTCGTCGGCCGCCCAGGAACCGGCCACGATCAGATACTGGTCGGCGGCGTTCTTGCGGATGTCCCGGATGCTGAGCCCGCCGAGGTCCAGCTCGATCGGCGTACCGATGGCCGCCTTCGCCCCGCTGCCGGCCACCTTGTCGAAGTTGGTGACAGGCACGATCAGGGCCTTGCCCCCTTCCTTCGGCGGCACGAGAGGCGCCCGGAAGCCGAGGTACGCCGTGGTCGTCGAGCCGGGCGCGAACTCCAGGCCCTCGATGTTGAACCCGTCGATCTGCTTGGGCACTTCACCGTCCGCCGTCCCTGCGGCGAAGCCGTACCGGTTGCCGTTCGTCTTGTCCCAGGCGACGAGGTCGTCGCGGAGCTTCTTGTACGAGCCGCCCACCGTCAGCCGGGTGGCGGCGCCCGACCCGGTCACCGTCGTGGTGAAGACGGTGTTGCGGTCGGACTTGTACTCGCCGTCCTTGTTGTTGCCGAGTGAACCGGTCCAGTAGATGGTGTTCCCGACCCGGGCGGCGCCCTCGATGTCGATCTCCTTGTCCGCCCCGAGCGCCGAGCCGACGTCCCAGCTCTTCACGGGCGCACCTGATGCGGAACGGTTGTACAGGCGCAGCGTGTTGGACTCGTCGTCGGCCACGACCACGTACCCGTCGCCGGCATCGACGGCGGCCGAGGCATCCGAGGAGCCGGTGAGGTAGCGCGTGTCGGCGGTGTTCTGCACGGCGGCGGACGCCGCGTAGTGCAGCGTCTTGGTGGCGGTCTTGCCGCCGAGTCCGGTGACCTTGATCGTGAGGTCGGTGTAGCCCCGTGCGTGCGCGGCGACCGCGAGCTGCCGGGTGGCGCCGGTCCCGGTCACGGTCACATCACCGGTACCGGCGACGGACGACTTGGAGCTGGCGGAGGCCGCCACTGCGAGCGCTGCGGCATCGGCACCGCTCTGCGCCACGGTGACGGTCACCACGGGGTCACCGGTCGCGCCGACGGCACCGGACAGGTAGGAGACCGAGAGCCCGATCGTCGGAGTTCCGTAACTCGCGGCGTGAGCCGGGGTGTTGACCCCCAGGGCGGCCAGCACGAGAACGCCGCCCGCGGCGGCGGCCGCACGACGGTTCTTGAGCGAAAGCTGATGCAGCACAGCGTGCCTCTCGTCGGCGTGGTGTCGAGGAGTAGGTTCCGGTTCCCGCGCCAACGGCGGACGCACATCATGCGTACAGCAGACGAACAACGACGGACGGCCCCCGGCAGAAGCCGGGGGCCGTCCGTCGGTGCAGATGGCTCAGACGTTGAAGCCGAGCGCGCGCAGCTGCTCGCGCCCGTCGTCCGTGATCTTGTCCGGGCCCCACGGCGGCATCCAGACCCAGTTGATCCGCAGCTCGCTGACGATGCCGTCGGTCGCGGACTTCGCCTGGTCCTCGATGACATCGGTCAGCGGGCAGGCCGCGGACGTCAGGGTCATGTCGAGGGTGGCGATGTTGGCGTCATCGATGTGGATGCCGTAGATCAGGCCCAGGTTGACGACGTCGATGCCCAGCTCGGGGTCGACGACGTCGTACAGGGCCTCGCGGACCTCCTCCTCGGAGGCAGGCTTGGTGGTCAGAGTCTCGTTCTCGCTCATGCCGTCTTCCCTTCGGACAGCGCTTTCGCCGTCGCGTCCTTCCACGCCATCCAGCTCAGCAGCGCGCACTTGACCCGGGCCGGGTATTTCGAGACACCGGCGAACGCGACCGCGTCCTCCAGCACCTCCTCCATCGCGTCGTCCGGCTCCAGCTGGCCCTTCGACTGCATCAGCTCCAGGAAGGCCTCCTGGATCTTCTGTGCCTCGCCCAGCTCCTTGCCGACCAACAGATCGTTCAGCACGGAGGCGCTGGCCTGGCTGATGGAGCAGCCCTGACCCTCGTACGACACATCGGCGATGGTCTCGCCGTCGTACTTCACCCGGAGAGTGATCTCGTCGCCGCACGTCGGGTTGACGTGGTGCACCTCGGCGTCGCCGTCCCGCAGGCCGCGCCCGTGGGGGTGCTTGTAGTGGTCCAGGATCACTTCCTGGTACATGGAATCAAGCTTCACCAGTCAACCCTCAGCCGCTGTGCCTATTAACCGAAAAAGTTCCGTACGTGTTCCAGACCGTCCACCAGGGCGTCGACCTCGGCGGGCGTGGAGTACAGATAGAACGACGCTCGCGTCGTCGCAGGAATTCCGTACCGCAGGCAGACCGGCCGTGCGCAGTGGTGTCCGACCCGGACCGCGATGCCCTGCTCGTCGAGTACCTGGCCCACGTCGTGGGGGTGGATGTCGCCGAGTGTGAAGGAGATCGTGGCGCCGCGGTCCTCAGCCGTCGCAGGACCGATGATCCTGAGGTCCGGGACCTCCAGGAGCCGCTTCACCGCGTACTCGGTGATCGCGTGCTCGTGCTGGTAGATCTTCTCCATGCCGATCGCCGAGAGGTAGTCCACGGCCGCGCCGAGGCCGACGGCCTGGGCGATCGGGGGCGTACCGGCCTCGAACTTGTGCGGCGCGGGGGCGTACGTCGACGAGTGCATCGACACGGTCTCGATCATCTCGCCGCCACCGAGGAACGGCGGCAGGTCCTCCAGGAGCTCCTGCCGGCCCCAGAGCACGCCGATGCCGGTCGGGCCGACCATCTTGTGACCGGTGAAGGCCACGAAGTCGGCCTGCAGCGCCTGCACGTCGAGCACCATGTGCGGGGCGGCCTGCGAGGCGTCTATGCAGACCAGCGCGCCGACCTGCTGGGCACGGCGGATGATCTTCTCGACCGGGTTGATCGTGCCCATGATGTTGGAGACCAGTGTGAAGGAGACGATCTTCGTCTTCTCCGTGATGATCTCGTCGATGTTGGACAGGTCGAGGCGGCCGTCGTCGGTGATGCCGAACCACTTCAGCTTCGCGCCGGTGCGCTGCGAGAGCAGCTGCCACGGCACGATGTTGGAGTGGTGCTCCATCTCCGTGGTGACGATCTCGGTGTCGTGGTCCACCCGGTAGGGCTCATCGGCCCAGCCGAGCATGTTGGCCACGAGGTTGAGCGACTCCGAGGCGTTCTTGGTGAAGATCACCTCGTTGCGGCTGGGCGCGTTGATGAACGCGGCGATCTTGTCACGGGCGCCCTCGTACAGCGCCGTGGCCTCCTCCGCGATCGTGTACACACCGCGGTGCACATTGGCGTTGTGCCGCTCGTAGTACTCGTTGAGGGCATCGAGCACCTGGCGCGGCTTCTGCGAGGTCGCCGCACTGTCCAGGTAAACGATCTTCTTCCCGTCATGGACCGTACGATCCAGCAGGGGGAAGTCCTTGCGGATCGCCTCGGTGTCGAGGAGGCCCGGCAGCTGTGTCACGCGGAAGCGCCACCCTTCACATATGCCTCGTAGCCCTCGTTCTCCAGCTTGTCGGCGAGCTCGGCGCCGCCGGACTCGGCAATGCGGCCGTTGGCGAAGACGTGCACGAAGTCGGGCTTGATGTAGCGGAGGATCCGCGTGTAGTGCGTGATCAGCAGGGTGCCGACCTCGCCGGTCTCGCGGACCCGGTTGACGCCCTCGGAGACGATGCGCAGGGCGTCGACGTCCAGACCGGAGTCGGTCTCGTCGAGGATCGCGACCTTCGGCTTGAGGAGCTCCAGCTGAAGGATCTCGTGGCGCTTCTTCTCACCGCCGGAGAAGCCCTCGTTGACGTTGCGCTCGGCGAAGGCCGGGTCCATATGAAGCTGAGCCATCGTCTCCTTGACCTCCTTCACCCAGGTACGCAGCTTGGGCGCCTCGCCGCGGACAGCGGTGGCGGAGGTACGCAGGAAGTTGGAGACCGAGACACCGGGGATCTCGACCGGGTACTGCATCGCGAGGAACAGACCGGCGCGGGCGCGCTCGTCGACGGTCATCTCCAGGACGTCCTCGCCGTCCAGGGTCACCGAACCGCGGGTGATCGTGTACTTGGGGTGACCTGCGAGGGAGTACGCGAGGGTGGACTTGCCGGACCCGTTGGGGCCCATGATGGCGTGGGTCTCGCCCTGCTTCACGGTCAGGTCGACGCCCTTGAGGATCTCCTTCGTGGCGTTGTCGGCCTCGACGGTGACGTGCAGGTCGCGGATTTCAAGCGTTGCCATGGGTGACTCAGGACTCCTGGGTGACGGAGACGAGCACATCGTCCCCTTCGATCTTGACGGGGTATACGGGGACGGGGCGCGTCGCGGGAAGGCCGGACGGCTTGCCGGTGCGGAGGTCGAAGCTGGAGCCGTGCAGCCAGCACTCGATCATGCAGTCCTCGACCTCTCCCTCGGACAGTGAGACGTTCGCGTGCGAGCAGATGTCGTTGATCGCGAACACCTCGCCCTCGGTACGGACGACGGACACCGGGATGCCGTCGAGCTCCACCCGCTTCGGGGTGTCGTCCTCCAGCTCACTCAGCGCACAGGCTTTGAGGAAGGCCATCAGACGGAAGCCTTCAGCTCGGTCTCGATCTTGTCGAGCAGCCGCGCCTCGACGTCCGGCAGACCGATCTGCTGGACGAGCTCGGCGAAGAAGCCGCGCACGACGAGCCGGCGGGCCTCTTCGGCCGGGATGCCGCGGGACATCAGGTAGAAGAGCTGCTCGTCGTCGAAACGGCCGGTCGCGGAGGCGTGGCCGGCACCGACGATCTCGCCGGTCTCGATCTCCAGGTTCGGCACCGAGTCGACCCGCGCGCCGTCCGTGAGGACGAGGTTGCGGTTCATCTCGTAGGTGTCGGTGCCCTCGGCCGTGGCCTGGATGAGTACGTCACCGATCCACACCGCGTGTGCGCCGTCGCCCTGGAGTGCGCCCTTGTAGGCGACGTTGGACTTGCAGTGCGGGGTGTTGTGGTCGACCAGGAGACGGTGCTCCTGGTGCTGGCCCTTGTCGGTGAAGTACAGACCGAAGAGCTCGGCCTCGCCGCCGGTGCCCGCGTAGCTGACGCGCGGGTGGAGACGGACGAGGTCACCGCCGAAGGTGACGATGATCGACTTGAACGAGGCGTCCCGGCCGACCAGCGCATTGTGCTGACCGACGTGGACCGCGGTCTCGTCCCAGTCCTGCACGGAGACGACGGTGAGCTTCGCGCCGTCACCGAGGATGTAGTCCACATTGGCGGCGAGCACCGCGTCACCGGTGTGGTCGATCACGACAACGGCCTCGGCGAAGGCACCCAGCTCGACGACCTGGTGGCCGTAGGCCACGCCGCCCTCGCCGTGCACCGCGATGCGGATCGGCTCGGTGAGCACGGCCTCCTTGGCGACCGTGACGACCGAAGCCTGCTCGAAGGACGAGTACGCCTGGGCGGCGACGCGGTCCACCGGGATGCCGGCCTTGCCGAGCCGGGAGTCGTCGCGGCCGACGGTCTCGACCGTGACGCCCTCGGGGGCCTCGATCGCGACCTTCACACCGCCACCGGTGGCGACGGCCGTGCCGTCGTGCAGCCCGCGCAGCCGCTCCAGCGGCGTGAACCGCCACTCCTCCTCGCGGCCGTGCGGGACCGGGAAGTCCGCGGCGTCGAAGGACGGGGGCGCGCTCATGCGCGTGGCGACGGTCGACTCGGCGGCCACCGCGATGGACCCGGTGGTGGTGGACCCCGCCGGAATGTTCTGAGCCTCAGCCATGGCTGTCGTAGTGCTCGCTTTCTCTGTCAAAAGTCGGGGGATTCGGTCGTCTGGCTGTGCTAGCCGACCGAACCCTCCATCTGCAGCTCGATCAGCCGGTTGAGCTCAAGCGCGTATTCCATGGGCAGCTCGCGCGCGATCGGCTCGACGAAGCCGCGCACGATCATGGCCATGGCCTCGAACTCGGTCAGACCGCGGCTCATCAGGTAGAAGAGCTGGTCGTCGGAGACCTTGGAGACGGTGGCCTCGTGACCCATGGACACGTCGTCCTCGCGGACGTCCACGTACGGGTAGGTGTCCGAGCGGGAGATCGTGTCGACCAGGAGCGCGTCGCACAGCACGTTGGACTTGGAGCCCGCGGCGCCCTCGCCGATCTCGACCAGACCGCGGTAGGAGGTACGGCCGCCGCCTCGCGCCACCGACTTGGAGACGATGTTGGAGGAGGTGTTCGGTGCCATGTGGACCATCTTGGATCCGGCGTCCTGGTGCTGACCCTCGCCCGCGAAGGCGATCGACAGGGTCTCGCCCTTGGCGTGCTCGCCCATCAGGTAGACGGCCGGGTACTTCATGGTGACCTTGGAGCCGATGTTGCCGTCGACCCACTCCATGGTCGCGCCCTCGTAGGCCACGGCACGCTTGGTGACCAGGTTGTAGACGTTGTTCGACCAGTTCTGGATCGTCGTGTAGCGGCAGCGGCCGCCCTTCTTCACGATGATCTCGACGACCGCGGAGTGCAGCGAGTCGGAGGAGTAGATCGGCGCGGTGCAGCCCTCGACGTAGTGGACGTAGGCGTCCTCGTCGACGATGATCAGCGTCCGCTCGAACTGGCCCATGTTCTCCGTGTTGATACGGAAGTAGGCCTGCAGCGGGATGTCGACGCGGACACCCTTGGGCACGTAGATGAACGAGCCACCGGACCACACGGCCGAGTTCAGCGAGGCGAACTTGTTGTCGCCGACCGGGATGACGGTGCCGAAGTACTCCTTGAAGAGCTCCGGGTGCTCCTTCAGCGCGGTGTCGGTGTCGAGGAAGATGACGCCCTGCTCCTCCAGGTCCTCACGGATCTGGTGGTAGACGACCTCGGACTCGTACTGCGCGGCGACACCGGCGACCAGGCGCTGCTTCTCCGCCTCCGGGATGCCGAGCTTGTCGTAGGTGTTCTTGATGTCCTCGGGCAGGTCCTCCCAGGACTCCGCCTGCTTCTCCGTGGACCGCACGAAGTACTTGATGTTGTCGAAGTCGATGCCCGACAGGTCGGAGCCCCAGTTCGGCATGGGCTTCTTGTCGAAGAGCCTGAGGCCCTTGAGTCGCAGCTTCAGCATCCACTCGGGCTCGTTCTTCTTCCCCGAGATGTCGCGGACGACATCTTCGGAGAGCCCGCGCTTGGCTGCGGCGCCTGCCGCGTCGGAGTCGGCCCAGCCGAATTCGTACGTACCCAGACCCTCGAGCTCAGGGTGGGCAATCTCCGTAGGGAGCGTCATGCGGGGTTCCTCCCGGCCGTGCTTGCAGATGCTGAATTGGTCGTCTTTGGTGCTGAGTGGCCGCTGCGCGGAATGTACGTCGTGCACACACCGTCGCCGTGGGCGATGGTGGCCAGACGCTGCACATGCGTCCCGAGGAGGCTGGAGAAGAACTCCGTCTCCGCCTCGCACAGCTGCGGATACTGCTCGGCGACATGAGCGACCGGGCAGTGGTGCTGGCACAGCTGCTCGCCCTGCTGCGGGCCGGGCGCGCTACGCGCCGTAGCAGCGTACCCGTCGGCGGACAAGGCCTTGGCCAGCGCCTCGGTGCGCGCCTCGGGATCCGCGGCCTCGATCGCCGCGCGGTACGCCTCGGACTGGGCCGCGATCCTGGCCCGGGCGAAAGCGACGACCGCTTCGTCGCCCGAGGTCTCGGCGATCCAGCGCAGCGCGTCCGCGGCGAGCTTGTCGTAGGACTGGTCGAAGGCGTCCCGCCCGCAGTCGGTGAGGGCGAACACCTTGGCCGGGCGGCCACGGGTCCGCGCCCCGTACACCCGCTGTTCGCGGGCCTCGACGACGCCGTCGGAGACGAGGGCGTCGAGATGGCGGCGGACCGCGGCCTGGGTGAGGCCGAGGCGCTTCGCCAGCTCGGCGACGATGGACGGGCCGTGGTCCAGGATGGAGCGCGCGACCCGGTTGCGCGTCGAGCGCTCTCCGGTCGCGAGTTCCTCCTGCGGAGCCTCGCCAACGTATTTCACAACGCCATTGTTGCGTAATTCATCGCGCCCTGACAACCACGGTCCGAAACGATCTACGGTGCCGTTCATCACTTAGGGTTACCTAATTCGGCCCCGGGACACGGGCCTCCCCCGCCCCTGCCTAGACTTACCCGCCATGAAGAGCGAGTCCGTCGTACAGGTCCGCGGCCTGGTGAAGCGGTACGGCCCCAAGACCGCTGTGGACGGCCTCGACCTGTGTGTACGCACCGGCGCGGTCACCGCCGTCCTCGGTCCCAACGGTGCCGGCAAGACCACCACCATAGAAACGTGCGAGGGCTACCGCCGTCCGGATGACGGGACGGTACGGGTCCTCGGCCTCGACCCGGTCGCCGACGCCGCGAAGCTCCGCCCCCGGATCGGCGTGATGCTCCAGTCGGGCGGCGTCTACTCCGGGGCACGCGCCGACGAGATGCTCCGCCACATGGCGAAACTCCACGCCGATCCGCTGGACGTCGACGCCCTGATCGAGCGCCTCGGCCTCGGCAGCTGCGGCCGTACGGCCTATCGCCGACTCTCCGGCGGCCAGCAGCAGCGGCTCGCCCTGGCGATGGCCGTCGTCGGCCGCCCCGAACTGGTCTTCCTGGACGAGCCGACCGCCGGCCTCGACCCGCAGGCCCGCCGCTCCACCTGGGATCTCGTACGGGAGCTGCGCGCCGACGGCGTGTCGGTGGTCCTCACCACGCACTTCATGGACGAGGCCGAGGAGCTCGCCGACGACGTCGCCGTCATCGACGCGGGCAAGGTCATCGCCCAGGGCAGCCCCGAGGCGCTCTGCCGCGGCGGCGCCGAGAACACCCTGCGCTTCACCGGCCGCCCCGGTCTCGACCTCGGCTCCCTCCTGAAGGCGCTGCCCGACGGCACGGAAGCGGCCGAGCTCACTTCCGGCACGTACCGCATCACCGGCGAAGTCGACCCGCAGCTGCTGGCCACCGTCACCTCCTGGTGCGCGCAGCACGGAGTGATGCCGTCCGGCATCTCCGTGGAGCGTCACACCCTGGAGGACGTCTTCCTGGAACTGACCGGCAAGGAGCTGCGCGCATGAGCGCCGGTACGTACACCCCGCAGGCGGGCGCCGCCCCGCTGTCCCGCATGATCACCGCGCAGACCGCGCTGGAGACGCGGATGCTGCTGCGCAACGGCGAGCAGCTGCTGCTGACCGTGATCATCCCGACGCTGCTGCTGGTGCTGTTCAGCGCGGTCGACATCGTGGACACCGGCGCGGGCAAGTCCGTCGACTTCCTGACCCCCGGCATTCTCGCGCTCGCCGTGATGTCGACGGCCTTCACGGGCCAGGCCATCGCCACCGGTTTCGAGCGGCGGTACGGGGTGCTCAAGCGGCTCGGTGCCTCGCCACTGCCCCGCTGGGCGCTGATGACCGCCAAGACGCTCGCAGTGCTGGTCACCGAGGTGCTGCAGGTGATGCTGCTCACCGTGATCGCGTTCGCGCTGGGCTGGTCGCCGCACGGCAACCCCTTCGCCGTCCTGATGCTGCTCGTGCTCGGCACCGCGGCCTTCTCCGGGCTCGGGCTGCTGATGGCCGGGACGCTGAAGGCGGAGGCGACGCTCGCCGCGGCCAATCTGGTCTTTCTGCTGCTGCTGGTCGGCGGCGGGGTCATCGTGCCGCTGGACAAGTTCCCGGACGCGGTGCAGTCGGTGCTGGGCCTGCTGCCGATCGCGGCGCTGTCGGACGGACTGCGGGATGTGCTCCAGCACGGCGCGTCGATGCCGTGGGGCGACCTCGGCATCCTCGTGGTGTGGGCGGTGCTCGGGCTGGGCGCGGCGGCGAAGTTCTTCCGCTGGGAGTGAGAGGGCGCGGCGGACGCTCTCCGTCGACGTTTCGGGGTAACTCGTCCCCCTCGTGAAAGCTTGCACAAGCCGCCGCCTACGATGGTGCGCGTGCCCAAGCTGACCCGAGCCGAAGTCGCTCAAGCCGCGTGGAACCCGCTCCGCTACATCGCCGAGCGATGGACTCCGTCCCCCCGCACGGTTCGCCGTGCGGCCATGTCGGCCGTCGTCATGGCCGTGCTCATCGTCGTGACCGGCGGCGCGGTACGGCTGACCGGCTCCGGCCTCGGCTGCCCGACGTGGCCCAAGTGCACCGACGAGAGCCTGACGGCGACCGGCGCGATGGGCTTCCACGGCGCCATCGAGTTCGGCAACCGGATGCTGACGTACGTCCTGTGCGCGGCGGTCGGGTGGGCGATCATCGCCGCCCGGTCCGCGAAGCCCTGGCGGCGCAGCCTCACCCGGCTCGGCTGGGCGCAGTTCTGGGTGGTCATGGGCAACGCGGTGCTCGGCGGCATCGTGGTGCTGGTCGGCCTCAACCCGTACACCGTCGCGGCGCACTTCCTGCTCTCCACGGCGCTGCTCACCGTCGCGATGGTGACCTGGCAGCGGGTCGGTGAGGGCGACGCGGCGCCCCGCCCGCTGGTGGGCAAGGCGGTGTCCCAGCTGACCTGGCTGCTCGTGGTCGTGGCAGGGCTGCTGATCGCGGTCGGCACGGTCGTCACGGGCGCCGGACGGCACGCGGGTGACTCCAGCGATGTCCACCGCATTCCGCTCGACTGGAAGATGATCACGCAGCTGCACGCCGATCTGGCCTGGGCCGTGGTGGCGCTGACGGTCGCTCTCTGGTTCGTGCTGAAGGCCGTGGACGCGCCGGCCGGCCCGCTCCACCGCGCCCGCGATCTCTTCCTGGTGCTGATGGGGCAGGGCGTGATCGGTTACGTCCAGTACTTCACGGACACCCCGGAGATCCTCGTCGGCCTGCACATGTTCGGCTCGTGCCTGGTGTGGATCGCGGTCGTGCGGGTGGTGCTGTCGCTGCGTGAGCGCCCGGTGGCCGTCGTCCCGGTGCCCGGCCCGGCTGCCGAGCAGCCGGAGCCCGCCGCGGCGGGCTGAGCGCGGGAGATCCCGGGCGCCCCATGGCCGCCCCCATACGTCAATTGCCGGACGGGCCTGCATGCACAGGCCCGTCCGGCAATTGACGTATGGGGGCGTTGTTCGGTCACGCCTTGTTGGAGGGGCCGCCCAGCTGAATGCCGGCCATCCGCGTCCACTCGTACGGGCCGGTGCGGACCTTCGCGGCGAACTCCCCGTCGAAGGACTCGTGCATCGTGATCCCGGCCTTCTGAGTGGCCCTCTCGGCGACCGCGTAGGACGGGGCGACCAGATCGCCCCAGCCGCCGTCCTCGCCCACGAGAACGATGCGGGTGCCCGTCTGCCCGATGTAGGCGAGCTGTCCCTCCGCACCACCGTGCGCCTTGGAGAAGGCGCCGATCTGCTTGGCGAGCTTCGCCGCCCTGCGCTCCGCGCGGGCCGCCTGCTTGCCGCTCTCAACCTGGGTCTCTGCCGTCTCTGCCATGCTCAGGATGCTACCGATGGGTAGATCGACTGGCGACGGGCGGGGCACGTGGCATGGGCCACGTACCCCGCCCGTCGGCAGGAGTCGATGCAGCGGGACTACCTCAGGAAGGGATCGACCGCCACGGCGACGAAGAGCAGCGAGACATAGGTGATCGACCAGTGGAACAGCCGCATCTCCTTGAGCTTCCCGCCGGTCACCCCGGCCTTGGCCCGGTTGAGCAGGGCGTGTGCCTCCCAGAGCCAGAACCCGCCGGTCAGCAGCGCCACCGCCGTGTAGAACCAGCCGGTGTAGCCGAGCGGGGTGAGCAGCAGCGAGACGGCGACCATCACCCAGCTGTAGATGACGATCTGGCGGGCCACCACCCGGTTGGACGCGATGACCGGGAGCATCGGGACGCCGACCCGGGCGTAGTCGTCCTTCACCTTCATCGACAGCGGCCAGTAGTGCGGCGGTGTCCAGAAGAAGATGACGGCGAAGAGGATGACAGCGGCCCAGGACATCGAGTTGGTCACGGCGGACCAGCCGATGAGGACCGGCATGCAGCCCGCGATGCCGCCCCAGACGATGTTCTGCGAGGTGCGGCGCTTCAACAGCATCGTGTAGACGACGACATAGAAGAGCAGCGCACCGAGCGACAGCGCCGCCGACAGCCAGTTGACCAGCAGTCCGAACCAGACCGTGGAGATCACCGCGAGGGAGATACCGAAGGCCAGGCACTCACGCGGGGTCACCATGCCAGTGACCAGCGGACGCTGCGACGTACGGTCCATCAACGCGTCGATGTCGCGGTCGATGTACATGTTCAGTGCATTGGCACCGCCTGCGGAGAGATATCCGCCGATGGTGGTAGTGAGTACGAGCCACAGGTCGGGCACACCCTGAGCAGCGAGGAACATCACCGGAACAGTGGTGATCAGCAACAGCTCGATGATCCGAGGCTTGGTCAGTGCCACGAATGCCTTGACACGGACCCCGAACGGGCGATGGCCCCCTGGGCTGGGAGTCAAGGCGACCCCTGCGGGTCGGGACTCGACGGCCGTCACGCACACCCCTGACAGAGAAATCCAGCAAGCTCCGGGCGTGAAGGCCCAGTAAAGACTTGCGCGAACCAGACCACTGTAGACGTTGGGGACAGGCCGCCCTTCGCGGGGGTGCGGTCGTGTTGAAGTGGCGCAGAAGGCTGGAGGGCGCGCTCATCGGAGTACTGCATGAGTAAGGGGTCCCGGTCATCGCAGTGGCGCAGATGTCAGAGCTCATCGCAGAGGCGCATAAGTAAGAGGACGTGCTCATCGGAGGGCCCAGAAGTAAGGGGACGCGCTCATCGGAGTAGCGCATAAGTGAGCCGTTGCGCTCATACGGGAGGCGAACTCCGCGGGCCGCCTGCACCCTGGAAAGCAGCCGGAAAATGCTTGTTCCGACGGGGGTAGGCTCGACAACGCCCGGTGCGGTCACAGTCACCGGTTTTCAACAGTGGAGAGGAGCCCTGACTCAGGGTGAGCACCAAGCCGACCACCACAGATCTCCAGTGGACCGAATTGGACCAGCGGGCCGTGGACACTGTCCGCGTCCTTGCCGCCGACGCCGTACAGAAGGTCGGAAACGGCCACCCGGGCACGGCGATGAGCCTGGCTCCCGCCGCGTACACCCTCTTCCAGAAGGTGATGCGGCACGACCCCGCCGACGCGGAGTGGACCGGTCGCGACCGGTTCGTGCTCTCTGCGGGTCACAGCAGCCTGACCCTCTACATCCAGCTCTACCTGGCCGGGTACGGCCTGGAGCTCGATGACCTCAAGGCTTTCCGTACCTGGGGCTCGAAGACCCCCGGTCACCCGGAGTACGGCCACACCACCGGCGTCGAGACGACCACGGGCCCGCTGGGCCAGGGTGTCGCCAACGCGGTGGGCATGGCGATGGCCGCCCGCTACGAGCGCGGCCTGTTCGACCCGGAGGCGGCCCCCGGCACCTCCCCGTTCGACCACATGGTCTGGGTCATCGCCGGCGACGGCTGCCTCCAGGAGGGCATCTCCGCGGAGGCGTCCTCACTGGCCGGGCACCAGAAGCTCGGCAACCTGGTCCTGCTGTGGGACGACAACCACATCTCCATCGAGGGCGACACGGAGACCGCGGTCTCCGAGGACACCCTGAAGCGGTACGAGGCGTACGGCTGGCACGTCCAGCGCGTCGACCAGCTGCCCAGCGGCGACCTGGACCCGGCGGGTCTGTACAACGCGCTGCAGGCCGCCAAGGCCGAGACCGAGCGCCCGTCGTTCATCGCGGCCCGCTCGATCATCGCCTGGCCCGCCCCGCACGCCCAGAACACCGAGGCGTCGCACGGCTCGGCGCTCGGTGACGAAGAGGTCGCCGCGACGAAGAAGCTCCTCGGCTTCGACCCGGAGAAGTCCTTCGAGGTCTCCGACGAGGTCATCTCCCACACCCGTGAGGCGCTGGACCGCGGCCGCGAGGCCAAGGGCGAGTGGGAGAAGGCGTTCGCCGCCTGGCGCACCGCCAACCCGGAGCGCGCCGCCGAGTTCGACCGGATCTCCGCGGGCGAACTGCCCACGGGCTGGGAGGACAAGCTTCCGGTCTTCGAGCCGGGCAAGAGCGTCGCCACCCGCGCCGCCTCCGGCAAGGTGCTCCAGCAGCTCGGCGCGATCATCCCCGAGCTGTGGGGCGGCTCCGCCGACCTCGCGGGCTCGAACAACACCACGATCGACAAGACGTCGTCGTTCCTCCCGACGGGCAACCCGCTGCCCGGCGCGGACCCGTACGGCCGCACGATCCACTTCGGTATCCGCGAGCACGCCATGGCCGCGGCCATGAACGGCATCGCGCTGCACGGCCACACCCGCATCTACGGCGGCACCTTCCTGGTGTTCTCCGACTACATGCGCAACGCCGTGCGCCTGTCCGCGCTGATGCACCTGCCGGTGACGTACGTGTGGACGCACGACTCGATCGGTCTCGGCGAGGACGGCCCGACCCACCAGCCGGTGGAGCACCTGGCCTCGCTGCGCGCCATCCCGGGCCTGAACATCGTCCGCCCGGCCGACGCCAACGAGACCTCCATCGCCTGGCGCGAGATCCTGCGCCGCTACACCAAGGTGTTCGGCAAGGGAGCCCCGCACGGTCTGGCGCTGACCCGCCAGGGCGTGCCGACCTACGAGGCGAACGAGGACGCGGCCAAGGGCGGCTACGTGCTCTTCGAGGCCGAAGGTGGCGACGCCCAGGTCCTCCTGATCGGTACGGGCTCCGAGGTGCACCTCGCCGTCGAGGCGCGCGAGGAACTGCAGGCGGCCGGCATCCCGACCCGCGTGGTCTCGATGCCGTCGGTCGAGTGGTTCGAGGAGCAGGACCAGGCTTACAAGGACAGTGTTCTGCCGCCGTCCGTGAAGGCCCGGGTCGCGGTCGAGGCCGGTATCGGTCTGACCTGGCACCGGTACGTCGGAGATGCCGGCCGGATCGTCTCGCTGGAGCACTTCGGTGCCTCGGCCGACGCCAAGGTCCTCTTCCGCGAGTTCGGCTTCACGGGCGAGCACGTCGCCGCCGCCGCGCGGGAATCTCTCGCCGCCGCCGCACGCTGACGCCGTTATACGACTAGTAGGAGATGCAATTCTCATGACAGACGCACTCAAGCGCCTCTCCGACGAGGGCGTGGCGATCTGGCTCGATGACCTGTCGCGCAAGCGGATCACCTCGGGCAACCTTGCCGAGCTGATCGACCAGCAGCACATCGTGGGCGTCACCACCAACCCGTCGATCTTCCAGAAGGCGATTTCGCACGGCGACGGTTACGAGCAGCAGCTCACCGACCTCGCCACCCGCAAGGTCACCGTCGACGAAGCCATCCGCATGATCACGACGGCCGATGTACGGGACGCTGCGGACATCCTGCGTCCTGTCTTCGACGCCACGGACGGCCAGGACGGCCGGGTCTCCATCGAGGTCGACCCGCGCCTGGCCCACCACACCGATGCCACCGTCGCCGAGGCCAAGCAGCTGGCCTGGCTGGTGGACCGGCCCAACACGCTCATCAAGATCCCGGCGACGAAGGCCGGTCTCCCGGCGATCACCGAGGTCATCGGCAAGGGCATCAGCGTCAACGTCACGCTGATCTTCTCGCTGGAGCGCTACCGCGAGGTCATGGACGCCTACCTGGCGGGCCTGGAGAAGGCGAAGGCCGCGGGCCTGGACCTCTCCAAGATCTACTCGGTGGCTTCGTTCTTCGTGTCCCGCGTGGACTCCGAGATCGACAAGCGGCTCGACGCGATCGGCACCCCCGACGCCAAGGCGCTCAAGGGCAAGGCGGCTCTCGCCAACGCCCGGCTCGCCTACCAGGCGTACGAGGAGGTCTTCTCGTCCGACCGCTGGACGGCCCTCGACAAGGCGCAGGCCAACAAGCAGCGTCCGCTGTGGGCCTCGACCGGTGTCAAGGACCCCGCGTACAAGGACACCCTGTACGTCGACGACCTGGTCGCCCCCGGCACGGTGAACACCATGCCCGAGGCCACCCTCGACGCCACGGCGGACCACGGGCAGATCACGGGCAACACCATCGCCGGCACCTACGAGCAGGCCCGTGCCGAGCTCGACGCCATCGCGAAGCTCGGGATCTCCTACGACGACGTCGTCCAGCTCCTTGAGGACGAGGGCGTCGAGAAGTTCGAGGCGTCCTGGATCGACCTGCTCAACTCGACCGAGGCGGAGCTCAAGCGCCTCGCCCCTTCGGAGGGCTGACCACCTTGTCTGGTGTTCCCGGAGCCAACCCGCTTCGTGACGCCCAGGATCGACGGCTCCCGCGTATCGCGGGGCCGTCGGGCCTGGTCATCTTTGGCGTCACGGGCGATTTGTCCCGTAAAAAGCTGATGCCCGCCATCTACGACCTGGCCAATCGCGGCCTGTTGCCGCCGGGCTTCTCCCTCATCGGTTTCGCGCGCCGCGAGTGGCACGACGAGGACTTCGCACAGGAGGTCCACGACGCCGTCAAGCAGCACGCCCGTACGCCGTTCCGTGAAGAGGTCTGGCAGCAGCTCATCCAGGGGATGCGCTTCGTCCAGGGCAACTTCGACGACGATGACGCCTTCGAGACGCTGAAGGCCACGATCCAGGAACTCGACAAGGAACAGGGCACGGGCGGCAACTTCGCCTTCTACCTGTCCGTACCGCCGAAGTTCTTCCCCAAGGTCGTCCAGCAGCTCAAGAAGCACGGTCTCGCCGACCAGAAGGAGGGCTCCTGGCGGCGTGCCGTCATCGAGAAGCCCTTCGGCCACGACCTCACCAGCGCGCAGGAGCTCAACCAGCTCGTGCACGATGTGTTCCCGCCCAACGAGGTCTTCCGGATCGACCACTACCTGGGCAAGGAGACGGTCCAGAACATCCTGGCGCTGCGGTTCGCCAACACGATGTTCGAGCCGATCTGGAACAGGTCGTACGTCGACCACGTCCAGATCACGATGGCCGAGGACATCGGCATCGGCGGCCGGGCCGGCTACTACGACGGCATCGGCGCCGCCCGTGACGTCATCCAGAACCACCTGCTCCAGCTGCTGGCGCTGACCGCGATGGAGGAGCCCGGCTCCTTCCACCCGAAGGCCCTGGTCGCCGAGAAGCTCAAGGTGCTCACGGCGGTGGAGCTGCCGGAGGACCTGGGCAAGCACACGGTACGAGCCCAGTACGCGCACGCGTGGCAGGGTGGCGAGGAGGTCCCCGGCTACCTCGAAGAGGACGGCATCGACCCCAAGTCGAAGACCGACACCTACGCCGCGATCAAGCTGACGATCAACAACCGCCGCTGGGCGGGCGTGCCGTTCTATCTCCGTACCGGAAAGCGGCTCGGCCGCCGGGTCACGGAGATCGCGGTCGTCTTCAAGCGCGCTCCGTATCTGCCCTTCGAGTCCGGCGCGACGGAGGAACTGGGCGGCAACGCGCTGGTCATCCGGGTCCAGCCGGACGAGGGCGTGACCGTGCGGTTCGGCTCCAAGGTGCCCGGCACCTCGATGGAGGTCCGGGACGTCACGATGGACTTCGCGTACGGCGAGTCCTTCACGGAGTCGAGCCCGGAGGCGTACGAGCGGCTCATCCTCGATGTGCTGCTCGGCGACGCCAACCTCTTCCCGCGGCACCAGGAGGTCGAACTCTCCTGGAACATCCTCGACCCGATCGAGGAGTACTGGGACAAGCACGGCAAGCCCGCGCAGTACCCGGCGGGCACCTGGGGCCCGGCCGAGGCGGACGAGATGCTTGCACGAGACGGACGGAGCTGGCGCCGGCCATGAAGATCGATCTCACGGAAACCACGTCCAGCAAGATCAACCAGGCGCTGGTGTCGGCCCGGCGTGCCGCCGGCTCCCCGGCCGTCGGCATGGTGCTGACCCTGGTGGTCGTCACCGACGAGGAGAACGCGTACGACGCTCTGAAGGCGGCCGGCGACTCCTCGCGGGAGCACCCCTCGCGCATCATTGCGGTGATCAAGCGGGTCAGCCGCTCGCCGCGCAGCCGCCGCGACGCACGGCTCGACGCCGAGGTGCGGGTCGGTTCCGACTCGGGCTCCGGCGAGACCATCGTGCTGCGACTGCACGGTGAACTCGCCAACCACGCCCAGTCGGTGGTCCTGCCACTGCTGCTGCCGGACGCCCCGGTCGTGGTGTGGTGGCCCGAGAACGCGCCCGAGGACCCGGCCAAGGATCCGCTGGGCGCACTCGCCCAGCGCCGGATCACGGACGCGTATTCGGCGGAGCACCCGAGCGCCGAACTCGCGGTGCGCGCCCGGTCGTACACGCCGGGCGACACCGATCTGTCCTGGACCCGCATCACGCCGTGGCGCTCGATGCTCGCGGCCGCACTCGACCAGAAGCCTGTCGAGGTCGTCTCGGCGACGGTCGAGGGCGAGTCCGAGAACCCGAGCTGTGAGCTGCTCGCCATGTGGCTCGCGGACCGGCTCGGTGTGCCGGTGCAGCGCACCCTGTCCGGCGGTCCCGGCCTGACGGCCGTACGGATGGAGACCAGGAACGGCGTCATCGTCCTGGACCGGGCGGACGGTTCGCTGGCCACGCTCTCCATGGAGGCGCAGCCGGACCGTGCGGTGGCGCTCAAGCGACGGGAGACCTCCGAACTGCTCGCCGAGGAACTGCGGCGTCTCGACCCTGACAACATCTACGCGTCCGCGGTGAAGTTCGGCGTGGAGAACCTGGGCGGCCCGGCCGAGCCGAAGCCCGCCGAGCCGGCCGCCGCCCCGCCCGCCGCAAAGAAGACCGCGGCCAAGAAGGCGGCGGCGAAGTGAGTGCCCCTCAACTTGTCGTGCACCGCGACAAGGACCTGATGGCGCAGGCCGCCGCGGCCCGGCTGATCACGAGGATCGTGGACGCCCAGGCCGCGCGCGGCTACGCCTCGGTGGTACTCACCGGCGGGCGCAACGGCAACGGCCTGCTGGCCGCACTCGCCGAAGCGCCCGCCAGGGACGCGATCGACTGGTCGCGGCTCGACCTGTGGTGGGGCGACGAGCGGTTCCTGCCGGAGGGCGATCCGGAGCGCAATGTCACGCAGGCCCGCGAGGCCCTGCTGGACTCGGTGCCGCTGACCCCGTCCCGGGTGCACGCGATGCCCGCTTCGGACGGCCCCTGCGGCAACGACGCCGACGCGGCAGCGGCCGCGTACGCCGGTGAACTGGCCGCGGCGGCCGGTCCGGAGGACCACGGTCCGGTGCCGACGTTCGATGTGCTGATGCTGGGCGTCGGACCGGACACGCATGTCGCGTCGCTCTTCCCGGAGCTGCCCGCGGTACGGGAGACCGAGCGCACCGTCGTCGGTGTGCACGGCGCCCCCAAGCCGCCGCCCACCCGCGTCTCGCTCACGCTGCCCGCTATCCGGGCGGCGCGCGAGGTGTGGCTGCTCGCCGCGGGCGAGGACAAGGCGGAGGCCGCGGAGATCGCGCTCTCGGGCGCCGGGGAGATCCAGGCCCCGGCGGCCGGTGCGTACGGACGCAGCCGCACCCTGTGGCTGCTGGACGCGGCGGCGGCCTCGCGGCTGCCTCGCGCGCTGTATCCGCCGGCCTCTCCCTGAGTGGTCGTCAGTACCGTTGTACGCAGGCCCGGTTCGCTCTTCGCAGCGGCCGGGCCTGCGGCGTGAAAGGCTCGGCCCATGGTGCGTATCGGAACTGTGGTGATGGGTGCGTCGGACGTACGGCGCGCGGCGGCCTTCTGGACGGCGGCGCTCGGATATGTGGAGCGCGAGCCCTTGAAGGACGACTGGGTGGTGCTGGTCCCGGCCGATGGGCGCGGCGTCGGGCTGTCCCTGGGGCACAGCGGCACGCCGGTGCAGGAGGTCCCCCGGGTCCATCTCGACCTGTACACCGAGGAGCAGGACGCCGAGGTGGACCGGCTGGTCGCACTCGGCGCTGCGCGGGTCGACTGGGATCTGTACCCGGACGACCCGGATTTCGTGGTGCTCGCGGACACCGAGGGCAACAGGTTCTGCGTCATCGACACGAGGCACGGCTGACCGCTGCGGTCACCCGGCCCGTGGGCTGCGCTCCAGGAAGGGCTCCAGCAGGCCGGGGACGGCCTCGGATGCGAAGTCGAGGCCCTCGCTCGCATCCGCGTCGTACGCCGTGTACGCGCCCGCTCCGGCGGCCGTCGTCGCGGTGAGGCTCAGCACCCCGGCCCGCCGCTGGAAGTACGTCTGCTCGACCGTCCAGCCGATGACACCCGCCCGCTCCAGCGCGGCGGTCGAGCGCCGGACCGTGCCCGACCGGACCACCAGATAGTCGCCGCTGATGGCGTGTCCCAGGCCGCGGTACGCGTCCCGGGCGAGGAACGCCGCGACGGGCACCCCCACGACGGCGCAGGCGAGCGCGATCCAGAGCAGGACGGGTGTCAGCAGCACGCCCAGGAGGGCCAGGACGAATACGGGGGCGGCGGTGGCCCAGAACGCCCGGCGCAGCCGGCGGCCGCGGGCCGCGAGGGGGTGCCCCGTCAGCGGGGCGCCGGTCGGGGACGTGGTCTCGCGCAGGACGTCGGCGGCCACCGTGTCGGCGACGGACCGGGGCGCAGCGGGCAGCAGGGTGTTGTGGTCGCCGTGCTGCTCCTCGTCGTCCTTGGCCAGTCCGGTGGTGATCGCGTCGACCCGGGCGGCGCCGAACAGCCGGATGCCGAGCGGTTCGACGAGGTCGACGCCGCGCAGCCGCCGCTCCTCGATGGAGACGGACCGTGAGGTCAGCAGGCCGCGCCGGATGCGCAGGGTGCCGCCGGGTTCGCGCTCCAGCCGGTAGCTCCACCACATCTCGACCCACAGGCCGAGCGCGCCGACGACACCGGCGGCCGTCGCGGCGACGGCGAGGATCACGATCATGGCGAGCAGTGAGGTGTCCCGGAACCGGTCGCCGATCCAGTCGATCACCTGTCCCTGCGCCCCGAACCAGTCGCTGACCTGCATCACCGCGCCGACCGCCGCACCGCCGAGCGCGGGGGCGACGAATGAGACCGGTGCGTAGCGTATCCAGCGCGGGTCGAGGGCGATGAGCTCGCCCTCGCGATGGGTGCCCGGCGTGCCGGTGGCCGTACGTTCCAGCAGTTCGCGGCGGAGCCGTTCGCCCTCGGCCCTGGGGACCGGGTCGAGTTCCAGGGTGGATTCGTTGCCGGAGTGCTCGCCGGTGCCGATGCGGACGGTGACCAGGCCGAGGACCCGTTGCAGCAGATGGGCGGTGAGGTCGACGCTGCGGATGCGTGTCCGGGCCAGTGAGCGCTTCTTGACCAGGAGCAGCCCGGTGTGGAGCTCGACCCGTTCGGCGCCGATGCGGTAGCAGGTGCGGCGCCACCGTACGTAGTCGCCGGCCGCGGCGCAGCCGATCAGCACGACCGAGCCGGCCAGCACCCAGGCGACCGCATGCCCGAACCCGAACCGCCCGGCGAGGCCGAGGGTGGTGGGCACGGCCGCGCCGGCCGCCACCCCGGCCGTGACGAGTGCGCTGACGAGGACCGTACGCCGGTCCAGCCGCCGCCAGTCGGCAGCGGTGGCCGCCTCGGGGCCGGTGACGCCGCGGTGGCCCTCTGCGTCCGGGGAAGGGGAAACGGCCGCCTCGGAGCTCATGTGGCGTCCCCGGGGGTGTCCTGGGTGATCCGGGTCAGCCGCTCGGCCAGCTCGGCCGCCAGTTCGTGGCCCAGTCCCTCGATCCGCACCGCGCCCTTGGACGATGCGGTGGTCACGGTGACCGTGGCAAGCCGGTAAAACTGTTCGAGCGGGCCGCGCACGGTGTCCACGGTCTGGATCCGGGACATCGGGGCGATCCGCCACTCCTGCCGGAAGACGCCGGTTCTGACGTACACCGCTTCGTCGGTGACCTCCCAGCGATGGGTGCGGAACCACCAGAGGGGGAAGAGGACGGCGCAGCCGACGCCCAGGACCGCGAGGATCGCGGCGGGCAGCAGCAGCCAGAACCGGGCGGGTCCGATGAGCACGCCCAGCACTACCAGCACGGCCACCGGCACCGCGGTCAGCAGCAGCCACTGGGCTCGCCACCAGCCGACGGCCCTCGGGTCCAGTGTGTTGTTCGGCGGCCTGAGCCGCACCGTCCGCTCCCCCGTGGTCATCGGCTCAGCGCCCCCTGCGGGCGCGGTACGCCTGGACGAGCGCGGCGGTCGAGCTGTCCAGCTGCTCGCCCCCCTTGCCTTCCGTCAGCACCGGCTCGATCTTCTTGGCGAGGACCTTGCCGAGTTCGACGCCCCACTGGTCGAAGGAGTCGATGTTCCAGATGGCGCCCTGGACGAAGACCTTGTGCTCGTACAGCGCGATCAGCTGGCCGAGGACGGACGGGGTCAGCCTGTCGGCCAGGATCGTCGTCGTCGGGTGGTTGCCCTGGAAGGTCTTGTGCGGCACCAGCTCCTCGGCGACGCCCTCGGCGCGGACCTCGTCCGGCGTCTTGCCGAAGGCCAGCGCCTGGGTCTGGGCGAAGAAGTTGGCCATCAGCAGATCGTGCTGGGCGACCAGACCGGGCAGCAGGTCGGCAACCGGCTCGGCGAAGCCGATGAAGTCAGCCGGGATGACCTTGGTGCCCTGGTGGATCAGCTGGTAATAGGCATGCTGCCCATTGGTGCCGGGGGTGCCCCAGACGACCGGCCCGGTCTGCCAGTCGACCGGATTGCCGTCCCGGTCCACGGACTTGCCGTTGGACTCCATGTCCAGCTGCTGCAAGTACGCGGTGAACTTGGACAGATAGTGGCTGTAGGGCAGCACGGCATGCGACTGCGCGTCGAAGAACGCGCCGTACCAGACGCCCAACAGGCCCAGCAGCAGCGGAACGTTCTCCTCGGCGGGGGCGGTGCGGAAGTGTTCGTCGACGAGGTGGAAGCCGTCGAGCATCTCGCGGAACCGGTCCGGGCCGATGGCGATCATCAGCGAGAGGCCGATGGCGGAGTCGAACGAGTAGCGGCCGCCGACCCAGTCCCAGAACTCGAACATGTTGGCGGTGTCGATGCCGAAGTCCGCGACCTTCTCGGCGTTCGTGGACAGGGCCACGAAGTGCTTGGCGACCGCGTCCTGACCGGCCCTCAGACCGGTCAGCAGCCAGTCGCGGGCGGAGGTGGCGTTGGTGATGGTCTCGATCGTGGTGAAGGTCTTCGACGCGATGATGAAGAGCGTCTCGGCCGGGTCGAGATCGCGCACGGCCTCGTGAAGGTCGGCGCCGTCGACGTTCGACACGAAGCGGACGGTGAGCGAGCGGTCCGTGAAGGAGCGCAGCACCTCGTACGCCATGGCGGGGCCGAGGTCGGAGCCGCCGATGCCGATGTTGACGATGTTCTTGATGCGCTTGCCGGTGTGGCCGGTCCACTCTCCCGACCTGATGCGGTCGGAGAAGGCCGCCATCTTGTCGAGTACGGCGTGCACGGCGGGCACCACGTTCTCGCCGTCGACCTCGATCACCGCATCGCGCGGGGCACGCAGCGCGGTGTGCAGGACGGCGCGGTCCTCGGTGGTGTTGATCTTCTCGCCGCGGAACATCGCGTCCCGCAGCTCAGCCACGCCGGTGGCCCCGGCGAGCTCGCGCAGCAGCCGGAGCGTCTCGTCGGTGACCAGGTGCTTGGAGTAGTCGACATACAGATCGCCGACCCGGAGGGTGTATCCGGTGCCGCGCTCCGGGTCGTCCGCGAAGAGCTGCCGCAGATGCGTCGTCCCGAGCTGCTCGCGGTGCTTGCCCAGAGCGGTCCACTCGGGCGTCTGGTTGAGCCTGGTTCGGCTTGGTGTATTCATCCCGGATATCAGCCCACTTCTTCTCGTGCCTGCAGATGCCCCGCTGCCCTTCCAACTTAATTGATCAGAGGGGTTGACGAGGCAATGGCGAGCTGCGGCACGGCAAAAGCAGTCCGGCCGGACACCCCGTGGGGTGTCCGGCCGGTGAACAACAACTAGATCTCGCCCCGGAGTTTCGCCAGGGCCTCGGCGAGGATGGCCTCGCCGTCCGCATCGCTGCGCCGCTCACGTACGTACGCGAGGTGTGTCTTGTACGGTTCGGTGCGCGGCGGGTCCGGCGGGCTGTCCCGGTCCTGGCCGGCCGGGAAACCACAGCGCGGGCAGTCCCAAGTCTCCGGTACCTGCGCGTCACTGGCGAAGCTCGGCTGCGTCTCGTGCCCGTTCGAGCACCAGAAGGAGATGCGGAGGCGCGGCGCGGACTCGCCCCGCTCGGCCTCCCCCATCGGCCCCGCTCCGACCCGGCTTCCCCGGATCGCGTTGCCACTTGCCACGGTCGTAACTCCCTGCGTGATGGTGCTCGAAGATGCCCCAGTCTACGTAAGGCCCAACGCGCGTCCAGTGAAAGGAGTTACACCCTCACCGGGAATCGCGTACGACGGGTCAACTGTCCAGCTTGATCAGCAGACCAAGCACAACAATGCACGCGAACCAGGCCAGACCGACGAAGACCGTGATCCGGTCGAGGTTCCGCTCGGCGACCGAGGAGCCGCCCACGGACGACTGCATGCCGCCACCGAACATGTCGGAGAGGCCGCCGCCCTTTCCCTTGTGCATCAGCACCAGCAGCATCAGCAGCAGGCTGAAGACGATCAGGGCGATCTCGAACGCCAAAATCACGGCTGGTCCCTACTTTCCGGAATTCTCTGGACTGCATGTGCGAACAGCGGAGGCCGGGAGGCTACACCCTCCTCGGCCCCCGCAAGGGTACGACGGATCCGCGCTACCGCATACTCACTGGTCGCGGAAGCGGACGATCTTGACGAACTCGTCGGCGTCCAGTGCGGCGCCGCCGATCAGTGCGCCGTCCACATCGGGCTTCGACATGATCTCGGCGACATTCCCGGACTTCACCGAGCCGCCGTACTGGATACGGACCGTGTCGGCCAGGTCCTGCGAGTACAGCTCGGCGAGGCGGCTGCGGATCGCCCCGCAGACCTCCTGTGCCTCGTCGGAGCCGCAGACCTTGCCGGTCCCGATCGCCCAGACCGGCTCGTACGCGATCACGATCGACTCGGCCAGCTCGGCGGGGAGGTCCTTGAGACCGCCGTCGACCTGCGCGAGCGTGTGCGCGACGTGGTTGCCCGCCTCACGGACGTCCAGCTCCTCGCCGACGCAGAGGATCGGGGTCAGGCCGTGCTTGAAGGCGGCCTTCACCTTGGCGTTGCAGATCTCGTCGGTCTCACCGTGGTACTGGCGGCGCTCGCTGTGGCCGACGGTGACATAGGTGCACTTCAGCTTGGCGAGCATCGGACCGGAGATCTCACCGGTGTACGCGCCGGAGTCGTGCGCCGAGATGTCCTGGGCGCCGTACTTGATCTTCAGCTTGTCGCCGTCCACCAGGGTCTGCACGGAGCGCAGGTCGGTGAAGGGCGGCAGGACGGCGACCTCGACGGCGTCGTAGTCCTTGTCGGCCAGGGCGAAGGCGAGCTTCTGGACGTGTGCGATGGCCTCGAGGTGGTTGAGGTTCATCTTCCAGTTGCCCGCCATCAGCGGGGTGCGAGTGGTCATGAAAGGTCAGTCCTCCAGTGCGGCGAGGCCGGGAAGCGTCTTGCCCTCGAGGTATTCGAGGCTGGCGCCGCCACCGGTCGAGATGTGTCCGAATGCGTTCTCGTCGAAGCCCAGGATGCGGACGGCCGCGGCGGAGTCGCCACCGCCGACGACACTGAAGCCCGAGGAGTCGACGAGGGCCTGGGCGACGGCCCGGGTGCCCTCGGCGTAGTCGGGGTGCTCGAAGACGCCCATCGGACCGTTCCAGAAGACGGTGACGGCGTCGGCGAGCTTCGAGGCGTACAGCTTGTTGGTCTCGGGGCCGTTGTCCAGGCCCATGAAACCGGCCGGGATGGCGTCCGCGGGCACGGTGCGGTGCTCGGTCGGAGCCTTGGTCCTGAGGTCCGGGAACTGCTCGGAGACCACGACGTCGACGGGGAGCACGAACTCCACGCCCTTCTCCTCGGCGCGCTTGAGGTACTCCAGCACCACCGGGATCTGGTCCTCCTGGAGGAGGGAGCTGCCGACCTCGTGGCCCTGGGCCTTGAGGAAGGTGTACGCCATGCCGCCGCCGATGAGGATGCGGTCGGCGCGCTCCAGCAGGTGATCGATGACGCCGAGCTTGTCGGAGACCTTGGAGCCGCCGAGCACGACGGCGTACGGGCGCTCGACGTTCTCGGTGAGCTTCTTCAGGACGCCGACCTCGGTGGCGATCAGGTCGCCGGCGGCGTGCGGCAGCCGGGCCGGGAGGTCGAAGACCGAGGCGTGCTTGCGGTGTACGGCTCCGAAGCCGTCGCCCACGTACACATCCGCGAGCTCGGCGAGCTGATCGGCGAACGCGCCGCGCTCGGCGTCGTCCTTCGACGTCTCACCGGGGTTGAAGCGGAGGTTCTCGATGACGGCGACCTTGCCGTCGGTGAGCGCGGCGACCGTGGCGCGGGCGGACTCGCCGACCGTGTCGGTCGCGAAGGCCACGTCGGCGCCGATGAGCTCACCGAGACGGGCCGCGGCGGGCGCCAGGGAGAAGGCGGGGTCCGGGGCGCCCTTGGGGCGGCCCAGGTGCGAGGCGACGATGACCCGCGCCCCGGCCGCGGCGAGCTTCTCCACGGTCGGCTGGACGGCGCGGATACGGCCGTCGTCGGTGATGGTGGTGCCGCTCAGCGGCACGTTGAGGTCGGCGCGGACGAATACGCGCTTGCCGGTGACCCCTTCGGCGAGAAGTTCGTCGATCGTCTTCATCTTGCTGGACTCCTTGGGAGACGAGAGAGCATGCAACGGGGCTCGAACAACGCTGCGTTGCGCTGTCCGAGCCCCGTGCTCACATCGAGGTGCCTGCCGACTCGACGGTCAGAGCTGGCTGCCGACGAAGACGGTCAGGTCGACGAGGCGGTTGGAGTAGCCCCACTCGTTGTCGTACCAGCCGATGACCTTGACCTGCGTGCCCTCTGCCATGGTCAGCAGGGAGTCGAAGGTGCAGGAGGCCGGGTCCGAGACGATGTCCGAGGACACGATCGGGTCCTCGGTGTAGAACAGCTTGCCCTTGAGCGGGCCTTCCTCGGCGGCCTTCTGGAAGGCGGCGTTGACCTCGTCGCGGGTGACCTCGCGCTCCAGCGTGATGACCAGGTCGGTGACCGAACCGGTCGGGACCGGGACGCGCATCGCGATGCCGTCGAGCTTGCCCTTGAGCTGCGGGAGCACCAGAGCGGTGGCCTTGGCGGCACCGGTCGTGGTCGGGATGATGTTCTCCGCAGCGGCGCGGGCGCGACGCAGGTCGGAGTGCGGGAAGTCCAGGATGCGCTGGTCGTTCGTGTACGCGTGGACCGTCGTCATGAGGCCCTTGACGATGCCGAAGTTCTCGTCCAGAACCTTGGCCATCGGGGCGACACAGTTGGTGGTGCAGGAGGCGTTGGAGATGACGTGGTGGTTGGCCGCGTCGTACTTCTCCTCGTTGACGCCCATCACGATGGTGATGTCCTCGTTCTTGGCCGGAGCCGAGATGAGGACCTTCTTGGCGCCACCAGCGATGTGCTTCTCGGCGTCGGCCTTCTTGGTGAAGATGCCGGTCGACTCGATGACGATGTCGACGCCCAGCTCACCCCAGGGGATGTCGGCCGGGTTGCGCTCGGAGAGCACCTTGATGGTGTGGCCGTCGACAGTGATGCTGTCGGCGGTGTGGCTGACCTCGGCCTTCAGACGACCCAGAATGGTGTCGTACTTCAGAAGGTGGGCCGTGGTCGCAGTGTCACCCAGGTCGTTGACAGCCACGATCTCGATGTCCGCACCCTGCTCCAGCAGCGCGCGGAAGTAGTTACGACCGATGCGGCCAAAGCCGTTGATGCCTACGCGGATCGTCACGAACCGATCTCCTCGTTAGGTACGCCGGTTTTCGACGCCGGCGAGTTGTATGGGATGTCCCCGACCGCCTCCGACCCTACCTCTCCGATGGCTCCGGAGTGACATCGAGCGGGGCCGGAAGAGCCGCGGAGGCCCGTACTCCTCGGTAGGAGTACGGGCCTCCGGATACTCGGCCGTACATGCAGCGACGATTACGGAGCGTCAACAACCGTGGGAATGCCGCGCGTTCTGGATTTGGCCGACTTCATGGCCGTCGCGGGTCAGCCCACCAAGCCGTCGGCGAGCTCCTCGCTGAGGGTGGATTCCGTGCCCGGGATCCCCAGGTCCTGGGCCCGCTTGTCGGCCATCGCCAGCAGTCGGCGGATCCGGCCGGCGACCGCGTCCTTGGTCAGCGGCGGGTCGGCGAGCGCACCCAGCTCCTCCAGGGAGGCCTGCTTGTGTTCCATGCGCAGCCGTCCGGCCGCCGCGAGGTGCTCGGGCACCTCCTCGCCCAGGATCTCCAGCGCGCGCCCCACCCGGGCGCCCGCGGCGACCGCGGCCCGCGCGGAGCGGCGCAGGTTGGCGTCGTCGAAGTTGGCGAGCCGGTTGGCGGTGGCGCGGACCTCGCGGCGCATCCGCCGCTCCTCCCAGGCCAGCACCGACTCATGGGCGCCGAGCCGGGTGAGCAGGGCGCCGATCGCGTCGCCGTCGCGGACGACGACCCGGTCCACGCCGCGCACCTCGCGGGCCTTCGCCGCGATGGAGAGCCTGCGGGCCGCACCGACCAGCGCGAGCGCCGCCTCCGGGCCCGGGCAGGTCACCTCCAGCGAGGAGGAGCGGCCCGGCTCGGTGAGCGAGCCATGGGCCAGGAAGGCCCCGCGCCAGGCGGCCTCTGCATCGCAGGTGGCCCCCGAGACCACCTGCGGGGGCAGGCCGCGGATGGGACGGCCGCGGCCGTCCACCAGGCCGGTCTGGCGGGCCAGCTGATCGCCGCCCGCCACCACCCGCACGACATAGCGGGAGCCGCGCCGCAGCCCGCCGGGAGCCATCACGATCAGCTCCGAGCTGTGCCCGAAAATCTCGAGAATGTCCCGCTTCAGCCGGCGCGCCGCCATTGCGGTGTCCAGCTCCGCCTCGATCACAATCCGGCCGCTCACCAGGTGCAGCCCACCCGCGAACCGAAGAATCGCCGAAACTTCTGCCTTCCTGCAGCAGGTCCGGGTCACGGGAAGCCGAGAGATTTCGTCCTTCACCGCCGGCGTCATCGCCATGGGCCGATCCTTCCATGCATCCGAAAAATACGGTCGTACGCGGCGGCCAACAGCTCCGGATCATGAATCGGAACACCGTCGGGTGAGGCCACCGGCGCCAGCTCGACCGCGGCGCCGAGCCGCTTGGCGGCGTCGGCGAGGGACTCACGATCGGGCACGGCGGCTTCGTCGGCCAGCACCACGTCCATGGCGAGTTTAGGGGCGTGTCGTCCCAAAACCTCCAAATGACGCTGCGGAGAGAAGCCATCAGTTTCACCGGGTTGCGGTGCGAGGTTGAGCGAGAGGACCTTGCGGGCCTTGGTCTCGATGAGCGCGTCGAGCAGTTCCGGCACGAGCAGATGCGGGATCACGGAGGAGAACCAGGACCCCGGGCCGAGCACCACCCAGTCGGCGTCCAGGACGGCGGCGACCGCCTCGGGAACGGCCGGCGGGTCGTGCGGGACGACGTGGACGGACTGCACCTCGCCCGGCGTGAGCGCCACGGTGGCCTGGCCTCGCACCGTGTCCACGTCGTCCGGGCGGTCCGGGTCGTGTCCCCGTACGAGCGCCTGGAGCTCCAGCGGCACGGCGGACATGGGCAGCACCCGGCCGTGCGCCCCGAGGAGCTTGCCGACCAGGTCCAGGGCCTGGACATGGTCGCCGAGCTGCTCCCACAGGGCGACGATCAGCAGATTGCCGACCGCGTGCTCGTGCAGATCGCCCTTGGACTGGAAGCGGTGCTGGATGACCTGGGCCCAGGTCTGGCCCCAGTCGTCGTCACCGCACAGGGCGGCGAGCGCCTTGCGCAGGTCGCCGGGCGGCAGGACGCCGAGCTCCTCGCGGAGCCGGCCGCTGGAGCCGCCGTCGTCGGCGACGGTGACCACGGCCGTGAGATCGCCGGTGATCCGGCGGAGCGCCGCGAGCGACGCGGACAGGCCCATGCCGCCGCCGAGGGCGACGACCTTGGGCTGCGCGCCGCGCTTGCGGGCGGAGAGCGCGGAGGTGGCTCTGCGCAGCCGCCGCAGGCGCAGATTACGACTGGTCACTCGCGCCCCATGTCCCGGTGGACGAGAACGGTCTCGATGCCTTCGGTCGCGAGCCTGGCCGCGAGCTTCTCGGACATGGCGACCGAGCGGTGCTTGCCGCCCGTGCAGCCGACGGCGATCGTCACATAGCGCTTGCCCTCGCGGCGGTACCCGGCGGCGATGAGCTGGAGCAGCTCCGTGTACTGGTTGAGGAATTCCTTGGCGCCGGGCTGGTCGAAGACGTAGGCGGAGACCTCTTCGTTGAGCCCGGTGAACGGGCGCAGCTCGGGGACCCAGTGCGGGTTGGGCAGGAAGCGGCAGTCGACCACCAGGTCGGCGTCGACCGGCAGGCCGTACTTGAAACCGAACGACATCACCGTGGCGCGCAGCTCCGGCTCCTCGTCGCCGGCGAACTGGGCGTCCATCTTGGCGCGCAGTTCGTGCACATTGAGGCTGGAGGTGTCGATCACCAGGTCGGCGTCGCCGCGCAGCTCGCGCAGCAGGTCACGCTCGGCGGCGATGCCGTCGACGATCCGGCCGTCGCCCTGGAGAGGGTGCGGGCGGCGGACCGACTCGAAGCGGCGGACCAGGGCGTCGTCGGAGGACTCCAGGAAGACGATGCGCCGGGTGACGTGCTTTGCCTCCAGATCGGCGAGGGACTCGCGGAGGTTGTCGAAGAAGCGGCGGCCCCGCACGTCGACGACGACGGCGATCCGGGCCACGTTGCCCTGCGAGCGGGCGCCGAGCTCGACCATGGTGGGGATCAGGGCGGGCGGCAGGTTGTCGACGACGAACCAGCCGAGGTCCTCCAGACACTTGGCCGCGGTGCTGCGCCCGGCGCCCGACATCCCCGAGATGATCACCAGCTCGGGGATGGCCGACCCGTCGCCCGTCTCGATCGTGGTGCCCGTACTCACGTGTCCTGCTCCGTCTGCTCGGTCGGTGCTGTCGTGCTCGACTTCGTGTTCGTGTTCGTGCTCAGTCATGTCGTGCTGCCCCCGTCGTCATCTTCAATGATCTCTCCTGTCGCCGTGTTCACGGCGGGCGTGGCCGGGGCGGCCGAGGCCAGGGCGACGGCCACTGATTCCGCCGTTCTGCGGCCTATCCCCGGAACCTCGCAGATCTCGTCGATTGTCGCCTGCTTCAGCTTCTTCACGGAGCCGAAATGCTTGATCAGCGCCTGCTTCCGGGTCTCGCCGAGGCCGGCGACGGCATCCAGGGGGCTGGAACGGATGCGCTTGGCCCGCTTGGCGCGCTGATACGTGATCGCGAAGCGGTGGGCCTCGTCACGGACGCGCTGGAGGAGGTACAGGCCCTCGCTGGAGCGGGGCAGGACGACGGGGTCGTCGTCATCGGGCAGCCAGACCTCTTCGAGGCGCTTGGCGAGGCCGCAGACGGCGATGTCGTCGATCCCGAGCTCGTCGAGGGCGCGCTTGGCGGCGGCGACCTGCGGCTGGCCGCCGTCGACCACGACGAGCTGCGGCGGATAGGCGAACCGTTTGGGACGGCCGTCGTCCTCACGGGGCTCGATGTCCGGATCGGGGATGGTGTCCAGGGCGGGGATGGTCTCCGGGACGAGGGTGGTGCCTGCGCCGGGGGTGGCATCCGGGACCTGGGTGGTGCCTACGCCGGGGGTGACATCCGGGACGAGGGTGGTGCCTGCGCCCGGGGTGACATCCATGCCGGGGGCCGGGGCAGCCGGGACGGTCAGGGCTGCCGGGGCGGTCTGCGGTGCCGGGACGGGGCCGGTCGGCGCGGGCGTCTCCTCCCACTCCCCCGTCCGCTCCTTCTCCTGGAGATACCGCTTGAAGCGGCGGCCGATCACCTCGTGCATCGACCGGACGTCGTCCTGGCCCTCGAAGCCCTTGATCTGGAAGCGGCGGTACTCGCTCTTGCGGGCCAGCCCGTCCTCGAAGACGACCATGGAGGCGACCACGTCGTCGCCCTGGAGATGCGAGATGTCGAAGCACTCGATGCGCAGCGGAGCCGTGTCGAGGCCGAGCGCCTCGGCGATCTCCTCCAGGGCGCGGGAGCGGGTCGTCAGATCGGAGGCGCGCTTGGTCTTGTGCAGCCCCAAGGCCTGCTGGGCGTTGCGCTGGACCGTCGCCATCAGGTCCTTCTTGTCGCCGCGCTGCGGAATGCGCAGGCTGACGTGGGAGCCCCGGCGGCCGGCGAGCCACTGGGAGACCGCGTCGGGGTCCTCGGGGAGGGCCGGGACGAGGACCTCCTTGGGGACGGAGTCGCCCGTCTCCTCGCCGTACAGCTGCTGCAGGGCGTGCTCGACCAGGCCCGAGGTGTCGACGTTCTCGACCTTGTCGGTGACCCAGCCGCGCTGGCCGCGCACCCGGCCGCCGCGCACATGGAAGATCTGGACGGCGGCTTCGAGCTCGTCCTCGGCGACCGCGATCAGGTCGGCGTCGGTCGCGTCGGCGAGGACGACGGCGCTCTTCTCCATGGCCCGCTTGAGGGCCTCCACATCGTCACGGAGCCGGGCCGCCCGCTCGTACTCCATCTCTTCGGCCGCCGCCATCATGTCCTTCTCCAGGCGGCGGATGTACGTGCCGGTGCGGCCGGCCATGAAGTCGCAGAAATCCCCCGCCAGTTCGCGGTGCTCCTCGGGAGTGACCCGGCCGACGCAGGGGGCCGAGCACTTGCCGATGTAGCCGAGGAGGCACGGGCGGCCGGTCCTGGCGGCGTTCTTGAAGACTCCGGCGGAGCACGTACGCACCGGAAAGACCCGGAGCATCAGGTCGACCGTCTCGCGGATCGCCCAGGCGTGCCCGTACGGACCGAAGTAGCGCACGCCCTTCTTCTTGGCTCCGCGCATCACCTGGACGCGCGGGAATTCCTCGTTGAGCGTGACCGCGAGATACGGATAGCTCTTGTCGTCGCGGTACTTGACGTTGAACCGGGGGTCGAACTCCTTGATCCAGGAGTACTCCAGCTGGAGCGCCTCGACCTCCGTGGAGACGACGGTCCACTCCACCGAGGCGGCCGTGGTGACCATCGTGCGCGTACGCGGGTGGAGCGTGGCCAGGTCCTGGAAGTAATTGGCCAGGCGCTGGCGCAGGTTCTTGGCCTTTCCGACGTAGATCACCCGGCGGTGTTCGTCGCGGAATTTGTAGACCCCCGGGGAGTCGGGGATCTGTCCCGGCTTGGGGCGGTAGCTGGAGGGGTCTGCCATGTGTCCCACCCTACTTGCGGGCAGTGACAGTGCGGCCTGCTCGGCAGTGGTGCCGTGCTCCGGGGCGCGGGTAGAGGGAGCGCGCCCCGGAACACGGGGTCAGCGGGTGCCGTTGCCGGTCACGGGGTTTCCCGGTGGCGGCGGTTGCGCAGTGCCGTGACGCCGCCGAGGGCGAGCACGGCGAGGGCGCCCGCTCCGGCGGCGGCCGACGTGGCGGTCAGGGCGGTGCCGGAAGCCGTGCTCGCGACAGCCACCCAGTGGGTTGTGCCGGCGCCTTCCCGGGGGCCGGAAGCGGTGGCGGACGGTGTGTAGCCGCCCGCCTTGCCTGAGCGGGCGTAACCGGAGCCGGGGAGCTTGTCGCCGTATGCCTCCCGTACCCGGGCGCGGTAGGCGGCGAGTGTGGTGCCGCGGGCGCCGACCGCGCGGACGGCGTCCTGGTCCAGCGGGAGCACCTCGGCTCCCTTCTGGACGTACCAGGCGTCTGTCTGCGGCTCGCGGAAGACCGTCCCGCCGGGGAGCTTGTGGGCACCCGCGGCGGCGTACCGCGTCTCGTCGTCACCGGTGGCGATGTTCACCACCTGCCAGCCGCCGTCCTTCCCTTCCTTCGGAAGGGTCCACAGGGATGCCTTCTGACCGTCCGCGGAGACGGCCGTGGTGGCGAGGTAGTCCAGCCTGGCGACGGGCGCTCCCGGTTTCCCGGCGACGAAGTCCGGATCGAGGGTGCGTACGGGGACGGCGGCGCCTTCGATACGGGGCGCGGCCGCCGACCTGGTGATCCTGCCTTCGCGGGCGAAGAACCGGGACAGGGTGTCCAGGGTCGCGGGGGCGGTGGCCGCTCGACGGGCGGCGGTCAGGGCGGCCGGATCGGCTGCGGGGCCGGTGGCGGCGGTCGCCCGCGGGGCCGTGACGGTGAGCAGGGCGGCACCGGCCAGAACGCCCGTGGCGGCCAGGGCGGCAGCTGCGGACCGCGCGGCGCGTGCGGTCTTGGAGATCATTCCGTCACGCTCCGATCCGGTAGAGCGAGTGGGTCCAGGAGAACTCGTCGTTGCTCACGTACCAGGCGTGCGAGGCCCAGTTGTAACGGTTGCTGGAGGGCCATGGATCGCCCCAGTAGACCCAGCTGTTCGCGTCGTCGTACCCGTACAGGACATGCATGTGGCCACCGCCCGCCGACCACTGGATGCGGGTCTCGACGGGGCGTCCTGCGGCGATCTCGGCCTGGACGGTGGGGAAGCGCAGCCAGCCGGTGACGTACGAACCGGGGTTGATGCCGGCCCAGTACAGACCGTCCTGGACATTGCCGAGCGAGGCCTGCGAGTTGGGGCACTCGTAGCCCTGGGAGCGGCCGAAGGCGGCGTTGCAGAACTGGTTCTGCGAGTAGGTGCGGCCGAACCAGGTGGCGATGGTGTTGCCGGCTGCCGCCCAGCACCAATTGGTCTTCTGCTGGGCCTGCATGGTGATGTTCAGGCGCTGGGTGGCGGCGATGCCTCTGTCTGCGGCGGTGGTGCCTTGTGCTGCCGGGGCGGTCGTGGTGGGGGTCTGCACTGCTGAGGCGGTCGCCGTCGGTACGGCGAGCAGTACGGCGGCGAGGACGGCCGTGATCGGGAGTCGTCCCGGCCGGATTCTTCGGTTGCGCATTGCGTTCCTCCCAATACAGGGGGGTGTGTGATCGGAGGAGCGCGTCCGGACGCTGTCCGAGGAGCATCAACCGTTGTCGGGGACGGGTCAACACGCTTCAATGCGGGGGAACACCGCGGTGTGAACGGCGTGACGGATACGTGAACGGATCTCCCCCGGCCACCTGCGGCACCGCCCCCCACCGATGCGGCCTCCCCACCCCGCGTCGTGAACGTTCACCTGGAGGTCCTCATGCAGCACACCGAGGCCGAGCTGGCGCAGGTGCTGCACACCGGCCCGTTCCATCTGGCGCTGCGCACCGCACTCTCGCTGCGCGGGCTGCCGCTCCAGCGGGTGCAGCACCATCTCGCACACCGCGGGGTCAAGGTCGGGGTGACCAGCCTGAGTTACTGGCAGCAGGGGGCCAGGCGCCCGCAGCGCGCCGAGTCCCTGCGGGCCGTGAAGGCTCTGGAGGAGGTGCTGGAACTGCCTGGGAACTCGCTGCTCCGGCTGCTGGAGACCGGGAGCGGCCGCGTGGACGCCGACCGTCCGGCCGCGCGTTCGTACCGTTCCCTGATGGAGGCGTCCGGTGCGGTGGAGCGGTTGCTCGCCACGATGGGGTCACCGATGGACGGCGGGCTGCACACGGTGGGCCATCACGAGCGGATACGGATCGGGCCCGGCCGGGAGCTGCGGCGACGGAAGTCGCAGCATGTGGTGCGTGCGCACCGGGACGACATCGACCGCTACCTCGCCGTCTACCGGGGCGATCCCGGCTGCGATCCGGCGCGGGTGGAGGTGGCGGCCCGGGAGAACTGCCGGACGGGGCGGGTCCGCTGGGACCGGGAGACGGGGGTGCTCGTCGCGGAGCTGCTCTTCGACACCCGGCTGAGGGCGGGTGACACGTACCTCTTCGGTTACGGCTTCGACGACGCCACGGGAGGGCCGTGCGGCGAGTACGTACGCGGCTTCAGCTTCGGCGGCGGACAGTACGTGCTGCAGGTGGGCTTCGACGAGGCCGCGCTGCCGGTACGGTGCCGGAGCTTCGCCCAGGTCTCGGCGGGTGCGCCGCGCGGCGCCCGTACGGATCTCACGCTCACCGGCCGGCACCGGACCGTTCACCTGGTGGAGCAGGGGGTTCGGCCCGGCCTGGTCGGCATCGACTGGGACTGGGAGTGAATCCGTCCCCGCGGGGCGTCAGGCGTCGGGGCCCGCGACGAGCCTTCCGCCCTCGACCTTGACCGGGACCGCGGGCAGCGGCGCGGTCGCCGGGCCGTGCATCGCCTTGCCGGTCGTCGTATCGAAGTGGCTGCCGTGGCAGGGGCACTTCCCCACGTTGTCCTCGACCTTGTCCAGCAGGCAGCCCGCGTGGGTGCACTGGGCGCTGAACGCCTTGTACTGACCCTTGGCCGGGCACGTGACGATGACCCGCTGGTCGCGGTAGAGCTTGGATCCGCCGACCGGAACCTCTTCCGGCGCGCCGAGCTCGACGGGGGCGGTCGGCGTCGGAGTCTCGGCGTGGCCGAGCTTCGATTCGGTCGAGCAGGCGGCCACTCCCAGCCCTGCGGCGCCGGCGAGAACGGCACCCTTCAGCACGGTACGGCGGGCGGCGGGCTGGCCGGGCATGCGGTCTCCACTGGTCAGAGGGGGGGCAGGGTGCAGAGGGTTACCAGAGGCAACTGAGGCACCGGGAGTACCAGGGGTACCGCGGGTATCAGAGCCATCGGTGACAGAACCGACGATACCGGCGGAGATCGGAGGGTCGATGGCCGGGCCACCCAAGTCCGATCGTCCCTGGTCAGGGGGACAGGGACGGTTGGGCAGGGGTCACCGGGGCACGCGGAGGCGTACGGGCACACAGGGATGTCCGGGCGCGCCGGGGCACCCTGGGACGTTCGTGCGTGGGGCGCAGCCGGGGCACCCTGAGACGTTCGTGCGTGGGGCGCAAGGGTGGGAACACACACACCTCACTGAGCTCCGGTGGGGGCGCGCAGCCGTACCGGGAGCTTCGGCGAGGGCCACCCTGGGACGTGCAGGCGTGGGGCAGAGAGCGGGTGGCGCGCAGCCGCAGCGAGGCCTGTAGCGAGGGCTCCCCGTACCGGCAGAAGCGGCGGCCCCCGGAGTCCGGGGGCCGCCGCCGGGCGCGGGGCCGTCAGGCCTTGCGCGCGCGGGTTGCCTTCTTCGCCGCAGCCGTCTTAGCGGGGTTGGCCGTGGCGGACTTGGCGGCCTGGCCCGCACTCGTCCTGGCCGTGGCCGTCTTCCTGACCGGGGCCGACTTCGCGGCGACCGCCTTCTTCGCGGCCACCTTCCGCATGGGCTTGCGCGCCGCGGGCACCGAGGCTTCGCTCACCCGGTCCGGGTCCAGGATGCCCTGGAGGAACTTGCCGGTGTGGCTGGCCGGAACCCCGGCGACCTGCTCCGGGGTTCCCTCGGCGATGACCAGACCGCCGCCGTTGCCCCCCTCGGGGCCCATGTCGATGACCCAGTCCGCGGTCTTGACCACATCGAGGTTGTGCTCGATGACGATCACCGAGTTCCCCTTGTCGACCAGCCCGGACAGGACCTTGATGAGCTTGCTGATGTCCTCGAAGTGCAGACCCGTCGTCGGCTCGTCCAGGACGTAGACCGTGCGGCCGGTGGAGCGCTTCTGCAGCTCGCTTGCGAGCTTCACACGCTGTGCCTCACCGCCGGAGAGCGTCGGCGCGGACTGGCCGAGCCTGACGTATCCGAGGCCGACCTCATGGAGCGTACGGAGGTGACGGGCGATCGTCGGGACGGCCTCGAAGAACTCCAGGCCCTCCTCGATCGGCATGTCCAGCACCTCGGCGATGGACTTGCCCTTGTAGTGGACCTCCAGGGTCTCCCGGTTGTAGCGCGCTCCGTGGCAGACCTCGCACGGGACGTACACATCCGGCAGGAAGTTCATCTCGATCTTGATGGTGCCGTCGCCGGAGCAGTTCTCACAGCGGCCACCCTTGACGTTGAAGGAGAAGCGGCCCGGCAGATAGCCGCGCACCTTCGCCTCCATCGTCTCCGCGAACAGCTTGCGGACATGGTCGAAGACGCCGGTGTACGTGGCCGGGTTGGACCGGGGCGTACGGCCGATGGGCGACTGGTCGACGTGCACCACCTTGTCGACCTGGTCATCCCCGTCGACCCGGGTGTGGCGGCCGGGGACCGACTTGGCGCCGTTCAGCTCGCGTGCCAGGTGGGTGTAGAGGATGTCGTTGACCAGCGTCGACTTTCCGGAGCCCGAGACACCCGTGACGGCCGTGAGCACGCCGAGCGGGAAGGAGACGTCGATGTCCTGGAGGTTGTTCTCCCGGGCGCCGTGCACCGTGAGCCTGCGCGACGGGTCGACGGGGCGCCGGATGTCGGGCATCGCGATCGACTTCTTGCCGGTCAGATACTGGCCGGTGATCGACTCGCTATTGCCCAGCAGCTCCTTGAGCGATCCGGAGTGGACCACCTTGCCGCCGTGCTCACCGGCGCCGGGGCCGATGTCGACGACCCAGTCGGCGACCTTGATGGTGTCCTCGTCGTGCTCGACGACGATGAGCGTGTTGCCCATGTCGCGGAGCCGGACCAGGGTCTCGATCAGCCGGTGGTTGTCCCGCTGGTGCAGACCGATGGACGGCTCGTCCAGCACGTACAGCACGCCGACCAGGCCGGAGCCGATCTGGGTGGCCAGCCGGATGCGCTGGGCCTCGCCGCCGGACAGGGTGCCTGCCGCGCGGTTCAGCGACAGGTAGTCGAGGCCGACGTCGACCAGGAACCTCAGCCGCTCGTTGACCTCCTTCAGCACCCGTTCGGCGATCTTCTTGTCGCGGGCGTTCAGCTTCATCCGGCCGAGGAATTCGGCGCACTCGCTGATCGACATCGCGGAGACCTCGGCGATGGACTTCTCCATCACCGTGACCGCGAGGACGATCGGCTTGAGCCTGGTGCCCTCACAGGTCGGGCAGGGCACCTCACGCATATAGCCCTCGAAGCGCTCCCGGCTGGAGTCGCTCTCGGCCTCGGAGTGCCGCCGCTTGACGAACTGCACCGCTCCCTCGAAGGCGGGGGTGGTGTAGGCGCGCTCGCGCCCGTAGCGGTTGCGGTAGCGGACCTCGGTCTGGATCTTGTGGCCGTGGAGCAGGGCCTTCTTGGCGCGCTGCGGCAGTCCGGCCCACGGGATGTCCGTACGGAATCCGAGGGCTTCGGCGAGCGCGCCGATCAGCCGGCCGAAGTACTCCTTGGTGTGGCCGTGCGACCAGGGGTGGATCGCGCCCTCGTCGAGCGACTTCTCCTCATCGGGGACGATCAGCTCCGGGTCGACCTCCATCCGCGTACCGATACCCGTGCAGTCGGGGCAGGCACCGAAGGGCGAGTTGAAGGAGAAGGAGCGAGGCTCCAGCTCCTCGAAGGAGAGGTCGTCGTACGGGCAGTAGAGGTGCTCGGAGTACATCCGCTCACGCTCGGGGTCGTCCTCGGGGAGGTCGACGAAGTCGAGCACGACCATGCCGCCGGAGAGCCCGAGCGCGGTCTCGACCGAGTCGGTCAGCCGGCGCTTGGCGCTGTCCTTCACCGTGAGACGGTCGATGACCACCTCGATGGTGTGCTTCTCCTGCTTCTTCAGCTTGGGCGGCTCGGAGAGCTGGATGGTCTCGCCGTCGACCCGGGCCCTGCTGTAGCCCTTGGTCTGCAGATCGGCGAAGAGGTCGACGAATTCGCCCTTGCGCTCGCGCACCAGCGGCGAGAGCACCTGGAAGCGGCTGCCCTCGGGAAGGCCGAGCACCTTGTCGACGATGGCCTGCGGCGACTGGCGCGAGATGGGCCGGCCGCACTCGGGGCAGTGCGGCTTGCCGATCCGGGCGAAGAGCAGCCGGAGGTAGTCGTAGACCTCGGTGATGGTGCCGACCGTCGAGCGCGGGTTGCGCGAGGTCGACTTCTGGTCGATGGAGACAGCGGGCGAGAGGCCCTCGATGAAGTCGACGTCCGGCTTGTCCATCTGGCCGAGGAACTGGCGGGCGTACGAGGAGAGGGACTCCACGTAGCGTCGCTGGCCCTCGGCGAAAATCGTGTCGAACGCGAGCGACGACTTGCCCGACCCGGAAAGCCCGGTGAAGACGATGAGGGAGTCGCGGGGGAGGTCGAGCGAGACGTTCTTGAGGTTGTGCTCGCGAGCGCCACGGACGATGAGACGGTCGGCCACGCCGGTCCGCACCTTTCTTGAGAGAAGTGGGGGAACTGAGCCCCTGTCCCAGGGTATGGGGGGCGCCACAGCGATGTACGAAGCTTTCGACTCCGAGCGTATAGCACGCGCATTCGATTTACGGACGGTCGCAGACTCCTTCACCCGAATGAGTGGCGAGGCTAGGCTCAGCCTCATGATTGATCATGCGCACGACCTGGGCGCCGTACGTGAAGCGACCGATCGACTGCTCAGCGCCACCGGGAAACTGGACGACGCCGCACTCGCCGAGCCGTCGCGATTGCCGGGCTGGAGCCGCGGTCATGTCGTTGCGCACCTCTCTCGTAACGCCGACGCCCTCGTAAATGTTCTCCGGGGCCGGCCGATGTACGCAGACAGCGAAACCCGCGACCGCGACATCGAGCGCGACGCACCCCGGCCGAAGGGCGAACAGCTGGCCGACCTGGCCGAGAGCGCGGCCCGCTTCGTGGACGCCGCCTCGGCCCCGGCCGACTGGTCCCGCACGGTCACGATGCGCAACGGCGTGACCGACTCGGCCTCCCGGATCCCCTTCCGCCGCCGCATCGAGGTCGAGCTGCACCATGTCGACCTCGGGATCGGCTACGAGCTGGAGGATCTCCCGGACGAGTTCGTCAGCCGGGAGATCGACTTCCTCGCCGAGCGGTTCGGCGGACACCCCGATGCCGTGTCCACGGGTGTGGCCGCCGACGACGGCCGGCTCTGGACCACGGGCGGCGGCGCGGAAGGCGGTCCTGTCGTGGTCCGTGGCACGGCGCCGGAGCTGCTGGGCTGGCTTTCCGGGCGCCGCGACGGGTCGGCACTGACCGTCGACGGCGGCCCCCTTCCCGTACTGCCCCCGCTATAGGCTGAGACGTATGACGTACAGCGGAGCGGTCAAGGTCGGCGGACGTGCGGATGTACACGAGTTGACGGATCTGATGATCTCCAAGGTCGCCGTCGGCCCGATGAACAACAACGCCTATCTGCTGCGCTGCCGGGCCACCGGCGAGCAGCTCCTGATCGACGCGGCCAACGAGGCCGGGACCCTGCTGCAGCTGATCGGGGACGACGGCATTACGTCCGTCGTCACCACCCATCAGCACGGCGACCACTGGCAGGCGCTGGGCGAGGTGGTGGCGGCCACCGGCGCGCGGACGTACGCGGGGCGGTACGACGCCGAGGGCATCCCGGTCCCGACCGATGTCCTGGTCGACGACAACGGCACGATCCAGGTGGGCCGGGTCGCCCTGACCGCCCGTCACCTCGTCGGTCACACCCCGGGCTCCATCGCGCTGATCTACGACGACCCGCACGGCGCCCCGCATCTGTTCACCGGGGACTGCCTCTTCCCGGGCGGGGTCGGCAATACGCACAAGGATCCCGAGGCCTTCGCGAGCCTGCTCCACGATGTGGAGACCAAGCTCTTCGACCAGCTGCCCGACGAGACCTGGGTCTATCCGGGCCACGGTCACGACACCACACTCGGCGACGAGCGTCCGCAGCTGCCGCAGTGGCGCGCCCGCGGCTGGTGACGGCAGTCGCAGGGGCGTTCTCCACTCGCGCAAGCACCGGCTCCACCCATGCAAGCACCGGCCGAGGCGGGCAACGGACAGTTGCGCGCCCCGGCCGGTGCCGGTTTCTGCCGGGCCGGACGGCCACCGGGCCGTCCGCCGCGGTCAGGCGTCGATGCTGGAACCCTCGTCCGTGAACTTGTCCGCCTCCGCGGCCGCCTCGGCCTGCGCCTGCTTCTTGTTGGCGATGAGGCTGGTGATCGTGGTGATCACCAGCACGCCGCAGATGACGCCGAGCGAGACCGGGATGGAGATCTCGGGGACGTGCACTCCGGACTCGTGCAGTGCGTGCAGCACCAGCTTCACGCCGATGAAGCCGAGGATGACCGAGAGACCGTAGCTGAGGTGGACCAGCTTCTTCAGCAGACCGCCGATCAGGAAGTACAGCTGCCGCAGCCCCATCAGAGCGAAGGCGTTGGCGGTGAAGACGATGTACGGGTCCTGGGTCAGGCCGAAGATCGCGGGGATGGAGTCCAGGGCGAACAGCACATCGGTGGTGCCGATGGCGAGCATGACGACCATCAGCGGCGTCAGGACGCGCTTGCCGTTGTTACGGATGAAGAGCTTGGTGCCGTGGTACCGGTCGGCGACCCCGAAGCGGCGCTCGATGGTCTTGAGGAGTCGGTTCTCCTCGAACTCCTCCTCTTCCTCGTCGCCCCGCGCCTCCTGGATGAGCTTCCAGGCGGTGTAGATCAGGAACGCGCCGAAGATGTAGAAGACCCACGAGAAGTTGGCGATGACGGCGGCACCGGCGGCGATGAAGATCGCTCGCAGCACCAGCGCGATCAGCACACCGACGAGCAGCACCCGTTGCTGGAGGTGGGAGGGGACCGAGAACTTCGCCATGATCAGGACGAAGACGAAGAGGTTGTCGACGCTGAGCGACTTCTCGGTGATGAAGCCGGCGAAGAACTCGCCCGAGGCCTGGCTCTCGCCGAAGACCAGCAGGCCGAGTCCGAAGAGCGCGGCCAGTGCGATCCAGACGATCGTCCAGATTCCGGCTTCCTTGGTCGTCACGTCATGGGGCTTGCGCCCGATGAAGAAGTCGACGGCAATAAGGGCTGACAGACCAAGAATGGTCAGCACCCAGAGGGTCCATGAAACGTCCACTGCGCCTCCGGCAGTTCGCTACGGCTACTGATCAGCGTCGTCGCTGCCGGAGGTCTCTTCCACCCGGGTGCACGGGCTGCGCACCACGGGCCGGCGCCCCGGGACCGGTCACAGTCCGTACTGACGGGCACGCCGCGTATGGGAATACTCCCCTCCGTCCAAAGAACAGTACAGGGAACACCAAGGAAAGGTAAAGGTGAGGGTAAAGATCTTTCAAAAGAGCAGGTCAGGGGCGGTAAGACATAGTTGCTGCCGCTCAGGGGCGACGGGGGTGACGGGCCGCGGCCACCCTGGCGAGCACCTGCTCAACCACCCGACTGCCGGGTGGCATCCTCAGCGGCTCGTACGTCCAGGCGTGGCCCACCCAGGGATCGGCCAGGTGGTCGTCGGCGACCGGGGTGATCCGGAGCAGCGAGCGCCACAGCGGGTCGAGCACCGGCCCGTACGCACTGGCGTCCTCGCGGTCCGCGACCATCAGCAGATGGACGCCGACCGAGGGCCCCTCGTCGGCGAGGTAGCGCAGTTGGGTGACGGCCCGGTCGTCGAAGCCGTGCGGGAAGTCATTGACGATCAGCAGCTGCTCGCCCGTGTCCAGGTCCGGCGGAAGCGAATCGGCGGCGCCGGCCCGGATCGCCATCTGCACCAGGTCGACGCGCCGGGTGAGCTGTGCGAGGACCGAGGCCACTCCCGCGGCTCCGGCGGCGGGCGGCCCGGCGAGGGCCCCGGATCCGACCAGGGGGGCGAGCGCTCCGGCCGCCGACCCCGCGGGATCGATGACATGGACGGAGAACTCGTCGGCCGGGTAGACGGCCAGCAGCCGGGCCGCGTGCGCGACCGCGTTCTCCATGGCCAGGCGGCGCAGTTGGGCGGTGTCCATCAGGGCCGCGGCGTCGGAGGCCGTACGGCCGCTGTCGACCCAGATCCCGCGCTCCAGAGGGAGCCGGACCAGCAGCGGGATGCGCAGGTCGGGGCTCTCGGGCAGATGGAGGTCGCCGATGCGCAACGCCATGGGGATCTCCATCGGGACGCGGTAGGCGTGCCAGACGGGGTTGTCCCATCCCGCGTACGCGGCGGGGAGTGCGGGTTCCACCACGGCAGACTCGGCGGCGAGCTGGGCGAGGTCGCGATCGAGGACCTCGCGGGCCCGGGCGGTCAGCTCGTCGCGCTTGGCACGGGCCTGTTCGCGGGCCCGGTCGCCCGCGCCGCCGATCCGGTTGCGCGGGTCGGACAGGGTCCGGTCGAGCTCCTGGTCCATGCGGGACTCGGCGAAGTCGACAGCGCTGCGGTACGCGGCGGTGGTGCGGGCCAGGTCCTCGAACATGCCCCAGATCTGGTTGTAGAGGCGCTCCTCCATGGACCAGCCGGTCGCGTCCCCGGCAACGGGCTCGGCGGGGCGGCCAGGCTCGGCGGGCGGCGCGGTGGGAGGGGGCGGCGGGGGTGCGGATGACTGGCGGCGCGGGTGCGCGTAGTTGATGGGGCCGCCCGTCGTGGCCGCGGACGCCGGGGTGGTGGGCTCGGCGAGCGGCTCGGCGGCCGTCGGCGGTGCGACGGGAGGCCGGCGGCCGTCCGAGGGCGGTATGGGGCCCGTGCCGTGACCGACCCGGTCGGCGTCCGGGGTGCGCGGCGGGGGCGGTGCGACCGAGCGGGCCATCGCCCGGGCGACGGCGTCCTGGATCGAGTGGGCCAGCTCGGCCGCCTGCGTCAGGCCCTGGTCGGCGAGCATGGCGGCGAGGCCGCCCGCGTAGCCCTGACCGACGGCGCGGACCTTCCAGACGTCCTGGCGGCGGTAGAGCTCCAGGGCGGTGACCGCGGACTCGGTGTCCAGTCCGGTGAGGGTGAACGTGGCGATCTCCGTACCTTCGAGCCCGGTGACGGCGACGAACGGTGAGGCGACCGCGCCGAACCGGACCGGGCCGCCGACGCCCGTGGGCAGGGCCAGCAGCACGGTGACCCGGTGCACCGAAGCGGGCAGGGCACCGAGGTCCACGGCGAGCCGGTGGTCGGCGGCGGCCTGTCCGGACACTTCGAGCCCGGGCAGCTGGGGCGATCCCGGGTGGGCGATCCACTCGGTGCCGTGCACGGTGCCGTTCTCGTCGCCGAGCGTGGCACCGGCCACGACGGGCGTGCCGGCCGATACGCGGATCTCCAGACGGGTCTGGGGCAAGGTGTGGTTCTGCCCCCGGACCAGTTCGGCCGTCATTGCCCTGTCCCCTCGATGAGTTGCTGCTGCGCGGTGCGGTGTCGTGCGGTGCAGTGTTGAGCGGTGCGGCGCGATGTGGTGCAGCTCCCGGCGGCCGATGCCTCCGGGAGCTGCGCGTACCGATATCGACCAGCTGGTCCGGCCGTGCCTACAGGTGCGGCAGGATCGCCGGCATCAGGTCCTGGAAGGTGCGGCCGTTGGCCGGGTTGCCGAGGGCGGTCATCTGCCACCCGTTCCCCGAACGGTGCACCTTCGCCATGATCTGGGCGGTGTACTGCCCGCCGCCGTCCAGCGTGTAGCGGGCGAGCTCCTGGCCGTTGGTCTCGTCGACGATGCGGCAGAAGGCGTTCTGCACCTCCTGGAACGTCTGGCCGGTGAAGGAGTTCACCGTAAAGACGATCTGGTCGATGTGGACCGGCACCCGCTGCAGATCGACGAGGATCGCCTCGTCGTCGCCGCCCGAACCGGCGCCGCCGACCAGGTTGTCCCCGGTGTGCTTGACCGAGCCGTCGTCACTGACGAGGTGGCGGAAGAAGACCACGTCGACCGGCTGCTTGTCGGCGAACAGCACCGCCGAAGCGTCGAGGTCGATCTCCCTCGTACGTGAACCGAACAGACCGCGGCGCGGCGCCGCCTGCCAGCCGAGCCCCATCCGCACCGCGGTCAGGGTCCCCCCGTCGCTCTTCTGCAGGCTGATGGCCTGACCCTTGGTCATATTGACCGTCACGCGCTGTCCCCTCTCCGCTTGCCCCGCAACCGTCCGTGCGCGGTTTTCCAGCACCCTACGCAGTCGCGCCGAGGACGCGGCCGCTTGGGGTGTTTTTGTGTCGGTCCTGCAACACATCAGGTGCGACGCGGTCAGGCGAGACCCGCCTCCCGCATCTGGCGCAACTCCTTCTTCAACTCACCGACTTCGTCGCGCAGTCGGGCCGCCACCTCGAACTGCAGGTCAGCGGCGGCTGCCCGCATCCGGTCGGTCATCTCCTCGATGATTCCGGCGAGTTCGGTAGCGGGCCGGTCGGTGACCACCGCGCCGCTGCCCCCGGCCTTCTTGGAGCCGGCCGACTTGACGCCCAGCGTGGGAACGGGAGCCTTGGCCCCCTTCCCCTGACGGTAGCCGGTGCCGAGCAGTTGCTCGGTGTCGACCTCCTCGCGGGCGATCGTCGCGACGATGTCGTTGATCTTCTTGCGCAACGGCTGCGGGTCGAGGCCGCGCTCGGTGTTGTAGGCGATCTGCTTCTCGCGGCGGCGATTGGTCTCGTCGATGGCCTGCGCCATCGCCGGGGTGATCTTGTCCGCGTACATATGGACCTGCCCCGACACGTTACGGGCGGCGCGCCCGATGGTCTGGATCAGGGACGTCCCCGAGCGCAGGAAGCCCTGCTTGTCCGCGTCGAGGATGGCGACGAGCGACACCTCGGGCAGGTCGAGGCCCTCGCGCAGGAGGTTGATGCCGACCAGTACGTCGTACTCACCGGAGCGCAGCTCGCGCAGCAGCTCGATGCGGCGCAGGGTGTCGACGTCGCTGTGCAGATAGCGGACCTGGATGCCGAGTTCCAGGAAGTAGTCGGTGAGGTCCTCGGCCATCTTCTTGGTGAGGGTGGTGACCAGGACCCGCTCGTCCTTCTCGGCACGCGTACGGATCTCGTGCACCAGGTCGTCGATCTGGCCCTCGGTGGGCTTGACGACGACCTCCGGGTCGACGAGGCCGGTGGGGCGGATGATCTGCTCCACGAAGCCGTCGCCCCTGGAGAGCTCGTACTTTCCGGGTGTGGCGGAGAGATAGACGGTCTGGTTGATCCGGCCCAGGAACTCCTCCCACTTCAGCGGGCGGTTGTCGAGCGCGGAGGGGAGCCGGAAGCCGTGGTCGACGAGGGTCCGCTTGCGGGAGGCGTCGCCCTCGTACATGGCGCCGATCTGCGGCACGGTGACATGCGACTCGTCGAGGACGAGGAGAAAGTCCTCGGGGAAGTAGTCGAGGAGGGTGTTGGGCGCGGTGCCCGGCGAGCGGCCGTCGAAGTGCATCGAGTAGTTCTCGACGCCGGAGCAGGTGCCGATCTGCCGGAGCATCTCGATGTCGTACGTGGTGCGCATCCGCAGCCGCTGGGCCTCCAGCAGCTTGCCCTGCTTCTCCAGCTCGGCGAGGCGCTGTTCCAGCTCCTGCTCGATGCCGTTGACCGCCTTCTCCATGCGCTCGGGGCCTGCGACGTAGTGGCTGGCGGGGAAGACGTGGAGGGACTGGTCCTCGCTGATGACCTCGCCGGTGAGCGGATGGAGGGTGGAGAGCGCCTCGATCTCGTCGCCGAACATCTCGATGCGGACGGCGAGCTCCTCGTAGACCGGGAAGATCTCGATGGTGTCGCCGCGGACCCGGAAGGTGCCGCGGGCGAACGCGAGGTCGTTGCGGCTGTACTGGATCTCGACGAAGCGGCGCAGCAGCTGGTCGCGGTCGATCTCGTCGCCGACCTTGAGCTGGACCATCCGGTCCACATACTCCTGGGGCGTACCGAGGCCGTAGATGCAGGAGACGGAGGCGACCACGATGACATCGCGCCGGGTGAGCAGCGAATTCGTCGCGGAGTGGCGCAGCCGTTCGACCTCCTCATTGATCGAGGAGTCCTTCTCGATGTAGGTGTCCGACTGCGGGACGTACGCCTCGGGCTGGTAGTAGTCGTAGTACGAGACGAAGTACTCGACGGCGTTGTTGGGCAGCAGCTCGCGGAACTCGTTCGCCAGCTGGGCCGCGAGCGTTTTGTTCGGCGCCATCACGAGGGTGGGGCGCTGCAGCTTCTCGATCATCCAGGCGGTGGTCGCCGACTTGCCGGTGCCGGTCGCGCCGAGCAGGACGACATCCTTCTCATCCGCACGGATGCGCCGCTCCAGCTCGGCGATGGCCGCGGGCTGGTCGCCGCTGGGCTGGTAGGGACTGACGACCTCGAAAGGCGCCACCGAACGTTCGATCTTCGAAACGGGCCGCATGCAACCACCGTACGGCCCACCACTGACAACCGGGCCGGGTCAGCCGTTGTGCCGGGCCGGGGTCACCATTCTCCCGGCGGCGCGGGATCGCGCGGCCGGGAGTGGAACGACGCCGGGTCGGCATGTGTTCCGAACCGCGGGACCTGCCGCTGGGCCGGGATTCCGGGGGGCCGTCCGGCTCCGTCCATTGACCTGGGGTCGTCCCAGTCCGGGGTGCCCATCACCATCAGGGGGTCGAACATCACGACCACCGCGGCAAGGAGCAGGAAGCAGCCGGGGCCGATGAGCAGCGGTACGAGGGGGGCGGTCGTCCCGTCGGCCGAAGCGGTGTCGGCGAGGGCGCCGGGGTGCAGATGGACTCTGAGCGCGGCCATGCCCGTGTAGTGCATGCCGCTTACCGCGACACCCATCACGACGCTGGCGCCGAGACTGGGCAGGAAGCCATGGATGGAGACGGCCGCCCAGAGTGCGGTCGTGGCGGCCACCACGGCTATGACGACGGAGAGGGCCACGGTGATCGTGTCGTACTCGAACTGTCCCTCAAGACGCATTCCGGCCATGCCCAGGTAGTGCATGGTGGCCACGCCGAGCCCGGTGATGGTGCCGCCCGTCACCATTGCCATACGGGTGGCGCCCCGGTATCCGACGATGAAGATGCCGATGGCGACCATGCCGATCGCGACGGCGAGGCTGGCGAAGGTGATCGGTTTGTCGTAGCTGATGGTCACCCCTTCGACGGAGAAGCCGATCATCGCGATGAAGTGCATCGTCCAGATGCCGGAGCCTATGGAGGTCGCGCCGAGGGCCAGCCAGCCGGCCTTGAAGGAACGCTCGGTGCGCAGCGAACGGGTCGTACAGCGCAGCCCGAGGGCCGCACCGAGGCAGGCCATGAGAAAGGCCACGACGGGCGTCACCGCTCCGTAGCTGAAACCGTCGATCGTGCCCTGCATGCTCGTACGCCCTTCGCGGAAGCCCGGGTTCGGGGGTGACCCTAAGGCGCGAGGCCCGGCAGACAAACAGAAGAGCTGCATTTTATCGACATGGAAATCGGCCCGTGCCCCGGTCTCAACAGCGGCGTTCACGATGTGGCCATCCTTGGCCTGTCCCTCGTTGGGGGGCGGCTGCCACTCTCGGCCCGTCCGTAACTCTGACGCAAGGAGTACACGTGTACGCACGCACCGCAACCGCCGCCGTCGCTGCCGCCGCCCTCATGGGTGCCGGCGCATTGCTGATGTCGACCGCCGATACGCAGACCACGGGCGGGGGCACGGCCACGGCCGGGCACACGAGCACGGGCGCGGGCATCCGGACCGTGAGCACCCGGACCGCGGACGCGAAGCCGGGCGCCCCGGCCGTCTTCGCCCACCGGGGCGCTTGCGCCTATGCGCCGGAGAACACTCTGGCCGCCGTCGACAAGGCCGACGCCCTCGGCTTCGACTGGGTGGAGAACGACGTCCAGTTCACCAAGGACGGTGTGCTGGTGGTCGTGCACGACACCGATCTGAAGCGGACCACCGACGTCGAGGAGGTCTTCCCGGACCGTGCGCCGTGGGCGGTCAAGGACTTCACGGCCGCCGAGATCGCCCGGCTGGACGCGGGCAGCTGGTTCGGTCCGCAGTTCGCCGGAACCCGGGTGCCCACCCTCAAGCAGTATCTGGACCGGATCGAGCGCAACCACCAGAAGCTGCTGCTGGAGATCAAGAGCCCGGAGATCTACCCGGGCATCGAGAAGGAGACTCTGCGGGTGCTGAGCCAGAAGGGATGGCTCGACCGCAATCACGTAAAGAACAGGCTCGTCATCCAGAGCTTCGGCGCGGACAGCGTGAAGAAGGTGCACCAGCAGCGTCCGGACATCACGACCGGCTTCCTCGGCACCCCCGCGGTGGCCGACCTGCCCTCGTACGCGGCGTTCACCGACCAGATCAACCCCTCGTACACGTCGATCTCCGCCGGCTATGTGAAGGCGGTGCATGCGCTGAAGGGCGCCCACGGCAAGAAGCTCCGGGTCAACACCTGGACGGTCAACGACGCGGGGAATGCGGCGAAGGTGGCGGGCTTCGGCGTCGACGGAATCATCACCAACACACCCGATGTGGTGCGCGAGGCCACGGGCTGACAACTCGGCCGACCCGTTTCCGCGGCCCGATGTCAGCGGCCGGTCGTACGGTGGTTCCCATGAACAGCAACGGGGTTGTCGAGTGGGCCGTCGTCGAGAGCGGCATCGGCCCGCTGCTGCTTGCCGCGACCGACGCGGGACTGGTGAGCGTGGCCTTCCACGCCCGTCCCGAGGTGCGGGAGAAGGCGGTCGAGCAGTTGCGGACGCGACTCGGTGCGGAGCCGGTGGAAAGTCCCGGCTCCGCACGGCTCGCCGAGCCGATACGCCAGCTCGCGGCGTATTTCGCGGGCTCGTTGCGGGAGTTCTCGCTCGACCTGGACTGGTCGCTGACCTCCGGCTTCAACCGCCAGGTGCTCCGCGAGCTGGCGGCCGGTGTGCCGTACGGGGCGGTCGTCGGATACGGGGACCTCGCCGGGCGCGTGGGGCAGCCGGGGGCGGCGCAGGCGGTCGGGGCGGCCATGGGGTCCAATCCGCTGCCGGTGGTGGTGCCGTGCCATCGGGTGGTGGAGAGCGACGGCGGACTCGGCGGGTTCGGCGGAGGTCTCGAAACCAAGCGGAAGCTGCTGGCTCTGGAGGGCGTACTGCCCCAGCCGCTGTTCTGAGTCGGGTCGCCAAGGCCTGGTTCTGCGCACCGGGTCACCCTGCTCGGCGCCTGTCCGTACGGCCCGGACCCGGTTTCGCACCTGTGCACGGGCTGGCACACTGCGTCAGTGACCAACACCCTCGATGCACCTGACACCCCCACCGGGCCCGGCCACCCCGTCGGCCGGGTCACGGCGGCCGAGCTGCCGGGACTGCGGCGCAGAACATCCGCGGTGCTCATAGCCAGCCAGATACTCGGCGGCCTCGGCGTGCCCATCGGTATCGCCCTGGCCCCCGTCCTGGCCACGGAGGTGAGCGGCTCCGAGGCGCTGTCCGGTCTGGCCCCGACCGCGTCGGTGACGGGTACCGCGCTGCTCTCGCTGCCGCTGGCCGCGCTGATGACCTCGCGCGGCCGGCGCCCCGGTCTCGTACTGGCGTATCTGATCGGTGCGCTCGGCGCGGGGCTCGTGGTGCTGGCCACCGTCGTGGAGAGCTTCCCGCTACTGCTGCTCGGCATGGCCGGGTTCGGTGCCGGTTCCTCGGCCAATCTGCAGGCCCGGTTCGCCGCCGCGGATCTGGTCGAGCCCGACCGGCGCGGCCGCGCGATCTCCACCGTCATCTGGGCGACGACGATCGGTTCGGTTCTGGGGCCGAACATCGCGGCCCCGGTGGGGCATGTCTTCCGCGGCACCGCGATATCCGAGAAGGCGGGCCCGTTCCTCTTCGCAGCCGGGATCTTCCTGCTGGCGGCCGTGATGGTCGGAGTGCTGCTGCGGCCGGACCCGCTGCTCACCGCGCGGGCGCTGGCGCCGCAGGACAACGAGTCCCCCGCAGGCCGTTCACTGCGTGCCGGTGTCGCAGCGGTCCGGGCGTCGCCGATGGCGCGGCTGGCGCTGGTGACGGTGGCCGTCTCGCACACCGCGATGGTCTCGATCATGGTGATGACCCCGGTCGATCTGGGCCATCACGGCGCCGGGCTCCAGCTGATCGGCCTGGTCATCAGCGGCCACATCGCGGGTATGTACGCGTTCTCCCCGGTGATGGGCTGGCTGTCGGACCGGTTCGGCCGGCTGGCCGTGATCGGTCTGGCGGTCGGGCTGCTCTCCTGCGCCGCACTACTGGCCGGCACCGCGGGCCCCAGCCACGGTCAGACGGCGGCAGGCCTGTTCATGCTCGGGCTCGGCTGGTCGGCCGGGCTGGTCGCCGGTTCGGCGCTGCTCACCGACTCCGTACCGCAGCCCGCCCGCGCCGCCGTGCAGGGTCTGTCGGACCTGACCATGAACACGGCGGCGGGCATCGGCGGTGCGATCGCCGGAGTGATCGTCGCCCGGGCGAGCTACGGCTGGCTGAACGTGGTCGGAGCATGTCTGCTGCTGCCGATGGCGGCGCTGGCGCTGCGCCGGGCGCTCGCCCGGCCGGCCGCACCTGCCGCGTCCGCCTCACCTGACGCAGCCACCGCACCAGCACCCACTGCACCCGCCACCGACCTCTGAGGTTTCAGAGGCTTCAGAGGCTGATGTGGTACGCCTTGCGCAGCGTCTCGTGCACGGTCCACGTCGTACGGTCGCCCTCGCGCAGCACGCAGGCGTCACCCGGCCCGATCTCCAGCGTCGTGCCGCCCTCGACCACCACGGTCGCGCGCCCGCTGACGACCACGAACAGCTCGTTGGCCTCTGTGTCGGTGACCACGCCCGGCGTGATCTGCCAGATCCCGCGCACCTGCTTGCCGTCGGGCGACTCCCAGAGCACCTTTCCGGTCACCACGGGCTCGCCCGAGACGATCTGTGCGGGGTCGAGCGGTTCCGGTTCGAGTTCGGCGTCCGGAATGTGCACGGCGAACGAGGCGGGAGCTTGATCAAGTGTGGTCATGGCCGGTCACCCTAGCGACCGCTTCGGGGCGACTTGCCACCAGGACCGGGAGAACATGCGGAGGGGGCGGGTGATCCGGCCGGTGTCCCGGCCGGACGTTTGAGGTCGATGCGCCCGCGACAGGGATGTGGACATGTCACTGAATGCGTCGCACAGCGCACACGCCTACACTCCCGCCCTCTCCACCGAGGTACAGGCGGCCCTCGCCACGCACCACCCCGTCGTGGCTCTGGAGTCGACGATCATCGCCCACGGTCTGCCGCGCCCCCGCAATCTGCAGGTCGCCGAGGAACTCGAAGGGCTCGTACGGTCCGCGGGCGCGGTGCCCGCCACCATCGCGGTACTCGACGGACAGGCCCACATCGGCCTGGACAAGGCCCAGTTGGAGCGGGTCGCCGCGGACCCGGCGATGCGGAAGCTGGGACACCGGGACCTCGCACCGGCCCTGGCGGCGGGCACGAGCGGGGCGACGACCGTGTCCGCGACGGCGTTCCTGGCCGCACACGCGGGCCTGCGCGTCTTCGCGACCGGCGGCCTCGGCGGCGTACACCGGGAATGGACGCAGACCCAGGACGAGTCCGCGGACCTCCGGCTCCTCGCACAGACCGGCATCACTGTGGTGTGCGCGGGGGTGAAGTCGATCCTGGACGTCCCCGCCACGCTGCAGCGCCTGGAAACGCTCGGTGTCGGAGTGCTCGGTTACGGCACCGACCGCTTCCCCGGCTTCTATCTGAACAGCTCGGGCGAGCCGGTCGACTGGACGGTGCGGACGCCCGAGGAGGTCGCGGAGGTGATGCGGGCCCAGGACGCGCTCGGCGGTCCCGGTTCCGCGCTGATCGTCGCCAACCCCGTATCCGTGGAGGACCAGTTGGATCCCGCACTCCACGACCGCGTTCTGACCGAGGCCCTTGCCGAATGCCGCGAGCGCGGCATCGTGGGCCAGGCCGTCACACCGTTCCTGCTGGACCAGTTGATGCGGAAAACCGGGGGCGCCTCGCTGGAGGCCAATCTGGCGGCCGTACGCGGAAACGTATCGCTTGCCGCGCGGATCTCCGGCGCATGGGCCGCCGCCGCACAGGACCCGGCAGTGCACGGGGACGCACAGGACACGGCATCACACCGGGACCCGGCGGCCGGCCGATGACCGACGGCGGCCTTCTCGTCGTCGGCGACGTGGTCACGGATGTTGTGGCCCGGCACGGAACGGCGCTGATCCACGGTACGGACACCTCGGCCCGGATCCGCACCCTCCCCGGCGGCGCGGGCGCCAACGTCGCCTGCTGGGCGGCGCGTTCGGGCTGTCCCGACGTACGGCTGCTGGCCCGGGTCGGCGCCGACAGTGCGGCCTGGCACCGGGACGCGCTACAGCGGGCGGGGGTGCGTTGCCTGCTGGCCGTGGACGACGACGTACCGACCGCCACCGTCGTCGCCCTCGTCGATTCCGCCGCCGAGCGCACCTTCCTCACCGACAGCGGCGCCGTGCTCCGCCTCTCCCCCGACGACTGGTCGCCGTCGATGCTCGACGGCATCGCTCATCTCCATCTCTCCGGGTACCTCCTCTTCGCCACGACAAGCCGGGCAACAGCCCTGCTCGCTCTGCGGGAGGCCCGTCGGCGGCAGATCACGGTGAGCGTCGACCCGGCTTCGGCCGGTTTTCTCGCCGAGCTGGGCGTCGACCGGTTCCTGACAGCCGTGGAGGGCGCGGATCTGCTGCTGCCCAATGCGGACGAGGCCCGGCTGCTCACCGGACTGCCCGAACCGGCGGACGCCGCAGCCAAGTTGAGCCTTCAGGTGCCCCGGGTGGTCGTCACACTCGGCGAGGGCGGAGCCCTGCTGGCCGCCGCGGGCGCGGTGACCCGGCACATCCCGGCTGTTCAGGTGCGGGGCGCCGTGGACTCGACGGGCGCGGGCGATGCGTTCACCGGCGGCTTTCTCGCGGCGCACCTGTCGGGGGCGGACGACGCCTCGGCCGTCGAGGCAGGCTGCCGGTCGGGGGCGGAGGCGGTCACCACCGTGGGGGGCCGCCCCGGCCCCTGACGCACCCGGCTTCCCGGTCCGCGACGCGCCCGGCTCCCCGGCCCATGACGCACCGGCTCCCCGGATCAGCCCGGACCGCTACCCGCCCCGACCCCACCCGGTCCAGGCGGGGTGCAGCGGATCGTCGGCCCGTACGACCGCATCCGCGTGGCCGCCGGGCGCCACCTCGTCCTCGTACCGCGCAAAAGCGGGCAGGGTCCAACGCTCGCCCTCCTCGGTACGCCGCCGCAGTGCGCCCGGCGACAACCGCAGATGAACACTCAGGTCGAACGGGAACCAGTGCCCCAGCAACAACGGGCCGTGCACCACCAACACGCCACCCTCAGGCAGGAGTTGATACGGCGTACGCGTGGCCCGGTCCGTCACCGGATCCCAGAGATCGGACAGCACCCGCCCGCTCCCGCCCGCCTCCAGCGGCCCGAACACCTCGCGCCACAACGCGCCCGTGTCGAACCAGCTGTCGTAGTACGAGTCGGGGTCCTCCTTGCCGTACTCGTACCGAAGACTCGCCGGCCGCAGGAACCCCTCGGTGGACACGGCAAGCACCGCCCGCCCCCGGACCCGCAGCGCCTGTGCGACTCGCCCGGCCAACTCCCCGGTACGGGCTGCCGGAGCACCGTCGACGGCAACCTTCAGCCAGGGGCCGGCGTCGGCCGGCTTCAGACCGTCGGCGTGCGCGGCAAAGGCTTCGGCCAGCCGCTCCCAGGTGATCGCTTCACATCGCACGCACCCATCATCACCCCGGCCTCGCGCGTCAGCGCCGGCCGTCCTGACGGCGGGGTGCTTCCTCGTCCATCCCCGCCAGGTGGTTCTCGGCAAGGCGCACCACGTGGCCGGCAAGCGAGCGCAGGCCCGGTTCCCGGTCTGCGGCCGTGTCGGCGAGGCGGCCGATATCGGCGAACCACTGCCCGGTGACGCGGTGCGGCGCGTCGATGCGCCGGAAGCCGCGCTCCAGCAGCCCCTGGGCGGTCTGTGGCTGCCCGCGCAGTACGGCCTTTGTCGCGGCGACCGCATTGGCCAGCGCGCTTGCGGGCCGCGACCAGTCGTCACCGCGCGCCGCAGGGTTGTCCTGGTCGTAGTCGGCCTGGTGGGCGACCGATGACGCCCCGATCTCCAGGTCCACGCGCCAGAAGAGCGGAAGCCCGCGGAAAGCGGCGAAGAGCAGCCGCCGCTTGCGGGAGTTCTGCAGCTCGGGGTCTGTACGCAGGAAGTCGAGGGGCCGAACCGCTTCGAGTATGTCCCGGGCGGCGGTGGCACACGCGTCGAAGCGGTCGTCGGGCACCGTCCAGGCAATGTCGATGTCGCTGTACGCATCCGCTGTTCCGCGGGCGAGCGAGCCCTTCAGCTCGGCGCGCGAGCCGGGGCAGTGGGCGGCGAGTGCGCGCAGCAGGTCCTGTGCGAATGCGGCGCGCCGCGCCGGGTCGAGATCATCCGCGCCCTTCTCGCTCTTCGGGCTGTCCACATTCACGACCGCTCGCCCTTGTCGTTCACAACGCTCCGTCCCCTGCGAGTCCGGGATCCGGTCCTCATTCTGACGCACCATCACGGAGACGTGACGTTTGGTTCACTCATCCGGCGGTCACTCGCCGCGGAGTTCAGCGGCAAGCGGCCCGCCGCCCGACACCTCGATGCGCCCGTCCTTGACGGCCTCGGCGAGCGTCAACTCACCCTGCCCGAGCGCCAGACAGACCTCGGCGTCGAGTGCGATGCGGGCATCGGCATGGGCGGCGGGACCATCCCCGTACATAGCCGCACCGGCCATCGCGCCACCGGCGCGCACATGGAACTCTCCCTCGTCCAGAAGGACTTCGACGACTCCCGCATGGGTCAGCCCGTCCAGCGCGCGCAGCAGCGGGAGCGCGAACCAGTGCGCCCGTACCGCATCGGTGGGCCGCCGCTCGGTGAGCGCGGGCGCACCCCATTCGGCGAGCGCGGCAAGTACGGGCAGCAGCCCGTGGCCGCGCTCCGTCAGTTCGTACACCGAGGCCGCGGCGGGCGGCGGAAGCCGGCGTCGGGTGGCCAGGCCGCTCTGCTCCATGTCCTTGAGCCGGGAGGCGAGGACGTCCGTACTGACGCCCGGCAGGTCGGCGTGGAGGTCGGTGTAACGGCGGGGGCCCGCCAGCAGTTCACGGACGATCAGCAGGGTCCACCGGTCGCCCACGGAATCGAGGGAGCGTGCGGTGGCGCAGAACTGGTCGTAACTCCGGCGGCGGGCCGAGCGTGTTGCGGACTGTTGCTGACGTGGCATGCGACGCAGTCTAGACATGTTGTTGGACTTTCCAAGCCCGAGCTTGGTAAAACCAAGTATCGCAATCAGATCGGGGAGGCCACCGCATGGAATTCCGGCAGTCCAGCAAGCTCGACGAGGTCTGTTACGAGATCCGGGGCCCGGTCATCGAGCACGCCAACGCCCTGGAGGAGGCGGGGCACAGCGTGCTCCGCCTCAACACGGGCAACCCCGCGCTCTTCGGCTTCGAGGCACCGGAGGAGATCGTCCAGGACATGATCCGGATGCTTCCGCAGGCCCACGGCTACACCGATTCGCGCGGCATCCTGTCCGCCCGCCGGGCGGTGGCGCAGCGCTACCAGGCCATGGGGCTGACGGACGTCGGGGTCGACGACATCTTCCTCGGCAACGGCGTCTCCGAGCTGATCTCCATGGCCGTCCAGGCGCTGCTGGAGGACGGTGACGAGGTGCTCATCCCGTCCCCCGACTATCCGCTGTGGACCGCGGTGGTGACCCTCGCAGGCGGCAAGGCCGTGCACTACACCTGCGACGAGGCCTCGGACTGGAACCCGGACCTCGCGGACATGGCGTCGAAGATCACCGACCGCACCAAGGCAGTCGTGATCATCAACCCGAACAACCCGACCGGCGCCGTCTATCCGCGCGAGGTCCTCGAAGGCATCCTCGATCTGGCGCGCAGGCACGGCCTGATGGTGTTCGCCGACGAGATCTACGACCAGATCCTCTACGACGACGCCGAGCACCACAACGTGGCGTCCCTCGCCCCCGACCTGATCTGCCTCACCTTCAGCGGTCTGTCCAAGACGTACCGCGTGGCGGGCTTCCGCTCCGGCTGGATGGTGGTCTCCGGCCCGCAGCAGCACGCCCGTAACTATCTGGAGGGGCTGACCACTCTAGCCTCCATGCGCCTGTGCCCCAACGCGCCCGCGCAGTACGCCATCCAGGCGGCGCTCGGCGGCCGGCAGTCCATCCGGGAACTGGTCGTGCCCGGCGGCAGGCTGTACGAGCAGCGCAACCGGGCCTGGGAGAAGCTGAACGAGATTCCCGGTGTGTCGTGCGTGAAGCCGAAGGGCGCGCTGTACGCATTCCCGCGCATCGACCCGAAGGTGCATCCGATCGTCGACGACGAGAAGTTCGTCCTGGATCTGCTGTTGCGGGAGAAGATCCAGGTCGTGCAGGGCACCGGCTTCAACTGGCCGCGGCCCGACCACTTCCGGATCCTGACACTCCCGTACGCTGACGATCTCGACGCGGCGATCAGCCGCATCGGCCGCTTCCTGACCGGATACCGCCAGTGATCGGATGCCCCTGGTGACCTGCCCCGCCTGCCGTGTTCCCGTCCTCACCCAGTTCGCCTCGTTCGAACTCGTCGGCCCGATCGTGGAGGGCGGACTCGATCCGGCCACCGACCCGGCCTGGGCGGAGTCGGGCGCGGCGTCACCGGCCGAGTATGCGCGCTGGTCAGGTCATCTGTGCGGTATGACCTGCCTGCGCATGGCGCTCGGCGCCGGGGCCCCGTCCCTGTTCGCGCTGCGCGACGGGGCGCTCAAGTACGGCGCGTACACGGAGGATGCGCAGGGGGTGATCCGGGGCCTGATCTACGCCCCCTTCGCGGAGTACGTACAGGAGGCGCACGGCCTCGACGCCACGGTCCACCGCCATCTCTCGTCGCAGGAGATCCTCGGTCTGCTCGACGCCGGCCGGAGGGTCATGGCCTCGGTGCACTACGGCATCCGCCATCCGCAGCGGCCCGCTCCGGGGCGGGGCGGGCACCTGGTGCTGCTGACGTCCCGCACGGCCGACGGCACCGGCGTCCACTTCCACAACCCGTCCGGCACGACGGCCACAACGCGTGCCGCGGAGCTTGCGCTGCCCGACTTCGAGCGCTTCTTCGCGGGGCGCGGGGTGTCACTGCCCGCGGGCGTGTGACCGGACGCGCCGGGAAACGGGAGCGGGCCCGGGGGCGTAGCCGGCCCCCGAGCCCTGAAGATGCCACCCATGCGGCACGCCGACACTTTTAAGGACCCGTGTCAGGTTTATGTCGTCGCGTCCTGCCTTTAGACGACCGCAGATCGAAGCTCTGCGGGCCGGAGTCGAACCGGCATCTCGACGCCCATGGGCACGGGCCCGATTGATTCGGCGATCGGTGGCGAATGCTGAGTCTGGAGCAAGAGTCTGAGATTGATCGCGGTCTGCCTCTGCCAGTTGGGCCACCCCGGCCCGTTCATGTGCGGAGAACGCACAGAATGCCGGGAGGAGGACTCGAACCTCCACTGGAACCACGTCGTCACGACAAGCTTCAGTTTCAGCTTGCGCTCCTCGCGCACCCCGGCCGAAGTGCTTCGGCCGGGGAATCCATGGTCGGTTACCCGAAGAGGTAACCGAATACCGCATCACCCACCCGCTGGTCGGTGACGTCCACGCCGTTGGCTTCCTCGCGGGCGAACTTCACGGCCTGCTGAAGCTTCTCGACCCGGTCCAGCAGTTCGTTGACCCGCCGTGCGGGGAGGGCTCCGGAGAACTTCACAGTCGTCCAGTACCCGATCGGAATGTCCTCGTAGTACACCTCGACCTGCGCCGGGTGCTTCTCGGTGGCCTCCGCCTTCACATGGTTGCGGGGCACCTTCTTCGTACGAAGAGTCCTCACCGGCTCGGTCTTCCAGGAGTCCGTCGACGGGTCCTGGGTCCAGGCCTCGGAGGCATCGAGCACCGGAAGCTTGCGAACAAAGGTATTGATGTCCGTCAGCTGCTTCTCCAGGAAGAGCAGATACGACACCGGCACATCGCTCACGAGCACGCGTCCGTCGACCTTCACATCCGCGCGTGCCGAACAGTTCGCCCAGTCCTTCGTGGCGGTCACATCGAAGAGCCGGGTCAGGGTCGTCGCGGTCTCCCCCAGCACGTCCTCGGCCTTGATCTGCACCAGGGTCGACTCGGGCGGCAACTGCTCGCCCTCTTCGTCCTTGGGCTGATACGTCCGGGAGATCCCGGCGAGCAGACCGGTCTTCTGAAGGCCGTGATGCGCCGCCGTCAGGTCCTGGTGAGCCTTGGACTTGACGCCCTTCTCCACTGCGATGATCTGATTGAGTTTCGCCACGTCGAGGAAACTAACAGCGCCGAGCCGCCTGGGGCCAAGGGTTTTCGCGGCGACTGCTCCACGGGGCGCAGCGGGGTTTCGGCGGGCCCGCGGGCCGACCCGTACGGGTGGTTTCCGGCGGATGCTCATGTCCTGCCGCCGTCCGGCGGGGGCCGCTTGTCACAGTGAGCCGCGCACATCCGCGCCGCAGGCCCGCGCAGACTCCGCCCTCACGGGCCCCGAAGGAAGGTTCCCGCCGTGCCTCGCTTCCCTCACTTCACCAGCCCGAAGGGGCTCAACGGCCCGAAGCAGCGCACCGCGCTCTCCGCGGCCGCCACCGCCCTGGCTGTACTGGCCGTGGGCACGCCCGTCGCGTACGCCACACTCGGCAACGATGCCTCCTCCGCCTCGCAGTCGGCGGCGTCGGCCGGTGCCGCGCGCGGGAAGGCCTACATCGAGACCCGGCTGTTCTTCGGCACCGAACGTCCTGACGGCGGACCGGACGTGACCGATCGTCAATTCCTCGCGTTCATCGACGAGGAGGTCACGCCGCGCTTCCCGAACGGGCTGACCATCCAGGACGGCCGGGGGCAGTGGCGGGATTCCCACGGGGTGATCGAACGGGAGCGCAGTTACGAACTGACCCTGCTCTACCCGGCGTCCGAGGCACGCCTGCGCGACGTCCAGATCGAGCGGATCCGGAACGCCTACGAGAAGGCGTACGCCCAGGACTCGGTGGCCCGGATCGAGGAGCGCACGACCGCCGACTTCTGACACCACCCGTCGCCCTGCCGCACCGCTCCCCGGTCATGCTGCCGTACGGGCCCCGCGCCCGTACGGCCGATTGAGCCGGCGCGCCAGCCCATGCGCTCCCGCGACGGCGACCGGGAGGAGCGCCGGCGTCGCTGCCGCCGCGCCGACGCCGCCGCTCTCGATACCGGCCGCCTTCAGCCGCCGCGCGGCCCAGAGCGAGTACGGGACAACAACGGTCGGCGCCGTCGCGACCCCCGGTGTGTAGCCGCGGTACGCCAGCGACTGCGCCATGTGGACGACGCCGTGCAGCCCGAATCCGACCAGTACGGTCCGTCTGATCGCCCTCACCGGACAGATCATCGGCCTGCTCACCGACGGGCGTACGGAACCGGTCGCCCGCGCCATGACCTCGGGCACCGGCCTGCCGGACGACGAACTCGCCGCCCTCACCCGCGACTTCTTCGCCGATCGGTTCACCCGCGAGCAGCCGGTCTTCGCCCGCGCCGACGCCCGTGGTGAACTCCCCGAGGACGCCGACCCGATGCTGCTGCTGGACCTGATCGCGGGGGCGGTCTGGATGCGGGTGATGCTCCGCCGCGAACCGGTACCGCCGCACTTCGCCCGCGATGTCGTCGATGCCGTGCTGCCGCGCTGAGGGTGGCCCCGGGGCGGTCGGGTACTGTGCCGCGGCCGGGTACCGGGACCAATCACATGCGGGGTCAGCCTCCGCTGAGCTCCATGAGCGCGCCCACCGGGTCGGAGTCCGGGGTGGCGCGGGGCCACCAGTCGTCCTCGCCCGGCTCGGATTCGTAGCCGTACCAACGGCCGTCGTGGCCGAAGCGGAGCTGGAGCGTGCCGCTGGGGTGCGTGAGGTGGTTGCGCCAGGGGTGGAAGCGGGGGAAGTCGGCGGCTGCGAGCGCGGGGCGGGCCCGGTCGAAGGGGCCGGCCGGAGGATCCCAGGGTGTTTCGAGAACGTCGAGCCCTTCGGCTCCGCCCTGGCGCCAGGCCGCGACGGCTCGGGCCAGGTCGGTGGTGGTGCGGCCGGTGGCGTACGCCAGGTCGCGGTAGAGGGCGCGGGTGGTTGCGGTGAGTCCGGCGGTGGGCCGGGATGCGGCCAGCCGTACCGCGTCCTGCCAGGGGGTGAGGCCGGCGAGCGGGTCGAGGCCGGTGGTGAGGAGCGTGTGCGCACGGGCCGCCGCATCCGTGGCGAGGTGGTCGAGGGCGAGCGGGTCACGGGCGCCGGGCAGGCTCGGGTACGAGGGTGGCTGCCCGGGATGCGGCAGGACCGGGAGCGGGGCGGGGAGCGGCGGGAGGTAGCGGTCGGCGAGGGCCTCGCGGGCCGGCACGGAGGGGGTGGCCGGGGTCGTGGGGCGTTCCCGGGCGGAGTGTGCGGCGTTGCGGCGGCCCAGCTCTTCGAGGATTTCGCGCTCGCCCCGGCCGCGCAGCAGCAGCAGGACGAACGGGTCGGCGTCCAGCAGCCGGGCCATCTGGTAGCAGAGGGCAGCCACATGCTTGCAGGGCCAGCCGTGGTCGGGGCAGGAGCAGCCGGGGTCGAGGTCGCCCGCGGCGGGCAGCAGTCCGATACCGGCCTCGGCCCCCGTGTCGACCAGCGAGTGCGGCATCTCCTTGGTGAGCAGCGCGGCGAGGTGACCGGGGCGGGCGGCGACCGCGTCCAGGAACGTGTCCCAGTCGGCGTCGGTGAGCGACCGCAGACGCAGTTCGGCGCGGTAGGGGCGGGGGCGGCTGCCGTGGACGTAGGCGACGACCCGTCCGGGGGTGACGGTGATCGCGGCGACCTTGCCGCTGTCCGCGTACGTCCGGCCGCGGGAGAGCCGTCCCTCGTCCATCGACAGGGACTCCAGGGCGTCCACCCAGGCGCGGCCCCACCAGCTGTCCGCGAAGGGTTCGTCGCCGTCGGAGGTGCGGGGCGGCACGGCCTCGAAGGTGCGCCGCAGATCATCCGGGCCGGGGCGTGAGCGTGCGACGGGACGGGGCTCGGGACGGGCGTACGAATGGGGCTGGGGGCGGGGGCTCATGACGGCCTCCGGAGCGAGACGAGATCGGCCAGGTCACGGTCGCTGAGCTCGGTCAGCGCGGTCTCGCCGGCGCCGAGGACCGTGTCGGCCAGGACCCGCTTGGCCCGCAGCAGCTCGGCGATCCGGTCCTCGACCGTGCCTTCCGCGATCAGCCGGTGGACCTGCACGGGTTGCGTCTGACCGATGCGGTACGCCCGGTCCGTGGCCTGTTCCTCGACGGCCGGGTTCCACCAGCGGTCGTAGTGGATGACGTGGGCGGCCCTGGTGAGGTTCAGTCCGGTGCCCGCAGCCTTGAGGGAGAGCAGGAAGACCGGGACCTCGCCGGACTGGAAGCGGTCCACCATCCGTTCCCGCTCGGCCACCGGCGTACCGCCGTGCAGGAGTTGAGAGGGGATGGCGCGCGAGGCGAGGTGGGCGGAGAGGAGCCTGGCCATCGTCACGTACTGGGTGAAGATGAGGACGGAGCCGTCCTCGGCGAGGATCGTGTCGAGCAGCTCGTCGAGCAGGGCGAGCTTTCCCGAACGGCCGACGAGGCGGGTCGGCTCCTCCTTCAGATACTGCGCGGGGTGGTTGCAGATCTGCTTGAGCGAGGCCAGCAGCTTCATGATCAGACCGCGGCGGGCGATGCCTTCCGAGGCTTCGATGAACGCCATCGTCTCGCGGACCGCCGCCTCGTAGAGCGTGGCCTGCTCGCGGGTGAGGAAGACGGGGTGGTCGGTCTCCGTCTTGGGCGGCAGCTCGGGGGCGATGCCCGGGTCGGACTTCTTCCGGCGCAGGAGAAAGGGCCGGACCAGCCGGGAAAGCCGTTCGACCGCTTCGTCGTTGGCGAGCCCGGCAGCCGTCCCGGTGTTCTCGACGATACGGGCGTGCCGGGCCCGGAACGCCTTGAGGGGGCCGAGCAGTCCGGGTGTGGTCCAGTCGAGCAGGGCCCACAGCTCGGAGAGGTTGTTCTCCACGGGGGTGCCGGTGAGGGCGACTCTGGCCGGGGCCGGGATGGTGCGCAGCGCCTTCGCCGTGGAGGAGTGCGGGTTCTTCACGTGCTGGGCCTCGTCGGCGACGATCAGTCCCCAGCTGTGGCCGGCGAGTTGCGCCGCGTTCGAACGCATCGTGCCGTACGTGGTGAGGACGAAGCCGCCGTCGGGTTCGGCGAGTGTGCGGTCTGTGCCGTGGAAGCGGCGCACGGGGACACCGGGAGCGAAGCGGTTGATCTCCCGGTGCCAGTTGCCCAGAAGGGAGGCGGGGCAGATCACCAGGGTGGGCGCTGGGTGGGCGCGGTGCAGATGGAGAGCGATGAGGGTGATCGTCTTGCCCAGGCCCATGTCGTCGGCGAGGCAGCCGCCGAGGCCGAGTGAGGTCATCCGGTCCAGCCAGGCCAGGCCGCGCAGTTGGTAGTCGCGGAGCGTGGCGTCCAGCCCGGGCGGCGGGGCGATGGTGGTGTCGTCGGCGGTGATGCGGGTACGGAGTGCGGCCAGCGCTCCGACGGGCACCGCTTCGACCTGTTCGCCGTCGACCTCGGCGCTGCCGGTCAGGGCGACGGCGAGGGCGTCGACCGGATCGAGCAGGCCGAGCTCCCGCTTGCGCGCCTTGCGTACCAGCGCGGGGTCGACGACGACCCACTGGTCCCGCAGGCGCACCACCGGCCGGTGGGCCTCCGCAAGAACGTCCATCTCCGCCTCGGTGAGCTGCTCGTCGCCCAGCGACAACTGCCAGTTGAAGGAGAAGAGCTGCTCGGCGTCGAAGAACGAGGTGCCGTCGGTGGCCGAGCCGGGGGCGGGCCGTACGACGGCGGCGGCGGTGAGGGAACGGGCGAGCTCCCTGGGCCAGTGGACGCTCACCCCGGCTGCCGCGAGCCGGGCTCCGGCGTCGCTCAGCAGCTCGTACAGCTCGTCCTCTTCGAGTGCGAGCACATCGGGCACCGGCTGGTCCAGCAACCGCTCCAGCGGTGCCCAGAGGCGGGCGGCGCGGCGCAGTGCGAGCACGGCGTCGATCCTGGCCCGCGGGCCGAACGGCTCCCCCACCCCGCCGTGCCACAGTGCGGCGGCGTCGACGACATAGGTGGGGTCGGCAAGGCTGTGCACCTGGGTGATGGCCGCGGCGGCGTGCCGCGCGGCACCGGAACGGGCATCCGCGGCCGTACCGGAAGCGCCGTCGGCGTCGTCGGCGGGGCTGTCGTACGTATCGGCCGTGTCGAAGAGTTCGTACGCCGACAGGTCGAGGCGCAGCGACACCCGTACGCCCGCATCGAGACCGGCCGCGGCCTCGACGGCCCAGTCGCGGGCTCCTGGCAGATGCTGGGCCTCACGGGCCGCGAAGGGCGCACCCATCGCGTACGCCGCGGCGGGTGTACGGGGCAGGGCGTCGGCCACCGCGTCGAGGAACGCCCCGAGCAGCCACTCCGGGTCGGGGACCTGGAGCGGTGTGCGGTCGGGGAGCGGGACCGCGTACCCCTCCACGGGCATGGCGGCGGCGATCGCCCGGAGGTGGGCGATGGCCTCGGCGTCGCGCGGTCCGGCCCGCCAGGCGTCGTGGTCGTCGCCTGTCAGGCCGGGGAGCAGCCTGCCGCGCGCCACCAGGTTGAGCGCCTGGAGTGCGGCGGCGCCCCAGCAGCGGGTGGCGGGGTGGGCGGACTGCTGGTGCCGGGCGCGGGCCAGCAGCGGCAGGGCATCGGTCACGGGCAACAGGACGGCGGGCACCGTACGCCGACGGACGCCGTCCTGCTGCCCGTGTCGGCGGACCACGGTGATCTCTGCGGCGGTCGCACCGGGCGCCCAATTTTCGGGGTCTGCGGAGTCACCCGGCTCCGGGAGAGAGCCGCCATCGGGGTCCCAGAAGGCGACGCGCCCGTCCCTCGGCAGCGATGCGGGCAGGAAGACAGCGGCACAGGTCAGAAGGCGGGCGGCGGACGCGTCCAGCCGGTGTTGTGCCGTGGTCATCGGTCCCCTCCCATCCCGCCCTGATCCTCTTGATCGTCTTGATCCTTATGACTCCTGCGAGTCTAGGCGGGGGGTCTGACAACCGGTCGCGCACCTGCATTCCAGCAGGTCAGATGCGATACAGGTCTTGATACGGGCCTTGAAAACGGGGCGGTTCGGCTCAGTGCCTGGCGAGCGGCTTCGGACGAGGGGACCTAGCAGGCGCGGTGGCCGCAGGAACGGCGGGCGCGGGGGCGGGAGCGGGAGAGGGCGCGGGCTGCTGCGGCCGCGGCTGTGCCTGCGCAGGGCGATGCAACTGTGCGGGGCGCTGTGCCTGCGCGGGACGCTGCGGCTGCGCCTGCGCCTGCGCGGGTTGCTGCGGCGGCTGCACGGCCTGCTGCGGCTGCATCATCTGTTGCTGCACGGGCTGTTGCGCCCGCTCCAGGAAGCGGAGCAGCTCCACCGGGAACGGGAGCACCAGCGTGGAGTTCTTCTCGGCTGCCACCGCAACCACCGTCTGCAGCAGGCGCAGCTGGAGCGCGGCCGGCTGGGTGGACATTTCCTTCGCCGCCTCGGCGAGTTTCTTCGATGCCTGAAGCTCGGCGTCCGCGTTGATGACGCGGGCTCGCCGCTCACGGTCGGCCTCGGCCTGACGGGCCATGGAGCGTTTCATCGTCTCCGGCAGCGAAACGTCCTTGATCTCCACCCGGTCGATCTGCACACCCCACCCGACCGCTGGGCTGTCGATCATCAGTTCAAGGCCCTGATTCAGCTTCTCGCGGTTGGACAGCAGATCATCCAGATCGCTCTTGCCGATGATCGACCGCAGTGAGGTCTGTGCCATCTGCGACACCGCGAACCGGTAGTCCTCCACCTGGATCACGGCACTCGCCGCATCGACCACCTTGAAGTAGATGACCGCGTCCACCCGCACCGTCACGTTGTCCCGGGTGATTCCGTCCTGCGCGGGCACCGGCATCGTCACGATCTGCATATTGACCTTGCGCAGCCGCTCGATGCCGGGGAGCACCATGGTGAATCCGGGCCCTCGCACGTCGTCACGGAGCCTGCCGAGCCTCAGTACGACGCCCCGCTCGTACTGCTTGACGACCTTGGCCGCCGCCGCCATGTACAGCGCACCCGCCGAGGCCGCCCCCACTATCGCGATTACGAGCTCCTGGACCATGACAGCCCCCTGAACGCCGGAAACATCTGAGACACAGAAATCAGCGACACAGAAATCAGTCGCTATTACCACGGTATGCCCAATATCAACCGATATGAACATCGATCGGAGTCAACCCGGCACGACTGTCGCCCGGCCGGCCGCGCACCGGATGCCGAGCCGCCGGGGAGCAGGCAGGGTGACCAGCGTCAGCACGTTCTCCGTGGCGCATGCGGTGCTGTGGCGTACGCCGTGCTGACGGATGAGCCGGACGAGACAGACGAGGACCCGCCCATGCCCGTGATCGATCACCGGCGCCGCCGTCTCGGCATCGCAGCCGGGACCGCGCTCCTGACCCTCACCGTCGCAGGCTGTTCCGGCCTCGGCCGGTCCGCGGTCGGGCCGATCACCTACACGACCGAGCGGGACGCCGTGATCATGGTGAACAGCCCTTCGGTGAGGGGCTGCCACCGGCTCGCTCCCGCGGGTGCCAAGGAAGTGAGAAATGGCACCCTGATCGACATCATCCTGTACCGCACGCCCAACTGCACCGGTCCGGGTACGACGTACCTCGCGACCACGTTCAGCGACGTCAACGGGGCCAGCGCCCTCCCGTGGCGCAGCTTCAGCACGGTCCACTGACCCGTCGCACGCAGCGCAGGGAGCCGCTGGCGCCCGGTGCCGAAGTTGATGGAGCCGATCTCGGCGGCCTGGATCACCGGGCCGCCGATGCCGGGCGTCCCGCTGATCGTGTTGTGCACGTCGCCCGCGCGCCTGCCGTCACCCGCCGGCGCCGGCTCGGCGAGGACGAGAACCGCTCCACGGCCGCTATGCACGCCTGCGGACGAGCGCGACCAGATCCGCCGTACGGCCCCGACGCTCCCGGGCGATCAGGACGAGCAGCACGATGAGCAGCGCCGGCATGATCGCGTTCACCCGGTCGAGCAGCGTCAGTTGGACGATGGAGGCGCCGGCCATCAGTCCGCAGAAGGCCATGGCCGCCACTCCTGCCAGGAACGGGATCAGCAGGGCAATCGCCCCCGCCATCTCCAGCCCTCCGATGGTGTACATCGCGGCCTCGTTCCAGCCCATCCGGTCGAAGGACTCGATCGCCGTCTCATGGGCGATCAGCTTGGCGAACGCGCTGAACCCGAAGAACAGGGCAAGAACGACCCGTGCGGCGGTCAGTGCAACGGCCCCGCGGCTACGACCGCCGGCTCGGGTGCCAGAAGAGGTGGCAAGGGCGGCAGCGGGGGCGCTCCGGACCGGTGTGGACTCGGACATCTGGGTCTCCTCGGGAAAGCCTCGCACGGTGTTGCCTACGAAGAGGTAGACCCGTCCGCGGTCCGGAACTCATCGCTTCCCGGACCGCGGATCCGCTGCGCCCCGAGGAGCTACTTCGGCAGGGCCCGCACCCAGATCCCGTCATCCGTGAGATACCGGTCGACGGTCAGCCCCGCCGCCTCCAGGTACCCCTCGAACTGCTCCTTCGACAGCTCCCGCGACAGGAATGTCTGGGTCCATCGCGCATCGTCGAAGAGGTACTCGGCATGCACCGAGTCCACCCCGTCCCCCACGGGCTCGGCCGAGACGATCCGTACGGTGTAGCCGCCCGGATCGACCCGTTCCCGCGGCAGGTTGGTGTGGTAGTCGGGGCCCTCGCGCTGGATGAGTACGACCCCGCCGTCCTTGACGTGGCTCCGGCAGACCCGCAGCATCCCGTCACGCACCCGGTGCTCGCTCGTGTGCACCAGGAACGACGCCAGCATCACCACGTCGAACGTCTCGTCACCGAGGTCCAGCGACTCGATGGGGCTCTGTACGGTGCGGGCGTCGCGGATGTGCTCCAGCATCTGTGCCGACTCGTCCACGGCGGTGACGTCGAAGCCTCGCTCGATCAGCGGACGGGTCACCCGGCCCGCCCCGCAGCCCAGTTCCAGAATGCTTGCCCCGGCGGGTACGGCCGCCGCGATCACCTCCGGTTCATCGCCGACGGACAGCCGTCTGTACAGCTCGACCGCACAGCCGTCCGGCGTGATCGCGCCGGGGCCCGTCCCTGAATATCCCTCACGCACCAGTTGTCCGCTCATGTACAGCCGAACGAACGGTCGTTGACGGTCGTTCCTGCCACGCAGTCTTCCCGTCGCACCGAGCAACGGGCGACCAGGGCGGCGGTGACACTGACAGGTCGTCGGCGCGCAACGTACGGGCCGACCCGTCAGTGCACCGGGTAGCGGTCGGCCGGCCACACGACCGCGTGCTCGAACTCGACACACAGATCGTCGGCCACCTCGGTGATCACCGCTCGTCCTTCGGTTGCCACCAGCCAGGACGGCGGAAGGTGTACGTCCCCGTGGCGCGCGCCGAGCAGATTGCCGCAGACCGCACCGGTGGAGTCGCTGTCGCCCGAGTGGTTGACCGAGAGCAGCAGCGACTGGGCCACCTGATCGGCGCCCGGCAGCACCAGGGCGCAGTACACGGCGATGGCGAGGGCCTCCTCGGCGACCCAGCCCGCGCCCAGCGTCTCCACCTTCTCGGCGGTCGGTTCGCCCTCGGCGGCCAGGTCGACGGCCGCGCGCAGCGCCGCCGTCGTCTCCTCGTGCCCCGGGTGGCGGCCCAGCAGCTCCATGGCCCGCAGCACCGCGCCCGCCATCGAGTCGCCCTCCAGGAGATGGGCGATGATCGCGGCAAACGCCCCGGCCGCGTACGCACCGGTCGGGTGGCCGTGGGTGATCTGCGCGCACCAGTAGGCGAGCTGGAAGCCCACCTGGGCGTCCTCCCCCGCCAGTCCGAAGGGGGCGGACCGCATCACCGTGCCGCACCCCTTGGACCCGGTGTTGACGGGCCCTGGCTCACCGAGCCGCCCCGTCGGTTCGGGAACATGGCCGGTCGCGAGCCCCGACAGACAGGCATTGCCGGGGGCCCGGCGCGCGTACAGCCAGAGTTGCTGCCTGAGCCAGCCGGTCCGTACCGGGTTCTCGGCTCCGCCGGCCGGCGCAGCAGGGTGGTTCTGGGTGTCCAGCCAGCGCAGATAGGCGTTCCGCACGATCCCGATCTCGGCGCCGCCGATACCCTTCGACATCGCCCGGGAATGGGCCCTGATCAGCCCTTCGGCCGTGAACAGGGTCATCTGCGTATCGTCCGTGACACGCCCGACGACCCCCTCCTCGTCCGCGAGAAGTCCCTGCACACCGTGTTCACCGTGCGCGCGGCGGATACCGGCGAGCGAAAGGAACTCCACCGGGTTCCCCAGGGCGTCCCCGATCGCCCCGCCCAGCAGACAGCCCCGGGCCCTCGCCCTGCGGCCGATACGGTCCCCCCACGATGTGCCGTTCACGCACGATCCCCTCAATCCGACGTCGACATGTCCCAAATCGCCGTCGCGGGTCCATCCTGGTAGGAGAGGCGATCGCCATGCGTACCGGTAACGAACCGACGACAGCCCGCAGTCCTCTCCGACTGCGGCTCTGCCTGAGTCTATGGGGGCTGGCCTGGGCCGTCTTCGGCCTGACGGCCTTCACTCTGACCGACCGCCCGGGCTGGGCGGCGGCCTGCGGCCTGCTGCTCCTGCTGGTTCTCGTGGACATCGCGGTGATCGTGCACCACATCCACCAGGGCCCGCACTACCAGCCGGGCCGCAATATCCCGCCGTACGAACCCGACCATGGCGGACGCCGCAGGTACGGGCACTGAGTCCGTACGGAGTGGCCAGTCTTCCGTAGCGGTCAGTCCTCTGTAGGTAGCGGTCAGTCCTCCGTACGGAGCGGTCAGTCCTCCACGCGGAAGCGGGCCGCCTTCAGATACTCCGGGTTCGGATCCAGTGCGGCGGCCAGCCGGAAGTGGCGGGCGGCCCGGTCGGAGCGGCCGGAGCGCTCGAAGGTGCGGGCGAGCGCGAAGTGCGCGAAGGCGTTGTCCGGTTCGCGCTCCAGGACGAGTTCGAATTCGAGCTCGGCAGGGCGCAGTTGGGCGGCGGCGAAGAAGGCACGGGCCCGCAGCAGCCGGGCGGCCGTGTTCTCCGGATGGGACGCGATCACCGAGTCCAGGAGCTTGACCGCGCCCCGGGGGTCGCGCGCCGCCAGCAGGTGTTCGGCCGCGCGGAAGTCGATGACGTCGGTTTCCGGGGTCCTCTCGGGCACGATCGCATCCTTCCCTTCGCTACCGGGTTCTCAACATCCGGCCGGTGTCCGGTATTCCGATCCGGAAATCAGCCGGCCGCGGCCCGCTGGGTCAGCTCCGACCAGACCTTGCGGACCTGTGGCTCCAACTCCTCCAGCGGCCCGTCGTTGTCGACGATCAGATCGGCCACGGCACGCCGCTGCTCCCGGGTGGCCTGCGCGGCCATCCGGGCGCGGGCCTCGGACTCGGTCATGCCGCGCAGCCGTACGAGCCGGTCGATCTGGGTCTCGGGACTGGCGTCCACGACGACGACCAGGTCGTAGAGCGGGGCGAGGCCGTTCTCGGTGAGGAGGGGGACGTCGTGGACGACGACCGGGTCGGGGCCCGCGGCCCGCTCCAGCTCGGCGGAGCGGGCGCCGACCAGCGGGTGAACGATCGCGTTGAGGGTGGCGAGCCGGTCGGCGTCGGAGAAGACGATCGAGCCGAGCTTCGGCCGGTCCAGGGTGCCGTCGGCGGTGAGGATGCCGGCACCGAACGCGTCGACGACGGCCGCGAGCCCGGGGGTCCCCGGCTCGACGACCTCCCGGGCGATCCGGTCCGCGTCGATCAGCACGGCTCCGTATCCGACGAGGAGCCGTGACACTTCACTCTTGCCGGCGCCGATCCCACCGGTCAGGCCCACTTTCAGCATGCCGGGCAGCCTAGTACGAGGGGTGACCGGGGCGGCCGGTCAGGCGTCCCCCTCGCGCTCCGCGAGGAACCGCTCGAATTCGAGGCCGATCTCATCGGCGGACGGCAGGTCGACCGGCTCGGCCACCAGATTGCCCCGGGTCTCGGAGCCCGCGACCGCGTCGTACTGGTGCTCAAGGCCTTCCACGAGCGAGACGAGCTCCTCGTCGCCCTGGTCGATCTGCCGGTCGATCTCCGTCTGGGTGCGGTGGGCCTCGGTACGCAGCGTATGGGCGACGGTCGGCAGGACCAGACCGGTCGCGGCCGTGATCGACTCCAGGGCGGTGAGCGCCGCGTCCGGGTAGGCGGAGCGGGCGACGTAGTGCGGCACATGGGCGGCGACGCCGAGGACGTCGTGCCCGGCCTCCATCAGCCGGTACTCCACCAGGGCCTCGGCCGAGCCGGGTACCTGCGCCTCGTCGAACGGGCTGCGGTGGCCGGGCATGAGGTCCGTGCGGTTGCCGTGCGGGGTGATGCCGACGGGGCGGGTGTGCGGGACGCCCATCGGGATGCCGTGGAAATTCACCGCGAGGCGGACGCCCAGGCGCTCGACGATCTGCTCGACGGCGGCGGCGAAGCGCTCCCACTCCACATCCGGCTCGGGCCCGGACAGCAGCAGGAAGGGTGCTCCGGTGGCGTCCTGGACCACCCGTACGTCAATCGTCGGGGTCTCGTAGGACGCCCAGCGGTCGCGCCGGAAGGTCAGCAGCGGGCGCCGTGCGCGGTAGTCGACGAGCCGGTCGTGGTCGAAGCTGGCGACGACCTGGTGCGGCAGCGTTTCGAGCAGGCCGTCGACGATCTGCTCACCGGTCTCACCCGCGTCGATGTATCCGTCGAAGTGGTAGAGCATGACCAGGCCGGCCGACTCCTGGGCGAGCGCCATGTCGACGACGGCCAGTCCCTTCGGCTCCCATTCGTACAAACTCTGCGGTTCAGGCACGGTTACCGCTCCTCCTCGTGTTCTTGGAGAAGAACGCCCGGCGGGGCACGGGCATTCCCGGACCGTGCCCCTTCACTCGGCGGTTCATGCCAGAACCTATGCGAGAACGCGGGTGTGCAGCGCCGTCACCGCCTTCCGTGCGGAAGTGAACGCGCCGTGCTGCCAGGCGTCCGCGTAGCTCAGGTAGTCACCGGCGAAGTAGACGCGTCCGGCGGCCTGGTTGAGCGGTGCGAAGGCCGGCGCGTCGGGGCCTCCCGACAGGGAGTGCCAGGAGGCCTCCAGGTACGGGGTCTGCCGCCAGTGGTGGGAGAACGACGTGGCGAGTTCCGTACGGTACTTGTCACCGTGGATCTTCACGCCCTGGGCGATGGCCCTCGCCTCCCTCTCGCGCGGGGCGAGAGCGGCGTACGCGTCGGCGTTGGAGCCGGTGTTGTAGTACCCGATGATGGTGCCGCGCTCGCCCTGGTGTCCGTAGGACGGGTACCAGATGTGCGACAGGTCCATGTCCGTCTCCGTGATGCCGCCGTAGATCCGGTGGTCGCTCTCCCACCAGCGGCTCTTGTACTCCAGCCCGATCTTGCCGGCCGAGGACGGCTTGCAGGCCTCCAGGGCGCTCTGGACGGCCGGGCCGAGGTTGTGGGAGGTCTTGGCCAGAATATTGGGCGGCAGTGCGGCGATGCAGTAGTCCGCTTCGATGCTGCGGGTACGGCCCGACTGGGTGTAGGTGACGGTGACGCCGTGGGCCGTGTCGGAGATCTCGGTGACGGCTGCGCCGGTGCGGATCCTGTGCTCGCCTATCGCCCGGGTGAGCGCGGCGGGTATCCGGTCCATGCCGCCGACCGGCTGGAACATCAACATCGCCTGGTCGTACTCGAACTCGAAGGAGAAGTAACGTCCGACGCCACTGGCGAAGACCTCGGAAGCGGAGGGTACGGAGCCGAGCTCCTCACCGGGGGTGCCGGCGGCCGCGGGGTCGATGCGGTAGCCGCGCCGGGGACTGCCGGTGTAGGCGAGGGAGTCACCGATGTCACCGAAGTCCTTGAGGAACTCCAGGAGTCGCTCCTGGTCCTCCGCGGTGATCTGCCGGTCGAGTGCCCCCATGTCGTTGGCCTTGGAGAGGAGTTCGGCGACATAGCCGTACACGTCGGCCTTGGCGGTGCGGTAGCGCACCGGGGCCTTCATACCGGCCTTCTCGTTGAAGATATAGGCGTTGGCGTTCACGTTGGTGAACACCTCGATAGGGACGCCGAGTTCGCGGCAGTAGTCGAGGGTGACCATCCACTGCGGAATCCGGCCAGGTCCGGCGTTCATGTACTGACCGTCGCTGAACCGGGCGGTCTGGCGGTTGCCGTAGATGTCGGTGGTGGAGTCCCCGCCGCGTACGGTGAAGTTGCGGCCGCCGGTGCGGCTCCGCGCCTCCAGGACCGTACAGTCGTACCCCGCCTTGCCCAGTTCGTACGCGGCGGCGAGTCCGGCGATTCCGCCGCCGACGATCACGACCTTCGCCGCGGCCTTCCCCTTCAGCGTGAAGTCGCCCTCACTGGGCGCGTGAAAGGCGGGTTCGCGGCTTGCTGCCTGGGCTGTGGGGGCGAAGCCGAGAGCCCCCATGGTCGCGAACATCGCGCCCGCGCCACCCGTGATCCCTACGTTGCGCAGAAACGTGCGACGGCTCGCGCCCGGCACCACGGGCGAGTTGTGCGAAGTGTGTGTCATGTCCCGGCTCCCCTTCGAATCTTGAGCTTGCCGGGATCCTGGCAAGGTCGTGTTACGGGCCGTCAGTGACTCGTGTATCCCACAGGTTTCTCTCTGTTCACCCCGTCAACCGCCGCTACGATCAATGGTCCAGACCTTGACATGGCCACACCTCATCCCTACCGTCACTGGGCAGTAAGTTCAGAGACTCGCCCCATGTTCATGTATGAGAACCTCTCCAACTCCTTCGACGGGAAGGCACCCCCATGCGCACCCGCACGCTGCTCCCCGCCCTGCTGGCCACCGCGCTCGCCACCGGCGGCTTCGCCATCGCCTCCGCCACCGGCGCGGACGCGGCGACGGTCATCGACGTGAGCACCGCCGCCCAGCTCAAGGCCGCCCTCACCGCCGCGGCCCCCGGCGACACGATCCACCTCGCCGACGGCACGTACACCGGAAACTTCAAGGCGACCGTCCCCGGCACCGCCTCCGCCCGGATCACCCTCACCGGCTCCGCCGAGGCGGTCCTCACGGCCGACGGCGGCTACGGGCTGTACCTCAACGGCGCCTCCTACTGGACCGTCCAGGGCATCACCGTCACCGGCGGCCAGAAGGGCATCATGGCCGACACCGCCACCGGGGTCGTGATCGATTCGGTGACCGTGCACGATCTGGACATGGAGGGCGTCCACTTCCGCAAGTCCAGCAAGAACGGCGTCATCAAGAACTCACGGATCTACGACACCGGGCACGACGGCCGCGGCATGGGCGAGGGCGTCTACGTCGGCACGGCGGGCGATCTCTCCGACCGGAGTGATCAGGTCCAGATCCTGAACAACACGATCGGACCGGGGGTCGGCGGCGAGAACGTCGACATCAAGGAAGGCACGACCGGGGCGCAGATCATCGGCAACACCTTCGACGGCAGCGGGCTGACCGGCGCCAACTACGACGACTCCTGGGTCGACGTGAAGGGCAACGACGTCCTGGTCGAGGACAACAGGGGCTCCCGTACGACCAACAACGGCTATGAGACCCACACCCAGCAGAGCGGCTGGGGCTGCGGCACCGTCTTCCGCAACAACACCTCGGACCTGACCGGCTCCACCGGCGACAAACAGATCGCGTTCAACGTGACCAACTACAGCGCGAGCTGTCCGGCCACCGTCTACAGCAGCAACACGGTGACCGGCGGCAAGGGTCTGACCAACATCACCGTCACGCCGTAACCGCGCCGCAGATACGAGTGAGGCCCGCTCCCCGAAGGGAGCGGGCCTCACTTTCAGCTACTGCAGCCGATCACCGGCCGGAGGGGCAGAGCGTCAGCTCTGGCCGCCCGCCAGCTTCTCGCGCAGGGCAGCCAGGGCCTCGTCCGACGCCAGGGCGCCGGAGTTGTCCGCGGACTCCGAGGAGTACGAGCCGCCACCGCTGCCACCGGAGGCAGCCGGGGCGCCACCGGCCGGGGCGGCAGCGCCCTCGGCAGCAGCGGCCTCGTCGGCCTCGCGGGACTTGATGACCTGGGCCTGGTGCTGCTCGAAGCGCTGCTGCGCCTCGGCGTACTGCGTCTCCCACACCTCGCGCTGGCTCTCGTAGCCCTCGAGCCAGTCGTTGGTCTCGGGGTCGAAGCCCTCGGGGTAGATGTAGTTGCCCTGGTCGTCGTAGGACGCGGCCATGCCGTACAGGGTCGGGTCGAACTCGACCGAGGCCGGGTCGGCACCGAAGGACTCGTTGGCCTGCTTCAGCGAGAGGCTGATGCGGCGGCGCTCGAGGTCGATGTCGATGACCTTGACGAAGATCTCGTCGTTGACCTGGACGACCTGCTCCGGGATCTCCACGTGGCGCTCGGCCAGCTCGGAGATGTGGACCAGACCCTCGATGCCCTCGTCGACGCGCACGAACGCACCGAACGGAACGAGCTTGGTGACCTTACCGGGAACAACCTGCCCGATCTGGTGCGTACGGGCGAACTGCTGCCACGGGTCTTCCTGCGTCGCCTTGAGCGACAGCGAGACGCGCTCGCGGTCCATGTCGACGTCGAGGACCTCGACGGTGACTTCCTGACCGACCTCGACAACCTCGGAGGGGTGGTCGATGTGCTTCCAGGAGAGCTCGGAGACGTGCACGAGACCGTCGACGCCACCGAGGTCCACGAACGCACCGAAGTTGACGATCGAGGAGACGACGCCGGAGCGGACCTGGCCCTTCTGCAGGGTCGTGAGGAAGGTCTGACGGACCTCGCTCTGGGTCTGCTCGAGCCAGGCACGGCGGGACAGGACCACGTTGTTGCGGTTCTTGTCCAGCTCGATGATCTTCGCCTCGAGCTCCTTGCCCACGTAGGGCTGAAGGTCGCGGACACGACGCATCTCGACGAGCGACGCCGGCAGGAAGCCGCGGAGGCCGATGTCGAGGATGAGACCACCCTTGACGACCTCGATGACGGTACCGGTGACGATGCCGTCTTCTTCCTTGATCTTCTCGATGGTGCCCCAGGCACGCTCGTACTGAGCGCGCTTCTTCGAGAGGATCAGGCGGCCTTCCTTGTCCTCCTTCTGGAGGACCAGGGCCTCGATCTCGTCACCGACCTTGACGACCTCGTTCGGGTCGACGTCGTGCTTGATCGAGAGCTCGCGGCTCGGGATGACACCTTCGGTCTTGTAACCGATGTCGAGGAGAACCTCGTCCCGGTCAACCTTGACGATGACACCGTCAACGATGTCGCCGTCGTTGAAGTACTTGATCGTCTCGTCGATCGCCGCGAGGAACGCGTCCGCGTCGCCGATGTCGTTGACCGCAACCTGCGGAGTGGTGGCGGTGGTCTCGGTGCTGCTCGTCATGTGGGAAAGGGCTCCGGTACGGACAGAGAGTCGTAGGTACTGCTACGCCGTGAGCCCCTATCGCCTCTGCAGAAGCCGGACAGCCTGGGAAGCGCCCAACCCGCCGAGCGGGGAAGCGCCTCGTGAACCGAGGGGACATGCAACAGATGCAAGCGCGGCCTGCTACGTCTGAGGCGCGCAGGCTCGCAGCGCAACTTGTAGCATACGGGGGCAGCCGGGCATGGTCAATGCGCGAAGGCGCACACCCGAGGCACAAGGGCCCAAACCCGGCACAATTCATGTTCTCCGAGGCCACATCGTCCTCGGCCGTGTCGCGTGAGTACGGTTCCGTACTCACAGGTCCCCCAGGTCCGTACCGCGTGCGGTGGGGTGAAGGCAAACTACAACGACGGACACGATGAGCCAAGAGATCTACACCGCCGAACCGGAAGCGACCCGCCGCATCGCCGGGGAAGCGGAGAGCAGCCGGGCCAGTCGCGGCTGGTGGGACCGGAACGCCGACGAGTACCAGAGCGACCACGGCGCCTTCCTCGGCGACGACCGTTTCATCTGGGGTCCGGAGGGGCTCGACGAGGCCGAAGCCGGTCTGCTCGGCCCCGCCGAGTCGCTGAAGGGCCTGGCCATCCTGGAGATCGGTGCGGGCGCGGCACAGTGCTCGCGCTGGCTGGCCGCCAAGGGCGCCCGTCCGGTGGCCCTGGACCTCTCGCACCGGCAGCTGCAGCACGCGCTGCGGATCGGCGACGAGGTCCCCCTGGTGGAGGCGGACGCCGGAGTGCTGCCGTTCCGGGACGGCTCCTTCGACCTGGCGTGCTCCGCCTATGGCGCGGTGCCGTTCGTCGCCGATCCCGTGCAGGTGTTCCGCGAGGTGCACCGGGTACTGCGCCCCGGGGGCCGCTGGGTCTTCTCGGTGACGCATCCGGTCCGCTGGGCGTTCCCGGACGAGCCGGGGCCCGAGGGCCTTACGGTCGCGGCCTCGTACTTCGACCGCACCCCCTATGTCGAGCAGGACGAGCAGGGAAACGCCGTGTACGTCGAGCACCACCGGACGCTGGGCGACCGGGTGCGGGACGTGGTGGCCGGCGGATTCCGGCTGGTCGATCTCGTCGAACCGGAGTGGCCCGCCTGGAACAACCAGGAGTGGGGCGGCTGGTCCCCACTGCGCGGGAACCTGATCCCGGGCACGGCGATCTTCGTCTGCGTACGGGACTGAGCGCTCTCGCCGTACGGGACCGGGCGCCGGTCGTACGAGACTGGGGGCGTGATCCGTACCGACGCCCTGGACCAATTGCCCGTACGCACCGCTGTGCCCGCCCTGGAGCGGGCGCTCGACGACCGCGGTGTCGCGGTGCTGTGCGCGCCGCCCGGGACCGGCAAGACGACCCTCGTACCGCTGGTCCTGGCCGGTCTGGTCGGGGGCGGCCCGGCGCGCCGCGTGGTGGTGGCCGAGCCTCGCCGGATCGCGGCGCGGGCGGCGGCGCGGCGGATGGCCTGGCTCCTCGGGGAGCAGACCGGGGGGCGCGTCGGGTTCACCGCCCGCGGCGAGCGGGTGGTGGGGCGCGACACCGTGGTGGAGGTGGTGACCACCGGGGTGCTGCTCCAGCGGCTGCAGCGCGACCAGGAGCTGGCCGGGGTCGATGCGGTGATCATCGACGAGTGCCATGAGCGGCACCTGGACGCGGACACGGTCGCCGCGTTCCTTCTTGATGTGCGGGAGGCGATCCGGCCCGATCTGCGGCTGGTCGCCGCGTCCGCGACGACGGACGCGGAGGGCTGGGCACAGCTGCTGGGCGACGCCCCGGTGGTGGAGGCGCACGGAGTGTCACACCCGGTGGAGGTGGTGTGGGCCCCGCCCGCCCGGCCGGTGAAGCCGCCGCACGGGATGCGGGTCGATCCGGCGCTGCTGACGCATGTCGCATCGACGGTGCGCCGCGCGCTCGCCGAACGGGAGGGCGATGTGCTGTGTTTCCTGCCCGGTGTCGGCGAGATCGGGCGGGTTGCCGGGCAGCTGGCGGGGGTGGCCGCCGAGGTGCTCCAGGTGCACGGGCGGGCTCCGGCGGCGGTGCAGGACGCGGTGCTGGCCGGGTCGTCCGAGGGGCGCCGGGTGGTGCTGGCGACCTCGGTGGCGGAATCCTCGCTGACCGTGCCGGGGGTGCGGATCGTCGTCGACTCGGGCCTGGCCAGGGAACCACGTACGGATCACGCACGCGGGCTGAGCGCGCTGACGACGGTACGGGCGTCGCAGGCGGCGGGGAGGCAGCGGGCGGGCCGGGCCGGGCGTGAGGCGCCGGGGGCGGTGTACCGGTGCTGGGAGCAGGCGGAGGACGGGCGGCTGGCGCGGTTCCCGTCCCCGGAGATCAAGGTCGCGGATCTGGCCGCGTTCGCGTTGCAGGCGGCGTGCTGGGGCGATCCGGACGCGTCGGGGCTGGCGCTGCTCGATCCGCCGCCCGCGGGTGCGATGGGCGCGGCGCGCGAGGTGCTCAGGGCGGTCGGCGCGGTGGATACGGAGGGGCGGGTGACCGACCGGGGCGTACGGATGTCCCGGCTGGGCCTGCATCCGCGGCTGGCACGGGCCCTGCTGGACGGCGCTGCCGAGGTGGGCGGGCGGCGGGCGGCCGAGGTGGTGGCGCTGCTGAGCGAGGAGCCGCCGCGGGAGTACGGGGATGATCTGGCGGCCGCGCTGCGTACCGCCCGGCGGGGCGGCGACGGCTATGCGGCGCGTTGGCGGCAGGAGGTCCGGCGGCTGTCCTCGTCGGTCAAGGATGTGAGTGGGGGTTCCGGTCCGGACGATGCAGCCGTCGGTCTGGTGGCCGCGCTGGCGTTCCCGGAGCGGGTGGCGCGGGCCCGGGGCGAGGGGGTGTTCCTGATGGTGTCCGGTACGGGCGCCGAGCTGCGGGACGGTTCGGGGCTGCGCAGTGCGCCGTGGCTGGCGGTCGCGGTCGCCGACCGGCCCGCGCACGCGGCGTCCGCGCGGGTGCGGCTCGCCGCCGTCATCGACGAGGACACGGCGCGGACGGCCGCCGGACATCTGCGGTTCGCGGGCGAAGAGGTCCGCTGGGCCGGCGGCGATGTGGTGGCCCGCCGGGTGGAGCGGCTGGGTGCGGTCGAGCTGTCGGTGCGCCCGTTGAAGCAGCCGGTGCCCGCCCTGGTGCGCGAGGCGCTGATCGAGGGGCTGCGGCGGGAAGGGCTCGGGCTGCTTCGCTGGACGCGTGAGACCGGGCAGCTGCGGGAGCGGCTCGCCTTTGTGCACCGGACGTTGGGCGCGCCCTGGCCGGATGTGTCGGACGGTGCGCTGCTGGACCGTACCGAAGAGTGGCTGGAGCCCGAGCTGTCACGGGCCCGGCGGCGCTCCGATCTGGCGCGGATCGACGCGGGGCAGGCGTTGCGGCGGCTGCTGCCGTGGGCGACCGGTGAGGCGGCCCGGCTGGACGAGCTGGCGCCGGAGCGGATCGAGGTGCCGAGCGGCTCCCGTATCAGGGTGGAGTACGGCGGGGCGCAGCCCGTACTCGCGGTGAAGCTCCAGGAGCTGTTCGGCCTGCAGGAGACCCCGAGGGTGGCCGGGGTGCCGGTCCTGGTCCATCTCCTCTCCCCCGCCGGCCGTCCCGCGGCGGTCACCGCGGATCTGGCGTCGTTCTGGCGGGACGGCTACCGGGCCGTGCGGGCGGAGCTGCGCGGCCGCTATCCGAAGCATCCGTGGCCACAGGACCCCACGACGGTGGAGGCGACCCGGTTCACGAAGGCGCGGCTCAGGCGGGAGTAGGTTCCGGGTCCGGGGCGGGTGCCGGTGCCCCGTCGGGCAGCTCGCCGTCCGGCCGCCGGGAGCGCGCCTCCAGCCACAGGGCCAGCGCGAGCAGTCCGGCGCCGAGGACGAGGAAGCCCCAGGGCAGGTACGAGGTGAGCAGCAGGACCAGTACGCGCTGGGACTTGACCAGGGCGACGATCGAATCGACGTAGTCCTCACGCATCTTCACATGCCCGGCGAACGCGGTGACGGTGTCCTGGGACATGCCCATCGCCTTGGCGTTGCGCAGCTCCTCCTTGTGGATCTCCTCGCCGTTGACGGGCGCTCCGGTGACCGGGTCGACCCAGAACATGCGCTTGGTGGTGTACCAGCGGGTCATGCCGGTCTTGGCGACCTGCTCCGCGGTGACGCCCTTGATGGGCATCTTCTTCGGCATCGGAACCTTGGTCCAGGGGATGGTCTGCTCGAAGTAGTAGACGTCCATGCCGTGGAAGGTGCGGGTGCCCTTGTAGTGGATGGGCGAGCTCGTACGGGTCTGGGCATCGAAGTACTCGTAGTCGCGCTTCTGGGTGAGGAAGGGCCACTTGAACTCGATGCCCTCGCGCCTGACCGGGTCGCCGTCGACCATTTCGCCGGTGGCGTGGACGGGGGCCTGGCTGTGGGCGTCGAAGATGTAGCGCTCGGGGATCTCGGAGACCATCTTGCCGTTCGGGTCGACGACGTAGCTGAGGCCGTCCCAGACGACGACGTCGCGGCCGGCGCTGCGCTCGATCTTCTCGGACTCCTCCACATTGCCCTTGAGGGTCTGCACGATGGTGACCTTGGGGACCTGCTTCACCTTCATGTTGTCGTTGTAGTCGAGGAGGGTGGCGGGCTTCGCCTCCAGCACCGTCTCCTGGTACTGGCTGGGCGGGATCTTCGCCAGCCTCGGGAAGGCGTACCAGCGCAGCAGTGGCGACATGGCGGCGAAGAAGACGGCGAAGGCCAGGAGTACGAGGCTGGCTCGGCGGCGCATGATGGTGCCCTCCCTCAGCTTCTGTTGCTTCTTCCGGTGGCTAGTTCTTGGGGCCCGGGACGGTGGTCAGCAGGGGCTTGGGCGAGGTCTCTCCGGGCGGGGCGCCGATCGTGGTGATGGTGAAGACGAGCGCGAGGGCTGCGGCCAGCCCGATGGCGGCGGCGACGAGGGCACGCATGCCGGTCCTCCCGGAGAGCACGGATCTGATGGGTCGTCAGGGTTGGGGCACCGTAGCAATGCGGGCGCGAGATGAGAACACGTAGAACAGCCCCTCTGCCGGGTGGTGGCACAGGGGCTGTCGTGACGTGCGGCCGAGCGGGTCAGACGGCGGGGGCCTCCGGGGCCTCGACCGTGAGCTCGATGACGACCGTGGCGCCGCCCTCGGTGGTGAGGCGCAGCTTGTACGTGCCGGCGGCGTCGTCGGCGTAGATCTTCGGGAGCTTCAGGATGCCGTCGGCGTCTGTCTTGAGGTCCGTGAGGGTACGGACCGTCTTGCCGTCCGCGTCCTTGAAGTACGGGCCCTTGTCGTTCTCGGCCGGCTCCGCGGCGTCGGTGATCATGGTTGCGGTGACGGCGACACCGGCGGCGACCGCGTCCTTGTAGGTGGCCTTGACCTCGACGGTGTCGGCGAACTCGGCGCCGGGCGGGGCGGTCAGTGCTGTGTCGCCGGTCCTGGCGATCGCGTCGGCCTGTCGGGCGGTGACGGTCGCGGTGTAGGTGACAGCGGGCAGCGAGCGGCCGGTGGCGATGGCCCGCACCGTGAACTCCCCCGTCGTCTCGCCCGCCTGCAGAACCGGGGCGGTGACCGTGCCGTCGGCTCCGGTGAGGAGAGTGACCGCGTTCTTCCCGCCGTCGAAGGTGGCGTCCGTGTCACCGGCGATGGTGAAGGTCACGGACACCCTGGCGAGCGGGCCGCCGAGCTTGTTCTTGGCCCGCACCTTGACCTGTTCGGCGAACGCGTCGCCCGCGGTGGCGGCGAGCGTGCCGGTGCCGGCGTTCTCCACACCCGAGAGGGTCTGGGACGGCGTGGGCTTGGGGGTGGTGGGCTTCGGACTGGTCGGAGTGCCGCCGCCCGGCTTCGGCGGCTTCGGGCTCGGATGCGGGGTCGGGGACGGCGAGGCGCCGGGAGTGCCGGGGTTCGGGCTCGGGTCCGTACCGCCACCGAGGGCGGGCGGGACCACGCCGGTGCCGTCGGGGATCTCGTGGGTGCCGCGCTTGTAGTAGTCGAACCAGGAGCGGACCGTACGGAGGTAGGCGTCCGAGTGGTTGTAGCTCAGGACCGCCCGGTCGAGATCCGTGGCGGTGGACAGATCGCGGGAGCCGGCGCAGAGATAGTGTCCGGCGGCGAGCGCCGCGTCGTAGATGTTGTTGGGATCCTTGCGGCTGTCTCCGTTGCCGTCCTGGCCCCAAGTCGCCCAGGTGGACGGGATGAACTGCATCGGGCCGACGGCACGGTCGTGCGTCGAATCCCCGTCGTACGCCCCGTTGTCGGTGTCCTTGATCATGGCGAAGCCCCGGCCGTCGAGGACGGGGCCGAGGATCGGGGAGAACGTGGTGCCGTTCGCGTCGACCCTGCCACCGCGGGCCTGGCCGGACTCGACCTTGCCGATCGCGGCGAGCAGCTGCCACGGCAGCCGGCAGGCGGCGTCGCTGCCGGCGAGGGTCTGCTCGGCCTTCTTGTACGCGGCCAGGATCGAAGCCGGTATGCCGGATTCCGCGCTGCCGGTGACGGGCAGATCGGTAGCGGTTCCCGGCTTGTTGGGCGTGTTCAGCGGGGGCAGGTCCGTGTAGTACGGCGAGTTGCCGGTGGCCGCGCTGTCGTCGGGCGAAGGTGTCGCTCCGGCGGACGGCTGATCGCCGCTCTCCGTGACCAGCGTTGCGCCGGGGGCCCCTGAGGCGGAGAGCGCCGCCACGGCGACGGCAGCCACAGCGGTAGTGGTCGCCCCCTTGCGAAGTCGGCGACCGAATTGCGCTGCCATACCTCTGGCCCCTCCCCATCGACGGCTGTCCGCGCTCCCCAGCGCCTGGACTCAGGCGACCCTACGGCAACTTGTGCCGCCGGAACACCGTGCCCTGACTGGTTCTTACCTGTTTTTCACGTTCCGGACAGCAAGTTGTACGGCGGCCGTCGGGCGGGCGACGGCGGCTCGCGCATACTTGCCGCCATGCCGTTCACACTCAGTCATGCCGCGGCCGTGCTGCCGGGGATGCGGCGGGACGGAACGGCGCGCGGGCCGCTCCTCGCCTCGGCCCTCGTCGCGGGTTCGTTCGCCCCCGACATGACGTACTACGCCGACACCGCGATCCCGGGTGCCATGGAGTTCGGGCAGGTCACCCACTCGGTGTGGGGCGTGTTCACGGTCGATGTGCTCATCACCGCGGCTGTGGTGGCGCTGTGGCTGCTGCTGCGCGAACCGTTGGTGGCGCTGTTGCCGAGGGCCTGGCAGGGACGGGTGCATGCGTTCGTGCGAGGGCAGCGGCACGGATCCGACCGGGGGGCGTGGGGTGTCCGGGACGGTGGGTGGTTCGTGCTGTCGGCGGTCATCGGGTCGGCCACTCATGTCGTCTGGGACGCCTTCACCCATCACGACCGGTGGGGTGTGCGGTTGGTTCCCGTGCTCGACGGGAGCGCCGGCGGGTTTCCCGTGTTCCAGTGGGTGCAGTACGGCAGTTCGGCGGCAGCACTGGCCGCGCTCGCCTGGTTCACGGCTTCGGGGCTGCGGCGGACCGGGATGCGGCCGGTCCCACCGTCCGTGCCGGTGCTGGGCCGTCGGGGGCGGTGGTCGGCGGGGGCACTGCTGAGCGTCTGTGTAGTGCTCGGCGTCGTACACCGGTGCGCACGCTGGTATGCGTACTTCGGGCACATCGACACCCCGCTGGACATCATCCCGACCGCCTGCTTCGGCGCCGGGGCGGGACTGGCGGTGGGCCTGGTGCTGTACGGGGCGTGGATGCGGCTGCGGCGGTCGCGCGCTTCCGTGCCCTCGGTCGCCGGACGGGCCTGATTCCTCTGGGGGTGCCTGAACACCCCCCCCCGGGCCCGTCCGGCGCCGCCTCGTCAGTGCGCTGCGGACTCCCAGTCCGTACCGACACCCACCGAGACATCCAGCGGGGCGCGCAACTGCACGGCCGTGGACATCTCGTGGCGGAGGATCTCCTCCACCTGCGCCCGCTCGCCCTCGGCGATCTCCAGGACGATTTCGTCATGGACCTGGAGCAGCATCCGGGACTTCAGCTTCGCCTCGGTCAGCGCCCGGTCGACCTGGAGCATGGCGACCTTGACGATGTCCGCAGCCGTGCCCTGGATCGGGGCGTTGAGCGCCATCCGCTCGGCCATCTCGCGCCGCTGGCGGTTGTCGCTGTTGAGGTCGGGGAGGTAGCGGCGGCGGCCGAAGACCGTCTCGGTGTAGCCGGTGGCCCTGGCCTCCTCCACCACGCGGTGCAGATAGTCACGCACTCCGCCGAACCGCTCGAAGTAGGTGTCCATCAGGCCGCGCGCCTCGCCCGCCTCGATGTTCAGCTGCTGGGAGAGGCCGAACGCGGAGAGCCCGTACGCGAGTCCGTAACTCATGGCCTTGATCTTGCGGCGCATCTCCGGGTCGACGGCCGACTTGCCGACGCCGAAGACCTGCGAGGCGACTGTCGTGTGCAGGTCCTCGCCGGAGGTGAACGCCTCGATCAGGCCCGCGTCCTCGGAGAGGTGGGCCATCACCCGCAGTTCGATCTGGCTGTAGTCGGCCGTCATCAGCGTTTCGAAGCCCTCGCCGACGACGAAGCCCCGGCGGATGGCCCGGCCCTCGTCCGTACGGACCGGGATGTTCTGCAGGTTGGGGTCGGTGGAGGAGAGCCGGCCGGTCGCCGCCACCGTCTGGTTGAACGTGGTGTGGATACGGCCGTCCGCCGCGATCGTCTTGATCAGGCCCTCGACGGTGACCCGCAGCTTCGCCTGCTCGCGGTGGCGCAGCATGATGACCGGCAGCTCGTGCTCGGTCTGTGCGGCGAGCCAGGCCAGGGCGTCGGCGTCCGTCGTGTACCCGGTCTTCGTCTTCTTCGTCTTGGGCAGGCCCAGCTCGCCGAAGAGGACTTCCTGGAGCTGCTTGGGCGAACCGAGGTTGAACTCGCGGCCGACCGCGGCATGCGCCTCCTTCACCGCCTGCTGCACCGCACCGGCGAACTGCTGCTCCATGCCTTCCAGATGGGCCCGGTCGGCGGCGATGCCGTGCCGCTCCAGACGGGCCAGCAGAGCGGACGTCGGCAGCTCCATGCCGTGCAGCAGCTCGGCCGCGCCGACCTCTGCCAGCCGGGTGGTGAACGCATCGCCCAGATCCAGGACCGCGCGGGCCTGCGTCATCAGGGCGTCGGCCTCGGCCTGGTCGTCCGCGCCGAAGGCCAGCTGCCCGTCGGACGCCGCCGCGGGGGCCAGCTCCCGGCCCAGATACTCCACCGCCAGCGCGTCCAGCGCGAAGGAGCGGCGGCCGGGCTTGACCAGATAGGCGGCCAGCGCGGTGTCCATCGTGACGCCGTCGACCTGCCAGCCGTGCTCGGGGAAGACCCGCATGGCGCTCTTCGCGTTGTGCATGACCTTGGGCCGACGCGCGTCGGCGATCCAGGCGGCGAACGCCTGCTCGTCGCCCTCGTCGAGCTGCGCGGGGTCGAACCAGGCCGCCGCCCCGCCGGCCGCGGCGAGCGCGATCTCGGTGACCGTGCCGCTGCCCACCGCCCAGGTGTCGACGGTGGCGACGCCGAGCGGCTGCCCGCCGTGCTCCGCGAGCCAGGGCGCCAGCTCGCCCGCGCCCAGCACCGCGCCGTCCAGCTCGATGCCCGCGGCGGGCGCCGGGGCCTCGTCCTCGGCCGCGCCCGGGTCGACGGCCAGCAGCCGCTCGCGCAGGCTCGGGTTACGGATCTCCAGGACGTCCAGCACGCCCGTCACCGCGGTGCGGTCGTACGGTGCGCGCTCCAGGTCCTGTGGGGTCTTCGGCAGCTCCACATCGCGGACCATCTCGGTCAGCCTGCGATTGAGCCGCACCGCGTCCAGGTGGTCCCGGAAATTCTGCCCGGCCTTGCCCTTGACCTCCTCGGCGCGCTCCACCAGCTCGTCGAACGAACCGAACTGGTTGATCCACTTCGCGGCGGTCTTCTCACCCACGCCGGGGATGCCCGGAAGGTTGTCCGACGGGTCACCGCGCAGCGCCGCGAAGTCCGGGTACTGCTGCGGCGTGAGCCCGTACTTCTCCTCGACCTTGGCCGGAGTGAAGCGCGTCAGCTCCGAGACGCCCTTCGTCGGGTACAGCACGGTGACGTTGTCCGTGATCAGCTGGAACGAATCCCGGTCACCGGTGACGATCAGCACTTCGAAACCGGCGGCCTCGGCCTGCGTGGCCAGCGTGGCGATGACATCGTCCGCCTCGAAGCCGTCGACCGCGAAACGGTCGGCGTGCATCGCGTCGAGCAGCTCGCCGATCAGCTCGACCTGGCCCCTGAACTCGTCCGGGGTCTTCGAGCGGTTCGCCTTGTACTCGGGGAACTCCTCCGAGCGCCAGGTCTTGCGGGAGACGTCGAACGCCACCGCGAAATGCGTCGGCGCCTCGTCACGCAGCGTGTTCGCCAGCATCGACGCGAAGCCGTACACCGCGTTCGTCGGCTGCCCCGACCCTGTCGTGAAATTCTCCGCAGGCAGCGCAAAGAACGCCCGGTACGCCAGGGAGTGCCCGTCCATCAGGAGCAGGCGCGGTCGGTTGTCTGCCGTCTTCTTCGATGCCGTCTCAGCCACGCCCCCGATCCTGCCACGGACCACTGACAATCCCGACCGAACATCTCGCCGGACTCTCTGTCGGTGCCTCGTGGCAGGATCGGGGGAGGAACACGTACCGCATCACTGCGTACAGCGCACTGCGCAGGTCCGCAGTTGCTCAAAGGGGAGCACGACATGGCCACGAAGCCGCCCACAGGTGACCCGGTCCAGGATGCGCCGCGGGTCGAGCCGGCGCAGCACGCCGCCGCCGGACTGCCGGCCGTCGCGCACAGCCTGCTCATCGCCCAGCAGCAGATGGGCGTGCGGCGCACCGCGCAGACCCTCCTCAAGGTCAACCAGAAGAACGGCTTCGACTGCCCCGGCTGTGCCTGGCCCGAGGGCGACAAGCGGCACACGGCGGAATTCTGCGAGAACGGCGCCAAGGCCGTCGCCGAGGAGGCGACGCTGCGCCGTGTCACCCCGGATTTCTTCGCCGCGCACCCGGTCGCCGATCTCGCCTCGCGCAGCGGGTACTGGCTGGGCCAGCAGGGTCGGATCACCCAGCCGATGTACCTCCCCGAGGGCGCCGAGCGGTACGAGGCGGTGACCTGGGAGAGGGCCTTCGGCATCATCGCCGAGGAACTGGGTGCGCTCGCCTCCCCCGACGAGGCCCTCTTCTACACCTCGGGGCGCACCAGCAACGAGGCTGCGTTCCTGCTCCAGCTGTTCGCCCGCGAGTTCGGCACGAACAACCTCCCCGACTGCTCCAACATGTGCCACGAGTCCTCCGGCTCGGCGCTGACGGAGACCATCGGCATCGGCAAGGGCAGCGTCTCGCTGGAGGACCTCCACCAGGCGGACCTGATCATCGTCGCCGGGCAGAATCCCGGCACGAACCATCCCCGGATGCTCTCCGCCCTGGAGAAGGCCAAGTCCGCGGGTGCGAAGATCATTTCGGTGAATCCGCTGCCCGAGGCCGGCCTGGAGCGGTTCAAGAACCCGCAGACCCCGCTCGGCATGATCAAGGGCGCCGCGCTCAACGATCTCTTCCTGCAGATCCGTATCGGCGGCGACCAGGCCCTCTTCCGGCTCCTCAACAAGATGATCCTGGAGACCGAGGGCGCCGTCGACGAAGCCTTCGTACGGGAGCACACCCATGGTTACGAGGAGTTCGTGGCCGCGGCCCGCGAAGCCGACTGGGACCAGACCCTCGCCGCCACCGGCCTCGACCGCGGCGTCATCGAAGAGGCCCTCGCGATGGTCCTCGCCTCGAAGCGCACCATCGTGTGCTGGGCGATGGGCCTCACCCAGCACAAACACTCCGTGCCGACCATCCGCGAAGTCGTCAACTTCCTTCTGCTGCGCGGCAATATCGGCCGCCCCGGCGCCGGAGTCTGTCCCGTCCGCGGCCACTCCAACGTCCAGGGCGACCGCACCATGGGCATCTTCGAACGGCCCGCACCCGAATTCCTCGACGCGCTCGACAAGGAATTCTCGATCACCTCACCGCGCCACCACGGCTACGACGTCGTCCGCTCCATCCAGGCCCTGCGCGACGGCGACGCCAAGGTCTTCTTCGCCATGGGCGGCAACTTCGTCGCGGCCACTCCCGACACGGAGGTCACCGAGGCCGCGATGCGCCGCGCCCGCCTCACCGTCCATGTCTCCACCAAGCTCAACCGCTCGCACGCCGTGACCGGCACCCGCGCGCTGATCCTGCCGACGCTGGGCCGTACCGACAAGGACGTCCAGGCGAGCGGCAAGCAGTTCGTCACGGTCGAGGACTCCATGAGCATGGTCCACGCCTCGCGCGGCAACCTCACTCCGGCGAGCCCCCACCTGCTCTCCGAGCCGGCCATCGTCGCCCGCCTCGCCCGCGCCGTCCTCGGCCCCGGATCGGCCACCCCCTGGGAGGAGTTCGAGAAGGACTACGCGACGATCCGCGACCGCATCTCCCGCGTCGTCCCCGGCTTCGAGGACTTCAACGCCCGCGTCGCACACCCCGGCGGTTTCACCCTCCCGCACGCCCCGCGTGACGAGCGCCGCTTCCCCACCGCGACCGGCAGGGCCAACTTCACCGCCGCACCCGTCGAGTACCCCGAGCTGCCCGAAGGCAGGCTGCTGCTGCAGACCCTGCGCTCGCACGACCAGTACAACACCACGATCTACGGCCTCGACGACCGCTACCGTGGCATCAAGGGCGGCCGCCGTGTCGTCCTGGTCAACCCCGACGACGCCCGCGCCCTCGGCCTGGCCGACGGTGCGTACACCGACCTCGTCAGCGAATGGAAGGACGGGGTGGAGCGCCGCGCCCCCGGCTTCCGCATCGTCCACTACCCGACCGCCCGGGGCTGCGCCGCCGCCTACTACCCGGAGACCAATGTGCTGGTCCCCCTCGGCTCCACCGCCGACACCAGCAACACCCCCGCCAGCAAGTCCGTCGTCGTGCGCTTCGAGAACATCCAGGGGCAGAACGTCCAGGGGCAGACCACCCAGAGGTAATCCGTACCCACAACCCACTAAGCGTTCGCTCAGTCGTCTGATAAGAACGATGCACACAGCAATAAAGCTATGAACCACGCAGACGATCGGAGCCGGACCCCATGGGCGAGCACACCGCACCCAAGTTCCCCCAGGAGATCATCGACGAGTACGCCGCACTCGGCGTCGATCTGCCCGCACTCTTCTCCGCCGGCCACCTCGGCGAGCGCATGGGCGTCACGATCGTCGAAGCCTCCGCGGACCGCGTCGTCGGCACCATGCCCGTCGAGGGCAACACCCAGCCGTACGGACTGCTCCACGGCGGCGCCTCCGCCGTCCTGGCCGAGACCCTCGGCTCGATCGGCTCCATGCTCCACGGCGGCGCCACCAAGCTCGCTGTCGGCGTCGACCTGAACTGCACCCATCACCGAGGGGTACGAAGCGGACTCGTCACGGGCGTCGCCACCCCCGTACACCGCGGCCGTTCCACCGCCACGTACGAGATCGTCATCACCGACGAGCGCGACAAGCGGGTCTGCACCGCCCGCCTCACCTGCATGCTCCGCGACGTCCCACAGCCCAGCGCCGCCTGACTGACCGAAACACACCGCACGACACCCTCGACACCCCTGCCCGGCCGGACCGCATTCCGGCCGGGCAGTGTCATTCCCACCCACAACCACCCACGCACAAGGCATTGTTGAGCAACTCGACCGCCCAACGCCCTTGACCGTACGCCCTGTTCTGTGGCCCACTCAGCACCCCGGCCACACCCGGCACGCACCCCGCGCACACAACACCGCGTCGACCACATCGACCCAGATGTAACACTGCGTAACAAGCGTGTAATGTGCATACGTCCTCGCGCGGCACTCCGAGCCCGGTCCCGCAGGCGCCGGGCGGCTCGTCGCGCCCTCGCGACGCCCTCCTCACCCCTCACCGTGCGACAGCAGCAAGATCGGCTCAAGCCCCTTAGCAGAGCTGCGCGTTCTCACCATGCGGTCACTTCGCCGACCGGTAGAAAGCCGTACATGTCCGCACAGCCACCTCAAGCCTTGCTCAAGGGCATAACAAGAGAGTCACATCCTGCGGCGGACCTATCCCGGACCCCCACACCTGCGCCTAGAGTCACCGCCAGTCACCGCGCCGCCGGGCGCGTCTGCAGCACGGCCCTGTACCAACCAGTACGGCCCGGCGAACGACACGGCACCTCAAGCAGAGGAGGCCGCGCCAGGGAAAGGACCTTTCGTGCGACACCGTTCTTTGCTCATACTCACCACAGTGCTCACCACAGGAGCACTGACACTCACCGCCTGCGGGTCGCGCGACGACAGCAAGAAGAGCAGCAGCGGCGACACCCAGACCGTCGTCATCGGCCTCGACGCCCCCCTGACGGGCGACCTCTCCGCCCTCGGTCTCGGTATCAAGAACTCCGCCGACCTCGCCGTCAAGACGGCGAACAAGGACAAGACCGTCCCCGGCATCACGTTCGAGCTCCAGCCTCTCGACGACCAGGCCCAGCCCTCCGTCGGCCAGCAGAACGCCACCAAGTTCATCGACAACAAGGGCGTCCTCGGCGTTGTCGGCCCCCTGAACTCCGGCGTCTCCCAGTCGATGCAGAAGCCGCTCAACGACGCCAGCCTCACCCAGGTCTCCCCCGCCAACACCGGCACCGAGCTGACCCAGGGCAACAACTGGAAGACCGGCGACAAGCAGCGCCCGTTCAAGACCTACTTCCGCACCGCCACCACGGACCAGATCCAGGGTGCCTTCGCGGCGAAGTACCTCTTCAACGACGCCAAGGTCAAGAACGTCTACCTGATCGACGACCAGAAGCCCTACGGAGCCGGCCTCGCCGCCTCCTTCAAGACGACGTTCACCAAGCTCGGCGGCAAGATCGTCGGCTCCGACCACGTCAACCCCGACGACCGCGACTTCAACGCCGTCGTCACCAAGGTCAAGAAGTCCGGCGCCAAGGCCGTCTACTACGGCGGTGAGTACCCCGCCGGCGCACCCCTGAGCCAGCAGCTCAAGGACAGCGTCCAGATCCCCCTCATGGGCGGCGACGGCATGTACAGTGCCGACTTCATCAAGCTCAACAAGAAGGCCCAGGGCGACATCGCCACCTCCGTCGGCAAGCCCGTCGAAGAGCTGGACTCCGCCAAGAAGTTCATCGCGGACTACAAGACGGCCGGATACAAGGACGCCTACGAGGCCTACGGCGGCAGCACCTACGACGCCACCTGGTCCATCATCGAAGCCGTCAAGGCCGTCGCCGCCGCCAACGACGGCAAGCTCCCCGACGACGCCCGCGCCAAGGTCCTCGAGGCCATGAGCAAGGTCAAGTTCGACGGCGTCACCGGCCCCGTCTCCTTCGACGAGTACGGCGACACCACCAACACCATGATGACCGCCTACCAGGTCGACGGTGGCAAGTGGACGTCCAAGCTCAGCGAGGCCTACAAGCCCTGACCCGTGCCCTCCCGGACACGAACTGACTGACACCAGGCCGCGCGGGAGCGCTACCAGCGCTCCCGCGCGGTGCCATATCCGAACCACTCCACGGAGGCCCTGCGGTGAACGAACTGCCGCAACAGCTGGCCAATGGACTCATCCTCGGCGCGATGTACGGTCTCATCGCGATCGGTTACACGATGGTCTACGGAATCATCCAGCTCATCAACTTCGCCCACGGCGAGATCTTCATGATCGGAGGCTTCGGAGCTCTCACCGTGTACCTCTGGATGCCGGCCGGCTCCAACCTCCTCGCAATCATCCCCCTCATGATCATCGGCGGCGTCATATGCTCCGTCGCCGTCAGCGTCGCAGCCGAACGCTTCGCCTACCGGCCCCTGCGCACCGCCCCCAGGCTCGCCCCGCTGATCACCGCGATCGGACTCTCCCTCGCACTCCAGCAGGCCATCTGGAAGTGGTACCCCAACGCCACGAAGGACCGCCCCTTCCCCCAGTTCAAGGGCGACGCCTTCGACATCTTCGGCGCCAACATCCAACGCGGTGACCTCTTCGTCCTCATCGCCGCACCCGTCTGCATGTTCGCCCTCGGCCTCTTCGTCTCCAAGACCCGATCCGGCCGCGGCATGCAGGCGACCTCGCAGGACCCCGACACCGCCAAGCTCATGGGCATCAACACCGACCGCATCATCGTCATGGCCTTCGCCATCGGTGCCGCGTTCGCAGCCGTCGCCGCCGTCGCCTACGGGCTCAAGAACGGCCAGATCGGCTTCAAAATGGGCTTCCTCATGGGCCTCAAGGCCTTCACCGCAGCCGTACTCGGCGGCATCGGCAACATCTACGGCGCCATGCTCGGCGGAGTCGTACTCGGCGTCGCCGAATCCCTCGCCACCGGCTACATGAGCGACGTCCCCGGCATGGACCTCTTCGGCGGCGGTGCCTGGAAGGACGTATGGGCCTTCGTCCTCCTCATCGTCGTCCTGCTGCTGCGGCCCCAGGGCCTGCTCGGCGAACGCGTCGCGGATCGGGCGTGATACGGATGACCACCCAGAACACACTCATCCCACTGCCCGCACCGGTCGCCCGCCTCGCCACCACCGCAGGCGCCGCCATCGCCCTCGCCGGCACCTTCCTCCCCTGGACCTGGACCACCGACTTCCCCGGCGACCTCACCGTCACCGGCTACCCCGGCGGCCTCCAGATCCTCACCCTCACCGGCGCTGCCCTCACCCTCCTCTTCGCGCTCTGCGGATACGGCATCCGAGGACTGCGCTGGCTCACCCCCGGCGGCACCAACAGCCCCGTCCGGCTCCTCGCCCTCGGCACCCTCGGCACCACGGGCTACGCCATGGGCGCCATCTCCTACGAGCTCGGCGGCGCGGTCAACCTCGAACCCGGAGCCTGGGTCAGCGGCATCGGCGCTCTCGTCGCCACCATCGCCGCACTCGGACTCCCCAGCGACGAACCGCTCCCCCACAACGAGCCCCGGCCCGGCGCCTGGCAGCGCTTCCGCGGCAGCCTCACCGCACCCGCGGCCGCCCGCGCCAAGACGCTCCCCGCGTGGAGCGAAATCCTCATCATCGCCGCCTCCTTCGGCGCCGCGCTGTACGTCTTCACCTACGGGATCGACATCCCCTCCGAAGAATCCGAACAGTTCATCGGCTTCCTCATCACCGCAGGCTTCGCCTTCACCGCGCTCACCCGTGCGGGACTCATCTCCCGCATCACCGCGCTGACCACGAAGCACCGCAACGTCACCCTCACCGCAGCCCTGGTCGCAGCCTTCTGCTTCCCCTTCACCCAGGACACCGCGGAATACGCCCTCATCGGCGCCAACATCCTCATCTTCGCCACCGTGGCACTCGGCCTCAACGTCGTCGTCGGCCTCGCCGGCCTCCTCGACCTCGGCTACGTCGCCTTCCTCGGCGTGGGCGCCTACACCGCGGCCCTCGTCTCCGGCGCACCGCTCTCCGCCATCGGCGTCCACTTCCCCTTCTGGGCCGCCGTCCTCACCGGAGCCGCAGTCTCACTGATCTTCGGCGTCCTCATCGGCGCCCCGACCCTGCGACTGCGCGGCGACTACCTCGCCATCGTCACCCTCGGCTTCGGTGAAATCTTCCGCGTCACCGTCAACAACCTCAACGGCAACAGCGGACCCGACCTCACCAACGGCTCCCAGGGCATCCCCAGCATCCCCGACCTCAACCTCTTCGGGATCGACTTCGGACTCAGCCACGACATCGGCCCCTTCACCCTCAGCAGGCCCGCCAACTACTACCTGCTGATGCTCGTCGTCACCGCCGTCGTCGTCCTCGTCTTCCGCCGCTCCGGAGACTCCCGCATCGGCCGCGCCTGGGTCGCCATCCGCGAGGACGAAACCGCCGCCACCGCCATGGGCATCAACGCCTTCCGGCTCAAGCTCCTGGCCTTCGCCCTCGGCGCCACCCTGGCCGGCCTCGCCGGAACCGTTCAGGCGCACGTCAACTACACCGTGACGCCCGAGCAGTACCAGTTCGCCGGCTCCGTGCCCCCGAACTCCGCGTTCCTCCTCGCCGCCGTCATCCTCGGCGGCATGGGAACCCTCAGCGGACCCTTCGTCGGCGCCGCACTGCTCTACCTCATCCCGGCCAAACTGCAGTTCATGCAGGACTACCAGCTCTTCCTCTTCGGTATCGCGCTCATCCTCCTGATGCGCTTCCGCCCCGAGGGCCTGGTCGCCGACCGCAGGAAGCAGCTCGAATTCCACGAGAACGACCCCATCGACGTACCGGAACCACGGCAGTCCGAAGAAACCGGCGCCGGCATCGCCAAGGCGGGGGCGTGACCACCATGACCACCACCACGAAGACCGCCACCACCGTCCTCGATGCGAACGGCGTCACCATGCGCTTCGGCGGCCTCACCGCCGTACGCAACGTCGATCTCACCGTCAACGCAGGCGAAATCGTCGGCCTCATCGGCCCCAACGGTGCCGGCAAGACCACCTTCTTCAACTGCCTCACCGGCCTGTACGTCCCCACCGAGGGCACGGTCAGCTACAAGGGCACCGTCCTGCCGCCCAAGCCCCACCTCGTCACCCAGGCAGGCATCGCCCGCACCTTCCAGAACATCCGGCTCTTCGCCAACATGTCCGTCCTGGAGAACGTCCTCGTCGGACGCCACACCAGGACCAAGGAAGGCCTCTGGTCCGCCCTCCTGCGCCTCCCCGGCTACACCAAAGCCGAGAACGCCAGCCGCGAACGAGCCATGGAACTCCTGGAGTTCATCGGCCTCCAGGACAAGGCCGACCACCTCGCGCGCAACCTCCCCTACGGAGACCAGCGCAAGCTGGAAATCGCCCGCGCCCTCGCCAGCGACCCCGGACTCCTGCTCCTCGACGAGCCCACCGCCGGCATGAACCCGCAGGAAACCCGCGTCACCGAAGAACTCATATTCGCCATCCGGGACCAGGGCATCGCTGTCCTCGTCATCGAGCACGACATGCGGTTCATCTTCAATCTCTGCGACCGGGTCGCCGTCCTCGTCCAGGGCGAGAAGCTCGTCGAAGGCACCTCCGACGTCGTCCAGAGCGACGAACGCGTCGTCGCCGCCTATCTCGGCACCCCCTTCGAAGGCGCCCCCGGCGCCGAAGAAATCGCCGAGGTCGAAGCAGCAGAAGCCGAAGCACACGCAGAAGCCGAAGCCACCACCGACGACACCAGCACCACCCGCACCGAAGAGGAGGACACCCGATGACCGCACTGCTCCAGGTCGAAGACCTCCGCGTCGCCTACGGCAAGATCGAAGCCGTCAAGGGCATCTCCTTCACCGTCGAAGCCGGTCAGGTCGTCACCCTCATCGGCACCAACGGTGCGGGCAAGACCACCACCCTGCGCACCCTCTCCGGCCTCCTCAAGCCCATCGGCGGCCAGATCCTCTTCGAGGGCAGACCACTCACCAACATCCCCGCCCACAAGATCGTCTCCCTGGGCCTCGCCCACTCCCCCGAGGGACGCCACATCTTCCCCCGGCTGACGATCACCGAGAATCTCCTCCTCGGCGCCTACCTCCGCAACGACAAGGCAGGCATCGAGAAGGACATCCAGCGCGCCTACGACCTCTTCCCCATCCTCGGGGAACGCCGGAAGCAGGCCGCAGGGACCCTCTCGGGCGGCGAACAGCAGATGCTCGCCATGGGCCGGGCTCTCATGTCCCAGCCCAAGCTCCTGATGCTCGACGAACCCTCCATGGGCCTCTCCCCGATCATGATGCAGAAGATCATGGAGACCATCGTCGAACTCAAGGCCCAGGGCACCACCATCCTGCTCGTCGAGCAGAACGCCCAGGCCGCGCTCTCCCTCGCGGACCACGGCCACGTCATGGAGGTCGGCAAGATCGTCCTCTCCGGCACCGGCGCGGACCTCCTCCACGACGAGTCCGTCCGCAAGGCCTATCTCGGCGAGGACTGAACCCTCCCGTTCGTACGCGAGAGGCCCGCACCCCGATCGATCCGGGGTGCGGGCCTCTCTCGGATACGCGCGCCTACTGGTCGCCGTCCTTCGCCGCCCGCTTCTTCTCCTCGGCGTCCTCGATCAACGCCTCGGCCAGCTGCTGCATCGACAGCCGACGGTCCATCGACGTCTTCTGGATCCAGCGGAACGCGGCCGGCTCCGACAGGCCGTAGTCCGTCTGCAGAATGCTCTTCGCGCGGTCCACCAGCTTCCGCGTCTCCAACCGCTGCGCGAGGTCGGCGACCTCACCCTCCAGCGCCTTCAGCTCCGCGAACCGCGACACCGCCATCTCGATGGCCGGCACCACGTCGCTCTTGCTGAACGGCTTCACGAGATACGCCATCGCTCCGGCGTCCCGCGCCCGCTCGACGAGATCGCGCTGCGAGAACGCCGTAAGCATCAGGACCGGCGCGATGGACTCCTCGGCGATCTTCTCCGCGGCGGAGATCCCATCCAGGATCGGCATCTTCACATCGAGGATGACCAGGTCCGGCCGGTGCTCCCGGGCGAGCTCGACGGCCTTCTGACCATCCCCGGCCTCACCGACGACCGCGTAGCCCTCTTCCTCCAGCATCTCTTTGAGGTCGAGACGAATGAGCGCCTCGTCCTCGGCGATGACGACGCGGGTCGTCAGCGGCGGAACGTGCGACTTGTCGTCGTCGGCAACGGGCTGGGGCGACTCGGGGGCGGTCACTGGGGGCTCCTTGTTCAAGACAGGGGTACTGCTGCCAAGAGCCTACCTAGCTGCGGTAAGGTAGACGCTCAGCGGGTCGAGGGAAACCTTGGATTCAGCGAGCCCCGGTAGTCCAATTGGTTAGAGACAATGGATTCAAAACCCATCCAGTGTCGGTTCGAGTCCGACTCGGGGCACTTTTCCTTCGATTCCAAGGCCGCCGAGGAATTGTAGAACTTCACATGAACGTGTGAATGCCGGCCTATTCCACCTGTGGGTCATCAAGACCAGGACAGGCTCAGCCGTGTGTACGACCTTGATACGCGGAAGCGCGCTCTGGCACTCATCGCCCAAGGCTTCAGCCAGAACTCCGTAAGCAAGCAGACTGGCATTTCACGCGCCGCCATCCGCACGTGGCAGACACGAATAGAACCCCTCGGCTGGAACGGTGCTGCGGACTGCCCGAGGTGCGGCGACATATCGAACGATCCTGAAGACCCCGCCGCTTACGCCTACTTGCTGGGCCTCTATCTCGGCGACGGCTGCATCAGCTCCGGCAGAAGGGGCGTGTACTTCCTCCGTATCGCCTGCGCCGATGCCTGGCCCGGCCTCATCGACGCCTGCGCCGAAGCCATGCAGATCATGCGTCCCGGAAACAAGGTGTCGCGGGTTCAGCGTCAGGGCTGCCAGAACGTGACGTGCCACAGCAAACACTGGCCCTGCCTCTTCCCCCAGCACGGTCCCGGAAAGAAACACGACCGCCAGATCGCTCTCGAACCCTGGCAGCAGAGGATCGTGGATGCCCACCCATGGGAGTTCATCCGCGGCCTCATCCACTCTGACGGGTGCCGCATCGTCAACTGGACCACGAAGCTCATCAGTGGCGAACGGAAGCGCTACGAGTATCCCCGGTACTTCTTCACCAACAAGTCGGACGACATCCGCAAGCTGTTCAGCGACACGCTCACCGCTGTCGGAGTCGAGTGGACCCACTGCACCCGTGCAGGCAAGGGGTACAACATCTCCGTCGCCCGACGGGCGTCCGTCGCTCTCATGGACGCCCACGTCGGGCCGAAGTCCTGACAACCGATCTACTTCGGGCTGTCGTCCTCACCGATGTGGTGCACCCGGACCAGGTTCGTCGAGCCTGCGACTCCCGGCGGGGAGCCGGCCGTGATGACCACGACGTCACCCTTCTCGCAGCGGCCGATCTTCAGCAGTTCCTCGTCGACCTGGGCCACCATCGCGTCCGTCGATTCCACGTGCGGGCCGAGGAAGGTCTCGACGCCCCAGGTGAGGTTCAGCTGGGAGCGGGTGGCCGGGTCCGGGGTGAAGGCCAGGAGCGGGATGGGTGAGCGGTAGCGGGAGAGGCGCCTGACCGTGTCGCCGCTCTGGGTGAAGGCGACCAGGAACTTGGCGCCCAGGAAGTCGCCCATCTCGGCCGCCGCGCGGGCCACCGCGCCGCCCTGGGTGCGGGGCTTGTTGCGGTCGTTCAGGGGCGCGAGGCCCTTGGCGAGGATGTCCTCCTCGGCGGCTTCGACGATGCGGGACATCGTGCGGACCGTCTCGATGGGGTACTTGCCCACGCTGGTCTCGCCGGAGAGCATCACCGCGTCCGTACCGTCGATGACCGCGTTGGCCACGTCGGAGGCTTCGGCGCGGGTGGGGCGGGAGTTGTCGATCATCGAGTCGAGCATCTGGGTGGCGACGATGACCGGCTTGGCGTTGCGCTTGGCGAGTTTGATCGCGCGCTTCTGGACGATCGGCACCTGCTCCAGGGGCATTTCGACGCCGAGGTCTCCGCGGGCGACCATGATGCCGTCGAAGGCGGCGACGATGCCGTCGATGTTCTCGACGGCCTGGGGCTTCTCCACCTTGGCGATGACGGGGAGACGGCGGCCCTCCTCGTCCATGATGCGGTGGACGTCCTCGATGTCGCGGCCGCTGCGTACGAAGGAGAGGGCGATGATGTCGGCGCCGGTGCGCAGGGCCCAGCGGAGGTCTTCGATGTCCTTCTCGGAGAGTGCGGGGACGGAGACGGCGACACCGGGGAGGTTGAGGCCCTTGTGGTCGGAGACCATGCCGCCCTCGATGACGGTGGTGTGGACGCGGGGGCCGTCCACCTCGGTGACTTCGAGGGTGACGCGGCCGTCGTCGACGAGGATGCGTTCGCCCACGGTGACGTCGGCGGCGAGGCCGTCGTACGTGGTGCCGCAGGTGTGGCGGTCGCCTTCCATGGGTTCGACGGTGATGGTGAAGCTGTCGCCGCGTTCAAGGAGTACGGGACCCTCGCGGAAGCGTCCGAGGCGGATCTTCGGGCCTTGAAGGTCGGCGAGGATGCCGACGCTGCGTCCGCTCTCGTCGGAGGCCTTGCGTACACGGTGGTATCGCTCTTCGTGTTCGGCGTAGGTGCCGTGGCTGAGGTTGAGGCGGGCGATGTCCATTCCCACTTCGACCAATGCCTTGATCTGGTCATATGTGTCGGTGGCGGGGCCCAGGGTACAAACGATTTTTGCTCGGCGCATGGTTTGAGCCTAGACCTTACCTACGGGTAGTTATTTGGCCCCGCATGACTACCCAACAACCTTTGAGTGAAGGGTTATTGACAAGTGTTGAATTGTGCGCCGGGGTGCTCGAATGAGCATTCTCTTTATAGTTTTGGCGGTGACATGGTGAAGCGGGCGTTCACCTGGGCGTAGACCGTCTGGCGTTGTGGTTCGAGGTCGAGGGCCGGGGCGGGCTCGGCCGCCGCTCCGCCGTACGCCGCGCGGCTCCGGACGCCACCGGGTGCGGCGGGCATGGCTATGGCCGGGGCGGCGTTCTCCGCGCCGAGGTCGGCGAGTTCGACCAGGGCGGTGAGGTGGGCGCCGAGGGCGTCGGCGTATTCGCGGGCGCGTTGGACGGCTTCGCGTACGGCCTGGCGGCGGGCGTTCGCGTGGGCGGGCGAGTCGGGGCGCAGGGCCCACCAGGGGCCGTTGACGCGTGTCATGTCGAGGTCGGCGACGCGGGTGGTGAATTCGCCCAGTGCGGTGAAGTCGTTGAGGACGGCGGTGACATGGACGCGGCCGTGGTAGGCGCGGATTTTTTCGTCGCGGCCGCGTTGGGTGAGTTCGGGGGTGATGGAGAACGCGCCGGTTTCGAGCTTTTCGACCGCTTGTCCGTAGGACCGTGCGAGTTCGAGAACGTAGTTGTTGCGCCGGGTGAGGTCTTCGAGGGCGGCGCGGCGGTCCCTTCCGCGGGCGCTGACGGTGATGCCGATGTGGGCGGTCTCGGGGTCGACTTCGAGGCGGGCTTCGCCCCGGACGGCGACGCGGGGATGGTCGGGGGTGCCGTAGGGCGGCGGGACGTCGGTCATGGATCCACTCTCGCATCCGGGTACGACAACGGGCGGTCATCAGATCGAAACCCGCAAGGGGTGTTGCCGGGTGTGGCTCCTGGGTCATTATCTACGCGCGTTGTGTACCGCGAGAACTGAGCTGTACGAGAACCGAGACGTACGAGAACTGAGATGTGGGAGACGAAATGCCGCTGAACCGTAGGACGTTCCTGGGCACATCGGCGGCCGCCGGTGCCGGTGTGGCGATCGCGGGTGGCTCCGCCGTTCCTGCCGCCGCCCACGGTCATGGCCATGGGCACGGCCACGGGCGTCCGCCGAAGCGGTACTCGTTCACCGTGATGGGCACCACCGATCTGCACGGGAACGTCTTCAACTGGGACTACTTCACCGACAAGGAGTTCGACGACAAGGCCCACAATGACGTCGGTCTGGCGAAGATCTCCACCCTGGTGGACCAGGTGCGCCGGGAGAAGGGCCGCCACAACACCCTGATGATCGATGCGGGTGACACGATCCAGGGCACCCAGTTGTCGTACTACTACGCCAAGATCGATCCGATCACGGCGAAGCGCGGCCCGGTGCACCCGATGGCGCAGGCGATGAACGCGATCGGCTACGACGCCGCGGCGCTCGGCAACCACGAGTTCAACTACGGCATCCCGGTGCTGCGGAAGTTCGAGGAGCAGTGCGACTTCCCGCTGCTGGGCGCGAACGCGCTGGACGCGAAGACGTTGCGGCCGGCGTTCGCCCCGTACGTCATCAAGAAGATGCGTACCCCGCACGGTCCGGATGTGAAGGTCGCGATTCTGGGTCTGACCAACCCGGGCATCGCCATCTGGGACAAGGCGAACGTCAGCGGGAAGATGGTGTTCCCCGGTCTGGAGGAGCAGGCGGCGAAGTTCGTGCCGCGGCTGCGTTCCATGGGCGCGGATGTCGTGATCGTCTCGGCGCACTCGGGCAACAGCGGTACGTCGTCGTACGGTGATCAGATCCCGTATGTCGAGAACGCGGCCGGTCTGGTGGCCGAGCAGGTTCCGGGTATTGACGCGATCCTGGTCGGGCACGCGCATCTGGAGATCCCCGAGTACTTCGTGGAGAACAAGCAGACCGGCAAGAAGGTGGTGCTCTCCGAGCCGTTGAAGTGGGGCCAGCGGCTGACGCTGTTCGACTTCGATCTGGTGTGGGAGAAGGGCCGCTGGGTGGTGGAGAAGGCGGGTTCGCAGGTGCTGAACTCCAACACCGTGGCCGAGGACCCGGAGATCACGAAGCTGCTCATGGACGAGCACAAGAAGGTCGTGGCGTACGTCAACCAGGTCATCGGCACGTCGACGGCGGCGATGACGACGGCGGAGGCGGCCTGGAAGGACGAGCCGATCATCGATCTGATCAATGTCGTCCAGGCGGAGACGGTGAAGGCGGCGCTGGCGGGTGGTGAGTACGCGGCGCTTCCCGTTCTCTCGCAGGCGTCCTGTTTCTCGCGTACGGCGCAGATCCCGGCCGGGAATGTGACGATCAAGGACGCGGCGGGCCTGTACCCGTTCGAGAACACCCTTGAGGCGCGGCTGCTGACCGGTGCGCAGATCAAGGATTATCTGGAGTTCTCGGCCCGGTACTACGTGCAGACGGCGGCCGGCGCTCCGGTGGACACGGCGAAGCTGACGAACGCGGACAACACTCCGGACTACAACTACGACGCGGTGTCGGGTCTGACGTACGACATCGACATTGCGAAGCCGAATGGTTCGCGGATCGTGAATCTGTCGTTCGAGGGCAAGCCGGTCGATCCGGCGGCGCAGTTCGTGCTGGCGGTGAACAACTACCGGGCGAGCGGCGGTGGCAACTTCCCGCATGTGCCGGGTGCCAAGCAGCTGTGGGCGAACTCGGAGGAGATCCGTAACACGATCATCGCCTGGGTGCAGGCGAAGGGTTCGGTGGACGGTGCGCAGTTCGCTTCGGTGGACTGGCGTCTGACGCGGGACGGTACGCCGGTGTTCTAGGCGGTCGCCCCCGGCGGTGTAGTGGTGTGGGTCGGCGGCCGTCTTCTCCTTCCGGAGGGGGCGGCCGCCTTCTGTCTGTGTGTGTGGGGGGGGCGGGTGTCAGTTGCCCTGGACGAGAGGGATGAGGCCGGGGTTCTGGGCGGGGATGGGCGATGTCCGGGGGGTGAGACCGAAGGTGGTGAAGGCGGTGCGTTGCGGGAGGGGGTAGGCGTTGGTGCCGGTGAGGTTGTTGAGGATGGTGGCGCTGCGCCAGGCGGCGAGTCCGAGGTCGGGGGCGCCGACACCGTGGGTGTGGCGTTCGGCGTTCTGTACGTAGACGTTGCCGGTGACGGTGGGGTCGAGGACGAGGCGGAACCGGTCGTCGATGCGGGGGCGTGCGGAGGCGTCGCGGCGCATGTAGGGGTCGAGGCCGGTGAGGATGCGGTCGAGGGAGCGTTCGCGGTAGCCGGTGGCGAGGACGACGGCGTCGGTGGTGAGGCGGGAGCGGGTTTTCTGCTGGGTGTGTTCGAGGTGGAGTTCGACGCGGGTACTGGCGACGCGTCCTGCGGTGCGTACAAAGACGCCGGGGGTGAGGGTGGCGTCGGGCCAGCCGCCGTGGAGGGTGCGGCGGTAGAGCTCGTCGTGGATGGCGGCGATGGTGTCGGCGTCGATGCCCTTGTGGAGCTGCCATTGGTGGGGGACGAGTTCGTCGCGTACGGATTCGGGCAGGGCGTGGAAGTAGCGGCTGTAGTCGGGGGTGAAGTGTTCCAGGCCGAGTTTGGAGTACTCCATGGGGGCGAAGGCCTGGGTGCGGGCGAGCCAGTGGAGTTTTTCGCGGCCTGCGGGGCGGGCGCGCAGGAGGTCGAGGAAGATTTCGGCGCCGGACTGTCCGGATCCGATGACGGTGATGTGTTCGGCGTCGAGGAGTTTTTCCCGGTGGTCGAGGTAGTCGGCGGAGTGGATGACGGGGACGGATCCGGCTTCGGCGAGGGGTTTGAGGGGGTCGGGGATGTAGGGCTCGGTGCCGATTCCGAGGGCGATGTGGCGGGTGTATGCGCGGCCGAGTGCTTCGGCTTCGCCGTCGGTGTCGAGTTGGGTGAAGTCGACTTCGAAGAGGCCGCGTTCGCTGTTCCAGCGGACGGCGTCGACCTGGTGGCCGAAGTGGAGGCCGGGGAGCCGGTCGCTGACCCAGCGGCAGTAGGCGTCGTATTCGGCGCGCTGGATGTGGAAGCGCTCGGCGAAGTAGAAGGGGAAGAGCCGGTCGCGGCTGCGCAGGTAGTTGAGGAAGGTCCAGGGGCTTGCGGGGTCGGCGAGGGTGACGAGGTCGGCGAGGAAGGGGACTTGGAGGCTGGCTCCGTCGATGAGGAGGCCGGGGTGCCAGTGGAAGGCGGGGCGCTGTTCGTAGAAGGTGGTGGCGAGTGGGTGGGGGTTGCCCGGGATGCCGTGGGCGAGGGCGGCGAGGGAGAGGTTGAAGGGGCCGATACCGATGCCGACGAGGTCGTGTGGCTGGTCGTTTTCGGGGGTGGGCAGGTCGGTCATCGGGGGGTGCCGCCTTCCGCGAGGTCGTTGGCGAGGTGGTTGACGAGGTCGAGGAGTGTGCGGAGGTCGTCGGGGGTGGTGTGGGGGTTGAGGAGGGTGGCCTTGAGCCAGAGGCGGCCGTCGGTGTGGGCGCGGCCGAGTACGGCGTGGCCCCGGGTGAGGAGGGCACGGCGGATGGTGGCGACGGTGTTGTCGTCGGCGTCGGTGGGGCGGAAGAGGACGGTGCTGATGGTGGGGCGGTCGTAGAGGTCGAGGGTGGGGGTTTTGGCGATGAGGTCGGCGAGGTGGTGGGCGGCGGCGACGGTGCGGTCGATGAGGTCGGCGAGTCCGGTGCGGCCGAGGGCCTTGAGGGTGACGGCGATCTTGAGGGCGTCGGGGCGGCGGGTGGTGCGCAGGGAGCGGCCGAGGAGGTCGGGGAGGCCGGCTTCGGTGTCGTCGTCGGCGTTGAGGTAGGAGGCGCGGTGGTGGAGTACGTCGAGGTGGGTGCGGTCGGGGACGGCGAGGATGCCTGCGGATGCGGGTTGCCAGCCGAGTTTGTGGAGGTCGAGGGTGACGCTGTGGGCGCGGTCGAGGCCGTGGACCTTGCCTCGGTGGGTGGGGCTGAAGAGGAGGGGTCCGCCGTAGGCGGCGTCGATGTGGAGTTCGGCGCCGTGGGTGGTGCAGAGGTCGGCGATGTCGGCGAGCGGGTCGATCCGGCCGGTGTCGGTGGTGCCCGCGGTGGCGGTGACGAGCAGGGGGCGGTGGAGTTCGGTGAGGGCTTCGTCGAGTGCGGCGAGGTCCATGACGCCTGCGGGGGCGGGGATGACGACGGGTTCGGGGAGCCCGAGGAGCCAGGCGGCGCGGGTGATGCTGTGGTGGGCGTTGGCGGCGCAGATGGTCTGTACGGGGCCGTTGCGTTCGCGGGCGAGGAGCAGGGCGAGTTGGTTGGCTTCGGTGCCGCCGGTGGTGACGAGTGCGTCGGGTGAGGGCTGGTGGGGGTAGACCTCGGCGGCGAGTGCCGCGGTGATGTCGGCTTCGAGGGCGGAGGCTGCGGGGGCCTGGTCCCAGGAGTCCATGGAGGGGTTGAGGGCGGAGGCGGCGAGGTCCGCGGCGGCGGCGAGGGCGAGGGGCGGGGTGTGGAGGTGGGCCGCGCAGAGCGGGTGTGCGGGGTCTGCGGCGCCTTCCGCGAGGGCGCTGACGAGGGTGCGCAGGGCGTCGTGGGGGCCGGTGCCGTGGTCGGGGATGACGGGGTGGGTGGCGGTGCGCATCCGGGGGGTGATGGCGTCGGGTCCGCCTGCGGGGAGGGGGCCGTCGCGTCGGTGGGCGCCGTCGTGGAGTGCGGTGAGGACGGTGTCGATGAGGGGGCGCAGGGCGGCGGGGCCGGTGGTCGATCCGGCGAGGGGCGGGGTGGGCATGGTGGTGGGGCCCTTCGGGTGCGCATGGGTGGACATGCCAGCTTGTCCGGATTTCCGGGGGCGCGGCCGCAGAGCTCGGTGATCTGAACTCGAAAGGGGGATGCGGGAAGGGCGCGGGGTCGTATTCGGGGGTTCCGGTGGTATGGGTGTGGCGCCGGATATGGGTGTGCCCGGCGCGTCCCCGTGTGGTGGGGGTGGCGCCGGGCACGGGTGGTGCCGACCCAGTGGGTCAGTGGGCGTCGCGTACGGCGAGGGCGCGGCGCAGGTCGTCGATCTGGTCGATGAGCTTGCGGCGCAGGGCCGGGATGAGGGCCTTGTCGTTCAGGGCCTGTTCGCCGAGGTGGAGGCTGTCGGCGTCGACGGCGTACGCGGGGAAGGCGTGGCGGCCGGCGGCTTCGGCGATGGCGGGGCCGCGGCGGGCGGCGAGCCGGGTCGCCTCGGGGTAGTAGCGGGGCACGTAGTCCCGTACGAGGTCGGCCTGTTCGGGCTGCCAGAAGCCCTGGGCGGTGGCGGTGAAGAGGTAGTTGGAGAGGCTGTCGTCGTTGAACAGGGCGTGCCAGGCGGCGGCCTTGGCCTCGGGGGTGGGGAGGGCGGCCCGGCAGCGGGCGGCGCCTTCCTGTCCGGTGGCGCTGGGGTCCTGTTCGAGTTCGGCGGCGATGGCGGTTTCGTCGGTGGCGCCGAGGACGGCGAGGCGGGTGAGGATGCGCCAGCGCAGTTCGGGGTCGAGTTCGGGTCCGCCGGGGACGGTGCCGTTGGTGAGCCAGTCCTGGATGGTGTCGGGCTGGGTGGCGGCGTCGATGAGGTGGCGTACGGCGACGAGGCGCAGGCCGGGGTTGTGGCCGTCCTCGGTGCGGCGGATGAGGTCGCGGCACAGTGCGGTGAGGGTGGCGAGGGCGGCGGGGCGGTCCTCGGGGGCGAGGTAGCGGCCGGCGATCTGGGCGTCGGCGAAGGCGAGTACGCCCTGGGCGAGGGCGAGGTCGGTCTCGTGCGGGAGGTGTGCGCGGGCCGCTTCGAGGTAGGTGGTGGGGGCGAGTTCGCCGTCGCGGACCATGTCGCGGGCGGTGTTCCAGACGACGGCGCGGGTCAGCGCGTCGGGGATGCCGGACAGGTCGCGTACGACGGTGTCCCAGGACTTGGCGTCGAGGCGGACCTTGGCGTAGCTGAGGTCGCCGTCGTTGAGGACGACGAGGGAGGGGCGCCGGCCGGGCAGTTCCTTGACCGTGTCGTTCTGGGGGACGTCGATCTCGAACCGGTCGCGCAGGACGAGGCGGTCGGGGCCGGGGTGTGCGTCCGGGGCGTGGTCGTACGCGCCGACGGCGATGCGGTGGGGGCGGCTGCCGTCGTGGTCGACGGTGAGTGACCACATGCCGTCGGACTCCTCGACCCGGGGGGTGAGGGTGTCGACTCCGGTGGTGCGCAGCCAGGCGTCGGCCCAGGCGTGGACGTCCCGGTCGGTGGCGGATGCGAGGTTGTCGATGAAGTCGGCGAGGGTGGCGTTGGCGAACTTGTGGCGGGCGAAGTGGGTGTTGATGCCGGCCAGGAAGTCCTTTTCGCCGAGCCAGGCCACGAGTTGGCGCAGGGCGGATGCGCCCTTGGCGTAGGAGATGCCGTCGAAGTTGAGCATCGCGGACGCGGTGTCGGGGACGGCTGCCGGGTCGGGGGCGACGGGGTGGGTGGAGGGGCGCTGGTCGGCGTCGTATCCCCAGCCCTTGCGGGCGACGCCGAAATCGACCCAGGTGTCCGTGAAGCGGGTGGCTTCGGCGAGGGTCTGGTAGCCCATGTACTCGGCGAAGGACTCGTTGAGCCAGATGTCGTCCCACCAGGCCAGGGTGACGAGGTCGCCGAACCACATGTGGGCCATCTCGTGGGCGATGACCATGCCGCGGGTCTGGCGCTCGGTGTCGGTGACGGCGGAGCGGTAGACGAACTCGTCGCGGATGGTGACGAGTCCGGGGTTCTCCATGGCGCCCGCGTTGAACTCGGGTACGAAGGCCTGGTCGTAGGAGTCGAAGGGGTAGGGCTCGTCGAACTTCTCGTGGAAGCGGTCGAAGCAGGCGCGGGTGATGTCGAGGATCTCGTCGGCGTCCGCGTCGAGGTACGGGGCCAGGGAGCGGCGGCAGTGGATGCCGAAGGGCAGTCCGGCGTGTTCGGTGGTCACGGAGTGCCAGGGGCCTGCGGCGACGGCGACGAGGTAGGTGGAGATGAGCGGGGTGGCTGCCAGGGTCCACCGGCCGTCGCCCCGGTGCTCGGCGACGCCGTTGCCGAGGACGGTCCAGCCTTCGGGGGCGGTGACGGTGAGCTCGAAGACGGACTTGAGGTCGGGCTGGTCGAACGCGGCGAAGACGCGCTGGACGTCCTCCATGAACAGCTGGGTGTAGAGGTACGTTTCGCCGTCGGTCGGGTCGGTGAAGCGGTGCATGCCTTCGCCGGTGCGGGAGTAGCGCATGGCGGCGTCGATGCGGATCTCATGTGCGCCGGCGGTGAGTGCGGTGAGCGGGAAGCGGTTCTCGGTGAGGTCGGCGGGGTCGAGGGGCTGTCCGTCGAGGCTGATCGAGCGCAGGGTGGCCGGCTTGAGCTCGACGAACGTGTCTCCGGCCGCGGCTGCGGTGAACTGGATGACGGTGCGGGAGTCGAAGGTCTCCTCCCCTCCGGTCAGATCGAGGTCGATCGTGTACCGGTGTACGTCGAGGAACTGGGCTCGGGTCTGCGCTTCGTCGCGCGTCAGTACGGACATGCACCCATGCTGCCGTACGGAGTGGAACGGGCGCAGGCGGGTTCTCCCAGGGCTGATCGAAGGCCTGGCGGCAAGGATCGGCGGGAAGAATCAGCGGGCCTTTCAGGGCTAAGATTCCTACCCATTGTGTTCCTGCACGGAGGAGTGCCCGGAATGACGAAGAACGCGGCTTCCGCTTCCGCGACGCGACGGGACGCGGTGGCGGCGATCGTCGAGGACTGGCGGCGGGAGCGGCCGGATCTGGATACGGCTCCGCTGGAGGTGTTCGGCCGGCTGCACCGGGCGTTCCTGCGGTACAGCGCGGCGATCTCCCGGCCGGTGGAGCGCAAGGGCCTGTCGATGGCCGGGTTCGATGTGCTGACGGCGCTGCGCCGGGCGGGGGCGCCGTTCCGTCGTACGGCGGGTGAGCTGGCCGATTCCGGTTTGATCAGTTCGGCGGGGGTCACGCTGCGGATCGACCGGCTGGAGAAGGACGGTCTGATCCTGCGGGAGCGTGATCCTCAGGACCGTCGGGTGGTGCATTCGCGGCTCACGGACGAGGGTCTGTCGACGATCGACGAGCTGTTCGCCGAGCACCTGGACAACGAGCGGCGGATGCTGGCAGGGCTGACTCCCGCGGAGTGCCGGCAGCTGGCCCGGTTGCTGGAGAAGCTGGAGCGGTCGGTGCTGGCGGCGGAGGAGGACGCGTAGTTCGTCGCCGGTCGCCGGACGGGCGGGAAAGCCGAGCCCGTCCGGCGATTGAGGGCATCGGTTCAGCCGGTCGCCTCGGCCTGCGCTTCCGCCTCCGTGCGGTACATGCGGCGTACGCGGACCACACCCAGGTCGTGCTGGTACAGATTCTCCGCCTGGTCGGCGTCGGTGCGGAGCTCCTCCAGCATGACGCGGTCCTGTTCGAGAACCTCCCAGTGCCGGTCCTCCAGCACGGTCTTGTACAGGAAGCGCCAGGTGTCGCGCTGCCAGTCCGTCACGCGCCGGTAGCGCCAGAAGAAGACGGCGCAGCGCTCCTCGTCGATGGGGGTGGCCATGCCCACGATGCCGAACGGGCCGCCGGGGCCCGCGGTGGGCGGGTACGGGATGGTGAGGTCGACCCAGTCGACGCCGGTGCGGCAGAGCTCGACCCAGTCGAAGTTGACGCCGCTCTGGTCGGTCTTCTCGAAGAAGAAGCCGCGCTCGGTCTCCCGGATGCGGAAGCGGGCGGTGGTCTGCCCCTCGGACATGCTGTGCGAGTCGCGGTGCAGGAACGACCCGTGCATCGGGTCGAGCAGATTCTCCACGGCGTAGCGCCAGTTGACGTTCCACTCGGCGTAGCAGAGGAACGCCGTGGTGCCGGGGTCGGTGAGCTGCTCGGGCAGTACGAGCGGTGCCGGTTCGGGGTGCCGGCCGTCGCCGAAGTAGGCGAGGATCGCGCCGCCGGTCTCGATGACGTGGGGTGCGGCGACGAGCTGTTTGCCTTCGAGGTTGCAGCCGGGCAGCCCGGGGACGGCGGCGACGGTGCCGGTGCCGTCGACCTGGACGCCGTGGTACCAGCAGGCGATGCGGTCACCGAGGTGCTTGCCCAGGGAAAGACGGGCACCGCGGTGGGGGCAGCGGTCCTCCAGCATGTGCAGGGTGCCGTCGGCGCGGCGGAAGAGCAGCCATTGTTCGCCGAGGAGGGTGAGCCGCTTCATGCCGCCGGCGGGGACGAAGTCGGAGGGGCAGACGGCGTACCACTGGTTGCGGATGCCGGTGGCGAAGAGCCGGTCGGCGGTGCGGTTGCCGGGGAGGGCGACTTCGGAGGGCCGGGTGGCCTCGTCGGTGAGCGTCACGGTGGTGGTGTCGGTGGTCATGGTTGTCTCACGCTCCCAGTCGTCGCATCTCGCTGCGGAAGGTGTCCTCGGTCCACGGGCTGCCGTCGGGGGCGGGCAGGTCGCGGGCGTTGAGTCCGGCGACGAGGCCGGGCAGGTCGTGGGTGCCGGTGCCGAAGACCTCCTCGATCACTGCGGCGAGCTTCTTCTCGTACGGGGTCGGCTCGGCGCTGCGTGCCTGGTGGGGGTTGAGGTACTGCGGGGTTGTCATGTCGGCTCCCTTCGGGGGTGGTTCACAGATCGAGGACGAGGCGCGGGGTGCGGGAGCGGGAGACGCAGAGCATCATCGAGGCGCCCGCCGCCTTCTCGCCCTCGGAGAGCAGGAAGTCCCGGTGGTCGGGGGTGCCTTCGAGGACCTTGGTCTCGCAGGTGCCGCAGATCCCGTCGCGGCAGGAGGACGGCACGGTGATACCCGCACCTTCCAGTGCGTCGAGTACGGAGCTGCCGGGGCCGACCTCGACCGTGCGCCCGGTGCGGGAGCAGATGACGTCGAAGCCGGTGTCCTCGCCGTCGCGCGGCGGTGCCACGGGGGCGGCGAAGCGTTCCGTACGGGCGGCCGGGCAGCGTTCCTCGACGGCGGCGAGCAGGGGTTCGGGGCCGCAGCAGTACACCTGGGTACCTTCGGGAACGTTCCCGAGGAGGGTGTCGAGATCGATGTGCCCGCGCTCGTCCTGGGGTACGAAATCGACTGACCCGTCCGGGAGTTCGGCCAGTGCGGCGAGTTCCGCGCCGAAGGCCATCGAGGTGCGGCTGCGGCCTCCGTGGACGAGCCGCCAGGGGGTCCGTGTGCGGGCCGCCTCGCGGGCCATGGCGAGGATCGGGGTGATGCCGATGCCACCGGCGATGAAGAGGTATGCCTCGGCGTCGTGGCCGGCGTCCAGCTCGAAGTGGTTGCGGGGGCCCTGGACCTGGAGGATCTGGCCGGGCCGCAGCTGGGTGTGGATATGGGCGGAGCCGCCGCGGGATGCGGGTTCCCTGAGGATGCCGATGCGCCAGTGGGTGGTGTCGGCCGGGTCGGAGCACAGGGAGTACTGCCGGATGTGCCCGCCGATGTGTACGTCGATGTGGGCGCCGGGCTGCCAGGCGGGCAGCGGGCTGCCGTCCGGGTGGGTGAGTTCGACGCCGAGTACGCCGTCGGCCTCCCATGTCATCCGGTGGACGAGCAGGTCGAGCCGGGTTTCCTGGGTGCTGGTCATTGCGGGGTGCCTCCCAGCCCGGTGGCGGTCGGGGTCGCGGTGGCGGTCGCGGGGAGCTTGACGGGCGGGGTGAACGGGGTGTTCATCGGGCCGAGTGCGGCGAGGTCGATCTCGACGAGGACCGGCCCCTCGGCGGCGGTGGCCTCCTTGATGACGGGGCCCGCGTCGGCTTCGGAGGCGATCCGGGCGTACGGGAGGCCGACGGCGGCGGCGAGCCGCTCGAAGTCGGGGGTGGTGAGGTCGACGCCGGAGCGGCGCGGGAAGTGGTTGTCCTGCATGTTGCGCAGGACGCCGTAGCCGCCGTCGTTGAAGACGAGGAGGGTGAGGTGGGGCTTCTCCTGGGCGAGGGTGAGGAGTTCGCCGAGGTGGACGGCGAGGCCGCCGTCGCCCGCGATGACGACGGTGGGGACGTCCGGGCGGCCGAGGGCGGCGCCGATGCCCATGGCGAGGCCCTGTCCGATGCCGCCGCCGCGTGGGAAGACGTTGGTGGCCGGGTCGGTGATCTCCAGGAGCCGGTTGCCCCAGGTGGAGGAGGGGATGGTGACGTCGCGGGCGATCACGGACCCGGGCGGGCAGGCGTCGCGGATGGCGTCGTTGATGGCGGCCTGCGGTCCGATGGCGTGGCGCTGTGCGTTGCGGGCGTCGGTGCGGGCCTTGCGTACGCGGGCCGGCCAGCTCGTCTCCGTACCGCCGCTCGTCACGCGTCCCAGGAGTGCGGCGAGGACGGTCGTCGCGTCGCCGTGCAGGGCGCAGGTGGCCGGGTAGACGCGGCCCGGTGCGGCCGGGTCCAGGTCCAACTGGATGTGGACCCGGGGAAGTTCGAGGGTGTAGTCGGCGGTTTCGTTGGAGCGGAAGTGGGTGCCGATGGAGAGCAGTACGTCGGCTTCGGCGAGCAGTGCGCGGCCCGCGGGGGCGGTGGCGTAGTTGCCGAGGACCCGCTCGTCGGACTCGGGGACCGAGCCGCGTCCGGAGTTGGAGGTGACGAGTCCGGCGTTCAACGCGTCGAGCAGCGCGGCGAGTTCGGGGCGTGCGCTGTTGGCTCCGCCGCCCGCCCAGACGAGGGGGCGGCGCGCGGCGGACAGCAGCGCGGCGGCCTCGTCGAGGAGTGCCGGGTCGGGCAGCGCGGGCGCGGGTGCGGTCCGCACGGGTGTGCCGGTGAGCTGCTGGGGGGCGAACTGCAGGTCGATGGGCCATTCGACGCTGACCGGGCCGTGCGGGGCGGTCAGCGCGCGGGCGGCGGCGTCGCGCAGGATGTCGCCCGCGCTCGCGGCGTCGGTGACGGTGACCGCATGGGTGGAGACCGCGCGGAGCATACCGAGCTGATCCTTGGTCTCGTGGATGAAGCCGCGTCCGGAGCCGAGGTACTCGCTGTCGATCTGGCCGGTGATGTGGAGGACGGGGGTGCCGGAGCTGAGGGACTCGATGAGGGAGCCTGCCGCGTTGCCCGCTCCCGTGCCGGTGCTGGTCAGGGCGCAGCCGAGGCCGCCGGTGGCACGGGCGTAGCCGTCGGCCGCGTTGACGGCGGCGGCCTCGTGGCGGACGGGTACGAAGCGCAGATCGCGGTCGACGGCTTCGACGAGCGGCAGGTTGTGCACGCTGACGATGCCGAACACCGTGTCGACGCCGAGTCCGCGCAGCGTCTCGACGAGCAGGTCGCCGCCGTTGGGTTGGGTCATGTCGTTGCGCTCCTGAGGTACGTGAACGGGGGTGGGGGGGTTATGCGATGGATCGGTTGACGCCGCCGCAGACGTCGACGGTGGTGCCGGTGATGTACGAGGCCCTGGGCGAGAGCAACGCCGTTACGGCGTAGGCGACTTCGTCGGCGTTGCCGAGGCGGCCCAGTGCGATGCCGCGGTCGTCGGCGAGTTCGGCCTGCCAGGCGGCGTAGTCGAGGGGGCTGCCGGAGGCCGCGTACCGGCGTTCCCACTGCCCGGTGTCGACGAGGCCGAGGCAGACGGAGTTGACGCGGATGCCGTCGGGGGCGAGTTCCTTGGACAGGGAGGTAGAAAGGTTGAGGATGCCGGCGCGGGCCGCGCTGGTCGTCATCAGCCGGGTCTCGGGCTGCTTGGCGAGGACCGCGTTGATGTTGACGACGGAGGCGTTGCCGGATTTCCGCAGGTGGGGCAGGGCGGCGTGGAGGGGGTTGAGGACGCCGAAGAACTTGAGTTCCAGTTCGTCGCGCCAGTCGTCGGCGGTGGTCTCGGCGAAGGGTTTCATCCGGGAGGCACCGGCGTTGTTGACGAGTCCGTCGAGGCCGCCGAGGCGTTCGGCCGCGGCTTCGGTGAACGCCCTTACGGCGGCTTCGTCGCGTACGTCGCAAGGCGCGTGGTACAGCCTGTCCGGTCCCGCGAGACCGTCGAGGGCCGCGGTGAGGGCGTCGGCGCGGCGGCCGCAGGTGGCGACGCGGGCGCCTTCGGCGAGCAGCATGCGGACCGTGGCGAGGCCGACGCCGGAGCTGCCACCGGTGACGAGGATGCTGCGGCCAAAGAGGCGTAGGTCCATGTGGTGCTCCTTGCGTTCTGGGTGCGTCGGCTCGTCCGGCTGCCGTTTTGTCCTCAATCGCCGGACGGGCTTGATTTCAAACCCGTCCGGCGATTGAGGACGAGCTCTGCCGAAGGGCGGGTTTGATCTGCTCAGTGCATCGTGAAGCCGCCGTTGACGGCGAAGGTCTGGCCGGTGATGTAGCCGGACTCGTCGCCGACGAGGAAGGCGATCAGGCCGACCAGGTCCGCCGGTTGCTGCGGCCTGGAGATCGCCCTGCCCAGCCGGTACAGCTCGTGCCGTTCGGCGGGGATGTCCACGGAGGACTCCCCCTCCGTCAGCCCGGGGGCGACCGCGTTGACGGTGATGCCGAGGTCGCCGGTCTCGCGTGCCATGGCTCGGGTCAGGGAGATCACGGCGCCCTTGGAGGCGATGTAGTGGGCGAGTCGGGGTGATCCGTACAGGGCCGCGTCCGAGGCGAGGTTGACGATCCGGCCGCCTCCGCCTGCCACCATGAGCGGCAGGAGGGCTCGGGCGACCAGCCACGGGCCGCGGGCATTGACCGTCATGATGCGGTCCCATGCCTCGATGTCGATCTCGTGGAACGGCTTGCCGCCGACCGCGTTGGCCAGACCGGCGTTGTTGACCAGTCCGTACAGCCGGGTGGAGTCGCCCGCGAGGGTCGTGGCGAGGGCGTCGACGGAGTCCGGGTCGGCGACATCGAGCGGGTGGAAGTCCGCGGTGATGCCGTCGGCGCGGAGCTCGTCGGCGGCCTGCTTGCCGGTGGCTTCGTCGAGTTCGGCGATGACGACGCGGTGGCCGTCGCGGCCGATCCGGCGGGCCGCGGCCAGTCCCAGGCCGCGGCCGGCGCCGGTGACGACGACCGTACGAGAGGTGTCCGGCACACGGGAGGTGTCCGGCGTACGGGAGGTGTCCGGCGTACGGGAGGTGTCGTCGGTGGCCATCAGTCGCGGGTGATGCCGTGCATCGGGGAGTGCTCGGGGTAGGTCGGGACCTGCGGCTTCTGCGTACCGATGATCACGCAGAACAGGGCGTCGGTGTCGCCCTCGTTCTTCAGCGAGCGGGCCACTCCGGCGGGCACGACGATCATGTCGCGGTAGCCGAGGGTGCGGTACTCGACCTCGTCCGCGCCGCGGTGGATACCGACCCTGACCCGGCCCTCCAGGACGAAGAAGGCCTCCTCCACGTCGTGGTGGGTGTGCTCCGGGCCCTCGGCGCCCGGCGGGAGCAGCATGTTGGAGAACGTGAAGCCGCCGGACGGGATGATCCGGTTGTCGCTCTCGTGGTTGCCGGTGGCGCCGGAGCCGACGTAGCGGATCTGTGCGCGCTTGTACTGGTCGCCCGCCTTCGCCTGGAAGGAGAGGGTGTTCCAGTCGGGCTCGCGGGAGTCCTTGGTGGCGATCAGCGAGTCGGTGTACTTCGCGAGGTCGCCGTCGGTCTCGTAGGGGGTGTTGTCGATGGGCACGGGATGCTCCTCGGATCGTTGGTGCGGGTGGGGGCGGGCCGTCGTCAGGCGGGGATGCGGGCGACGACGTGGAGGTGGGCGCGGACCCAGGCGTTGAACGCCTCGGGCCGTTCCTGGTTGGAGAGGTGACCGGCGCCGGAGAGGGTCACGTACACGGACTTGGTGAGGGCGCCGGCGATGGCCTGCGACTCCTCGGTTCCGGTGACGTTGTCCTCCTCGCCGCACAGGACGAGGACCGGTGCGGTGATCGTCGGCAGGTCGTCGGTGAGGTCGGCCTCGGCCATCGCCTCGGCCGCGTACCCGTATCCGGGCGTACGGACGGAGGCGGCCATGGTCGCCACGACCCGTTCGACGAGTGCGGCGGGCGCGTCGCCGGAGACGAGGCGCGGGCCGCGGGCGGCGGCGAAGGCGTCCGGCCCCTCGGCGGCGAGCCGGGCCGAACGGCCGCGCATGGCCTCGGCCTTGTCCGGGTGGATGCCCGAGCCGCGGCTGGAGTCGGCGACGACCAGCGAGTCGACGAGGTGGGGGTGGCGGGCGGCGAGGCGGAGTGCGATGACGCCGCCCCAGGAGACGCCGAGGACATGGGCGCGGCCGCCGCGTTCGCGGATGAGTGCGGCGGCGGTGTCGGCATAGCCGTCGAGGCCGGGGGCGCGGTCCGGGTCGGCGGAGGCCGCGTAGCCGGGGGCGTCCCAGGCCACGACCCGTACCCGGTCGGAGAGTCCGGCGAGCTGCGGGGCGAAGGCGGCGGACGAGGAGCCGATGCCGTGCAGGCACAGGAGCAGCGGCGCGTCCGGGTCTCCGGCCTCCACGGTGTGCACGGTCCCGTTGGTCCGGGTGGCGGTCACAGGATCTGTCCCGCCCGTCCGACGACGGCGCCGAGGCTGCGGAGCACGGCGTGCGGCACGACCTGGCTGGTGGCGGGGTTGGCCGCGTCGGGCCGGTGGGCGACCTCGAAGCGGTACGTGCCGTGCGGCCCTTCGGCCTCGATGACATGCCGGGTGAGGGTGGCGGCGGGGTCGGCGACGACGACGACCTGGACGAGATCCGGGTCGCCGGTGGCGAGGGCGACGGATGCGGCCACATTGGTCGACTTGGGGAACTTCACCGGGACGTCGCGGGCGGTGCCGCGCATCACCTCGACCGGCTCGGTGGTGGTCCGCAGCCGCTCGGTCAACTCGGCGTCCATCCACGGCTGGTGGAGGGTGGCGGGCAGCTTGGTGGTGGTCAGGGTGACGGAGGTGAGGGCGCCCAGTCCCCGTACGGCCTGGAGGAGGTCGAGTCCGCCGACGGCGCCACCGGTGAAGTAGACCCGGCCGGGTCCGGCGGCCCGCAGCCGGTCGACGAGTTCGGCGTCGACGAGTGCGCCGGTGGAGGCGATCAGCAGGTCGGCGCCGCTGTCGAGGACCCGCTCGGCCCACTCCCGTACCACTGCCTGCCCTGCGGCTTCGACGATCAGGTCACAGACGGCGAGGGCGTCCTCGAACGACAGCTGGGGTGCGGGGGCGTCGACCAGGGGCCGGTTGTCGACGATGCAGGCCAACTCCGCACCGGGGACGCGCCCTTCGGCGAGCGCGGTGCCGACGACCCGGCCGATGGCTCCCCAGCCGACGAGGCCGATGCGGCGCACGGGACGGGTCGAGAGGGTGGAAACGGCGGTGCTCATGAGGTCACCTGTTCGGGGGTGTCGGTGCGGGGCAGCGGCCGGGGATCGGGTTCGCCGGCCATGTGGCAGCGGATCTGTGACGACGGCGGTCCCGCGGTCCCCCACAGGTCGGAGAGCTCGGGGACCCGCCGCCAGACCTTGGCGATCCAGGCGTCCTCGACGATCTGGGCGACCTCGGAGGTGTATTCGCAGACGAGTCCGGCGGGGTCGGTGAAGTACGAGAAGGTGTTGTTGCCGGGACCGTGCCGGCCGGGCCCCCACTGGGGGTTGATGCCGTGGTGCCGGAGCCGTCCCAGACCGCGCATGAAGTGGTCGACGGACGTCATCTCGTACGCGACATGGTTGAGGGAGGCCCACTCGGCCTGGTTGAACGCGATGCAGTGGTGGTCGGCGTTGCAGCGCAGGAAGGCCATCTGGTGTTCGGACCAGTCGGAGACCCGCAGCCCGAGGACCGAGGTGTAGAAGGCGACGGCGGCGTCGATGTCGGTGGTGTTGAGGACGGTGTGGGTGACGCCGACGGGTACGGCGCTGTCGCGGCCGCGCGGGGCGACGGCGTGGGTCTGGGCGCTGAGCTCGATCAGCCGGCCCTCGGGGTCGGTGAAGCGGAGCCCGTAGCCGCCGCCGACCTGGTCGAGGGGGCCGGGTCCGGCGACGGGAACGATGCCGCGGGCGAGGAGGCGGCGGGCGGCCTCGTCGATCTCGGCGGGGGTGGCGACGGCGAAGGTGATGCGGCCGAGGCCGTTGCGCTCGCCGCGGGTGAGGGCGAGGACGTGGTGCTCCTCGCCGGTACCGCGCAGCCAGGTGGCGTCGGCTTCCCGTTCGACGGGTTCCAGTCCCCAGACCTCGCTGTAGAAGTCGGCGGACTCGGTGAGGGCCGGAGTGTGCAGCTCGACGGAGCGCAGGGCGCGCAGCCGGGCGATCGGTTCACGCGGCTCGGGCTTCCCGGTGGGGCGGGCGTGGAGGTTCTCGTAAGCCATGATGTTCTCCAACTCCTCTCTCTGCAACATCAGTTGGCGGCCCAGGGCAGCGGTGCGGTGCCGGTGCCCCAGTAGAGGGACTTCTGCCGCTGGTAGCCGCGGATCAGATCGCGGCCCTTCTCGGTGCCGATGCCGCTGTCCTTCAGCCCGCCGAACGGGGTGGAGATGCTGAACTGCTTGTACGTGTTGATCCAGACGGTTCCCGCGTCGATCCGGCGGGCCAGCCGCCAGGCCCTTGCGTGGTCCCGGGTCCAGATGCCGCAGGCCAGGCCGTACACGCTGTCGTTGGCCTGGGTGACGAGGTCGTCCTCGTCATCGAAGGGCAGGGCGACGACGACCGGGCCGAAGATCTCCTCCTGGCAGACACGGGCGGTGTTGGGCAGGCCGTCCAGGACGGTGGGAAGGTAGTAGGCACCGTCGCGGTAGAGGTCGCCTTCGGGCGCCGCTCCCCCGCATCGCACGGTGCCGCCCTCCTCGCGAGCCAGGTCCACGTACGCGGCGACGCTGTCGCGGTGCCTGTGGTGGACGAGCGGGGCGACCTGGGTGTCCGGGTCGGTGCCGGGTCCGATGCGCAACTTCTCGGTACGGGAGACGAGTTCGCCGACGAACTCCTCGTACCGCGCACGGGCGACGAAGAGCCGTGAACCGGCGATGCAGCTCTGTCCGCTGGACGAGAAGACGCCGTACATGACACCCGCCAGGGCCTGCTCCAGGTCGGCGTCCTCCAGGACGATCGTCGGGGACTTTCCGCCGAGCTCCAGCGATACGGGGATCAGCTTGTCGGCGGCGACGTGCGCGAGGGTGCGCCCGGTGTTCGTACCCCCGGTGAAGGTGATCTTCCCGACGGCCGGGTGGCGGACGATCGCGTCACCGATGACGCTGCCGCGGCCCGGCAGCACGGAGAGCAACGCGGCCGGCAGACCGGCTTCGGTCAGCGCCCGGTGGACGAGGCGCCCCAGCGCGAGGGCGACGAGCGGAGTCCATTCGGCGGGCTTGAGAAGCACGGCGTTACCCGCCGCGAGTGCGGGGGCGAGCTTCTGGGCATCGCTGGCGATGGGCGAGTTCCAGGGGGTGATCGCGCCGACGACGCCGATCGGCTCATGGACGCTCATCGTGATGTACGGGCCGCGGGACGGGGTGATCGCGTCCTCGGCGGTCTCCAGCGCGGCGGCGGTGTAGCGGAAGGTGCCGGCCGCGCTGAGCACGAGGGCGCGGGTCTCGGTGCGGCATTTGCCGGTGTCGGCGGTCTGGAGTGCGGAGAGCCGGTCGGCATCCTGCTCGACGAGGTCGGCGATGCGGTGGAGCAGCCGGGCCCGCAGATGGGCGGGCAGCTCGCGCCAGGCGGGGTCCTGGGCGGCGTGGGCGGCGGCGATGGCGGCCTCCTCGACGTCGGCGAGGGATGCGGCGTGCACGGTGGCGATGACCTGGCCGGTGGCCGGGTCGACCGTCTCGATGAGGGCACCGCGGCCCTGTCGCCACTGCCCCGCGACCAACACCTCGTCGGCAAGCATCAGTTGGCCTCCTGCTTTCGGTTCGGTTACCTCAGAGCTAAAAATCTAAGCGCTTAAGTAATTGACCGCAAGACCCCCAGGCAAAATCTCCCTTTGCCCTGGAGGTCTTGACGGCAACCACCGCCGAGCCGGTAAAACTTAAGCACTAAGAAGCTAGGCGCTTACAGAGAACAGTGACAAAGAGCGGCAGGCGAGAACAGTGGGCGAGTTCACAAGCTCACGAGCCCCGCACGGCCACCCCACACCCGTACGCTCGCCTCACCCCCGTACCCCTCTGAACTCTTCTGCACCTGGCTCCCCAACGGCTCCGCCCCCACACGGAGCAGGAGGAACCCCGGATGAGCCCCGATATCTCGCAGGACGCCTCACCCGACGCCGCACCGGCCCGGGCCACCCGCGCGTCCATCGCCGCCCGCTTCGAACGGCTGCCGCTCTCTCGCTGGCATGTCACCGTCCGGCTCATCGTCGGCGTGGTCACCTTCTTCGAGGCCTTCGACCAGCTGCTGATCGCGTACGCCCTGCCGGAGCTCCGCCGGGAGTGGCACCTGACCACCGGCGACGCGACGGCGGTGCTCACGGTCGGCTCGGTCGGCATGCTCATCGGCGCGCTGCTGTCGGGCCGCCTGGCCGACCGGTTCGGCCGGGTCAGGGTGATCGCGTACTGCGTGGCCGCCTCGGGCGCGGTCAGCCTGGCCCTCACGGCCTGCACCTCGCTCAGCCCGTTCCTGGCACTGCGCTTCGTGCAGGGCCTGGCGATCGGCGGTGAGGTGCCGGTGGCGGCGGCGTTCATCAGCGAGATCACCCGAAGCTTCAAACGAGGCCGCTTCGTACTCCTCTACGAACTGGTCTTCCCGGCCGGCCTGACGATCGGCGCCCTGGCCGCGGCCTGGGTGGTCCCGGCAGCCGGCTGGCGCGTGATGTTCGCGATCGCCGCCGTGCCCGGGCTGCTCGCCTTCCTCGTCCAGCGCAAGGTCCCCGAGTCACCGCGCTGGCTGGCGGACCGGGGCCGGCTGGCGGAGGCCGAGACGGTGATGGCCGGGATCGAGGCGAAGGTGTCGGCGGCGACGGGCGAACCACTGCCGCCCCTGGGCGCCCCTGCAACCCCCGCTCCTCCCTCCTCGGCGGACCCCGCCCCCTCCGGCATGCGCGGCCTGTTCACCGGCCGCTACCGCCGCCGCACGGTCGTCGTCGGCGCGATCTGGTTCACCGGTTACTTCGTGAACTACGGCATCACGTCGTGGCTGCCCAGCATCTACAAGGACGAGTACGGCCTCACCCTCTCCGACGCCCTGCTGTACTCCACCGTCACCTCGCTCGCGGGCCTGCTCGGCTGCCTCCTGGTCGCCTTGACGGTGGACGTCCTGGGCCGCCGCAAGATCTTCGCGATCTTTTTGGGCGGCGCGGCGGCACTCCTGCTCACCCTCGCCGCGCTGGGCGCCCACACGCCCGCCCAGGTCCTGATCTGGACCTCCCTGTCGGCGGTCGGCTTCTTCGGCGCCAACATCTGCCTGTACCTGTACACCCCCGAGCTCTACCCGACGCGCATGCGCGCCCTGGGCTGCAGCGTCGGCGGCGCGGTCAACCGCCTGGGCGTGATCCTGGGCCCGATCCTGGTCGGCATGGTCTACGCGGCCGGGGACGGCGTCACGCCGGTGTTCGTGATGCTGGGGGCGGTGGCACTGGCGGGCGCGGTGGTGGCGGGCGCCTTCGCGGAGGAGACGGCGAACCGCCCGCTGGAGGAGATCTCGCCGTGAGGGGCGCTCCCCCTGTCACTCCCGGCCGCCGCGGGACATCCGGTACCCGTCGTTCATGAGATCCCGGAAGGACCGGTACAGTCCGTCGCCGGATCGCCTCGTCGTCCGACTATGACCTTCTGGAGGACGCGCGGTTGCTGGTCGGGTACGCCCTGGACGCAGGCGGGCGCGACAACATCACCGCGCTGCTCATCCCCGTCACAGCGGGCTGCCCCATGCGACCGCGATCAGCCACTGGCCGGACCCCTGCAACCGTACGGACGACTGCCGCGTCCCGCGTTGCGACAGGCGCTGCAGGCTGGTGCCGGGCGGGAGTATCGGGGCAGATGGGAACCGACAGTGTCCGAAGCGGTGAAGGGGGATACCGACCCGGGCGTCGGGCGCTCGCGCGGTGAACGGTGGCGGGTCGTGGGAGTCGTGCCATGGGGAGTGGCCGCGGGCGCGGTCGCCTGGTGTCTCGCGGGAAGTTGGCGCGCTGCGCACATGGAGAACTATCCCTGGAACGTATGGACTCCGATCGGCTATGGGGCGGTCAAGGGCGTGTTCCTGGGGCTGCTGGCCGGCTGGTGTGCCGTGTTCAGCCTTCGGGTCGCCCGGGCGGTCTGCCGGAAGGAGGTCGGCGGGGCGGGGCGTTTCGCGTGCCTGGTCTTCGTCGGCGGGCTGCTGGGCGGACTGGTGCCCGGGTCGGTCCGGGACTTCATGGGTGCGCCGCAGCCGCGGACCCTGTACTACTTCGACGGGCCGAGGCCCGAATCGCAGTGGTACTGGCGTCCGTTGCTGTCCGAGTGGCTGACCTGCACGGTGCTGCCGGCACTGGGCTGCGCGGTGCTTCTGATGGTGGGTGCTCTGGTGTCCGCCCGGTCCTCGCGCCGCGAAAGCGTCGGCTGGGCAGTGCCGGGCCTGGTGGGAGCGGGACTACTGGTCCTCCCGCACTACGCGGCCGCCGGGCTGCCCGCTCCGGAGGGCAACGGCGACCACGTCAACGAGTCGGCCTCGGCCGGGCTCCTCGTCCTGGCCACGGGGCTCGGTCTGCTGGTGAGCGCCTGGGTGGCATGGTCGAGGCGCAGACGGCCGGCCGGGCAGTCCGGCCCGCGCATGCGGCGGGCCGACGAACGTCCCTCGGCCCGAGACGAACGTCCCTCGGCCCGATGAGACGAGGAGAGCAGTTCCCGCGTCAGTCAGAGGCCGGTCGGCCCGCAGCGCTCATGCCTCCCTGTTCGTCACCGATTCCTCCGCGATCCGCTCGTGGTGGCGGATGACCTCCGCCACGATGAAGTTCAGCAGCTTCTCCGCGAAGGCCGGATCCAGGTGCGCGCTCTCCGCCAGCTGCCTCAGGCGGGCGATCTGACGGCTCTCGCGGGTCGGGTCGGCCGGGGGGAGGTGGTGGGCGGCCTTGAGGTGGCCGACCTGCTGGGTGCACTTGAAGCGCTCGGCGAGCATATGGACAACAGCGGCGTCAATGTTGTCGATGCTCGCGCGCAGCCGGTTCAGTTCCGCGCTCACGGACTCGTCGATGTCCCTCGTGGTCATGGTCAACGAGCTTAGACGGCCGGACCCAGGGGGGTGATCGTCGGTGGGTGTTCCGGGTCCGGAACCTGGTCGCTCCAGCCACCCGGGACGCTGCGGCCCTGCTGTTCGCGGAACCGGACCGGGGCGGCGCCGACCCGGCGGGCGAAGAGGCGGGAGAAGTACGCCGGGTCGTCGTAGCCCACGCGTCGGGCGACCGCGGCGACCGGCAGGTCGGTGGCGGCGAGGAGCTCCTTGGCGCGGCCGAGCCGGATGCCGAGGAGGTAGTCCTTCGGGCTGCAGCCCGCGCCCCGCCGTACCGCCGTGCGCAGTTCGGCGGGTGTCATTCCGTGCCGGGCCGCGTGCTCGGCCACGGAGAGCGGCTGGAAGGCGTCGCGGGCAAGGGCCTGCAGGACCGGGTCGCCGTCGGGGCTGACATCGGCGCGGGCCCGGCGCAGGGCGACGAGGAGTTCATGGACGGCGGCGCCGGTCTCGACCTCCAGCAGCGGGTTGCCGCGCCGTGCCGCCCGCACCATCCGCCCCACCGCTGCGCGCGGGCCCGCCGTGTCGGCGAGCGGGACGAGCGGGCGGTCGGGCTCGATGTAGCCGAGCTCGGTGTACGTGGTGGTGGCGGGGCCGGTGAAGTCGACGAAGCTCTCGTCCCAGCCGGTGCCCGGATCGGCGCCGTAGTGGTGCGGGGTGCCGGGGGTCAGCCAGATCAGGCTGGGTGCGACGACGGGCACCCGGCGGCCGTCGGAGCCGCTGAACCAGCCGCTGCCGGAGTTGATGACGACGGCCACGTGGTGGTCCAGGGTGCGCGGGCCGACCGTCGGCAGGGCGCCGTGCTGCAGCCCCACGCCCAGGCAGACGAGGCCCAGCCGGTGGTGGAGCGGGCTGGGAGTGAAGAAGCGCATCCAGGTGTGGTACATCGGCCTTCCTTCCTCCCCTTTTTCTTCTGCGTCGGTCCGAACGATTCGCGTCCGAACAATTGTGTCCAAACAGCAGTGATCTTTGTCCATGGACCGGCCGCACGCCAGGGGGCGAGGGTTGGCTGCAACATTCCTCCCGGGTTCGCCCGCTCCGTGGTGCGTGCCGTCGTGCGACCCCTGGGCGGCGCGGCCCCGGGGGACCGCACGCACAGGAGAGTACGAACACGATGGCTGACTTCACCGTGGGGGACGACCACTTCCGGCTCGACGGGAAGCCCGTACGGCTGCTGTCGGGGGCCCTGCACTATTTCCGGGTCCACGAGGTGCAGTGGGACCACCGGCTGTCGATGCTGCGCGCCATGGGTCTCAACTGTGTCGAGACATATGTGCCGTGGAATCTCCATGAGCCGCAGCCCGGCCGCTTCCGGGACGTGGCGGCGCTGGGCCGGTTTCTGGACGCGGCGCAGCGGGCCGGGCTGTGGGCGATCGTCCGTCCGGGACCGTACATCTGTGCCGAGTGGGAGAACGGCGGTCTGCCTGCCTGGGTGACGGGGCGGTTCGGGCGACGGGTGCGGACCCGTGACGAGGGGTATCTGAGTGCCGTGGAGCGGTGGTTCACGGCACTGCTGCCGCAGGTGGTGCAGCGGCAGATCGGGCGCGGCGGCCCGGTGATCATGGTCCAGGCGGAGAACGAGTACGGGAGCTACGGCACCGATCGGGTCTATCTGCAGCGGGTGGCCGGAATACTGCGGGAGCGCGGGGTGACCGTGCCGCTGTTCACCTCCGACGGGCCGGAGGACCACATGTTCACCGGCGGCTCCGTGCCGGGGCTGCTCGCCACGGCGAACTTCGGGTCGGGTGCGCGGGAGGCGTTCGAGGTGCTGCGCCGCCATCAGCCGAAGGGGCCGCTGATGTGCATGGAGTTCTGGTGCGGGTGGTTCGATCACTGGGGTGCCGAGCCGGTGGTACGGGATCCGGCGGAGGCTGCGGAGGCCCTGCGGGAGATTCTGGAGTGCGGGGCGTCGGTGAATATCTACATGGCGCACGGGGGGACCAATTTTGCGGGCTGGGCGGGGGCGAACCGCTCGGGTCCGGTGCAGGACCAGGATCTTCAGCCGACGGTGACGTCGTACGACTACGATGCGCCGATCGACGAGTACGGGCGGCCGACGGAGAAGTTCTGGCTGTTCCGGAAGGTCCTTGCGGAGTTTGCGGACGGTCCGCTTCCGGAGCTGCCGCCGGAGCCGGTCGGGCCCCCGGCGCCGGTGCGGGCGGAGCTGACCGAGTGGGCGCCCCTGTCGGTGGCCCTGGAGGTGCTGGGCGACCCGGAATGGGCGGAATCCGGTGTTCCGCCGACGTTCGAGGAGCTGGGCGTGGACCGGGGCCTGGTGCGGTACGAGGTCACCGTTCCGGGCTTGCGGCGCCCGTATGCGCTGGGTGTGTCCGGGCTCCGGGACCGTGCGGTGGTGTATGTGAACGGCGTCCGGCAAGGTGTGCTGAGCGGCGAGAGCCCCACCCTCGACGAGCCGGTGGCCGGGCCCGCGGAGGTCGAACTGTGGGTGGAGTCGCTGGGCCGGGTCAATTACGGGCCGCGGCTGGGTGAGCCGAAGGGCATCACGGGCGGCATCCTGCACGAGCGGCAGTATCTGCACGGGGTACGGGCGCGGGGGCTGCGGCTGGCCGCTTTCGAGGAGCCGGGTGCGGTGGACGCGGTGCCTTTCGGGGGGGTCGCCGAGAGGGGCCGTGCCGGGCTGTACCGGGGTTCGTTCGAGTCGGCGGAGTCGGGACTCCCGGGTCTTTTGGATCACGCGGGGCTCGAACTGCCGGGCTGGACACGTGGGTTCGTCTGGGTGAACGGTTTCTGTCTGGGCCGGTACTGGTCAGCGGGTCCACAGCGGACGCTGTATGTGCCGGGTCCGGTGCTGCGGGAGGGCGTCAACGAAGTATGGGTGCTGGAGGTGGAGGGCGCCGGGGATCCGTGGGTGGAGCTGGGCCCGGGTGTGCCCGTCCGGACGGGCACACCCGGGGGTGCTCAGAGCTGATCGGCGGGGCCGGTCGGGGCCTGGGTCAGAGCGTGGCCGCCGCGGAGGCGATGTCGGCGGCGAACGTCGAGACCTCGCTGTACACACCGGGGTAGCCGGGCTCGGCGCAGCCCTGGCCCCAGCTGACGATGCCCACCTGGATCCAGGCTCCGGCGTTGTCCTTGCGGAACATGGGGCCGCCGGAGTCACCCTGGCAGGTGTCCACGCCGCCCGTGTCGATCAGCCCGGCGCAGATCTCGTCACCGGGGACGAGGTCGCTGCCGTACGCGCCCTGGCAGTCGGCGTCGGAGACGAACGGCACGGTGGCCTTCAGCAGATACCGCTGCTGGCCGCCGCCCTCGGTGGCGGCTCCCCAGCCGGCGATGGTGAAGGTGCCGTTGTTGTAGGCGGTGTCGGTGGCGATCTTCAGGGTCGGCAGGTCGATGGGCTTGGCGAGCTTGATCAGCGCCCAGTCCTTGCCCTTGCCCGTGTAGCCGGGGGCCTGGAGGACCTTGGTGGACTTGACCTTGATCGCGCTGGACGACTGGAGGTCGACGACGCCCGCGGTGGCGGTGATGGAGGTGTTGTTGCCCGAACCGTCCACACAGTGCGCGGCGGTGAGGACGATGTCCTTGGCGTAGAGAGCGCCGCCACAGCCCATCGACAGCCGGACCATGAACGGGAATTCACCCTGGGCGGCGCGGGTTCCGCCGACGACCGGGGTGGGGGCCGCGGACGCTCCGGCGGGCTGGAGGCTGACGGCCGCGAGGACCACGGCGGCTATGACGGAGCATCTCTTCACGGCACGCAGAAGCTGCTTCAACGGACTGCCTTCTTTCGTGGGGGGTTCTTGTGGGGGGTTCTGTGGGGGTTGTACGTGGGGGTTGTACGTGGGGTACGTGCCCTCGCCCGGGTCCTGGCCACGGGCACTGAAGCCCCGATGGTCATGCCCCCGACAAAGACATGATTCGGATTATCGGGAAATGATCACGGCCCCCACAAGGTTCACTTTTCGGCCAAGATCACTTACGTCGTTGCGGCTACAGTGGAGGCCGGTCGAGCGTCGCGCACGGAGCGGGGGCGGGGACGTGACGGACAGCAGCCGGAACAACAACCAGGACCACGGCCGGGGCGGCGGAAGTCCGGTCGTCCACGGCTTCCCTCATCTCGACACCGTCCGGTCCGCGATCACGGCGCTGTACCGGAGGCTGTCGTACGACGGTGTCCGCGGTTACGCCATGAGCCTCGCCCCCGCCGACGCCGCCTTCTCCGACCAGGACGATCTGTACCTCGGCGCCCAGCGGGTGGCGCGGGCCATGGTCCAGCATCTGCATCTGCCGGACGCCCGCATGATCGTCGGCTTCCGGGCCATGGAACACGCCGCCGCTGTCGAACTCGCCGCGGGGCCCGAGTACTTCATCGAACTCAACGACCGCTTCCGCACCCATCGCAGGGACATCGGCGCCGCGCTCTCGCACGAGGTCATGCATGTGCTGCTGCACCGCCTCGGCCTGGAGTTCCCCGGTACGCGCGACAACGAGATCCTCACCGACACCGCGACGACGTATCTGGGCGCGGGCTGGCTGCTGCTGGACGCCTTCCGTGAGGACGCCGTCTCCAGCCAGAAGCTCGGCTATCTCACCCCGGAGGAATTCGGATACGTCCTCGCCAAGCGGGCGTTGGCCTTCGACGAGGATCCCTCCCCGTGGTTCACGAGTCCGCAGGCGTACACGGCGTACACGAAGGGGCGCGCACAGGCCCTCCACGACACCCGGCAGCCGCCCCTCGCGGCCGCCGGCTGGGCGGGCCGTCACCGCTACGCCAAGGACCGGCGGTACGCCCAGGACCATCCGGGTGCGGGGGCGGCCCCGGGCCCCGATGCCCCGTACGCCTTCGAGAACGGCCCGCAAGGACTCCGGGTCTCCTTCGCCTGCCCCACCTGCCACCAGCGCATCCGCGTTCCGGTACGCGGCCGGGTGCGGGCCCGGTGCGGGTTGTGCCGGACAGTCCTGGACTGCAGTACCTGAAGCAACCGGGGGCTCCGCCCCCCGGACCCCCGCTCCTCAACCGCCGGAAGGGCTGGATTTCACCCCGTATACCGGCTGTGCCGACTCCGCCTGCGACAGCAGCTTCCGCGCCGCCTCCCCCGCGTCCGCCGGCACCCACCGCGCGCCCCGGTCCGCGGTGGGACCGGGGCGCCAGCCCTCCATGACCGTGATCCGGCCGGCCTCCGCCTCGAAGACCCGCCCGGTCACCCCGTCGCTCGCGGCCGAGCCGAGCCACACCAGCAGCGGGGACACATTCTCCGGGGCCATCGCGTCGAACTCCCCCTCCCCCGGCGCCGCCATCGTCTCCGCGAACGTCTGCTCGGTCATCCGGGTCCGGGCCGCCGGGGCGATCGCGTTGACCTGGACCCCGTACCGCCCCATCTCCGCGGCCGCGACAAGCGTCAGGCCCACGATGCCCGCCTTCGCGGCGGCGTAGTTGCCCTGTCCGACGCTCCCGAGCAGCCCAGCGCCGGAGCTGGTGTTGACCACCCGGGCGACGGGGGTGCGGCCCGCCCTGGTCTCGGCCCGCCAGTGCGCCGCCGCGTGTTTCAGCGTCAGGAAGTGGCCCTTGAGGTGGACGCGCATCACTGCGTCCCAGTCGTCCTCGTCCAGGTTGACGAGCATCCGGTCGCGCAGGAAGCCCGCGTTGTTGACCAGCGTGTCCAGTCGCCCGTAGGTGTCCAGCGCGGCCCCGATCAGCGAGGCCGCGCCCACCCCGGTCGCGATGTCACCGCCGTGGGCCACCGCCTCCCCGCCCGCCGCCACGATCTCGTCGACCACCTGCCGGGCCGGCCCGGGGGACGCCCCGCCGGCCCCGTCGAGTCCGACGCCCAGGTCGTTGACGACGACCTTCGCCCCCTCGGCGGCGAACGCGAGCGCATGGGCCCGGCCCAGCCCCCGCCCGGCCCCCGTCACGATCACCACACGGCCCGCACAGAGCCCCGCGCCGTGTCCGTCACTGCTTGCGGTCATCACACACTCCTTGTTGGCGATGCAGGGGCAGGCTGCTACCTTCCACACCTAACAAATGTTTGGTGGAAAGGTAGCTGATTCGCCCATGGGTGTCTCCACCGCAAGTCCCGGCAAGGGCATCTCCCTCGTCACGGTCGACTACCCGCCCGTCAACGCGCTCCCCGTACAGGGCTGGTACGACCTCGCCGACGCCCTCCGTGCCGCGGGCCGTGATCCCGAGGTCCGCTGTGTCGTGCTGGCCGCCGCCGGACGTGGGTTCAACGCCGGCGTCGACATCAAGGAGATGCAGCGCGACAGCGGGCACGCCGCCCTGATCGGCGCCAACCGCGGCTGCTACGAAGCGTTTTCGGCCGTGTACGAGTGCGAGGTCCCGGTCGTCGCCGCGGTGAACGGCTTCTGCCTCGGCGGCGGCATCGGCCTCGTCGGCAACGCGGACGCGATCGTGGCGAGCGACGACGCGACATTCGGCCTGCCCGAGCTGGACCGGGGCGCGCTCGGCGCCGCGACCCATCTCGCCCGGCTCGTGCCGCAGCACCTGATGCGCGCGCTGTACTACACCTCGCGCACCGCCACCGCCGCCGAACTGCACGCCCACGGCTCGGTCTGGAAGGTCGTACCGCGCGATGAACTCCATGACACCGCACTGGAGTTGGCGGGCGAGATCGCCCGCAAGGACGGGTATCTGATCCGGCTGGCGAAGGCCGCCATCAACGGCATCGACCCGGTGGACGTACGCCGCAGCTACCGCTTCGAGCAGGGCTTCACCTTCGAGGCCAACCTCAGCGGTGTCGCCGACCGCGTCCGCGACACCTTCGGCAAGGAGGCATGACAGTGACCGACAAGACCATGACGGCCGACGAGGTCGTCTCCCGGCTCAGCAGCGGGATGACGATCGGCATCGGCGGCTGGGGCTCGCGCCGCAAGCCGATGGCGCTGGTGCGGGCGCTGCTCCGTTCCGGGATCACCGATCTCACCGTGGTCTCGTACGGCGGCCCCGACGTCGGCCTGCTCGCCGCCGCCGGCAAGATCCGCAAACTGGTCGCGGCCTTCGCCACACTCGACTCGATCCCGCTCGAACCCCACTTCAGGGCGGCCCGCCAGCGCGGCGCGTTCGAGCTGATGGAAGTCGACGAGGCCATGTTCATGTGGGGGCTGCACGCCGCCGCGAACCGGCTGCCGTTCCTCCCCGTCCGCGCCGGTATCGGTTCGGACGTGATGCGGGTCAACCCGGGCCTGCGTACGGTCACTTCGCCGTACGCGGACGGCGAGGAGTTCGTCGCGATGCCGGCCCTGCGGATGGACGCGGCGCTGGTCCACATGAACCGCGCCGACCGGTTCGGCAACGGCCAGTACCTCGGCCCCGACCCGTACTTCGACGACCTGTTCTGCGAGGCCGCCGACACTGCGTACGTCTCCTGCGAACGCCTCGTGGAGACCGCCGAGTTGACCGAGAAGGCCGCCCCACAGACCCTTCTCGTCAAACGGCACTCCGTCACCGGTGTCGTCGAGACCCCGAACGGCGCGCACTTCACCTCCTGCGTCCCCGACCACCCGCGCGACGAGGCGTTCCAGAAGGCGTACGCGACCGCGGCCGCCGACCCCGACGCCTGGGCGGCCTTCAGCGACCGCTTCCTGCCCGCGGACGGCAACGAGAAGAGCTACCGGTCGGCCGTCCAGACCTGGCACGAGGAGCAGAAGTGAGCAACCGGATCGTGACCCGGGCCGAGTACTGCGTGATCGCCTGCGCCGATGCCTGGCGCGACAACGGGGAGGTGCTCGCCAGCCCGATGGGAATCGTCCCGTCCGTCGGCGCCCGGCTCGCCAGGCGCACCTTCTCGCCCGATCTGCTGCTCACCGACGGCGAGGCGCTGATCGTCGGCCCGGACGGCACGACGGAGGGCTGGCTGCCGTACCGCCAGCACCTCACCATGGTCACGGGCGGCAGGCGCCACGTGATGATGGGGGCGAGCCAGATCGACCGGTACGGCAACCAGAACATCTCCTGTATCGGCGACTGGGAACAGCCCGCCCGTCAGCTCCTCGGCGTACGCGGCGCCCCGGTCAACACCCTGAACAACCCGGTCAGTTACTGGGTTCCCAAGCACTCCACCCGGGTGTTCGTCGAGCGCGTCGACATGATCAGCGGGGTGGGTTACGACAGTGCCGCGGCGGCCGGTCCGTCGGCGACCCGTTACCACCGCATCCCGCGCGTCGTCACCGATCTCGGCGTCCTCGACTTCGCGACCCCGGACCGCTCGATGCGCCTCGCCTCGCTGCACCCCGGCGTCACCGTCGACGAGGTCCGCGAGGCCACCGGCTTCGCGCTCACGATCGCGGACGACGTCCCGTACACCCGGGAGCCGACCGCCGAGGAGCTGGGGCTGATCCGCGAGGTCATCGACCCGAAGGGCACCCGGAACCGCGAGGTCAGGGTCTGATGCGGACCGCTCTCACGGACCTCGTCGGCGTCCGCCACCCCATCGTCCAGACCGGCATGGGCTGGGTCGCGGGCCCCCGGCTGGTCTCCGCCACGGCCCGGGCCGGTGCGCTCGGCATCCTGGCCTCCGCGACGATGACCGTGGAGCAGCTGCGGGCAGCGGTACGGGAGGTCAAGTCCCGTACGGACGAGCCGTTCGGCGTCAATCTGCGCGCCGACGCCGGTGATGCGCGCGAGCGGGTACGGATCATCGTCGACGAGGGCGTGAAGGTGGCGTCCTTCGCGCTGGCCCCCTCGAAGGAACTCATCGCCGAGCTGAAGGACGCGGGCGTGGTCGTGATCCCGTCGATCGGTGCCCGGCGCCATGCCGAGAAGGTCGCGGCGTGGGGCGCGGACGCGGTGATCGTGCAGGGCGGCGAGGGCGGCGGGCACACCGGTGATGTGGCAACCACCGTGCTGCTGCCCCAGGTTGTCGACGCGGTGGACATCCCGGTGATCGCGGCGGGCGGCTTCCACGACGGCCGGGGCCTGGTCGCCGCACTGGCGTACGGGGCGGCGGGCATCGCGATGGGTACGCGGTTCCTGCTGACGTCGGACTCGACCGTGCCGGACGCGGTGAAGGCCCGCTATCTGGCGGCGGGCGTCAAGGACGTCACGGTCACCACGGCGGTGGACGGGCTCCCGCACCGGATGCTGCGTACGGAGATGGTCGCCGCGCTGGAGAACGCGGGCCGGGCCCGGGCGCTGGGCCAGGCGGTGCGCCGGGCGGCGGGCTTCAAGCGGATCTCCGGGATCGGCTGGTCCCGGATGGTGCGCGACGGTCTCGCGATGAAACACGGCAAGGACCTGTCCTGGAGCCAGGTCCTGCTGGCCGCCAACACCCCGATGCTCCTGAAGGCGTCCATGGTCGACGGCCGCACGGATCTGGGCGTGATGGCATCGGGCCAGGTGGCGGGCCTGATCGAGGACCTGCCCAGTTGCGCGGAGCTGGTGGAACGGGTGATGGCGGAGGCCTGTGCGGCGCTGGGTGCGGTGACGGGCACCTTGAGCCCGTCCCGCGATTGAGAACCGGGGTGCGGGGGCAATTCAAGCCCAGGTCCGCCCGGTTGCCGTCTTGTTTTCCATCTCCCCCATAGCCTGAAGGGCATGGGAGGGACCCCCTCGACGGGCTTGAAATGGCCGGCGTTCGAGGACGGAGCGGTGACCAGACGAATCCGGTCACCGCACGTCATCCGTACCGCTACGCGGCCCTGCGGCCACGCCCCGCCGCCGCGCCACCGCGTCCGGCCCCGGAACGCCCGGCACCGGCACCGCGTGCCTCACCGTTGCCACGGCCGCCACCGGCACTGGAACCGGCGCCGGCGCCACGAGCCGAGCCGGGCGCACCCGTGCCACGGGAAGAGCTGCCCGTCCCACGGGCCTCGCCGCCGCCCTGCCCGGCGCCACCGCGCCGGCCCCGGCCGCGGCTGCCCGAGCGGAAGCCCGCGCCGCCACCCGCTGCAGCCCCGCCCGACCGCGTGCGCGGCTTCGGCGGGGTCGGCTGCGGGACCTCGATGACGATCGCGACACCGGACGGCTCACGGGCCCCGGTGATCCGGGTGAGCTCCTCGTCGCTGGACTTGATCCGGGTGGTCCGCGGAGCAATGCCCGCATCGGCCATCAGCCGGGTCATCTCCCGCTTCTCCTCGGGCAGCACCAGGGTGACGACGCTGCCGGACTCCCCGGCACGCGCCGTGCGCCCGCCGCGGTGGAGGTAGTCCTTGTGGTCGGTCGGCGGGTCCACGTTCACCACCAGGTCGAGGTCGTCGACATGGATGCCGCGCGCCGCCACATTCGTCGCGACGAGCGCGGTGACCTGGCCGTTCTTGAACTGGTCCAGCGTCCGGTTGCGCTGCGGCTGCGAGCGCCCGCCGTGCAGGGCGGCAGCCCTCACACCGCTGGCGAGCAGCCGCTTGGCGAAGCGGTCGGCGGCACGCTTGGTGTCCACGAACATGATCACCCGGCCGTCGCGGGCGGCGATCCTGGTGGCGACGGCCTTCTTGTCGGTCTCGTCGGCCACGTGCAGCACATGGTGCTCCATGGTGGTGACCGCGCCCGCGGACGGGTCGACGGAGTGCACGACGGGGTCGGTCAGGAACATCTTGACCAGCCGGTCGATGTTCTTGTCGAGCGTCGCGGAGAAGAGCATCCGCTGACCGTCCGGCTCGACCTGCTTGAGCAGGGCGACGACCTGCGGCATGAAGCCCATGTCGGCCATCTGGTCGGCCTCGTCGAGGACGGTGATGGCGACCTGGTCGAGGCGGCAGTCGCCGCGCTCGATGAGGTCCTTCAGCCGTCCGGGCGTGGCGACGAGCACCTCGGCGCCGCGGCGCAGCGTGCCGGACTGCTTGCTGATCGACATGCCGCCGACGACGGTGGCCAGGCGCAGGTTCACGGACGTCGCGTACGGCGTCAGCGCGTCGGTGACCTGCTGGGCGAGCTCACGGGTCGGGACGAGGACCAGCGCGAGCGGGGCGCGCGGCTCGGCGCGCCGTCCGCCGGTGCGGGCCAGCAGCGCGAGGCCGAAGGCGAGGGTCTTGCCGGAGCCGGTGCGGCCGCGGCCGAGGATGTCCCGGCCGGCGAGCGAGTTCGGCAGGGTGGCGCCCTGGATCGGGAACGGATCGGTGACGCCCTGCGCGGCAAGGGTCTTCAGCAGGGCTGCGGGCATGTCCAGCTCGGCGAACGCCTCGACGGCGGGCAGTGCGGGGGTCATGGTTTCGGGCAGGGCGAATTCGCCCTGCGGCGGCGTGGCCCTGCGACGGGGCGACGCCTTGCCGGATCCCTTGCCGGAACCCTTAGCGGTTGCCTGTGCCGGGGCCGTGCCGCGCCCCCTCGACGGGCGGTTGCGGGCGGGTCGGTCCTGGCGTTCGGAGCGGGTCATACGGAATTGCCCTCCTGGGGGATTCCTGAGGATTCCTAGGGGATTCCTGGGAACTGCGCGGAACTTGCTGGGAAGCGCTGCGGGACGGCGCACTTCTTCGCCATGTCCCGGGGACAGCACAAGCCGGGACCCGCACCTTCACGGTGCGGGCCCCGGCTGCGAGGTACGCGTCCGGCAATTAGGCCGGGACGATGTTCTCCGCCTGCGGGCCCTTCTGGCCCTGCGTGACGTCGAAGGAGACCTTCTGGCCCTCCTGGAGCTCACGGAAGCCCGAGGTGGCGATGTTGGAGTAGTGGGCGAAGACGTCGGCACCGCCGCCGTCCTGCTCGATGAAGCCGAAGCCCTTTTCCGAGTTGAACCACTTCACGGTTCCAGTAGCCATGTCATTCTCCTAAAAGAGGTGCAGTGCCGGAAATCCGCACTTTACGAATTCCAAGTCGCCGCATTGAGCCCCATCCGGAGAAAGCCGGAAAACAATAATGCGCCTGAGGAAGCATTCCCGTCAGGCGCACATAAAGTTCATGGGTACCAAAACTGCAACTCGGCAACCGTAGCACGTTCTGCCGACCGGCGGTGGGACACGCCGCGCCGCCGGCCGGCGAATTTTTTGCCCGAGCCCTTGGGATCACTGGCCCGTCCCCGGCCCGGAGCGATCTGAGAACGTCGCGAAAATCGTTCCCGGGGCCTGTGCCGGAGCTGCGCGGCAGCCGGGTCGAGGGCCTGGCCGGGGGCGTGTCGGGGGTCAGAGCCGTTCGATGATCGTCACATTCGCCTGACCGCCGCCCTCGCACATGGTCTGCAGCCCGTAGCGGCCGCCGGTGCGCTCCAGCTCGTGCAGCAGTGTCGTCATCAATTTTGTACCGGTTGCGCCGAGCGGGTGGCCCAGGGCGATCGCGCCGCCGTTGACGTTGACCTTGTCCGGGTCGGCTCCGGTCTCCTTCAGCCAGGCAAGTACGACCGGGGCGAATGCCTCGTTGATCTCGACCAGGTCGATGTCGTCGATGGTCATTCCGGCTTTTTTGAGCGCGTATGCCGTGGCCGGGATCGGCGCCGACAGCATGCGGATCGGGTCCTCGCCGCGCACCGAGAGGTGGTGGATGCGGGCGCGCGGGGTGAGGCCGTGCTCGGCCACGGCGCGCTCGGAGGCGATGAGCATGGCGGCGGCTCCGTCGGAGACCTGCGAGGAGCAGGCGGCGGTGATCGTGCCGCCGTCCAGGACCGGCTTGAGGCCCGCCATCTTCTCCAGGGTGGTGTCGCGGCGTGGCCCCTCGTCGGTGGTGACGTCACCGTAGGCGACGGTCTCACGCGCGAAGCGGCCCTCGTCGATGGCGCGGATCGCGCGCCGGTGGGAACGGAGAGCGAACTCCTCCATGTCCAGGCGGCTGATGCCCCACTTCTCGGCGATCAGCTGGGCGCCGTGGAACTGGTTGACCGGTGCGTCGCCGTACCGGGCGCGCCAGCCCTCGCTGCCGGCGTACGGGCCGTCCGTCAGGCCCAGGGGCTCGGCGGCCTGACGGGAGGCGAAGGCGATCGGGATCTGCGTCATGTTCTGGGTGCCGCCCGCGACGACGAGGTCCTGGGTGCCGGACAGGACGCCCTGGGCGGCGAAGTGCACGGCCTGCTGGGAGGAGCCGCACTGGCGGTCGACGGTGACGCCGGGGACCTCCTCGGGCAGTCCGGCCGCCAGCCAGCAGGTGCGGGCGATGTCACCGGCCTGCGGTCCGACGGTGTCGAGGCAGCCGAAGACCACGTCCTCGACGGCCGCCGGGTCGATTCCGGTCCGCTCGACGAGGGCCTTGATGACATGGGCGCCGAGGTCGGCGGGGTGGACCGGGCCGAGTCCTCCCTTGCGCCGGCCGACCGGAGTGCGTACCGCTTCGACTATGTATGCCTCGGCCATGACTGCCGCTCCTTGGGTGGGTTAGGTGTCGAGGGCGATGCCGTCCAGGACCATCGAGAGGTACTGGCGGGCGATCTCCTCGGGGCTGTGCTGTCCGCCGGGCCGGTACCAGGACGCCGCGACCCAGACGGTGTCGCGGACGAAGCGGTAGGTGAGGCGGATGTCGAGGTCGGCGCGGAAGGTCTTGTCGGCGACGCCGCGTTCCAGCGTGCCGAGCCAGGCCTTCTCGAACTTCTGCTGGGAGTCGACGAGGTACTGGAAGCGCGGCTGGGTGGCCAGGTGCTTGGACTCCTTCTGGTAGATGGCGACGGCGGCGCGGTGCCGGTCGATCTCCCGGAAGGACTCGGTGACGAGGGCCTCGATGGTCTCCCGGGGCCCGAGTCCGGCGGCGAGCACCGCGTCGTACCCCTCCCAGAGTTCGGTGAGGAAGGTCGAGAGGATTTCGTCGATCATCGATTCCTTGGAATCGAAGTGGTAGTAGAGGCTGCCCGCGAGCATCCCGGCCGCGTCCGCGATCTTGCGGACGGTGGTGGCGTTGTATCCCTGCGCGGCGAACACCTCGGCGGCGGTGGCGAGCAGTTCGCGGCGACGCTCGGGTGAGGGGGTCACCTGGGGGTTCTTCTTGGTAGGCACCCGCCCATTCTCCGCCCGGCCGTCCTCCCGTCAGGCATGCCGGTTGCTGACGGAGACGACCTCACCCGTCATGTACGAGGAGTAGCCGCTGGCGAGGAAGACGATGACGTTGGCGATCTCCCACGGCTCGGCGTAGCGGCCGAAGGCCTCCTTCTCGGTCAGTTCGTCGAGGAGTTCGGCGGAGGTGACCTTCACCAGGTGCGGGTGCATGGCGAGGCTGGGGGCGACGGCGTTGACACGTACGCCGTACTCGGCGGCCTCGATCGCGGCGCACCGGGTGAGGGCCATGACGCCCGCCTTGGCGGCGGCGTAGTGGGCCTGGCCGCTCTGGGCACGCCAGCCGACGACGGAGGCGTTGTTGACGACGACGCCGCCGCGGCCCGCCGCCTTGAGTGAGCGCAGGGCGGCCCGGGTGCAGCGGAAGGTGCCGTTCAGGGTGACGTCGAGGACCCTGGTCCACTGTTCGTCGGTCATCTCGGTGAGTTCGGCGGTACCGCCGAGGCCGGCGTTGTTGACGACGATGTCGAGGCCGCCGTGGGCCTGTTCGGCGAGCGCGAAGAGCGCCTGGACCTGGGTCTCGTCGGTGACGTCGCAGGGCAGTGACGCGACGCGGTCCACGCCGAACTCCTCGGCGAACGCCTGCTCGGTCTCCTTCAGCCGGCGGGCGTGTGCGTCGCCGATGACGATGCGGGCGCCCTCCTCAAGGAATTTGCGGGCCGTGGCGCCGCCGATTCCGGCGCCCGCGGCTGCGGTGACGACGGCGTTGCGGCCGGCCAGCAGGCCGTGTCCGGGTACGTACTGCGGTGCGCTCACGCCCGCGCCTCCTCGGTCTCGGCCCGCGGATCCTCGACGGTGCTCATGCTCGTACGTTAACCTACCAAACACTTGTTAGGGAAGGATGAGCCGATGCCCGCCACCCACGACACATCTGCCGGTGACGCCGGTGACCTCCGGTCCGATCCTGTGCTGTACGAGCACCGGGGCCCGGTCGCGTACGTGACGCTGAACCGCCCGCGCTACCGCAACGCCCAGAACTCGGCGATGACCTACGCCCTGGACGCCGCGTTCTACCGGGCCGCCGAGGACTCCGAGGTCAAGGTGGTCGTGCTGGCGGGCGCCGGGGAGCACTTCTCGGCGGGCCATGACATCGGCACACCCGGGCGTGATGCGCATCTGCCCTTCGCGCGCAGGGCCGGTCTGTGGTGGGACCACTGCGACAAGGCCGGCGCGGAGAGCCGCTTCGCCCGTGAGTCGGAGGTCTATCTCGGCATGTGCAGGCGCTGGCGCGAGCTGCCGAAGCCGGTCGTCGCCTCCGTCCAGGGGGCGTGTGTGGCCGGCGGGCTGATGCTCGCCTGGATCTGCGATCTGATCGTGGCGAGCGAGGACGCCTTCTTCGCCGATCCGGTGGTGCGGATGGGCATCCCCGGCGTCGAGTACTTCGCGCACCCCTGGGTGATGCCGCCCCGGATCGCGAAGGAGTTCCTGTTCACCGGTGACCGGATGAGCGCCCGCCGGGCGTACGAGGTCGGCATGGTGAACAAAGTGGTGGCGCGCGGCGAACTCGCCGGACGCACCCATGAATTGGCCTTGCGGATCGCAAAGATGCCACGGCTGGGGCTGGCCCTGACCAAGCGTGCCGTCAATCAGGCCGAAGACCTTCAGGGGCTGCACGCCGGCATGGACTCGGTCTTCGGTCTGCACCACCTCGCCCATGCACACAACGCGGAGACGGCGGCGGACCCGCTCGGTGGCATGGACATCGCCTCGATGAAGAAGGCGGGTGCGTGATGGATCTGTCGTACATGGCCGAGGAGGAGGCGTTCCGGGCCCAGGCGCGGCAGTGGCTGCGGGCCAACGTCCCCTCCGGGCCGCTGCCGTCCCTGGAGACCGCCGAGGGCTTCGCCGCGCACCGGGAGTGGGAGGCGCGGCTGTACGCGGACCGCTGGTCGGTCGTCTCCTGGCCTGCCGAGTACGGCGGCCGGGGCGCCGATATCTTCCGGTGGCTGCTGTTCGAGGAGGAGTACCACGCGGCGGGCGGCCCCGGCCGGGTCTCGCAGAACGGCATCAGCCTCCTCGCCCCGACGCTCTTCGACCACGCCACGGACGAGCAGCGGGCCCGGGTCCTGCCGTCGATGGCGAGCGGTGAGGTGATCTGGGCGCAGGCCTGGTCCGAGCCCGAGTCGGGCTCCGACCTGGCGTCACTGCGTTCGCGGGCGGTGCGTACGGACGGTGGCTGGCTGCTCTCCGGGCAGAAGACCTGGTCCTCGCGGGCCGCGTTCGCGGACCGGGCGTTCGGCATCTTCCGTACGGATCCCGAGGCCGCGAAGCCGCACCACGGGCTGACGTATCTGATGTTCGACCTGTCGGCGCCGGGGGTGTCCATGCGGCCGATCGGCCGGCTCGACGGCAAGCCCGCCTTCGCCGAGCTGTTCCTGGACGAGGTGTTCGTACCGGACGCGGACATCATCGGGGAGCCCGGACAGGGCTGGCGTATCGCCATGTCGACAACGGGCAACGAGCGCGGACTGACGCTCCGCTCCCCCGGCCGCTTCCTGGCCGCCGCGGACCGGCTGGCCGCGCTGTGGCGTAACCATGGCGACCCGTCCGACACGGCGCTGCGGGACCGGGTGGCGGACGCGGTGATCGGGGCGCGCGCGTATCAGCTCTTCACCTGCGCCAACGCCTCACGTTTCGCGGCGGGGACGGCCATCGGCGCGGAGTCCAGCCTGAACAAGGTGTTCTGGTCCGAGTACGACATCGCGCTGCACGAGACGGCGCTCGATCTGCTGGGCCCGGACGCGGAGCTGTCCGAGTCCGAATGGGCCGAGGGGTACGTCTTCTCCCTCGCGGGCCCCATCTACGCCGGTACGAACGAGATCCAGCGCGACATCATCGCCGAGCGGCTGCTCGGCCTGCCGAAGGGACGGCGCTGATGCGTTTCCTCCTCGATGACGAGCAGCGGGAGTTCGCCCGCTCGCTGGACGCGATGCTGACGGCCTCGGACACCCCTGCGGTGGTACGCGGCTGGGCCGCCGGGAACCACGGACCGGGCAGGGTGCTGTGGGCGCGGCTGGCACAGGCGGGGGTGTTCGCCCTGGCGATACCGGAGGACTACCAGGGCGTCGGACCGCTGCCGGTCGAACTCGCGGTCGCCTTCACCGAGTTGGGCCGGCATGCGATGCCGGGACCGGTCGTGGAGACGGTCGCGGCCGGGGTCCTGCTGGGGGATGTGGGCGGCGCGGCGGCCAAGGAGTGGCTGCCGCGGCTGGCGTCCGGGGCGGCGTCGGCGACGCTCCGGATGGACGGGTGCGGGCCGTATGCGCTGGACGCGGATGCCGTGGACGCCGTGTTCGCGGTGACCGGCGACGAGCTGCGGCTCGCACCCGGGCCCGGAGCGCTCAGCGTGTCGTCCGACCCGGCCCGGCGGCTGTGGCGTCCCGAGCCGGGCGGGGAGCTGCTCGCATCCGGGCCCCGGGTGGCGCGGGCCGCGGCGCGGGCCGCTCGATGGGCGGCGTTCGCCACGGCCGCGCAGGCGCTCGGCACGGGCGAGGCGCTGCTGCGGGCCACGGTCGCGTATGTGAAGCAGCGCACCCAGTTCGGTACGGCCATCGGCTCCTTCCAGGCGGTCAAGCACCGGCTCGCGGACACGCTGATCGGGCTGGAGTTCGCCCGTCCGCTGCTGTACGGGGCGGCACTCGCGCTCGCCGGGGAGGCGCCGGACGCCGGTGCGGAGGTGGCGGCGGCCAAGGTGACGGCGGGCGAGGCGGCGTACGCGGCGGCGCGGACCGCGCTGCAGCTGCACGGGGCGGTGGGTTACACGCAGGAGCTGGATCTGTCGCTGTGGCTGCGCAAGGCACGCCCCCTGCGCGATGCGTGGGGGGCGCCGAGGGCGTGCCGGGCGCGGGTGCTCGCCGACGGGCCAGCCGCGTCTGCCGCCCGGCCCTCTGTGTCAGGAGGTTTCGCTCAGTGAGCCGTCGTCGTTGCCCCTCTGGAAGGTGCGCAGCGGGTGACCGGGGCGCCATACCTGGATGACCAGGGTGTCGCCGCCTTCGAGACCGGTGCGTACCACCTCGCTCACCTCTACCCGGAAGAGGTGGAAGGGTTCCGGCGGCTTCACCTCTTCGATGAAGCGGGCCAGCACGGCGGGGTCGGTCACCTCCACCGCGCGGCCGGAGACCCGGACGTCGCCGTCGGCCATCTCGGCGTCCGGCCCCGGATTGGCCTGCACCGCGAACCGTGGATCGCGCAGCAGGTCCAGCGCCTTGCGCGAGTTCGGCATCATGCCGAGCCACAGCTCACCGAAACGGAAATCCACTTCCAGGCCGGTCACACGCGGTGATCCGTCCTTGCGGAGGGTCGCCAGGACATGGTGCTTGTACTGCGCAAAACGGGCCTGAACGGTGTCGGCGAAGGCCGGCTGTGCCGACTGGAACTCTTCCCAGGAACTCGATGTCATGAGGCCATGAAATCGGGGAATCCCGACATCTTCTGTCCGGATTTCCGGCTCAATCACTCGGGCTCGACAGGGTGACCACCAGCGCCCACCCCTGCGTCCGGAGCACCCCCGGTGATTCCCCCTGTGCCAGCAACGCGTCGTAGCAGTCGAGTTCGACGTCCTGGCCGTCGACCACCGCACCGTCCTCCAGCGCGATGGCCAGCACCGCCCCGCCTTGAGGCACCGACAGCCGGACGGTGCCGCGGACCACCGCGACCTCCGCGCTCGTATGCTCCCTGCGGTACATCACATTGAGGTTCACGACCGGGCCGCCGAGCAGCCGGCCCTCCGTCTCCAGGTCACCGGGGAAGTCGTGGGGCCAGTACGGCTCGTCGACGATATGGTGCTCGCCGCCCACCATGAGGTCCATCCCTGCGCCCTCGACCACGGTCAGCGTGCGGTCGACCCCGGGGAACGCGGAGAACGGGCCGTCCCGGGACACATCGGCAAGGCTGACCCGCCAGTCGAAGGCGTCCAGCGGCGCTCCCTCGGGAAACGCCGCGATCTCCCGGGTGACTCCCCCGCCGTTCTTCCAGGGCGTGGCCGCACGGCCGGCCGCCCGCAGCACCCGGGCCGTCACTTGACGATCCCCTGTGCCCGGGCCGCGGCCAGCCACTGCGGGAATTCGGCGACCAGCCGGTCGTACAGCTCGGTGTCCGGGACCTTGCGCGGGTCGGGTCCGGCGTGGAAGAAGCCGGCGTTGTCGACGGCGCGCTTGGCGGGTACGCCCAGTTCGTCGAGCTTGTGCAGGAAGTCGAACTGCGTACTGCGCTTGTTGCCGAAGCCGATGAACTGCCAGAACAGCGGAAGTTTCGCCGCCTTGCACAGATGGCGTTCCGCCGCGTGCTTGCTGATCGGGCCGCCGTCCGTCTGGAAGACGACGAGCGCGGGGGCGGTCGAGCCACTGTCGATGTAGTGGTCGATGACCGCGTCCATGGCCAGGTGGTAGCTGGTCTTCCCCATGTGCCCCAGGCCCGCCACGATCGCGTCGACCCGGCCGCGGTGGTTGTCCAGGGCTATGTCGGTGACGGCGTCGATGTCCGTGGAGAAGAAGACGACCGGTACGCGGCCGTCGTCGTCCAGATGTGCCGAAAGACCCAGCACCCTGTCCGCCAGGGCCTGGACGCTGCCGTCCTTGTAGTACTCCTTCATGGAGCCGGAGTAGTCGAGCACCAGATAGACCGCTGCGCGCTCCCCGCCCATGCCGTGCTTCGTCAGCGAGACCGAGGCGCTCTTGTAGAGGCTGACCAGCGCGGGTGCGGTCTCCTCGATCTTGCGGAGGCTGATGGCCGGACCTTTCGCTGCGGACGAGCCGGCCATGCGGATTCTCCGATCCTCGACGTGTCAGACCCCTGAGCGTAAGCCACCCAGGTATACCTCCGGCGGCGGCGTTCGCTATCTTGATCGCCGCCGCCCCCACCGGCCGCTCGTGTCCGCCCACCCGTGAAGGAGCCTGCCGTGGAGGCCGCGGTCACCACCTGTTATCGCCATCCGTCGTACGAGACGTATGTGAGCTGCACCCGCTGTGAACGGTTCATCTGCCCCGACTGCATGCGTGAGGCCGCTGTCGGTCACCACTGCGTGGAGTGCGTGAAGGAGGGACAGCGCTCGGTCCGGCAGGCGCGCACGGTGTTCGGCGGTGCGGTGCCGAGGACCGCGGTGCCGCTCGTCACGTATGCACTGATGGGCCTCAACATCCTGGCGTATCTGGGCGAGCTGGTCCGTCCGGGGATCGTCGACCGGTTCGCGATGCTCGGCGCGGGGCTGAACGGCCCGGACGGAGCCCAGTACGTCTACGAGGGCGGGAGCTTCCCCGGCTTCGATGTGATCGGTGTGGTGGACGGCGAGTGGTACCGGCTGCTGACCGGAGCCTTCCTGCATCTCCCGCCGGGCGAGTCGTCCTTCGGCTCGCTGCCGTTCGGGGTGCTGCACATCCTCTTCAACATGTACGCGCTGTGGAATCTGGGCCGGGTCGTCGAGGAGCAGCTGGGCCGGGCCCGTTACCTCGCGCTGTATCTGCTGTCCGCGCTGGGCGGTTCGGTCCTGGTGTATCTGATCGCGCCGTTCGACAGCACGGTGGGTGCCTCGGGTGCGATCTTCGGTCTCGGTGCGGCGTTCTACGTCATCAACCGGCGCCTGGGACGCGATATGCAGGCGGTGAACCGGTTCATGGCCGGGTTCCTGATCTGGATGCTGATCTCGGCCGGATTCACCTCGTGGCAGGGCCACTTGGGCGGTCTGCTGACGGGCGGCATCGTCACGGTCGCGTACGCGTACGCCCCGGCTAAGCGGCGTACGACGATCCAGGCCGCCGCGGGTGTGGTACTGCTCGCCGTACTGGTGCTGCTGGTGGTGCTCAAGACGTCCGCGCTGTCGGGCTGAGCCTGCGTCCATCCCCGGAACGCGCCACGGCGCCTGCCGAGATCGTCCGGTCGGGGACGGGCAGGCGCCGCGTTCAGTTCCGTACGCCGTTGTACGGGACGTCTTTGTGTGCCGTGATCAGACCGTCAGGGAACGGTCCGTCGGACGGATCGGAGCCGGCAGGGCGCTGGCTCCGGTCAGGAAGCGGTCCACACCGCGCGCCGCGGAGCGGCCCTCGGCGATGGCCCACACGATGAGGGACTGGCCGCGGCCCGCGTCACCGGCGACGAAGACTCCGTCGACGTTGGTGGCGTAGTCCGCGTCGCGCGCGACATTGCCGCGCTCGTCGAGCGCCAGGCCGAACTGCTGGACCAGGCCGTTGGACTGGTCGGTGCCGGTGAAGCCCATCGCGAGGGTGACCAGCTGAGCGGGGATCGTCCGCTCGGTGCCGGGCTTCTGCTCCAGCTTGCCGTCCTTGAACTCCACCTCGGCCAGGTGCAGGGCCTGGACGTTGCCGTCCTCATCGCCCTCGAAGTGGGTGGTGGAGACGGAGTAGACCCGCTCGCCGCCCTCCTCGTGCGCGGAGGTGACCTTGTAGAGCATCGGGAACGTCGGCCAGGGCTGGTTGGCGTTACGGTCCTCGCCCGGCCGGGGCATGATCTCCAGCTGGGTGACGGAGAGCGCGCCCTGACGGTGGGCGGTGCCGACGCAGTCGGCGCCGGTGTCGCCGCCGCCGATGACGACGACGTGCTTGCCCTCGGCGGTGATCGGGGAGACCGTCAGGTCGCCCTCCTGCACCTTGTTGGCGAGCGGCAGGTACTCCATGGCGAAGTGCACGCCGTTCAGCTCACGGCCCGGGACGGGCAGGTCGCGGGAGACGGTGGCACCGGCGGCGATGACGACCGCGTCGTAGCGGCGGCGGAGCTTGGCGGCGTCGATATCCTTGCCGATCTCCACCTCCGTACGGAACTTGGTGCCTTCCGCACGCATCTGCTCGATGCGGCGGTTGATGTGCGACTTCTCCATCTTGAACTCGGGGATGCCGTACCGGAGAAGACCTCCGATGCGGTCCGCGCGCTCGAAGACGGCGACCGTGTGGCCGGCCCGGGTCAGCTGCTGGGCCGCGGCGAGACCCGCCGGGCCCGAGCCGATCACGGCGACGGTCTTGCCGGAGAGCCGCTCGGGCGGCTGCGGGGTGACGTCGCCGCTGTCCCACGCCTTGTCGATGATGGAGACTTCGACGTTCTTGATGGTGACGGCCGGCTGGTTGATGCCGAGCACACACGCCGACTCGCACGGAGCGGGGCACAGGCGGCCCGTGAACTCCGGGAAGTTGTTCGTGGCGTGCAAGCGCTCGGACGCCGCCGTCCAGTCCTCGCGGTAGGCGTAGTCGTTCCACTCGGGGATGAGGTTTCCGAGCGGACAGCCGTTGTGGCAGAACGGGATGCCGCAGTCCATGCAGCGGCCGGCCTGCTTGCTGATGATCGGGAGCAGCGAGCCCGGAACGTAGACCTCGTTCCAGTCCTTGACGCGCTCGCCCACGGGGCGGGTCTCGGCGACCTCGCGCCCGGTGGTCAGGAAGCCCTTGGGGTCAGCCATTGGTCGCCGCCTCCATCATCTTCTCGGTGGTCTCCTGTTCGGAGAGACCGGCGAGCTCAGCGGCGTCCTTGGCGGCGAGCACTGCCTTGTAGGTGGACGGGATGATCTTGCTGAAGCGGGAGACACCACCGTCGGCGCTGTCCCACTCGGCAAGCAGCTTCTCGGCGACCGTGGAACCGGTCTCCTCCTGGTGGCGGCGCACCACATCGTGCAGCCACTGCTTGTCGGTGTCGGAGAGGACCTCGATCGCGCCGAGGTTTCCGATGTTGACGTTGTCGCGGTCCAGGTCGATGACGTACGCGACACCGCCGGACATACCTGCGGCGAAGTTGCGTCCGGTCTCGCCGAGTACGACGGCGTGGCCGCCGGTCATGTACTCGCAGCCGTGGTCGCCCACACCTTCCGAGACGACCGTCGCGCCGGAGTTGCGGACGCAGAACCGCTCACCGGTGCGGCCGCGCAGGAACAGCTCGCCGCCGGTGGCGCCGTAGGCGATGGTGTTGCCCGCGATGGTGGAGTACTCGGCGAGGTGGTCGGCGCCGCGGTCCGGGCGGACGATGACACGGCCGCCGGAGAGGCCCTTGCCGACGTAGTCGTTGGCGTCGCCCTCCAGGCGCAGCGTCACACCGCTCGGCAGGAACGCGCCGAAGGACTGGCCGGCGGAGCCGGTGAACGTGATGTCGATGGTGTCCTGCGGCAGACCGGCACCGCCGAACTTCTTCGTCACCTCGTGGCCGAGCATGGTGCCGACGGTCCGGTTGATGTTCCGGATCGCGATCTGGGCCCGGACCGGCTGGGCGTCCTCGGCGCTCTCCGCGTTCAGGGCGTCGGCGGCGAGCTTGATCAGCTCGTTGTCGAGGGCCTTGGCGAGACCGTGGTCCTGCTCGACCAGCTGGTGCCGGACGGCGCCGTCGGCCAGCTCGGGGACGTAGAACAGCGGCTTCAGGTCGAGGCCCTGCGCCTTCCAGTGCGTGATCGCACGGTCGGTGTCGAGCAGCTCGGCGTGGCCGACGGCCTCTTCGATCGTACGGAAGCCCAGCTCGGCGAGGAGCTCACGGACTTCCATGGCGATGAACTCGAAGAAGTTGACGACGTACTCGGCCTTGCCGGAGAAGCGGTCGCGCAGGACCGGGTTCTGGGTGGCGATGCCGACCGGGCAGGTGTCCAGGTGACAGACGCGCATCATGACGCAGCCGGAGACGACGAGCGGCGCGGTCGCGAAACCGAACTCCTCGGCGCCCAGCAGCGCGGCGATGACGACGTCGCGGCCGGTCTTCAGCTGGCCGTCGGTCTGCACGACGATACGGTCGCGCAGGCCGTTGAGCAGCAGGGTCTGCTGGGTCTCGGCGAGGCCGAGCTCCCAGGGGCCGCCCGCGTGCTTCAGCGAGGTGAGCGGGGAGGCACCCGTTCCGCCGTCGTGGCCGGAGATCAGGACGACGTCCGCATGCGCCTTGGAGACTCCCGCGGCGACCGTGCCGACACCGACCTCGGAGACCAGCTTCACGTGGATGCGGGCCGCCGGGTTGGCGTTCTTGAGGTCGTGGATCAGCTGAGCCAGGTCCTCGATGGAGTAGATGTCGTGGTGCGGCGGCGGCGAGATCAGACCGACACCCGGGGTGGAGTGCCGGGTCTTGGCGACCCACGGGTAGACCTTGTGGCCGGGCAGCTGGCCGCCCTCGCCGGGCTTGGCACCCTGCGCCATCTTGATCTGGATGTCGTCCGCGTTGACCAGGTACTCGCTGGTCACACCGAAGCGGCCGGAGGCGACCTGCTTGATGGACGAGCGGCGCGCCGGGTCGTAGAGCCGGTCCGCGTCCTCGCCGCCCTCACCGGTGTTGGACTTGCCGCCCAGCTGGTTCATGGCGATGGCGAGGGTCTCGTGTGCCTCGCGGGAGATCGAGCCGTACGACATGGCGCCGGTGGAGAAGCGCTTGACGATGTCGGGGACGGACTCGACCTCGTCGATCGAGATCGCCTCGCGGTCCGACTTGAAGCCGAACAGACCACGGAGCGTCATCAGGCGCTCGGACTGCTCGTTCACCCGGTCCGTGTACTTCTTGAAGATGTCGTACCGCTTGTTGCGCGTGGCGTGCTGGAGGCGGAAGACCGTCTCCGGGTCGAACAGGTGCGGCTCGCCCTCGCGGCGCCACTGGTACTCGCCGCCGATCTCCAGCGCGCGGTGCGAGGCGGAGATCCCGGAGGCCGGGTACCCCTTGGCGTGGCGGGCGGCGACTTCCTGGGCGACGACGTCGAGGCCCGCGCCGCCGATCTTGGTGGCGGTGCCGTTGAAGTACTTCGTGACGAAGTCCTCGTCCAGGCCGACGGCCTCGAAGACCTGGGCGCCGCGGTAGGAGGCGACCGTCGAGATGCCCATCTTGGACATGACCTTCAGGACGCCCTTGCCGAGCGCGTAGATCAGGTTCCGGATGGCCTGCTCGGGCTCGATGCCCTCGATGAACGTACCGGCGCGGACCAGGTCCTCGACGGACTCCATCGCCAGGTACGGGTTGACCGCGGCGGCGCCGTAACCGATCAGCAGCGCGACGTGGTGGACCTCGCGGACGTCTCCGGCCTCGACCAGCAGACCCACCTGGGTGCGCTGCTTGGTGCGGATGAGGTGGTGGTGGACGGCCGAGGTGAGCAGCAGCGACGGGATCGGCGCGTGCTCGGCGTCGGAGTGCCGGTCGGACAGGACGACCAGACGGGCGCCGTCCTCTATGGCGGCGTCGACCTCGGTGCAGATCTGCTCGATCCGCGCCGCGAGGGCATCGCCGCCGCCGCCGACCCGGTAGAGACCGGAGAGCGTGGCGGCCTTCATGCCCGGCATGTCGCCGTCGGCGTTGATGTGTATCAGCTTGGCCAGCTCGTCGTTGTCGATCACCGGGAACGGCAGCGTGACGCTGCGGCACGACGCGGCGATCGGCTCCAGCAGGTTGCCCTGCGGGCCGAGCGTGGAGCGCAGCGAGGTGACGAGCTCCTCGCGGATGGCGTCCAGCGGCGGGTTGGTGACCTGCGCGAACAGCTGGGTGAAGTAGTCGAAGAGCAGCCGGGGGCGCTCGGACAGAGCGGCGATCGGCGAGTCCGTGCCCATGGAGCCGAGCGGCTCGCCGGCGGTGCGGGCCATCGGCGCGAGGATGACGCGGAGCTCTTCCTCGGTGTAGCCGAAGGTCTGCTGGCGGCGGGTAACGGAAGCGTGCGTGTGCACGATGTGCTCCCGCTCGGGGAGGTCCTCCAGCTCGATCTCGCCGGTCTCCAGCCACTCCTGGTACGGCTGCTCGGCGGCGAGGCCGGCCTTGATCTCGTCGTCCTCGATGATGCGGCCCTCGGCCGTGTCGACGAGGAACATCCTGCCGGGCTGGAGGCGGCCCTTGCGGACAACCTTCGCGGGATCGATGTCCAGGACACCGACCTCGGAGGAGAGCACGACGAGGCCGTCGTCGGTGACCCAGTAACGGCCGGGGCGCAGACCGTTGCGGTCCAGGACCGCGCCGACCTGGGTGCCGTCGGTGAAGGTGACGCAGGCCGGGCCGTCCCAGGGCTCCATCATCGTGGAGTGGTACTGGTAGAAGGCGCGGCGGGCCGGGTCCATCGAGTCGTGGTTCTCCCACGCCTCGGGGACCATCATCAGCACCGAGTGGGGCAGCGAACGGCCGCCGAGGTGGAGCAGCTCCAGGACCTCGTCGAAGGAGGCGGAGTCGGAGGCGTCCGGGGTGCAGACGGGGAAGATCCGGTCGAGCTGCGCAGCTCCGAAGAGGCTGGAGGCGAGCTGGGACTCGCGAGCCTTCATCCAGTTGCGGTTGCCCTTGACCGTGTTGATCTCGCCGTTGTGCGCGACGAAGCGGTACGGGTGGGCGAGCGGCCAGCTCGGGAAGGTGTTCGTGGAGAAGCGCGAGTGGACCAGTGCGACGGTGGTGGCGAAGCGGCGGTCGGAGAGGTCCGGGAAGAACGGCTCCAGCTGGCCCGTGGTGAGCATGCCCTTGTAGACGATCGTGCGGGCGGACAGCGAGGGGAAGTACACCCCGGCCTCCCGCTCGGCGCGCTTGCGCAGTACGAAGGCCTTGCGGTCGAGCGCGATGCCGGCGCTCTCGCCGTCCGCGACGAAGAGCTGGCGGAACTCGGGCATGGTGGCGCGGGCGCCGTTGCCGAGGATGTCCGGGGTGACCGGGACCTGGCGCCAGCCGAGGACCTTGAGGCCCTCCTCGGCGGAGATCTTCTCCAGCTTCCGGACGGCCTCGGTGGAGTCGTCCGCGGGCAGGAAGGCGATTCCGACGGCGTAGGCACCGGCCTCGGGGAGGTCGAAGGCGACCTCGTCGCGGAGGAAGGCGTCCGGGACCTGGAGGAGGATTCCGGCGCCGTCACCGGAGTCGGGTTCGGATCCGGTGGCACCGCGGTGTTCGAGGTTGCGCAGTACGGTCAGCGCCTGCTCGACCAGCTCATGGCTGGCCACACCGGTCAGAGTGGCCACGAACCCGACGCCACAGGCGTCGTGCTCGTTACGGGGGTCGTACATCCCCTGCTGGGCGGGGCGACCGTCCATGGGCGACCAGGCGTCGGTACGCATCGGCTCTCCCGTCGTCGTCGTGGCATATGCAGTGCCGAGGGACGACGTTGGCCCTCTGCGAAATTTCGTGCAGGTTACATGATGGGGCGCTTCTCAAGAAGCGGATAGTCCGTTCCAACATGCGGACACCGCGTGAGGCGGTGGGGGTGGGTCGCAGTCGGAGGATCGGCGCCCGGGGGACCGCAGAGAGCAGGCGTCGTTGCCTGCGGTGTCTACGGCTCATGCCCGGCGGCAAAGGAAACGAAACCGCCGGGTAACGGCTACTTATGCGTGGCCTTGTATAGAGACTCATTTTACGCCGGGTGGATCCGTTCCGCCCAGAGGCGGACGCCAAGACGTACGTCACACGGATGGCGGACACGTTACGGGCAGGCACAAGGCCTGCCCGCTCCCCGGTCGCCGATACGTCAGCCCCCGACGGCCACGCCGATCAGCGTGCCCAGACCGTAGGTGATCGCCGCCGCGGCCCCGCCCAGCACCAGCTGACGCAGCCCGCTGTACAGCCAGCTGCGCGCCGTCACCCTGGCGACCACCGCACCGCAGGCGAACAGCCCGACCAGTGCGAGCAGCACGGCCGGCCACATCGCACTCGCGCCGAGCAGATACGGCAGTACGGGCAGCAGGGCCCCCAGCGCGAACGCGCCGAACGACGACACGGCGGCGACGAGCGGCGAGGGCAGATCGCCCGGGTCGATGCCGAGCTCCTCGCGGGCGTGGATCTCCAGGGCCTGCTCCGGGTCGCGCGACAGCTGCCGCGCGACCTCACGGGCGAGCCCGGGCTCGACGCCACGGGACACATAGAGCTCGGCGAGCTCCCGCTCCTCGTCCTTGGGGTGCTTGCGCAACTCGCGCCGTTCGACGTCGAGTTCCGCCTCGACGAGCTCGCGCTGCGAGGCGACGGAGGTGTATTCGCCGGCCGCCATGGAGAACGCACCGGCGGCGAGGCCCGCCAGCCCGGTGATCACAATCGTCTGCTGGGAGACGGCACCGCCCGCTACGCCGGTCATCAGCGCGAGGTTGGAGACCAGCCCGTCCATGGCACCGAACACCGCCGGGCGCAGCCAGCCGCCGTTCACATCGCGGTGGGTGTGGTTGTCGCGATGCGCCTCGTGCAGTACGGCGTCGGTCTCGATGATGGACACAACTCTCCCCTTCTCCGGCAGCGGGTTTCACGCGCTCCGCCCCCGCTCAACACCATCGAAAGTACGCACGAAAAAGGTCCCCCGCCAGCAAGGCAGGCCGTACTTACCTGCCCCTGCGACCAGGTAAGTACGGCCTGGCTCACTGCCTCTGAGCCGTCATCCGACTGGCCCTTTTGTTGCGATTATCGGCCTCTGTCGGGGCTCTGCGTGGCACAGATCGAGCAGGCACGAGAACTGGCTCGGTGTGAGCGAAGGGTCGACGCGATGGAGTTGATTGCAGGAAATCCGGCAGAGCCTCGGACGGGCGGTACGGAAACAGCGGTACGACACGGCGCACAGGCGACGGTACGGGGCGGCACGGGCCGGGGCGGGGTGTCGCGCGGAGACCTGGGCGACCGGGCCCGGGGCTCCCTGCTCGGTCTCGCGGTCGGTGACGCGCTGGGCGCACCGGCGGAGAATCTGCGGCCGTCCGAGATCCGTCGTCGCTGGGGCCGGATCGAGGGCTTCGTGAGCGACGACCCCGCGGGTACGGACGACACGGAGTACGCGATCTTCTCCGGGCTGCTGCTCGCCCGGCACGGTTCGGCGCTGACCGTCACCCACGTGGAGCGGGCCTGGCATCTGTGGATCGCCGACCTGGACGAGGGGCCGTTCCGCGGCGCCGGGTTCAGTGAACGGGGCACGCTGGAGAATCTGCGCCGGGGCCTCGCCGCCCCGATCTCCGCCCAGCACCGGCACGCCTGGAGCGACGGCCTGGCGATGCGGGCGGCGCCGTTCGGCGTCTTCGCGGCGGGCCGGCCGGACGAGGCGGCGCGACTGGTCGCGGTGGACGGGCGGGTCAGCCATGACGGGGAGGGCATCTACGGCGGCCAGGCGGTGGCGGCCGGGGTGGCCGCGGCGATGGTGGGCGGCGGGGTCGCGTCGGTGATCGCCGCCGCGCTGTCCGTCGTTCCCATGGATTCCTGGACGGCGCGCTCGCTGCGGCGCGCGGTGGCGGCCGCGCAGCGCACGCACCCCGACCGCCTCACGATGGAACGCGCGGTGCGCTCCGCAGTGGTGATCGGCGGCTACCCGTGGACGGACCTGGCCCCGGAGGCGGTCGGCCTGGCCTTCGGCGCGTTCGCGGCGGCGCGCGGCGACTTCCGTACGGCGGTGCTGACCGCGGTCAACATGGGCCGCGACGCGGACACGACGGCCGCGGTGGCGGGGGCTCTGGCCGGCGCCCTGCACGGGGCGTCCGCGATTCCCCGGCACTGGGGGGAGGCGATCGGCCCGGTCCGGGGCAGCTGCCTGCCGTCGATGCGGGGCTACCACGTCCTGGACATCGCGGAGCTGCTCACCCCGGAGGACGCGGACGAGGCGTACGAGGGCGCGCGGGGCGACGCCGGTACGCCGGAGGGCGACCCGGTGCGGGACACCGGCACCGAGTACGCGCCGCCCGGCGCCCCGTCCGACGCCGACGACGAGGGCCCGGCCCCGGACTGCCTGCGTACGAACACGGGCGCAGCCCCGGACCACCCCCCTCGTACGCCCACAGGAAAACCGGCGCGCGGCACCGGCGCCGAACCCGCCCCTCCCGCCGCCTCCGCCGCCGCCTCCCCCGCCGCAGGCAGAACGGTGGTGGAGCGATGACCACCGCGCGCGGCACTCAGCGCGACCCGCACGACGCCCCCCGCACCCCCGCCTCCCCGACCGCCCGTCTCCGCACCCGTCCCGGCCCCGGGCATCGGGCCCGGATCGAGGGGCTGCTGCTCGGGCTCGCCTCCGGGGACGCCGCCGGGTGGCCCGCCGCGCGGCACCGGGCCGCCCGGATGCCCGAGTGGACCCGGCGCCTCACCCGGGAGCTCGACACCTTCGCCGAGCAGAACGCCACGACCACGCTGCCCGTCCCCATCGCGCTCAACCAGCCGCCCGAACCCCTGCGGCTCGGGCCCTCCGACGACGCCGAATGGGCGGCGTTCGCCGCCGGGACCGTGCTCACCTCGGCGGCCGGTCCGCTGCACGGGCTGTCCCCCGAACGCCGGATGCGGGCCGCCATCGACGTCGCCTGGAACGCGCTGGCGGCCGAGGTCGCCGCGGCTGCCGCCCGTGCCCCCGAGGTCGAGTCCGCGGTGCTCCCCCTGCGCGCCCGGATCTCGGTGCGGGCCGGGCTCGGCAATCTCGCCGCCGGGTTGCGCCCGCCCGCCACCGGCCACGACAACCCGCACTACTTCGACGACGCGGCCTGCGTACGGGCCGCCGTGCTCGCCGTCGTCCACCCCGGGGATCCCGCCGCAGCCGCCGACCTCGCCGAGTTCGACGCCCGCTACACCCAGGACGGCGACGGTGTGCACGGTGCCCGCGCGATGGCGGCCGCGATCGCCGAGGCGCTGGGCGGTGCGGACGTGGACACCGCGGTGAACGCTGCGCTCGCCCAGCTCCCCGACGGCACGGAGATCGCCCGCAACGCCGCCCATGCCGTCCGGATCGCCCGCGACTTCGTCGGCGAGGCGGCGGGCGCGTTCGCCCTCGTACCGGTGCTGGAGCATCAGATCGTCGACCATGTCTACAGCTACGGGATCGCCGCCGCCGAGACCGTCCCGGTCGCTCTCGCCCTGGCCACCGCGGCCCGCGGCCAGATCGCCCAGGCCATTCCCGCGGCGGCGTGCCTGTCGCGGGTGGCCGACTCGGCGCCCGCCCTGGCCGGTGCGCTGACCGGTGCGCTCGGCGGCATCGGCGCCGTCCCGGACGGCTGGCGCGAAGCCTGTCGCACCCTGGCGGGGTGTGCGCTGCCCCGTCTCGCGGGGACCGATCTCATCGAACTCGCCGGGCTGCTGGCAGACACGGAACCGAAGCCCGCGGGTGGACAATTCGGACATGACATCCACGACGCCCATGCGGTCCGAGGCGAGGACCACGGCACTCACACTCGATGAACGGATCACGGGAGCGCTCGTCGGCGCCGCGGTCGGCGATGCGCTCGGCGGTCCGGTCGAGGGCAGGCCCCCCGAGCAGATCGTGGCACGCCACGGCGGGCGGATCAGCGGCATCGTCGGCCCGTGGGACGGCGACGACTGGCGTACGGCCCGCCCCATCGCCCCCTACCACAAGGGCGACGGGCACGTCACCGACGACACCTTGATGACCCATGCTCTGGTACGGGTGTACGGCGCCGTGCGCGACCATCTCGACGCGTACGCGGTCGCCGGCCATCTCGTGCCGGAGCTGATCTCCACCCCCCGCTGGATCCCGGAGCTGGAGGCCGACGCGCTGCCGCTCCAGCGGATCTTCCTCGCCGAGAAGTGGATCGTCGCGCGACTGCACTACGGCCATGTCGATCCGCGCGAGGCGGGCTCCGGAAACATCGTCAACTGCGGTGCGGCGATGTACATGGCACCGGTCGGTCTGGTCAACGCCGCCCACCCGCAGGCCGCGTACGCCGAGGCGCTGGATGTCGCCGGTGCCCATCAGTCCTCGTACGGCAGGGAGGCGGCCGGGGTCTTCGCGGCGGCCGTCGCCGCCGCCTGCGCCCCGGACGCGACGCCCGCCGGCGTCGTCGACACCTGCCTGTCACTCGCCAAGGACGGCACCCGGTCCGCCATCGAGGCGGTCTGCGAAGTGGCCGCCCGGTACGGCGACTTCGAGTCGGCGCTGGCCCCGCTGCGTACCGCCGTCGCCCCCTTCGACACCGTCGGCCCCGACTACCGCGCCCCCTCCCTCGGCGCCCGCCGGCCGTCCCGGCTGCACTCCATCGAGGAACTCCCGATCGCGCTCGGCATGCTGCTCGTCGCGGACGGCGACTACCGGCACGCGGTCCTCGGCTCGGTCAACTACGGCCGGGACTGCGACTCGATCGCCACGATGAGCGGCGCCATCGCGGGCGCGCTCCACGGTGAGCAGGCGATCCCCGCCACCTGGGTGAAAACGGTCGCCGAGGCCAGCCGGCTCGATCTGCACGCCCCCGCGCGGGCCCTGACGGACGTCGCCCGCGAGGTGTTCGTACGGGACACGGCCCGGCGCCGCGCGCACGAGTCGGCCTTCGCCGCGCTGGTGGGTACGCCATGAACGTACGGGTGACGTGGGTACAGCCCGAGGACCTGGTCGGGCACGAGCTGCGCCAGGCGGCCGAGGACGGGCGGGACGCACGGGCCATCGCGCGCCGGTGGTACGAGGCGGGCGGCGCGCCCGCCCCGGAGCGCGCGGGCGCATCGGCACCTGCGGCACCCGAGTTGCGCGTGCTCGCCGAGCGGCTGCTCGACGAACTCGCCCTGCTGGAATCCCCGTTGGAGGCGGACGAGCCGACGGAGCTGACCGCGATCCGGGCCGCCTGCCCCAACTGGCCGGTCCCCCGCACGGACCCGCCGCCGGTGGGTCAGGACCGGCTGCACGCCGCGTGGCTGGGCCGGGCCGCCGGCTGCCTGCTCGGCAAACCTGTCGAGAAACTGCCGCTCGCCGGCATCCGCGCGCTGGCCCGCGCCACCGGCAACTGGCCGCTGGCCACCTGGTTCACCGCCAAGGGTCTGCCCGCCGAACTGGCCGCCACCTACCCCTGGAACCGTCGCTCCGCACCCACCTCCCTGGCCGAGAACATCGACGGCATGCCGGAGGACGACGACCTCAACCACCCCCTCCTCACCGTGCTGTTGCTCCAGCGGTACGGCCCGTCCTTCACCACCTGCGATCTCGCCCGGCTCTGGCTCGACGAACTCCCGGCCGGCCGGACGTTCACCGCCGAGCGGGTCGCGTACCGCAATCTGCTCGACGGGATCGAGCCCCCGCACACCGCCAGGTACCGCAACCCGTTCCGGGAGTGGATCGGCGCGCAGATCCGGGCCGATGTGCACGGCTGGACGCATCCGGGTGATCCGTCGGCCGCGGCGGAGCAGGCGCATCGGGACGCTGTCCTCACCCACACCGCCAACGGGGTGTACGGGGCGATGTTCACCGCCGCGGCGCTCGCCGAGGCGGCCGGGGGCGAGAGTGATGTGCACGGGTGTCTGGCCACCGGGCTGCGTGTCGTCCCGCCGCGTTCACGGTTCGCGCACGCGGTGCGTTTCGGTGTCGGGGCGGCCCGCGGCGAGAGTTGCTTCGACGCGGTGGCCGACCGGCTGCACGCCGAGTACGGCAGCTACCACTGGGTCCATGTGCTGCCCAATGCCGCACTGCTCGCCGCTGCCCTCACGCACGCCGACGGCGAGTTCTCCGACTCCATCTGCCGTGCGGTGTCCGGCGGTTGGGACACCGACTCGAACGGCGCGACTGCCGGCTCGCTCGCCGGTCTGCTGGCCGGTGCCCCGGAGCGGCTGCCCGACCGCTGGACCACCCCGCTGAAGAACCGCCTCGCCACGTCCGTCCCCGGTTTCGACTCCATCGGCTTCGACGCACTCGCCGAACAGACCCACCGGCTCACCCACAAGGAGGCACTCCGCCCATGACCGGCATCGCGGTGCTCGGCAGCACCAATATGGACCTTGTCGCATACGTCGCACGGGCTCCGGAGCGCGGAGAGACCGTCACCGGAAGGGAGTTGCGCACCATCCCCGGCGGCAAGGGCGCCAACCAGGCCGTCGCCGCCGCCCGTGCGGGCGGCAAGGTGACGATGATCGGCGCCGTCGGCGACGACGAGTACGGCACCCTGCTGCGGTCCAACCTGGAACACGCGGGCGTCGTCACGGATCTGCTGCACACCGCGGAAGGCCCCAGCGGCACCGCGCACATCGTCGTCGACGACATGGGCTCCAACTCCATCGTGGTGATCCCCGGCGCCAACGCCACCATCACCGCTCTCGGCCCCGGCGAAATGGCCGCCGTCGCCGGAGCCGATCTGCTGCTCCTCCAGCTGGAACTGCCGCTGTCCGCCGTACTGGAGGGCGCGCGGGTGGCCCACGCCCAGGGCGTACGGACCATCCTCACCCCGTCCCCCGTACAGCCCCTGCCTTCCGAACTCCTCGACTGCGTCGATCTGCTGATCCCCAACGAGCACGAGGCGGCCGAGCTCACGGGCTCCGCGGACCCCCGTGCGGCAGCGCAGATCCTGCTCAGCCAGGTCCCGGCGGTCGTCATCACACTCGGCTCGAAGGGCTGCCTGTACGCGGCCCGGGGCAGCGAACCCGTCCTCTTCCCCGCCCCCGAGGTCACCGCCGTCGACACCACCGGGGCCGGGGACACCTTCGTCGGCACGCTCGCCGTGGCCCTCGGCGAGCGACGGCCCGTACCGGAGTCACTGGCCTGGGCGTCGTCAGCCGCCGCGCTCTGTGTACAGAGGCCCGGCGCCTCGACCTCCATGCCGTACCGCAGCGAGATCGACGCCGCATGAACGCGACCGCGCAGGCACCCCTGACCGGGCTGCGGGTCGTCGACCTCGCCACGCTCTTCGCGGGCCCCCTCTCCGCCACCATGCTCGGCGACTTCGGCGCCGAGGTGGTCAAGGTCGAGCATCCGCGCAAGCCCGATCCGTCGCGCGGGCACGGCCCCACGAAGGACGGCGTCGGCCTGTGGTGGAAGCTGCTCGGCCGCAACAAGCGCAATATGACCCTCGATCTGTCCAGCCCCGGCGGGCGCGACATCCTGCTCCGGCTGGCCGCCGAGACCGATGTGATCATCGAGAACTTCCGGCCCGGGACGCTGGAGCGCTGGGGCCTCGGCTGGGCGGAGCTGCACGCCGTCAACCCGCGGCTGGTGCTGGCCAGGGTCACCGGCTTCGGCCAGTTCGGTCCGTACGCGCACCGCCCCGGCTTCGGCACCCTGGCCGAGGCGATGAGCGGATTCGCCGCGATCACCGGGGAGCCGGACGGGCCGCCCACGCTCCCGCCGTTCGGGCTCGCCGACTCGATCGCCGCGCTGGCCACCGCGTACGCCGTGATGGCCGCACTCGCCGGACGCGACAGGACCGGGGAGGGGCAGATCGTCGACATGGCGATCATCGAGCCGATCCTGACCGTGCTCGGCCCACAGCCGCTCTGGTACGACCAGCTCGGCTACGTACAGCCACGCACCGGCAACCGCTCCCGGAACAACGCCCCGCGCAACACGTACCGTACTTCGGACGGGTCCTGGGTGGCCGTCTCCACCTCCGCGCAGTCGATCGCCGAGCGGGTCATGCGTCTGGTCGGCCGGGCCGAGCTGATCGACGAACCCTGGTTCGGCTCCGGCACCACCCGTGCCGAGCACTCCGACGAGCTCGACGAGGCGGTCGGCAACTGGATCGCCCGGCACACCCGTGAGGAGGCGGTCTCCGCGTTCGAGAAGGCGGAGGCGGCGATCGCGCCCATCCACGACATCCGGGACGTGATGGAGGACCCGCAGTACCGGGCCCTGGACTCCATCACCGAGGTCGACGACCCGGAGCTGGGACCGCTGCGGATGCAGAACGTCCTGTTCCGTCTCTCCGGTACACCGGGCGCGATCCGCTGGGCGGGCCGGCCGCACGGTGCGGACACCGACGAGATCCTCACCGGGCTGGGCCTGTCGGGCCCGGAGATCGCCGCGCTGCGGGCGGAGAGCGTCCTGTGACGGCGCCGGTCCCGCTCACCTTGCTGTACGTCCCCGGAGACCGGCCCAAGGTGGTGCGCAAGGCGCGCGACTCGGGAGCGGATGTGGTGATCGTCGATCTGGAGGACGCGGTCGCACCGGACCGCAAGGAGTACGCGCGGTCCGCCACCGCCGAGCTTCTGTCCGAAGCGGTCCCGGACACGGCTGTGCCGATCCATGTCCGGGTCCACACCGAGGCGGACATCCTCGCCCTGGCCGGGCTGCCGGGTCTCGCCGAACTCCGGCTGCCCAAGATCACGCATGCGGCGTCCGTCCACCACATCGCGGCTGTGGCACCAGGGGTCGCACTCTGTCCGCTGCTGGAATCGGCGCTCGGCATCGAGCACGCGTACACGGTCGCCGCCTCCCATCCCCAGGTGCGCTCCATCGCCCTGGGCGAGGCGGACCTCCGGGCCGATCTGGGGGTACGGGACGACGCCGGGCTCGACTGGTCGCGCAGCCGGGTCGTGGTCGCCGCCCGCGCGGCCGGGCTCGCGCCGCCCACCCAGTCGGTGTTCCCCGACGTACGGGACCTGGACGGTCTGTGGGCGTCCTGCGCGCATGGCCGGACGCTGGGTTTCCTGGGCCGGGCGGCGATCCATCCCCGCCAGCTCCCGGTCATCGAGCGGGCGTTCCGCCCGACGGCACAAGAGATCGAGGCGGCGGAGGAAATCGTGGCGGCGGCCGTGACGGACGAGGGCGCACTGGCCCTCCCCGACGGCCGATTCGTCGACGCGGCGGTAGTGGCATCGGCCCGCCGCACGCTGACGCTGGCACGGAAGGTGGGGTGACGGGGGGGGTGAGGCCGGGGTTACGGCGCGGGCCCACCCGCCCTGACCGTTTCGCCCTCAATCGCCGGACAGGCTTGATTTTGCCCGCCCCGCGTTCGAGGACACGCGCGGGCTTGATTCATCCGCCGACGCCGCGAACAACAAAACGCCGCCGTCACTCTTCCGACGGCACGGGGCCAAAATCAAGCCCGCCCGGCGTTGGAGGACATTCTGGGCCGCAGGCCGGGCGCAAAGCGAGGGGCCCCGAACCAGACGGGATGCTGTTGGCGAATTCGGGGCCCGGTGTCGGCGAAAAAGGGGTTCTGGCACACATTCCGTGAAAGATCTTGCTGGTTCTCGCCAGCAGAAGCCGCGCGTGTCGTGTGAGCTGCGCGGACCACGCGTCACCGGGGTCCGGTGAGGCCGGACTCAAGATCGCTCACGGAATGTGTGCCAGAACCGAAAAAGGACAGCGTTCATCCACCAGTTCGGGAAGCAGTCGGCGCCCGCGGACGTGTCGAAATGTTCAGGGGTTTGGACAGCGCTGGTGCTGAGCGGGCTGCGATTGACGGTGCTTCCTGCTCATCCCCGCCCTCGGCTCAGGAGTGCGGCCGCAGCTGCTCCATCTGTTCCCCACCCGACGGAGCGCCGACCCATTGGAGCCGGCGCGGGGATGGCCTTTCCGGCACAATCCTCGGCTGCGGATCTAGCCGTCCACCTCGTACTGCCCGACCTCCAGGAAGTACCGCAGCTCCTCCGGCGTACCGTCGATGGCATTCTCGGCAGCCGTGCGGAGGGCGTCGCTGATAGTCGGGTCGGCCAGGATGCGGAAGATCTCGACGCGGTCGTCCTCGGCCTGGGCGAGGCGGTAGCCGGTCTCCAGGAAAGCGCGCAGAGCCTCCGGGGTGTCGGTCTCAAGAGCCTTGGTGGCCTCCCGGACGACCGCCTTACCGGAATCCTCGGCCCCCAGGATGCGGAAGATCTCGACGCGGTCGTCCTCGGCCTGGGCAAGGCGGTAGCCGGTCTCCAGGAAAGCGCGCATGTCCTCCACGGTGCCGTCGAGGGCCCTGTTGGCCTCTCGGACGACCGCCTTGCCGGAGTCCTCGTCCGCCAGGATGCGGGCGATGGCGACGCGGAGGTCGTCCTCCGACATCTCGTCCACCGGCGTCTCGGACGTGGCCGTCACGGTCGTGGCCGTGGCCGTGGCCGTCGAGCCGGTGGCGAACGCCGGGGTGGTGAAGAGGAGGGCAGGCGTCAGGGCGGTGGCCGCGACGAGCAGAGCAGCGCGGGTCGGTCTCATGGGTGTGTGCCTCCGTGGTCGAGCTGTCGGTGAGAAAATCCTCGCCGCTGTGTGCCACAGAATGAATTCCGGGAGTCGGCAGTCTTCATCGACTGGTCGTTGCCGTCTGCGTACCTGGTCAGTCGCGGGCCGGGCCAGGCCGGCTACCAGTGCGCCCTTCGCCTGCGGGCTGGTCGGAGCGGGTTCACAGCTCCTATCTGCGGTTTCCCGCTGACATGCCCAGTGCGGGGAGGCGGGTTCGGCTGTGCCTGCGGGTCCGCCGGTTCATACGCGGGAACGCGTTGTGCGAACGGTGGACGTTCGTCGAGCAGGTCGCCGGGCTGACCCGACGGTACGGCCGGTGGACAGAGCGGCTGCGGTCGACACTGGCCGCGGTCGGCCTCGCGCTCGCCGCCCGGCCCGGCGCCCGCATGGCCGGTGTCTTCGGTGTGGCCGTCAGCCGCAGCACTGCGCTCCGGCTGGTCGAGGCCCTGCCCGATCCCGAACCACCACTTCTCGTCCAGTTGGACGCCCGAGCCCTGGCCGACGGCGACGACCTCGGCCATCAGATCGCGCCAGCAGGGCACGGGAGCGCGGATGGGCGCGGACGGCGCCGATGAGCTGCCGGATGGCCGTCGTGGTGACCGAGAAAACGACCAGGAAGACGAACTTCTCCCGGATGAGTCTCCCGATGTCGCTGCTGATCTCAGCCTCGATCCCTGCGGCGCGGCATGGGGCGTCGCATGCGGCGTCGCATGCGGCGAAAAACGCCCGTGCAAGCGGAGTCTGCTCCTGCCGGTAGTCGCCGAACACCACGGGAGGGCCGCCCGACCATGTCAGACAGGCCTGCCCGTTGACGGCCAATCGCACATTGATGTTTGAGCCTTCAGGGCTTCCATGTCCCAAATTTCCATATATGACCTATGAGGGCTCTAGTGTCGTGCGGAGCAATCGAAGGAGCACATAGTGGCAGGTTCTTTGCAAGGTGAGACGGTCCTCGTTGTCGGGCGTGGAAGCGGCATCGCACGGGCGATTGCCGACGCGGCTATGGCCGAAGGGGCACATGTGGTCGCCGCGGGTCGTAACCGGGAGGCGCTCGAGGCCGCCTACAAGAACACAACCGTCTCCGTGAAGAGTGTCGACGTCACGGACGAAACCTCGATCGCGGCTCTGGCCGACCAGGTGAGCAGCGTCGATCACGTGGTGTCCACCGTATCGGCCAGGGCCCGCGGCGCTGTCGGGGAGCTGAGCCCGGAGGCGATCCTGTTGTCCTTCCACACAAAGGTCGTGGGCCCGATCATGCTGGCCAAGCACTTCGCACCGAAGATGCCGAGGACGGGGTCGTTCGTGCTGTTTTCCGGGGTGGCGGCTCTTGAGCCGGATCCCGGGTTTCTCGCGGTGGCGGCGACCAACGGCTCGGTGAACGTGGTGACCCGTTCGCTGGCCGTGGAGCTCGCCCCGCTGCGGGTGAATGCCATCTCACCAGGAACCATCGACACCGGGGCGTGGGACGGGCTTGGCGAGAAGAAGGATGCGTTCCTCGAGAAGAAGTCCGCCACCAACCCCGTGCGACGTATCGGTACAGCTGAGGACATCGCCCAGGCGGTGGTCTTCGCCATGACCAACACCTTCATGACAGGCGTCAGCCTGGCGGTCGACGGGGGGCAGCCGCTCGTGTAGACAGACCGGTCTTGTCACGCTGCGAGCTCCGGGCTCTCACCCGAGCCCCGGGCCCCGCAGGTCGTGTCGGTGTACGGGGCCCGGGAAGGACCACGCACACCGGGGCTGCAGCGGCATCGCTGCAGCAGGGAAGCCGGGCATCGACGCCCACGCCGGTTCAGGGGCGCCTCCGCGGGGGGCGTGGCCGTGGGGCGCAGCGAAGTACACATCACATGCCCAGGGCCCACACCCGGGCCTCCCACCTGGCAGTGCTTCGTCCCGCCGGATGAACTCCGACGGGACGAAGTGATCAAGGCCCCGAATTCGCCAACAGCATCCCAGACGGTTCGGGGCCCCACGTACAAGCGCACACGGCTCAGCCGTTCTTCGCCGCCTCCGCGGTGCCGTTCTTCTCCGGCACCTCCACGGCACTGTCCTCCGCACGCCCGGCGTCACCGTCCGCGTCCGCATCAGGCGCAACGGCACCGTCCGCGTCACCCGCGACGTCATCGCCCTCCGCGGCCTCGACGCCTTCGGCGTCCACCGCGCCCGGTTCCACGATCTCCTCGCGGCCCGGCCGTACCTTCGCCGAGATCACGATGTACGCCACCGCCAGCACGAACACGATCAGCGCGGTCCATACGTTCAGGCGCAGGCCCAGGATGTGGTGGGCCTCGTCGACCCGCATGTACTCGATCCACGCCCGCCCCGTGCAGTACGCGGCGACGTACAGCGCGAACGCCCGGCCATGTCCGAGCCTGAAGCGGCGGTCCGCCCAGATCACCAGCAGGGCGACGCCGATGCACCACAGCGACTCGTACAGGAACGTCGGGTGGTACGTACCGGCGACCCGATTGGGGCCCTCGCTGATCTTCAGCGCCCACGGCACATCGGTCGACTTGCCGTAGAGCTCCTGGTTGAACCAGTTGCCCCAGCGGCCGATCGCCTGGGCGAAGGCGATACCGGGGGCGAGCGCGTCGGCCCAGGCCGGCAGCGGGATCCCGCGGCGGCGGCAGCCGATCCAGGCACCGACGGCGCCGAGCGCGATCGCACCCCAGATGCCGAGGCCGCCCTGCCAGATCTTGAAGGCGTCGACCCAGTCCTCACCGTCGCTGAAGTACAGCTGGTAGTCGGTGATGACGTGGTAGAGCCGGCCGCCGACAAGGCCGAAGGGCACGGCCCAGACGGCGATGTCGGCAACGGTGCCGGCTCTGCCGCCCCGGGCGATCCAGCGCTTGTTGCCGAACCAGACGGCGACGAAGACACCGATGATGATGCAGAACGCGTAGCCGCGGAGCGGGATCGGGCCGAGATCGATCACGCCGGTCGACGGACTGGGAATGTAGGCAAGGTCCATGGCAGGGTCGACGCTACCCTGCCGGGTGGGGCGTACGGCAACCCACCCGGCAACGTCTGGGTAACGGGCAGGTCATCTGTTCCCCCTGCCGGACACCGCTCAGGAGCCCGACGGCGCCGGGGTGACCGTGCCCGGCTTCTTGCCCTTGTTGGCCTCGGCGACCCACTTCTTCAGGTTCGCCGCGGTGATCTGTTCGTTCCCCTTCTTCGGGAAGATCGGCTCACCGTTGAGCAGTGCGGTCGGCGTGCCCTGGAATCCGCCCTTCAGGAACGCCGTGTTGGACTTCTGGACCCAGGTGTCGTGCTTGCCGTCGTCCACACAGCTGCGGAAGGCGGGGGTGTCGAGTCCCGGGACCTTCCCGGAGAGCTCGATCAGCTTGGCGTTGTTGCCGAAGGCGTCGTCGGACTCCTGCGGCTGGTTGCGGTAGAGGACGTCGTGGTACGCGGAGAACTTGCCGACGCCCTGTGCGCAGGCCGCGGCGTTGGCCGCCCGCAGCGAGCCGCTGCCACCGAGATTGCCGTCGATGATCGTGGCGAGGTGGTACTCGACCTTGATCTGCCCGGAGCTCTCCAGCTGGTGGATGGTGTCCCGGAACGCGTTCTCGAACTGGGCGCAGACCGGGCAGCGGAAGTCCTCCCAGATGGTGAGCGTGGACGGGGCGCTGGCCGCGCCGACCGGGATGGCCAGGCTGTCCTTGCCGGTCGCACCGGACGGCGCGACGGCCGGGCCCGCCGTCTTGCTCTTGTCGCCCTTGTCGCCCGTATTCGCGGCGATCACGCCGACGACGGCGGCCAGCGCCAGCACACCCACGAGGCCACCGCCGACGATCAGCGTGCGCCTGCGGCGCTCGTGCGCCTTCTGGCGCTCGCGCTGCTGGACGAGCCGGTCTCGCGCGGCCCTTTTTCCCTGTTCGCTCTTCTCGCTCACACCCGCAGCAACGACCCGGGGAGGCACGTGCGTGCCTCCCCGGGTCCAGGTCCACCCGTTTGGATTACACCCGATTCAGCGCTTTCGAACGCCTTCGGCGAGTTCGCCCGCCAGGGAGCGGACCGCGGCCAGGCCCGCCTCCTCGTCGGGGGCGTCGAGCATGCCCTTGACGAAGGCGGAGCCGACGATCACCCCGTCGGCGAAGCCCGCGACCTCCGCGGCCTGCCGGGCGTTGGAGACACCGAGGCCGACGCAGACCGGGAGGGACGTCGTGGCGCGGGTGCGCGCGACCAGGTCCTGGGCCTGCTCGCCGACGGACTCGCGGGTGCCGGTGACACCCATCAGCGAGGCCGCGTACACGAATCCCGAGCCGGCCGCTGTGATGGTGGCGAGGCGCTCGTCCTTGCTGCTCGGCGCGACGACGAAGACGGTCGCGAGACCGTGCTTGTCGGCGTGCTCGCGCCACAGTTCGGACTCCTGGACCGGCAGGTCGGGCAGGATGCACCCGGCGCCGCCCGCCTCGGCGAGCTCGGCCGTGAAGCGCTCGACGCCGTACCGGTCGATCGGGTTCCAGTACGTCATGACGAGGATCGGGACACCGGTCGCCTCGTACGCCTCGCGGACCGTACGCATCACGTCGGCGATCTTCACACCGCCGCGCAGGGCGATGTCGTCGGCGGTCTGGATGACCGGGCCGTCGAGCACCGGGTCGCTGTGCGGCAGTCCCACCTCGACGATGTCCGCGCCGCCCGCCACGACCGCCTTCACAGCGGCGATCGCGCCGTCGACGGTCGGGAAGCCGGCCGGGAGGTACGCGATGAGCGCGGCCCTGTTCTCCGCCTTCGCCTGGGTGAGGGAGGAACTCAACAACTCCACATTGCCGCTCACTTGGTGACCTCCTCTTCCCCGTCGGCCACGTCGGCCTCGACGACCCCGTCGGTCCCGTCGTACAGCCCGAAGTAGCGGGCTGCCGTGTCCATGTCCTTGTCGCCGCGGCCGGACAGATTGACCACGAGCAGTCCGTCCTTGCCGAGCTCCTTCCCGACCTCCAGGGCTCCGGCCAGCGCGTGGGCGCTCTCGATGGCCGGAATGATCCCTTCGGTACGGGAGAGGAGGAGCAGCGACTGCATGGCGGCGTCGTCGGTGACCGCGCGGTACTCGCCGCGGCCGATGTCCTTGAGGTACGCGTGCTCCGGGCCGATGCCCGGGTAGTCGAGACCGGCCGAGATGGAGTACGGCTCGGTGATCTGGCCCTCGTCGTCCTGGAGGACGTAGCTGCGCGAGCCGTGCAGGATGCCGGGCTCGCCCGCGGTCAGGGTCGCCGCGTGCTCTCCGGTCTCCACACCGTGTCCGGCGGGCTCGCAGCCGATCAGCCGGACGTGGGCGTCCGGGATGAAGGCGTGGAAGAGCCCGATGGCGTTGGAGCCGCCGCCGACACAGGCGATGGCGGCGTCCGGCAGCCGGCCGGTCCGCTCCAGGATCTGGCGGCGGGCCTCGACGCCGATGACGCGATGGAAGTCGCGGACCATGGCGGGGAAGGGGTGCGGTCCCGCGACGGTGCCGAAGAGGTAGTGCGTGCGGTCCACATTGGCGACCCAGTCGCGGAACGCCTCGTTGATGGCGTCCTTCAGGGTCCTGGAGCCGGACTTCACGGCGATGACCTCGGCGCCGAGCATCCGCATCCGCGCCACGTTCAGCGCCTGCCGCTCGGTGTCGATCTCACCCATGTAGATGGTGCATTCGAGGCCGAAGAGCGCGCAGGCGGTCGCGGTGGCGACACCGTGCTGGCCGGCGCCGGTCTCGGCGATGACCCGGGTCTTGCCCATGCGCTTGGTGAGCAGCGCCTGGCCCAGCACGTTGTTGATCTTGTGCGAGCCGGTGTGGTTCAGGTCCTCGCGCTTGAGGAAGATCCGGGCGCCGCCCGCGTGCTCGGCGAAGCGCGGAACCTCGGTCAGCGCGCTGGGGCGGCCGGTGTAGTTGACCATGAGCTCGTTGAGCTCGGCGGCGAAGGCCGGGTCGGCCTTGGCCTTTTCGTACTCGACAGCGACCTCGTCCACGGCGGCGACGAGCGCCTCCGGGATGAATTTGCCGCCGAACGCACCGAAGTACCCCTCGGCGCTGGGGATCAGACCCTCCGGGTCCGGGATGAAGAAGTCAGATGACATCCGACGTGCTCCTCGACATTGCAATGGGTGGGTTCACCGTATGCGCCGTGAGCGGAGCGCCGCCGCGACCGGGGACGGTCGGGCGGTGCGGTCGTACGTACGACGTGCGTGGTGCGGGTACGTCGGCCGGGGCTCGCTACAGCGCGGACCCCGTGCGCCATCGCATGCCGTTGACCTGGCCGGGCTCGTCGCCGAGCACGTACCGCACGCGCCGGCCGTGCACGCGCCGGGCCGGGGCGCGGCAGCCGCGGGGGCGGCAGCCGCGCGCCAGCGGCGCGTGCGGGTCCCGGGCCGTCGTTGCGGCGGGGCGCAGGCCCGGCCGGATGCGGGACCCGGGGCGGTCGGCGGACACGGTTGCGGTCAGCTCCGTCCGTGCCGGAGCGCCGGATGGGCGCCGGCGGCGACCAGGTCGGCGACGGCGGCCCGCGGGTCGCGGCCGGTGACCAGGGATTCGCCCACGAGCACCGCGTCGGCGCCCGCGTTGGCGTATGCGATCAGGTCGTGCGGGCCGCGGACGCCGGACTCGGCGACCTTGACGATGTGGTTCGGGATCTCGGGGGCGACGCGCTCGAAGGTGGAGCGGTCGACCTTGAGGTCCTTCAGATTGCGCGCGTTGACACCGATGATCTTCGCCCCGGCGTCCACGGCGCGTTCCGCCTCCTCCTCGTCGTGCGCCTCGACCAGCGGCGTCAGGCCGATGGACTCGGCACGCTCGATCAGGGAGACCAGGGCCTCCTGGTCGAGGGCGGCGACGATCAGCAGGGCGAGGTCGGCGCCGTAGGCGCGGGCCTCCCAGAGCTGGTACGAGGTGACGATGAAGTCCTTGCGCAGGACCGGGATGTCGACCTTGGCGCGGACGGCCTCCAGGTCGGCGAGGGAACCGCCGAAGCGGCGCTCCTCGGTGAGGACCGAGATGACGGACGCGCCGCCGGCCTCGTAGTCCGCGGCGAGCGCGGCCGGGTCGGCGATCGCGGCAAGTGCCCCCTTGGAGGGGCTTGAGCGCTTGACCTCGCAGATGACGGTCACGCCCTCGCCGCGCAGGGCGGCGACTCCGTCCTTGGCCGCAGGAGCGCGCGCCGCGCGTTCCTTCAGCTCGTCGAGGCTGACACGCGCCTGCCGCTCTGCGAGGTCGGCGCGTACGCCATCGATGATCTCGTCGAGCACACTCACGCGAGCGGCCCCCTTCCGGGACGGTGATGAGGGAACAGGATCAGCCATGTCAATGCTATCCGCAGGAGGCCGAAGGGCCCGAATCCGGTCGACGAATGTCCCACTACCTGGGCATTCAAGGCGCCAGCGCCGATCCGAACGGCAGATTCCGGACGACCGAGAAGATCAGCAGCACGGCCCCGATCCCCCACCAGACGACGGGCTTCGCGGCGATGCTCATGGGCCTTCCCCGGGAGGCGCGGGCCATCCAGACCACCCAGAGGACGGCGAAGATCCCGTAGCCGACGACGGCGAGCGCGTTGGAGCCGAGGGCGGCGGCGATGTCGCCGTGCGCGACGGCGTGGGCACTGCGCAGCCCGCCGCAGCCCGGGCAGTACAGGCCGGTGAACCGGAGCAGTGGGCAGACCGGGTAGTGGCCCGGCTGATTGGGGTCGACGGCACCGACGTAGCCGAACGCCCCGATGACGGCGGCCATGACCCCCACCGGGGTGGCGAGCCGCCGGATGCGCGAGGCGGGGACGGGGGCCGGAGGGAAGACCGGCGGGGACGGCTGCCGGCCGGACGTCAGCGGATATCCGGACATCGGCCGGTGGCCGGGGGCGGGCCGGGGGCCCTGCGCCGACGGTGCGGCGGCTGGAGTAGGCGATGCGTCCACTCGGTGATTGTCCCCGCTGATGCGGAAAGGCGCAGCCCGGGCCGGGCTGCGCCTCGCATTCGTACGGGTGGTGCGTGCGTCAGGAGATCTGGGCCTGCGCGGCACGGGCCCTGGCCTGGGCCATCTCCTCCGACTCCTTCGGCATGCCGAGGCCCGCGGCCTTCATCGCGAGGCCGACGATCCCGCCGAGGAGGATGACGGCGATACCGGCCCAGAAGCCGATCGGGCTGGCCGCCACCATGAAGACGCCTGCGATGCAGAAGCCGATGAAGGAGATGATGACACCGGTCCAGGCGGCCGGGGTGTGTCCGTGGCTGCTGCCCGCCATGAGTTGCTCCTTGTTGGTGATGCGCTGTTGGTATCGCTGTACGCAAAGCTGGTGCCGCTGTTGGTGCCGCTGTGCAGAAAGCTCAGCCTCATTGTCCCGTACGCGCGGGTAGGACGTGAGCCTGGGGGTCATGCCTCGCGCGTCGGGTCCTCGCCGCGGTCCAGGGCCTTCCACAGGTCCTCGGGCCGGTCCGGGTCCGGGGCGGTGCGGGCGGCCTTGCGGGGGCGGGGGGTGCCGTCCCGTTCGTACCGTCCCGACATGGTGGGCCAGAGCTTCCCGTACCGCAGGGCGAGCAGCCCGGCGAGAAGGATCAGCAGGCCGCCGGCTGCGGTGACGTAGGGCCACGCGGTGTGGCTGAGGGCTTCGATGGTCGCCGAGGCGTCGCCGGTGGTCTGCGCGGCCTTCTCGTCGAGCGCCGAGCTGTCGGAGGCGCCGAGGTAGGCGCTCAGTCCGGCACCGAGGCCGCTGAGGGCGAGGAGCCCGGCGACGATCAGCCGGCCGCTGCTGCGGACGGCGAAGACGGCGACGAGGGCGGCCAGGCCGACTATGGCCAGGGCCGCCGGGAGACCGGTGACGTCCTGGCCGTCGGCGGTCAGCGGCAGGGATCCGCCACCGACGGCCGCCCGGCCCTCGGCCCAGGTCTGGCCGGAGGCGAGCAGGACGACGGTGGCGCCGGCCGCCCCGAGAAGCAGGCCGGCGGCCAGGCTGCGGCGGCTTCCCGCGGCGTCGGACGCGGTGCCGGCTCGGGCACGGGGCTGGGGTACGGGGACAGCACTCACGTACTCCACTATCCCTTACCGCCTCATGCTCCGCGGAGCCGGTTGGCCGTATGCACCGCGCGGAGCACCGCGGCGGCCTTGTTGCGGCACTCGGTGTCCTCGGCGACCGGGTCGGAGTCGGCGACGACACCCGCTCCGGCCTGGACATACGCCGTGCCGTCGCGGAGCAGGGCGGTACGGATCGCGATGGCGGTGTCGGAGTCCCCGGCGAAGTCGAGGTAGCCGACGCAGCCTCCGTACAGTCCGCGGCGGGCCGGTTCGAGCTCCTCGATGATCTGCATCGCACGGGGCTTGGGAGCACCGGAGAGGGTGCCCGCGGGGAAGCACGCGGTGAGGACGTCGAAGGCGGTGCGGCCCTCGGCGACGCGGCCGGTGACGGTGGAGACGATGTGCATCACGTGCGAGTACCGCTCGATCGACATGAAGTCGACGACCTCGACGCTGCCGGGTTCGCAGACCCGCCCCAGGTCGTTGCGGCCGAGGTCGACGAGCATCAGGTGCTCGGCACGTTCCTTCGGGTCGGCGAGGAGTTCGTCGGCGAGCGCCTGGTCCTCCTGCGGGGTGGCGCCGCGGTGCCTGGTCCCGGCGATCGGGTGGACCATGGCGTGTCCGTCCTCGACCTTGACGAGGGCTTCCGGGCTGGAGCCCGCGACGTCGAAGCCGTCGAAGCGGAAGAGGTACATGTACGGCGACGGGTTGGTGGCGCGCAGCACCCGGTAGACGTCCAACGCGCTTGCGGTGCACGGGGTTTCGAAGCGCTGGGAGGGGACGACCTGGAAGGCCTCACCGGCCCTGATGCGTTCCTTCACGTCCTCGACGGCGTCCTGGTACGCCTTGCCGCCCCACAGCGCGGTGTACGGGGGGAGCTCGGACGGCGGGAGGGAAGCGGGGGCGTTCTCGACGGGGCGCGAGAGGTCCTGCTCCATGACGTCGAGACGGGCGACGGCGTCCGCGTACGCCTCGTCGACGCCGGTCGCGAGGTCGTTGTGGTTGATCGCGTTGGCGATCAGCAGGACGCTGCCGTCCCAGTGGTCGAGTACAGCCAGGTCCAAGGTGAGCAGCATCGTCAGCTCGGGGACATGGAGGTCGTCCTCGACGCTGTCGCCGATCTTCTCCAGGCGGCGGACGATGTCGTAACCCAGGTAGCCGACCATGCCGCCGGTGAACGGGGGCAGCCCGTCGTCGACGACCAGGTCGTGGGGGGTGTGCAGGGTCTCTACGGTGGCGCGCAGGGCCTGCAGCGGGTCGCCGTCGACGGGGACGCCGACGGGCGGGGTGCCCAGCCAGTGGGCCTGTCCGTCGCGTGCGGTGAGGGTGGCGGCGCTGCGTACCCCGATGAAGGAGTAACGCGACCAGGTGCGGCCGTTCTCCGCGGATTCGAGGAGGAAGGTGCCGGTGCGCTCGCCCGCGAGTTTGCGGTAGAGCCCGACCGGGGTGTCGCCGTCCGCGAGGAGCCGGCGGCTGACGGGGATGACGCGCCGGTCGACGGCCAGCTTGCGGAAGGTATCCAGATCCATGGCAGCTGATCCTACTGAGCGAGCGGGAGGACGTCGGCGTCGAAGCAGGTGCGGTCGCCGGTGTGGCAGGCGGCACCCGTCTGGTCGACCTTGACGAGGAGGGTGTCGGCGTCGCAGTCGAGGGCGACGGACTTGACCTGCTGGATGTGGCCCGAGGTGTCGCCCTTGACCCAGTACTCCTGACGGCTGCGGGACCAGTAGGTGCAGCGGCCGGTGGTGAGGGTGCGGTGCAGGGCCTCGTCGTCCATCCAGCCGAGCATCAGCACCTCGCCGGTGTCGTACTGCTGGGCGATGGCCGGGACGAGTCCGTCGGCGCCGCGCTTGAGGCGGGCGGCGATGGCCGGGTCGAGGTTGCCGGACGGCGGCGGAGTGCTGGGCGTGGGCGCGCTGGTCATGCACCCATTGTGCCGTGGCCGCGGGAGCGGTTCTGTGCGACGTCCACTGGGCGGACGGCGTACGGCGGTCGTACGCTGGCGAGCATGTCGACCCATGCGAAGCGTGAACGACTTCTGCTCGCCGACCTGTTGGAGGCGGCGGGACCGGAAGCCCCGACCCTGTGCCACGGCTGGACGACCCGGGACCTGGCCGCCCATGTGGTGGTCCGCGAGCGCCGGCCGGACGCGGCGGGAGGGGTGGTGCTGGGCGTTCTGAAGAACCGCCTTGAACGGGTGCAGGCGGAATACGCGGCGAAGCCGTACGAGGAGCTGATCCAGCTGATCCGTACCGGACCGCCGAGGATGTCCCCGTTCGGTCTGAAGCAGATCGACGAGGCCGCCAACACGGTCGAGTTCTACGTCCATGCCGAGGATGTGCGCCGGGCTCAGCCGGACTGGTCGCGGCGGGAGCTGGACCCGGTCTTCGCCGATGTGCTGTGGTCGCGCGCCGAGAAGACGGCCCGGCTGCTGGGCCGCAAATCCCCGGTGGGGCTGGTGCTGCGCCGCCCGGACGGCCAGACGGCGGTGGCGCACAAGGGCACCCCGGTGGTGACGGTCACCGGCGAGCCGGGCGATCTGCTGCTCTTCGTGTTCGGGCGGCAGGACGCGGCGACGGTGGGTCTTGAGGGCGACAAGGAGGCGGTGGCCCGGCTGCACACGGCGGAGCTGGGGATGTAGGACCGACCGGCAAGGGCGTACGGGTCCGGGTCAGCGCGGGAGTTCCGCGCGGCGCAGCCGGGTGAAGGCCAGACCGGCCGTCGCCCCCGCCGCGCACACCGCGGCGCTGGTGACGAAGACCGGGCCCGTCCCCCAGGCGGCGACGGCGGCTCCCGTGACCGGGTAGCTGAGCGGGGCGATCGCATGGGTGAAGAGCGTCGAGACGGAGGTGACCCGGCCCAGATGGGCGGGGTCGGTGACGGTCTGGGTCAGGGCGCCGCACAGGGCCCCGCCGAGGCCGGCGAAGAGCCCGATGCAGACGGCGACGGTGGCGGCGAGGCCCACCGAGGGAACGTAGGCCAGGGCAGCGATGGCGACCGAGCCGATCAGCACCGTCAGGCACATCACGAGCCCGGCCCGTGGCACCCTGCCGCGCACGGCGAGCAGCAGGGCCGACCCACCGGCGCCGATGCCGAACGCGGCGACGATCCAGCCCATGCCGGACGCCCCCCAGCCGCGCTGCCCGGCGAGCAGGATCAGTCCGAGGTTGAGCGGCCCGGTGAAGCCCAGCTCGCTGATGGCGATGACGAGCATCAGCGGTCCGAGCAGCGGGTGGCGACGGATGTGGCGCAGCCCGTCCGCCAGTTCGTGCCAGGCGGTACCGGACGGTTCGGCGCTCTCCTGGGCGGGCAGCGGGCTGATCCGCAGGGACAGGAGTAACGGCAGCGATACGGCGAAGAGCACCCCGGCCGCGGCGAACGCGAGCGTCGGACCGCCGAGAGCCACCGCGGCGCCACCGAGCGGGGCTCCGACGACATTGGCGGTACGGGAGGCGAGTCCGCGCAGTCCCTGGACCCGGGCCAGCTGTCCAGCGGCGGTGATCCGGGGCGGCAGGGCGCCGACGGCGGGCAGGAAGAGGGCGTCGACCACGCCGAAGACGAGCGCGACGGCGATCAGCATCCACAGGGCGGGCGAGGTGAGCAGCAGTGCGCCGGCCAGGCCCAGGACGACCAGGCAGCGGGCGGCGTCGCTGCCGATGACGACGCGGCGCGGTCCGATCCGGTCGGCGAGCACTCCCCCGCCGAGCATCAGCAGGGCCCGGGGTATGGAGCCGACGGCGAGGACGAGCCCGGTCTGGGAGGCACTGCCGGTGCGGGCGGCGGCCCAGGCGAGCGCCATGTAGTAGACGCTGTCGCCGATCATCGATGCGGCGTAGGCACCGAGCCAGCGCAGGACGTTGGCGTCGCGGTGGGCGGGGCGTTCGGGAGCTTTCGTGGCCGTGACGGTGACGGTCATGAGGTCGTCCTCTCGGGGCGCCGGCTCAGATGCGGAACGGGAATGTGTACAGGTGCACCGCGACGTTCTCGCGCCCTTCCGTGTCCCCGGCCTCGTCGCGGGCGCGGCCGAGCTCCTCGTACCGGTCGATCAGCTCGTGCACCTCGCGGCCGAGCGCGGCGAGCTCGTCCGCGGTGAGCCGGGCCAGGTACTCGGAAGCGCCGGAGGCGCTGCGCCACTCCGGGGACCAGCTCTGGGCCGAGTCGAGGTAGCGGCGGTACAGCTCGTTGTGCTGGTCGAAGGAGAGCCGGCCGACAGCGGCATGCGTGGCGACCTTCTCGGGCGCGTCGCTGAAGTCCTCGTCGTGGAAGTTCAGCCCCTTCGAGGCGGGCTGCCACCAGCGCTCCCGCCCGTCCTTGCCCTGCGTCTCGGCCTCCTCGATCAGACCGTGGTCGGCAAGCTTGCGCAGGTGGTAGCTGACCAGCGAGACCGCCTCGTCGACCTGCTCGGCGAGCTGGGAGGCGGTGGCCTTACGGGAGATGTAGAGCGCCCGGTACAGCTTCATCCGCAGGGGGTGCCCGAACGCCTTCAGGGTCTCCAGATCCGAGACACGGCGCGATTCATTGCTTGCCATGCCCTCCACCGTAGATAGGAAAGAAAACTTGCGCAATCTTTATTGCGCAATAAAAGTTGCGGGATTCGGTGCCGATGTTGCCGCGATCGGAGAAGAAACGGCCCTCAGAACGCCGATCGCCGGACGAGCCAAAAACGGCTCGTCCGGCGATCGATGAGTGCTGCGGTCAGCGGACCGGGTGTCCGGCCTCCCTGAGAGCGCCCTTGACCTCGGAGATCCGCAGATCGCCGAAGTGGAAGACGGACGCGGCGAGCACCGCGTCGGCGCCCGCCGCGATGGCCGGCGCGAAGTCCGCGAGCCGGCCCGCGCCGCCGGAGGCGATGACGGGGACGGTCACATGCTCCCGTACCGCCGCGATCATCTCGGTGTCGTAGCCGTCCTTGGTGCCGTCGGCGTCCATCGAGTTGAGCAGGATCTCGCCCGCGCCCAGCTCGGCGGCCCGGTGCGCCCATTCGACGGCGTCGATGCCGGTGCCCTTGCGGCCGCCGTGCGTGGTGACCTCGAAGGTGCCCGCGGGCGTGCGCCGGGCGTCCACGGAGAGCACCAGGACCTGGCGGCCGAAGCGCTCGGCGATCTCCCGGATGAGGTCCGGGCGGGCGATGGCCGCGGTGTTGACGCCGACCTTGTCCGCACCCGCCCGCAGCAGCCTGTCGACGTCGTCGGCGGTACGGACGCCGCCGCCGACCGTGAGCGGGATGAAGACCTGCTCGGCGGTGCGGCGCACCACGTCGTAGGTGGTCTCCCGGTCGCCGCTGGACGCGGTGATGTCCAGGAAGGTCAGCTCGTCGGCGCCCTCGGCGTCGTACAGCTTCGCCATCTCGACGGGGTCGCCCGCATCGCGCAGGTTCTGGAAATTGACACCCTTGACGACCCGGCCGTTGTCGACGTCCAGGCACGGAATGACACGTACCGCGAGAGTCACCGCGCACCTGCCCGGTATGCCTCGACCTCGACCTCGACGACCAGGCTCGGGTCCACGAAACCGGACACGATGATCATCGACGCGGCGGGGCGGACGTCGTCGAAGAGCTCCTTGTGGGCGCGGCCGACCTCGTCCACGTCCCGGGCGTGCGTGATGTACATCCGGGTGCGGACGACGTCCTCGCGGCCCAGACCGACCTGCTTCAGCGCGTCGAAGGCGACTTTGAAGGAGGTGACGGCCTGCTCGTACGGGCCGCCCGCGGCGATCTGTCCGTTGACCACCGACGTGCAACCGGCGACCAGGACAAGGCCGTTGGACAGCTCGACCGCGCGGGAGTAGCCAAACTTGTCCTCCCAGGGGGCGCCGGAGGAGATGCGGTTGACGGAGTCGGTCATCCGGAGACCACCTGCAGCGCCTCTTCGAGGGTGAACGCCTTCGCGTACAGCGCCTTGCCGACGATCGCGCCCTCGACACCGTCCGGGACGAGCGAGGAGATGGCCCGCAGGTCGTCCAGCGAGGAGACACCGCCGGAGGCGACGACGGGCTTGTCGGTGGCGGCGCAGACGTTCTTCAGGAGCTCCAGGTTGGGGCCCTGGAGCGTGCCGTCCTTGGCGATGTCGGTGACGACGTAACGGGCGCAGCCCTCGGAGTCGAGGCGGGCGAGCGTCTCGTAGAGGTCGCCACCGTCGCGGGTCCAGCCGCGGCCGCGCAGTGTCGTGCCGCGGACGTCCAGGCCGACGGCGATCTTGTCGCCGTGCTCGGTGATGACCTTGGCGACCCACTCGGGGGTCTCCAGTGCGGCGGTGCCGAGGTTGACCCGGGTGCAGCCGGTGGCGAGGGCCGCGGCGAGCGAGGCGTCGTCGCGGATGCCGCCGGAGAGCTCGACCTTGATGTCCATGGAGCGGGCGACCTCGGCGATCTGCGCCCGGTTGTCACCGGTGCCGAACGCGGCGTCCAGGTCGACGAGATGCAGCCATTCGGCGCCCGCCCGCTGCCAGGCGAGGGCGGCCTGCAGGGGGTCACCGTAGGAGGTCTCGGAGCCGGACTCGCCGTGGACGAGGCGGACGGCCTGGCCGTCGCGGACGTCGACGGCGGGGAGGAGTTCAAGCTTCGGCATTACAGCGTCTCAATCCAGTTGGTCAGCAGCTGGGCGCCGGCATCGCCGGACTTCTCGGGGTGGAACTGGGTGGCCCACAGGGCACCGTTCTCCACGGCCGCGACGAACGGCTCGCCGTGGGTGGCCCAGGTGACCCGGGGCGCGCGGATCTTGGCGTTGGTGACCTCCAGGCTCCAGTCGTGCACGGCGTAGGAGTGCACGAAGTAGAACCGGGCCTCGGGGTCGAGACCTGCGAAGAGCTGGGAGTCCTCGGGGGACCGCACGGTGTTCCAGCCCATGTGCGGGACGATCGGGGCCTTCAGCGGGGCGACGGTGCCGGGCCATTCGTCCAGCCCCTCCGTCTCCACGCCGTGCTCGATGCCGCGCTCGAAGAGGATCTGCATACCGACGCAGATGCCCATGACGGGGCGGCCGCCGGAGAGCCTGCGGCCGATGATCCATTCACCGCGGGCCTTCTTCAGCCCCTCCATGCAGGCGGAGAACGCACCGACGCCGGGCACCAGCAGCCCGTCGGCGTTCATCGCCTTCTCGTAGTCGCGGGTGATCTCGACATCCGCGCCGACGTGGGCGAGGGCCCGCTCGGCGGACCGGACATTGCCGAAGCCGTAGTCGAAGACGACGACCTTCTTCTTGCCGCTCTTCTGCTTGTCGCTCACAAGCTTCTTCTCGTCGCTCACAAGTCGTACCTCAGTCCCAGAGTCCCTGGATCCGCATGACACCTGCGACCAGGCACATCACGGACGCGAGCCCGAGCAGGACGATGACGCCCTTGGGCATCTTCTGCTTCGAGAAGGAGTAGACCCCGCCGGCCAGGAACAGGCCGACCAGGATCAGGATGGTGTTGAGGCCGGTCACAGCGCGCCCTTCGTGGAGGGAAGAATTCCGGCAGCGCGCGGGTCGTGCTCGCCGGCGTAGCGCAGGGCGCGGGCGAGCGCCTTGAACTGGCACTCCACGATGTGGTGGGCGTTGCGCCCGTACGGCACGTGAACGTGCAGGGCGATCTGCGCCTGGGCGACGAAGGACTCCAGGATGTGCCGGGTCATCGTCGTGTCGTACTCGCCGATCATCGGCGCCATGTTCTCGGGCTCGGTGTGCACCAGGTAGGGGCGACCGGAGAGGTCGACGGTGACCTGGGCGAGCGACTCGTCCAGCGGGACGGTGCAGTTGCCGAAGCGGTAGATGCCGACCTTGTCGCCGAGAGCCTGCTTGAAGGCGGCGCCGAGGGCGAGGGCGGTGTCCTCGATGGTGTGGTGAGAGTCGATGTGCAGGTCGCCGTCGGTCTTGACCGTGAGGTCGAAGAGCCCGTGCCGGCCGAGCTGGTCGAGCATGTGGTCGTAGAAGCCGACCCCGGTCGACACATCGACCTTGCCGGTGCCGTCGAGGTTGATCTCGACGAGTACCGAGGTTTCCTTGGTGGTGCGTTCGACTCTTCCTACGCGGGCCGCGCGAGTCATGCGTCGTGCTCCTTCTTGAGTTCGCGTACCGCATCGAGGAACGCGTCGTTCTCTGCCGGGGTGCCCGCGGAGACCCGCAGCCATCCCGGTACGCCGTTGTCCCGGACCAGGACGCCCCGGTCGAGGATCCGCTGCCAGGCGGTGTGGCTGTCGGCGAAGCGGCCGAACTGGACGAAGTTGGCGTCCGAGTCGGTGACGTCGTAGCCGAGAGCGCGCAGCCGGGTGACGATCCGGTCGCGCTCGCTCTTGAGCTGCGCGACGTATCCCAGCAGCGTATCCGTGTGCTCCAGGGCGGCGAGCGCGGTGGCCTGGGTGATGGAGGACAGGTGGTACGGCAGCCGCACCAGCTGGACGGCGTCGACGACGGCCGGGTCGGCGGCGAGGTAGCCGAGGCGCAGTCCGGCGGCGCCGAACGCCTTCGACATGGTGCGTGAGAGCACCATGTTCGGCCGGCCCTCGATCAGCGGGAGCAGCGAGGCGTGGTGGCTGAACTCGCCGTACGCCTCGTCGACGACGACCATCGACGGCTTGGCCGCCTGGGCCGCCTCGTACAGCGCGAGAACGGTGTCGGCGTCGACGGCGGTGCCGGTGGGGTTGTTGGGCGACGTGATGAAGACGACGTCGGGCCGGTGCTCGGCGATGGTCTTGCGCGCACCGTCGACATCGATGGTGAAGTCCTCGTTGCGCGGTCCGGAGATCCAGCCGGTGCCGGTGCCGCGGGCGATGAGGGCGTGCATGGAGTACGAGGGCTCGAAGCCGATCGCGGTACGCCCCGGGCCGCCGAAGGTCTGCAGCAGCTGCTGGAGCACCTCGTTGGAGCCGTTGGCCGCCCAGACGTTGGCGAGGGCGACCTCGTGCCCGGCGGTGCGGCTGAGGTAGCGGGCCAGCTCCGTACGGAGCTCGACGGCATCCCGGTCGGGGTAGCGGTTGAGGTCGCGGGCGGCCTCGCGGACACGCTCGGCGATCCGGTCGACGAGCGCATCGGGCAGCGGGTACGGGTTCTCGTTGGTGTTCAGCCGCACGGGAACGTCGAGCTGTGGCGCCCCGTACGGGGACTTGCCGCGCAGTTCGTCGCGGATCGGGAGATCGTCGATGCGTGTCGTCGGCGTGGTGTTGCTGTGCGTCACTGCTGCGGAACCTTCCAGCCGAACCTGGCCTTGAGCGCGGCGCCGTGGGCGGGAAGGTCCTCCGCCTCGGCGAGGGTCACGACGTGGTGGGTGACCTCGGCGAGCGCGTCTCGCGTGTAGTCGACGATGTGGATGCCGCGCAGGAAGGACTGCACCGACAGGCCCGAGGAGTGGCAGGCGCAGCCGCCGGTGGGCAGGACGTGGTTGGAGCCGGCGCAGTAGTCGCCGAGCGAGACCGGGGCCCACGGGCCGACGAAGACCGCCCCGGCGTTGCGGACCCGGTCGGCGAGCGCGGCGGCGTCGGCGGTCTGGATCTCCAGGTGCTCGGCGGCGTACGCGTCGACGACCCTGAGGCCGTCCTCCAGGTCGTTGACCAGAACGATCGCGGACTGCCGGCCGGCCAGTGCGGGCTCGATCCGGTCGGTGACGTGCTTCGTCGCGGCGACCTGAGGCTTCAGCTCGGCCTCGGTGGCGGCGGCCAGTTCCTCGGAGTCGGTGACGAGGACGGCGGCGGCCATCGGGTCGTGCTCGGCCTGGCTGATCAGGTCCGCGGCGACGTGCACCGGGTCGGCGGTGGAGTCGGCGAGGATCGCGATCTCGGTGGGGCCCGCCTCGGCGTCGATGCCGATCCGGCCCTTGAGGAGGCGCTTGGCGGCGGCGACATAGATGTTGCCGGGGCCGGTGACGAGATTCACCGGAGGGCATTCGGCCGTTCCGTACGCGAACATCGCGACGGCCTGGGCGCCGCCGGCCGCGTACACCTCGTCGACGCCGAGCAGGGCGCAGGCCGCGAGGACGGTCGGGTGCGGCAGACCGTCGAAGTCCTTCTGCGGCGGGGACGCGACGGCGATGCCCTCGACGCCCGCCTCCTGGGCCGGTACGACGTTCATGACGACGGACGACGGGTAGACGGAGCGCCCGCCCGGTACGTACAGCCCGACGCGCTCGACCGGCACCCACTTCTCGGTGACGGTGCCGCCGGGGACGACCTGGGTGGTGTGCGTGGTGCGGCGCTGCTCGCGGTGGACGAGGCGGGCGCGGCGGATCGACTCTTCGAGGGCGGCCCGTACGGCGGGGTCGAGCCGCTCCAGCGCCTCGGCGATCGCCGCGGCCGGAACGCGGATCGAGTCGATCCGTACGCCGTCGAATTTCTCCCCCCACTCGATCACTGCCGCGGAGCCACGATGGCGTACGTCCTCGCAGATGGGCCGCACCGTCTCCAGGGCGGCTTCCACGTCGAACTCGGCACGGGGCAGCAGGTCGCGCAGGGCTCCACCCTCGGGGAGGGCGTTGCCGCGCAGATCGATTCGAGAGATCACACCGCAATTCTCGCAGACCGCCTCCGGCGTCCGGTCGCCCGTATCACTGGCTGATACATGTCCCGGCTGTCACTGCTGACCAATAGCTTTCACTTCGTCACTCAGAGGGAAGAACAGCTCCGAGCGGAAGGGGCACCCGTGACCGAACCGCACGACGGCGATTTTCCGGACGGTCTCAGCGCAGCCGAGCTGGGCATGTGGCAGGCATTCCGGAACGGCAGCACCTACGATCTGCGCGCCCGCGACCCGGCGCGGGACGATCCGTTCGCGCCGCGCGTCTGGGGACCGGAGCGCAGCGTGGACGGGCGCGTCGTCGCCCGGCTGCTGCTGTCCGGACCGCCGCCTCGGCCCGGCCGGGTCGCGGCGCTGAAGCTCCGGGGTGTACGGATCACCGGGACACTGGATCTCGCGGGCGGGCGCGTCGCGCCGTACGTCGAGCTGACCGGCTGCCGCTTCGAGAGCGAGGTGGTGCTGCCCGAATGCCATTTCACGACGTTGCGGATGGTCGGCTGCGCGATGCCGCGGCTGGAGGCGGCCCGGCTGCGCACGGAAGGCGATCTGCATCTGCCGCGCTGCCGCATCAAGCACGGGATCCGGCTCACCGACGCACAGATCGGCACCGATCTGCTGATCAACCAGATCGAGATCGGTCCCGACCGGAGTGGGCGGGCCCTGGCCGGTGACGGGCTGGCGGTCGCCCAGGATCTGCAGGCGGAGATGGTCGAGGCACGCGGCGAGCTGAGCCTGCGCGGGGCGAAGGTCGGCGGTTCGCTGAGTCTGCGCGGCAGCCGGCTGCGGGGCAGGGAGGGGCGACGCGCGCTGAACGCCCCTCAGCTGACCGTGGAGCGGACGCTGTACATGAGCGAGGCGTGGGTGAGCATCGACACCGGGAACCAGGGCACCACTCCCCCGTACGGCATCGTCATGGCCCCGACCCCGGCGCGCGGTACGCGTTCGCAGAACTTCGAGTGCCGCGGCGGGGTACGCCTGGACGACGGGCGGTTCGGCGACGCGGTCGATCTGCACAAGGCACGGTTCGTGCTGGCCAGGCACGAGGAGCTGTCGCTGCGCCGGATCGTCACCCCGGAGCTGCGGTTCAACGCGGAGCGGCCGGAGGAGGGCCGGGTCGTGCTGAACGGTGCGAAGGTCGTCACGCTGATCGATGTGTCGACCAGCTGGCCGGGGCCCGGCGGTCTGGCGATGGGCGGTTTCGTGTACGAGAACCTCGTTCCGTACGGGCACTTCCCGCTCTCCCGGCGCCTGGAGTGGGTGGCGGCGGCGACCCCGGAGTACGTACCGGAGCCGTACGAACGCCTCGCCACGGTGCTGCGCAACTGCGGGGAGGACGCGGACGCCCGCGAGGTGCTGCTGGCCAAGCAGCGGCGGCGCCGCGAGACGCTGCCGCCCGCCGCGAAGCTCTGGGGCTTCCTCCAGGACTGGACGGTGGCGTACGGCTACCGGCCGGGGCGGGCCGCGGTGTGGATGGCGGTGCTGTGGGCGGCGGGTGCGCTGGCCTTCTCCCAGCACGTCCCGGCGGCGATCAAACAGGATGAGCATCCGCAGTGGAACCCGGCGCTGTACGCACTCGATCTGCTGGTGCCGGTGATCAACCTCGGCCAGGACGGTTACTGGCGGATGGAGGGCGGCTGGCAGTGGGCGTCGGCCGTGCTCGTCCTGCTGGGTTGGATACTGGCCACGACGGTCGCGGCGGGCGCCTCACGGCTGCTGCGCCGGGGCTGACCGGATCCGGCTTCGCCCGGTCGGACGGCCGGCCGTCCGACCGGGCGAAGCCCTTCTGCGGAGCGGTCGCGGTGGCCGTAGGCCGTGATCGAACGACCTGCCGAGCCACGGCCGAACTGCCGGAAGCCGATGGCCAAAGGAGTGGGAACAAGCCAGATTCCCCGCTTTCCTTTACCTTTTATTGACCCAGCTCGATACAACCCATTCACTCGGCACCAAAGCTTCACAGCGCCCCCCTGGCGCCGTCCCGACCAGCGCTTTTCAATGGTCTGCACCATGCCATTCCTTCGCGCTCTGCTCCGTACCGCGCGCATGATCCGGCGCTCCCCCCAGGGATCCGCCGGACTGCCCGCGGACGACGCGGTGCTGCTCGACGCCCCCGACGAGCGGCTCTCTCCGGCGCTCGTCGCCGCCGCCCTCGGGGAGTACGAACCGGCCGCGAAACTCCTCGCCACCACCCGGGACGGCGCCGAGTGGGAGAACCGGGACCGCTACCTCAGCCGGCTCGTCACGTTCGCCCGCAACCGCGACGGCTGGCTGACCGACTGGCTCGCCGCCGCGCCGCACGACCCGGACGCGCTGCTCGTCAAGGCCCAGCTGGCGGTCCGCCGGGCCTGGGAGTCGCCCGTCCGGGCCGAGCAGCTGCGCGAGGTGGGACCGCTGATCACCGCGGCGGCCGAGAGCGATCCCCGCGACCCGGTGCCGTGGCGGCTCGCGCTCGACCACGCGCGCGGCACTCACGCCACGCACACCATGTTCGAGGCGCTGTGGAAGCAGGCCATCCAGCGCTCCTCGCACCACTACGGCTGCCATGTCGCGGCGCTGCGGTACCTCTCCGCCGCCTGGTACGGCTCGCACCGCGAGTGCTTCGACTTCGCCGAGCGGGCCGCCGAGGACTCGCTGCCCAGCTCGCTGGTGCAGGCGCTGCCGCTGCGGGCCGCCCTCGCCCTGCTGAACGAGGGCCCGGACGTACGGACCACCTCGGTGCAGGAGGAGCGGATCGACACGGCGGCGGATCTGGCGATCACGCTGTCCGCCTCGTTCGCGCCCGGCGATCCCTGGCCCGCCGAGGTCCGCAACCTGCTGGCGTTCGTGCTGGTCGCCCGGGGCCGATGGGACGAGGCGCTGGAACAGTTCCGGCAGATCGGACCCCATGCCACGTCGTTCCCGTGGTCCTCGGTCTCCGACGATCCGCTCGGCCGGTTCCTCGACGCGAGGGACGAGGCGCGGCTCCGGGTGGCCTGTGTGGCGCCCTTGCCGGGCCGGGCCGACCGGGGCCGGCCCCGCGGCCATTACGCTTGACCGTTGTGACCACCGCTCGCCTGCCTCTGTTCCCGCTGAACGCGGTGCTGTTCCCCGGCCTCGTGCTGCCGCTGAACGTCTTCGAAGAGCGTTATCGCGCCATGATGCGCGAGCTGCTGAAGACCGACGACGACGAACCCCGCCGCTTTGCCGTGGTTGCGATCCGCGACGGCCGCGAGATCGCCCCGACGGCCGCCGGAATGCCGGAGGCGGTGAGCACCCCCGTCGAGCGCGGCCCCGCGGACGGCTTCGGCCCCGATCCGATCCAGACCTTCCACCGGGTCGGCTGTATCGCCGACGCGGCGAAGATCCGGGAACGGCCGGACGGCAGCTTCGAGGTCCTCGCGACCGGCACCACCCGGGTCAAGCTGCTCTCCGTCGAGGCGAGCGGCCCCTATCTGACGGCCGAACTCGAAGAGCTGGACGAGGAACCCGGCGAGGAGGCCGGCGCGCTCGCCGAGGGCGTCCTGCGGGCCTTCCGCAGCTACCAGAAGCGGCTGGCCGGGGCGAACGAACGCTCCCTGACGACGGGCGCGGAGCTGCCCGACGACCCCTCCGTCGTCTCCTACCTGGTCGCGGCGGCGGCCGTACTCGACATCCCGTGCAAGCAGCGGCTGCTCCAGGCACCCGACACCGCGACCCGGCTGCGCGAGGAACTGACGCTGCTGCGCTCCGAGACCGCCGTCATCCGGCATCTGCCGTCCCTGCCCGCGGTGGACCTGACGCGTGCCCCGACCCACCCCAACTGACTGACGACCGACCCGAGGAACCTTCCCCGTGGCGAAGAAGCCGAAGAAGCAGCAACAGTCCGGCGGCACCCCGGCAACGGTCGCGCTGACCGCGGCCGGCACGGCGTTCACCGTCCACTCCTACGATCACGACCCGGCGTCGGCCTCCTACGGCGAGGAGGCGGCCGAGGCTCTGGGCGTCTCCCCCGACCGGGTCTTCAAGACCCTGGTCGCGGATGTCGACGGCGCCCTCACCGTGGCGGTCGTCCCGGTGGCCGGCTCCCTGGATCTCAAGGCCCTGGCCTCCGCTGTGGGCGGCAAACGAGCCGCGATGGCCGACCCGGCAGCCGCAGAACGCACCACCGGCTACGTACGGGGCGGCATCTCCCCTCTGGGCCAGCGGAAGCAGCTGCGTACGGTGCTGGACACGTCGGCACAGTCCCACGAAACAATCTGCGTCTCGGCGGGCCGCCGCGGCCTGGAGGTCGAACTGTCCCCCACGGACCTGGCGTCCCTGACGGGGGCGGTGTTCGCGGAGATCGGCCGGGGGTAGGCAAAATCAAGCCCGCCCGGCGTTTGAGGGCACATTCCAGCCCCTCCGGCGTTTGAGGAGCGGGGTCCCGGGGCGGAGCCCCGGTTCGGGAAGGGGCGGGCAGGGGACAAGCCCCGCGCAGCGGCCCACGCGCCCGCACCCCGCCTAAGACTCAGCCGGAGGCACGGGCGGCACACCCCCACCCGCGGGCGACGCCCCCGCCCCCGGCACAGGCCCACCCGCGGCCCACCCCGGAAACACCCCCCACTCCGGCTCCGGATCCCGCGGCCCGAACAGCGCCGTCAACCCGAGATGAACCGCCATCGCCCCGAGCGGCCACGCCAGCAACGCGGCCCCCTTCGCCCGCAGCCGAAGCGGCGCGTCGAAGACCACACCCTTGCCGACCGCCCGCGCGTGCGCGACCACATCCTGGTCCGGCCCGAGCCACACCCCCAGCCGCCAGGCCAGCAGCGAACCGAGCAGCCCGCCCAGCGCGAGCCCCACCACCAGGGCGATTCCGCCACGCCGCTGGAACAAGAAGACCAGCGCCGCGGAGAGAGCACCGAATGCCAGTGCCAGCAGCACGAACGTACCGTCGGCGCCGATCGCCTCCTCGCCCTCGCTGTCGCTGAGGAAGACGGCCGTACTGTCGGAGATCAGCGGAACCCGCGGCGCCAGCCACAGCCAGAGGAATCCGAGCCCGATGCCGGCGACGGTCACGAGAAGGGCGACGGCAGCGGCCCGCAGCAGATCCGACCGGAGATCCCGCTCCTCCTGCGACTCCAGCAGGTTGCCGGAGTGGGAGGCACCCGGGCCGCCGGGACCACCCGGGCCACCCCATTTCGGCGGGGTCTGCCAGGGGTCGTTGGACGAGGGCTGGTGAGGCGGCGTCAGAGGTGCGGTCACCGTGCCATCGTGCCAGGCGTCCCTGTGCCGCGCCTCACCGGACCGCTGCCCTGCGGTACGCCCAGGTGGCCGCGGCCAGCGAGAGGACGCCGACGACGGCGCAGACCGTGAGATCCAGTGCAACGACCGCCCAGTCGGGGTGGGCGTCGAAGGACCGGGAGAGCGCCTCGACACCGTACGTCGACGGCAGCAGATCGCGGGCCCAGCCGATCGGCCCGGGCAGCCGGTCGGCCGGCAGGACGCCGAGCAGCAGCGCCGCCGACATGCCCAGCTGCCCGAGCAGCGTGGCCAGCTCCTGCCGGGGCGCGAGCAGCCCCATCGCGGCACCGAGCCCGGAGAGCGCCGCCCCGGAGAGGGGGATGACGGCGACGAGCACCCACAGATGCGTCAGCGGCAGCCCGAACAGCACGCTCCCCGCCACGGCCGTGACGATCGTGCCCGGCACGGTGAAGGAGGCGTACGCCCCGGCCGCGCCGAGCACCACAGCGGCGGGCGGCACCGGCAGGGTGGCGTAGTGGTCCAGTCCGCCACCCGCCCGCAGCTGCCCGAAGTACTGGGCGAGCAGGTTGAGCGCGACGAAGGCCACCACGAGGACGCTGGATCCGGCGACGACGGCCCGCGCCTCGGAGCCGCCGTCGACGACCCCGCGCATCAGCACCATGATCCCGACGGACTGGAAGGTCGCGACGAAGAGCAGCGGGATACGGGCGACCCTGGCCCGGGACAGCTGGGCACGGTAGACGGCCGCGAGCGAGGGGAACAGCCGGGCCCGCGGCGCGAGCGGCGCGGGAGCCGTCCCCTCGTGGACGTCGCGGCCGGCACGGCCGTCATCGGCGGTCCGGACGGGTCCGGTCACCGCCTGCGCGGGAACGATGCTCGTCACCTGGCGCTGCTCCTGTTCGCTCCCTGCCCGGCCACGCATGTGCACCCGCTCGCCCCGCCCGCCCCGGTCATGACTTCACCAGCCCCTTGGTCGCGTCCCCGCCGAGCGCGAGATAGACGTCCTCCAGGCTGGGCGTCGCCAGCGTGAAGTCGTCGAGTGCGGCAAAGGCCGCACCGCCGGTCACCGCGGCGACCGCCGCCCGTGCCTCGTCGGGACCGAGCCGCAGCACCCAGCGCCGCCCGGACTCCTGGGCCGAGCCGTGCAGCGCGGCCACTTCGGGCACGTCCAGGGGTGCCCGTTCGCGCCACACCAGCTCGACCCGGACCTCGCCCGCGACACGTTCCTTGAGCCCGGTCGGCGTGTCACAGGCGATGACCTTGCCGCGTTCGATCACAGCGACCCGGTCGAGGACCGTCTCGGCCTCGATGACGTTGTGGGTGACGAGCAGCACCGTCGTGCCGCGTTCGGCCCGGCGCCGGTCGACGGCGGCCCAGACGGCGCGCCGCGCGACGGGATCCATCCCGGTCGTCGGCTCGTCCAGCACCAGCACCGGCCGCTCGCCGACCAGCGCGGTCGCGAAGCAGGCGAGCCGCCGCTGTCCGCCGGAGAGCTTCTTCAGGGGGCGTCCCGCGATCTCGGTGAGGCCGAGTTCGTCGAGTACAGCGTCGCGCTCGGCGCGGGCGTCCCGTACCGCGAGGCCGCGCAGCCGTCCGGTGGTCTCGGCGGCGAGCGAGACGGTCAGGTCGTCGAGGGCGGTGGACTCCTGCCCGAGGTACCCGATCAGCCGGGAGGCCCGCTCGGGATGGCGTACGAGATCGTGGCCCAGCACGGTGACGCTGCCGGAGTCGGGCCGCATCAGCCCGGTGAGCTGCCGTACCAGGGTGGACTTTCCGGCGCCGTTGGGGCCGAGGAGCCCGAAGATCTCGCCGCGCCGCACGTCCAGGCTGATCCCGTCGGTGGCGCGCACCTCGGGTGTGGCGGGTGTACCGCGGCGGCCGCGGGCGGCGGGATAGGTCTTGACCAGATCACGCACCGCGCACACGGTCCCGGTCGCCGTCTGCGCCTGTGCTGTGCCCGTACTCACGAGGTACGAGAGTACGGGGTCGGATGCCCCGTATTGCGCCCGGGGCCTTGCCGGTCGGGCGTCGACGCCGCAATCGCAGGCCGGGTTGCCCGCCCGCGGGACCGTTGTGCCGTCAGTCGCCGGAGGGGCCCGTCCGCTCCACCGCCGGGGCGTGCTCCGCCGCGGCCCGTACATCGATCTCCCGCCAGAATCCGGCCCGGATCGCGTAGCGGTCGTGTTCGTCGATCTGGTCGTCTTTGTGGGCGAGCAGGCCGAACCGTGCCGCGTACCGCAGCAGTTCGCCGTCGATGCGGTGCGGGATGCGGGGATACATGGTCGACAGCTTCTGCAGATGGGCGGTCTCCGGCAGCCGCTCCATCCAGCGCCGGGCGAAGACCTGGCCCACCTCGAATGGGTCGCCGCCGACGGTGGTGATGTCCTCCTCGCGGTCCGCCCAGCGCTGTTCGGCGCTGGTGAGCTGGGCCAGCGTCGGGAGGGAGGCGGTTTCGGCGGGCTCGCCCAGCGGTCCGCCGCGCTCCATCCAGCCCTTGTCGGAGGACCAGCGCAGGGTGGCGTTGGCGGGCGAGGGCCGGTCGGGCTGTGCGCCGGGGCCGGGGCCGCGCAGGGTGCCCGCCAGATCTTTGGGGGTGGGGACGCCCTTTCCGCCGTGGCCCGGCCGGTCGGTTGCGGGGCTCTCGTCGGGCGGCGGGGCCGTGCCGTTGCGGGCGGCCGCGGCCTGGGCCTCCAATGCCCGCTCGGCGGAGGCGGCGAGGGCCGCCTCGGGCAGGGGCGCGGAGAGGATGGCGGCGATCTCCGGCCGGGGCGCGGGCGGCGGGGCGCAGACGCCGCCGGTCTCTTTGGCCCGTACGGCCTGGGTGATCCAGGCCCGGTCGAGCACCCTTCGTTCGTCGGCCTCGGCGACCAGGTCCTCGGACTGGTTGTAGTCGCCGTCGGCGGCCTGGACGGCCCACAGATGGACGGCGACGCCGTGTTCCTTGGCGGACATCAGGCCGGGCAGCAGATCGCCGTCACCGGTCACCAGCACCACGTCGGAACAGGCCCGGTTCCTGGCCAGTTCGGTGAGCTCGGCATGCATCGCGGCGTCGACGCCCTTCTGCGCCCAGCGCCCGTCGCTGCGGGTGAGAGCGCCGAGCCTGACGGTCACCCGGGGCATCACACGAAGTCTGCGGTGCTCGGGCTGCGGTACGCGGTCGGGGGCGCCGTCGAACCAGTAGATCCGCAGCAGCGACTGCCGCGTATCGGCCTCCGCAAGCTCGCGCAGGCCCCGGATGAGGGCCGTGTGGTCGACGGTGATGCGGGAACGCGCGGGCTCCCCGGCCAGAAGACTCGCGGCTGCGCCCAGCAAGTAGCCGGCGTCCACCAGGACGACGCAACGGTCCACGCGTTCCACCCTCTTCCAGAAGTTCGGGTGTGGTCTTTGCCAAGGGTTTCCTTCGAGTCTGCCCGACCGCGCAGGGGTTGACGGCCGGAACTCGATCATCGGCGTGGCGGATCCGGAAAACGGCGCATGATACCCCCTCACTACGCACGGTAATGATCCAACATGCATGCTTTATCCCATTATGTGAATCTGAACGCGGTCCTGGCCCCGAGAGTCCCCGTAGGAGGAACACCATGGCCAAGAACAAGAACCGCAAGCAGAGCAGCCAGCAGAACCGCGCGTCGGGTCCGGAGCGCGGTGCGGAAGAGCCCAAGTCGAACGCGTACGAGTCGCAGATACAGCCTCAGACGCAAGCCCAGGGCAGCCCTGCTGATGTTGCCCGTAAGCACCAGCGGCGCTTCGGCCACAACTGACCGGTCAGATCTCCGGTCCGGCCGCAGGCCGGTTGGCCGAGAGGGGCGCTCCCGCTTTCGCGGGGCGCCCCTCTCGTACGTCGGCCGTGAACCGGCTCAGCCGGCCAGGCAGGACGGGCCGAGCAGCACCTTCAGGTCACCGAAGAGCGCCGGGTCGGGCTTCACCCGGTGCCGGTCGAGCCGGAGCACCGTGGTCTTGCGGGGGCCCTGGAGTTTGATCCGTACCTCGGTGTCGCCCCGGTGGCTGCTGAGGACCTCGCCGAGGCGGCTGACCATCGGCGGGGTGATCTTGACCGTGGGGATGGTCAGGACCACAGGAGCGTTGGTGCCGGCCGACGAGATGTCGGGGACCTGCATCTCCATGGCGACGAGCCGGGGCACGTCCTCCCGCTTGTCGAGGCGTCCCTTGACGAAGACGACGGTGTCCTCGACGAGCTGGGTGGAGACCAGCTGGTAGGTGGCGGGGAAGAACATGCACTCGATGGAACCGGCCAGGTCCTCGACGGTGGCGATGGCCCAGGCGTTGCCCTGCTTGGTCATCTTGCGCTGGAGGCCGGAGATGATGCCGCCGACGGTGACGATGGCACCGTCGGAGTGCTCCCCGCCGGTCAGCTGGGAGATCGAGGCGTCGGCCTTGTCGGACAGCACGTGTTCCAGACCGAAGAGCGGGTGGTCGGAGACGTACAGGCCGAGCATCTCGCGCTCCTGGGCCAGCAGGTAGGACTTCTCCCACTCGATGTCGGAGAACTCGACGTCGAGCCCGAAGCCCGGCTCGTCGCTGTCCTCCTCGCCGCCGCCGAAGAGGTCGAACTGTCCCTCGGCCTCCTTGCGCTTGACCTGCACCACGTTGTCGATCATCGGCTCGTGGTGGGCGACCAGGCCCTTGCGGGTGTGGCCCATCTCGTCGAAGGCGCCGGCCTTGATCAGCGATTCGACGGTCCGCTTGTTGCAGACGACCGCTTCGACCTTGTCGAGGAAGTCGGGGAAGGTGCTGTACTTCCCCTTCGCCTTGCGGGACCGGATGATCGAGTCGACGACGTTCTGACCCACGTTCCGGACGGCGGTGAGGCCGAAGAGGATCACATCGTCGCCCTGCGCGGCGAAGTTCGACAGAGACTCGTTCACATTGGGCGGCAGCACCTTGATGCCCATGCGACGGCACTCATTGAGATAGACCGCGGACTTGTCCTTGTCGTCCTTGACCGAGGTCAGCAGCGCCGCCATGTACTCAGCGGGGTAGTTCGCCTTGAGGTACGCGGTCCAGTAGGTGACCAGGCCGTACGCGGAGGAGTGCGCCTTGTTGAACGCGTATCCGGCGAACGGGACCAGAACATCCCACAGCGCCTTGATCGCCGCGTCGGAGAAGCCCTTCTTCTTGGCGCCGGCCTCGAAGAGAACGAAGTTCTTCTCCAGCTCGTCGGCCTTCTTCTTGCCCATGACGCGGCGCAGGATGTCGGCCTCGCCGAGCGAGTATCCGGCGACGATCTGGGCGGCCTTCTGCACCTGCTCCTGGTACACGATCAGGCCGTAGGTCAGGCCGAGGACCTCCTTGAGCGGCTCCTCCAGCTCCGGGTGGATCGGGGTGATCTCCTGGCGGCCGTTCTTGCGCTCCGCATAGTTCGTATGCGAGTTCATGCCCATCGGGCCCGGCCGGTACAGGGCCGAGACGGCGGAAATGTCCTCGAAGTTGTCGGGCTGCATCTGGCGCAGCAGGGAGCGCATCGGGCCGCCGTCGAACTGGAACACACCGAGCGTGTCACCGCGGCAGAGCATTTCGTACGTCTTCGGGTCGTCCAGCGGGAGACCGAGCAGGTCCAGCTTGACGCCCTTGTTGGTCTCCACCATCTTGACGGCGTCGTCCATGATGGTCAGGTTCCTGAGGCCCAGGAAGTCCATCTTCAGCAGGCCGAGCGACTCGCACTGCGGGTAGTCCCACTGCGTGATGGTGACGCCGTCGGTGTGCCGCACCCAGATCGGGGCGTGGTCGACGATGGGCTCGCTGGACATGATGACGCCTGCGGCGTGCACGCCCATCTGCCGGACCAGGCCCTCGACGCCCTTGGCGGTGTCGATGACCTTCTTCACGTCCGGCTCGTTCTCGTACATCCCCCGGATCTCGCCCGCCTCGCTGTAGCGCGGGTGCTTGGGGTCGGTGATGCCGTTGAGGTCGATGCCCTTGCCGAGGACGTCGGCGGGCATGGCCTTGGTGAGCCGGTCGCCCATCGCGTACGGGTAGCCGAGGACGCGGGCGGAGTCCTTGATGGCGTTCTTCGCCTTGATCTTGCCGTACGTGCCGATCATGGCGACCTTGTCGGCGCCGTACTTCTCCGTCACGTACCTGATCACTTCGACGCGCCGACGCTCGTCGAAGTCGATGTCGACATCGGGCATGGAGACACGCTCGGGGTTGAGGAACCGCTCGAAGATCAGTCCGTGCTCGATCGGGTCGAGGTCGGTGATGCCCATCGCGTACGCCACGATCGAGCCGGCCGCGGAACCACGGCCGGGGCCGACCGCGATGCCGTTGTTCTTCGCCCACATGATGAAGTCGGCGACGACCAGGAAGTACCCCGGGAACCCCATCTGGATGATGATGTCCATCTCGTACTCGGCCTGCTTCTGCCGGTCGTCGGGGACACCGCCCGGGTAGCGGCGGTTCATGCCGACCCGGACCTCTTCCTGGAACCAGGTGATCTCGGTGTAGCCGTCCGGGATGTCGAACTTCGGCATCAGGTCGCGCTTCTCGAACATGCCGGCGGTGTCGATCTGCTGCGCGACCAGCAGGGTGTTGGCGCAGCCCTCCTGCCAGGCGTCGGAGGAGTCGACGGCGTACATCTCTTCGGTGGTCTTGAGGTAGTAGCCGGTGCCGTCGAAGCGGAAGCGGTCCGGGTCGGAGAGATTCTTGCCGGTCTGGATGCAGAGCAGCGCGTCGTGCGCGGTGGCCTCGTGCGCGTAGGTGTAGTGCGAGTCGTTGGTCACCAGCGGCGGGATGTCCAGCTTCTTGCCGATTTCGAGGAGCCCGTCACGGACCCGGCGCTCGATCTCGATGCCGTGGTCCATCAGCTCCAGGAAGTACTTGCCCTCGCCGAAGATGTCCTTGTAGTCGGAGGCCGCCTGGACCGCCTCGTCGAACTGTCCGAGCCGCAGTCGCGTCTGCACCTCGCCCGAGGGGCAGCCGGTGGAGGCGATCAGGCCCTCGGACCACTGGGCGATGGTCTCCTTGTCCATACGCGGCCACTTCTGCAGCCAGCCCTCGGCGTACGCGTCCGAGGAGAGCCGGAAGAGGTTGTGCAGCCCCGTCGCGTTCGACGCCCAGATCGTCTTGTGGGTGTAACCACCCGAACCCGAGACGTCGTCGCGCTTCTGGTGCGGCTGGCCCCACTGGATCTTCCGCTTGTGCTTGCGCGACTCCGGAGCGACGTACGCCTCGATCCCGATGATCGGCGTCACGCCCGCCTTCTGCGCCGAGTGGAAGAAGTCGTAGGCACCGTGCAGGTTGCCGTGGTCCGTCATCGCAATGTGCGACATGCCCATTTCATTGCAGGCAGCGAACATGTCCTTGAGCCGCGCGGCACCGTCCAGCAGCGAGTACTGGGTGTGGACGTGAAGGTGCGTAAAGGGCGGCTTGGTCACGGCGTCGGGCCTCCGGGAAAACTGGCGATGACGGACTGGGGGGACAGCGTGGAAGTCTACGTCTCCGAGGTGACAACCGAGGGGCACTCCCAGGTACGGTCGCGCGTTGAAGGGGCTGAGAAGCCCGTCCCATTTGTCATGCACGTCAGGTACCAGGAGGCACCCAGAGATGTCGGAAGCGCAGACCGGCGCAGCGCAGCGCGGGGAGCAGATTCTTGAGGTCTTCGACACCGCGTTCGGGGAGCTACTGGCCGCCGATCCGGCTGCCTTCCGGGTCAAATTCCGCAAGATGGCGGGCTCGGCGTTCGCCTTCTACCGGGGCACGGCGTGCCTGTTCTACAACGACCTGGAGCGGGAGCGGCACGGCGGGCCGTACCTGGACGAGCGGACCGGCCGGGTGTGGATCCACGGCGATCTGCACGCGGAGAATTTCGGCACGTACATGGATGCCAACGGCCGGCTGATCTTCAATGTGAACGACTTCGACGAGGCGTACGTCGGCCCGTTCACCTGGGACCTCAAGCGGTTCGCCGCCTCCGTCGCGCTGATCGGGTACGCGAAGGCGCTGGGTGACGACCAGATCACCGAGCTGGTCCGGGTCTACGCGGCGGCCTACCGTGAGCGGATCCACGCACTGGCGACGGGTGTGAAGAATGACGAGGTGCCGCCCTTCACGCTGGACACGGCTGAGGGACCGCTGCTGGACGCGCTGCGCGACGCCCGGTCGCTGACCCGGTTCGCGCTGCTGGACTCGATGACGGAGATCCGGGACTTCGAGCGCCGGTTCGCAGCGGGCGGCGGCTCGATCGATCTGGACGCGGCGACGCGCTACAAGGTGCTGGCCGCCTTCGACGGCTATCTGGAGACGCTGCCGGAGTCGAGCCTGACCCGCCCCGACTCCTACCGGGTGAAGGATGTCGTCGGCCGTCGCGGCATCGGTATCGGTTCGGCCGGGCTGCCCTCGTACAACATCCTTCTGGAGGGCAACAGCGACGCCCTGGAGAACGATGTGGTGATCTATCTCAAGCAGGCGCAGACCCCCGCGGTCTCCCGGCACATCACCGACGCAGCCGTGCGCGAGTACTTCCAGCACGAGGGCCACCGCACGGTCATCTCGCAGCGCGCCCTGCAGGCGCACGCCGACCCGTGGCTCGGCTGGACCGAGCTGGACGGGGCCGGACAGCTGGTCGCCGAGGTGTCTCCGTACGCGGTCGATCTGGACTGGTCCGACATCGACGAGCCGGAGGAGATCGCGGCGGTCGTCGCCGACCTCGGCCGGGCGACGGCGACGATGCACTCCGCGGCGGACGACGAGAGCGGCCACTCGCTGGTGCCGTTCTCCACCGAGCGGGCGATCGACGCGGCGATCGCGGCGGACGAGGAGGGCTTCGCCGACCTGCTGGTGGACTTCGCCCACAGCTACGGCGCCCGGGCCCGCGCCGACCACCAGATCTTTGTGGATCTTTTCCGCAACGGCCGCATCCCGGGGCTGTAGGGCTCCGCACGCGGCCGGACCCCCTTCAGGGGGTGCCTACAGGTTCGCATGCGACACTCCTCGACGATGGACATATCCGGGACGCAGCTCAGAGTCGTTCGCGCGGCGCTTTTCACGGCGCTCGTCGTGACGCTCTCCGCTGCGTCCCATGTGCTGCTCTCCCGGGTCGCGCTGCCGCTGACCGTCGTCGCCCTGCTGGCCGGCACGGTCTTCGCCGTGGCGTACGCGCTGGCCGGCCGGGAGCGCGGCTTCGGGGCGATCGCCGGACTGCTGGTCCCGCTGGAGCTGGCCGCCGACACCGTCTTCACCACCGGCCAGCACCTCTGTTACGGCGCGGCAGGCGGCCCGATCGCGGGGCCGCTGCGCTCGGTCGGCGTCGATGTGCTGTGCGGCGGCGGTGACATCGGTGCCGGTGCGACGCAGCTCGGCGGCGTCGGTGACGTCGGCACCCCGCTCGCCTCGGTGACCGTCGGCGGACACACGGCGGCCGCGCTGCTGGCCTCCCCGGGCCCGGCGGTGCCCTGGCTGCTGCTCGCCGCCCATGTGACGGTCGGTCTGCTCGCGGCAGCCTGGCTGCGGCGCGGCGAGTCCGCGCTCGCCGGCCTGCTGGGCGCGGTCGCCGTCCTGGCGTTCCGGCCGCTGCTGATCGCGGTCGCCGTGGTGGGTACGGCCCGCCGCTCCGTACGCCGCAGGGTGCGCCCCGCCGGACGCGGCCCGCACCTGCCCGTACACGCCCGTCTGCTCGTGCACTCCGTGGGGCGGAGGGGACCGCCGCGCTCGGCCTGCGCCATCGCCTGAGCACGCCCATCCCTGACGACGTACCACCCACACCATGGAGAGACGAACATGAGCAAGCGCAACAGCCAGGCCAACAAGTCGGCGGCCCGCGAGCGTCTGCGCGCCGAGCGCGAGCGCCAGGCCAAGAAGGACAAGGCCCGCAGGCAGATCGTCGTCGGCGTCTCGATCGTCGCCGTGCTGGCGGTCGTGGGCGTCGCCACCTGGGGTGTCATGCAGCTGAACAAGCCGTCCCACTGGAACGCGGCCAAGGACGCGAAGAACGTGACCGCGCCCAAGAACACCTCGGGCGACAACGGCACGACCGTCGTCATCGGGAAGTCGACCGCCAAGAAGACCCTGGAGCTGTACGAGGACTCGCGCTGCCCGATCTGCGCCACGTTCGAGCAGACGGTCGGCGAGACGGTGCACAAGGACGTCGACGCCGGGAAGTACAAGATCAAGTACGTCGGTGCCACGTTCATCGACAACGCCGGCAACGGCGAGGGCTCGAAGAACGCGCTGAGCGCGCTCGGTGCCGCGCTCAATGTCAGCCCGGAGGCGTTCCTCGACTACAAGTTCGCGCTCTACTCCGCGAAGTACCACCCGGAGGAGACCGACGACAAGTTCAAGGACGATGCGTACCTGATCAAGGTTGCCGACACCGTCGACGCCCTGAAGGGCAACAAGGCGTTCCAGAAGGACGTCAAGGACGGTACGTACGACAACTGGGCGATGAAGATGTCCGCGGCGTTCGACAAGAGCGGTGTGCAGGGCACTCCGACGCTGAAGATGGACGGCAAGGCGCTCACCGGCGCGGACGGCAAGAACGCGCCGATGTCGGTGGCCGACTTCAACACCGCGATCACCGGCGCACTGAAGGGCTAGCCGGACGGCAAACTCCCGGCAGCGGCTCTCCGACGGGCAGGCGAACTCCCTTCGTTCGCCTGCCCGTTCGCTTTACCGGTCAGTAGGGTTCTCCTCCGTGACCAGTCGACACCTTTCTTCGCCGATATCCGCCCCCAGCCGCCGCACGGTCGTCAAGGCCGCGGCCGCCACCGCCGTCGCCGTCCCCGTGCTGGGCGCCGCCACCACCGCGCGTGCCGCGGACGGGCCCGCCTTCCTGCACGGCGTCGCCTCCGGCGACCCCCTCCCCGACGGCATACTCCTGTGGACCCGCGTCACCCCGGCCCCCGACGCCGTGCCCGGCTCAGGCCGTGGCGCCGATACGCCGGTGCGCTGGGAGGTCGCCGAGGACAAGGAGTTCGCCCGGGTCGTCGCCCGGGGCACCACCGTCGCGAGGGCCGCTTCCGACCACACCGTCAAGGCCGATGTGCGGGGGCTGGGCCCGGCCACCGCCTACTGGTTCCGCTTCTCGGCGGGCGACGGCAGGGGGACCTTCTCGCCGACGGGCCGCACCCGTACCGCGCCCGCGGCCGGCGCTGCCACACCCGGTGTGCGCTTCGGGGTGGTGTCGTGCGCCAACTGGGAGTCCGGGTTCTTCTCCCCGTACCGGCATCTCGCCGCCCGCGCCGACCTCGACGCGGTACTGCATCTCGGCGACTACATCTACGAGTACGCGTCGGGCAGTTACCCGGACGCGAAGTACGTCGTACGGCCGCACGAGCCGAAGCACGAGATCCTCACCCTCGCCGACTACCGCACCCGGCACGGCAACTACAAGACGGACACCGACCTCCAGACCCTGCACGCCACCCACCCGGTGATCGCGATCTGGGACGACCACGAGTTCGCCAACGACGCCTGGTCGGGCGGGGCCGAGAACCACACGCCGGGCACGGAGGGCTCCTGGACCGACCGGGCCGCGGGCGCCAAGCAGGCGTACTTCGAGTGGATGCCGGTCCGCGCCTCCACCGAGGGCACCGTCTACCGGCGGCTGCGCTTCGGCAGCCTGGCCGATCTCCACCTCCTCGATCTGCGCACCTTCCGCTCCCAGCAGTCGACGATCGGCAACGGCTCGGTCGACGACCCGGACCGCACGATCACCGGCCGGGCGCAGCTGGACTGGCTGAAGTCGGGCCTGGCCGGCTCGGACGCCACCTGGAAGCTGGTCGGTACGTCGGTGATGATCTCGCCGGTCGCGTTCGGTTCCGTACCCGCGCATCTGCTGGAGCCGCTGGCCGGGTTGCTGGGGCTGCCCACGGAGGGCCTTGCCGTCAATGTCGACCAGTGGGACGGGTACACGGACGACCGCAAGGAGCTGATCACGCATCTGCGGGACCGGTCGATCACCAACACGGTCTTCCTGACCGGCGACATCCACATGGCGTGGGCCAATGACGTGCCGGTGAAGGCGGCGACGTATCCGCTCTCGGCGTCGGCCGCCACCGAGTTCGTGGTGACGTCGGTGACCTCGGACAATCTCGACGACATCCTGCATGTCGCGCCGCAGACCGTGTCGGTGGTCGCCGCCGCGGCGGTCAAGGCCGCCAACCGCCATGTGAAGTGGGTGGACATGGACTCGCACGGCTACGGCGTCCTCGATGTGACCGCCGAGCGCTCGCAGATGGACTACTACGTGGTCTCCGACAAGACGAAGCGGGACGCGACCTCCGCCTGGACGCGTTCGTACCGGACGCTCAGCGGGACGCAGAAGGTCGAGCGGGCGGACCGCCCGGTGCGCTGAGGGTCTGTTTTCAGCCACTCCGGTTCATGTTGACGGCGCATTACATCGCTACGGCGGGTGGTGTATCCCCCGGCTCCAATGGGGACACACCACCCGCCGGGGTAACGCGGGACATTACGTCCGCGTCTCAAACTCTGGAACACACAGAATTACTTCTTCCCGTTTCCCCGGTTTGCCCCACGATTGATTGGGCCTGATCGATCCTCCTCAAGATCTGACATGCGCACGTAATCTCCCGGCGGCGGGTGAGGAAATCCCTCCCCCACACATCCGCGAGGAGTCCCTGTGCGCACTCTTGCCCTTATATCGCCGCGTATGCGTAACCGTGCGATCGGCACAGCCGTACTGGCCGGAACCCTGGCCCTGGCACCGCTCTCCGCTTCCACCGGCTCCGCCGCCGCAAAGGCGTCCACCTCCGCCGCGTCCGCCGCGTCCGCCGCGTCCGCCGAGAAGTGCGCGAGCGAGGCGAGCACCAGCGCCACCGCGCGCGAGGCCCGCCCCTCGGGCACCAAGCACGCCGCGGACCCCAATGAACTCACCACGTCCCAGGCCAAGGCCATGGACACGCAGCTCAAGGAGAGACTCGCGGACCGCCGGGTCAGCGGCTCCACGCTCGCTGCCGGAGCAACCATCCCGGTCTACTTCCACGTCATCCACTCCGGTACCACCGGCAAGCTCACCGCTGGCGACATCAGCAGCCAGATGAATGTGCTGAACGCCGCCTACAGCGGCCAGGGCACCGGCAACACCGACTCCGGATTCCAGTTCTCGCTGGCCGGCACCGACTACACGGACAATGCCTCCTGGTACAACCTCGCGTCGGGCTCCGCCGCCGAGAAGTCGATGAAGTCGACGCTGCGCAAGGGCGGCAAGAACGCGCTCAACATCTACACCGCCAACCTCGGCGGCGGCCTGCTCGGCTGGGCCACCTTCCCCAGCTCGTACGCCTCCAGCCCGAGCATGGACGGCGTCGTCATCCTCGACGCCTCGCTGCCCGGCGGCTCCGCCACCAACTACGACGAGGGCGACACCGCCACCCACGAGGTCGGCCACTGGATGGGGCTCTACCACACCTTCCAGGGCGGCTGTAACGGCAACGGCGACTACGTCTCCGACACTCCCGCCGAGAAGAGCGCCGCGTTCGAGTGCCCGACCGGTCGCGACACCTGCACCAACAAGACAGGGGTCGACCCGATCCACAACTTCATGGATTACACGTATGACTCCTGCATGTACCAGTTCACCCCGGGCCAGGTGCAGCGGATGAGCGACAGCTGGATCGCCTACCGGGGCTGATCCACCCCGTCCGTCCGAAGGGCCTCGCGCTGTGCGGGGCCCTTCGCGCGGTCACAGCGTGGCAAGGAAGCCGAGCGCGACCTTCCAGGCCAGCTCGGCCGAGGCCGCGTCGTGGTCCGGCAGTTCGGGGTCCGTGAAGAGATGGCCCGCGCCCGGGTAGCGGTAGACCTCGACATCGGCACCGGTCCGCTGCATCTGCAGATACCAGGAGTTCAGCCAGTCGTGCGTCTCGAACGGGTCCGGGTCCGCGACATGCAGCTGTACGGGCAGCTCGTCCACCGAGGCGTTCTCGGCGATGTCCGAGGTGCCGTGGAACAGCAGCAGACCGCGTGCCTTCGCGTCACCGAGCGCCAGGGTCTGCGCGGTGGACGCCCCGAAGGAGAAACCCGCGTACACCAGGCCCCGTTCGGAGTAGGGCGCGGCGGCCAGCACGGCCCGCCTGAGCAGCTCGTCCTTGCCCACCTCTTCCTTGAAGGCCATGCCTTCCCCGACGGTTTCGAAGGTGTGCCCCTCGAAGAGATCGGGCACCTGCACCTCGTGCCCGGCGGCGCGCAGCCGGTCGGCGGCCGCGTGCACCGCGGGGCGCAGACCGTACGTCGAGTGGAAAAGCATGATGTTCATGAGGCCAATGGTGCCAGCTACGTTCGGGAACATGGAGAACGACGGGATGGAGAACGTACTGCGTCCGCTGATCGTCGTCGGCGGCTCGGTCGTGATCACGCTGCTGGTCGGCTGGCTGGTCGATCTGCTGCTCAGACGGGCCGACCGCCGGCACCACGAGACCCCGCTGTGGGGCCTGCTGCGGCGCTGCCGGATCCCGCTCCAGCTGACCCTGTGCACGGCGCTGCTGCGGGGCACGTACACCCACACCCGGCTCGAACTCGTCAAGGACCACCGGACGGGGATCGGCCAGATGCTGACGCTGGTGCTGATCGGGACATCGGCCTGGCTGGTGGTGCGGATCGCGACGGCCGTCGTGGATTCCCTCTACGCCCGGTACGCCGCGAGCACCCGCGATCCGGCACGGGTGCGGCGGGTCCGTACGCAGGTGACGCTGATCCAGCGGGTGGTCACCGCGGTTGTGGCGACCGTCGCCGTCGGCGCGATGCTGCTGACCTTCCCGGCGATGCGGACGTTCGGCACCTCGATGCTGGCCTCGGCCGGTGTGCTGGGCATCGTCGCGGGCATCGCGGCCCAGTCGACGCTCGGCAATCTCTTCGCGGGGCTGCAGATCGCGTTCGGCGACATGGTGCGGATCGGCGACACGGTGGTGGTGGACGGCGAGTGGGGCACGATCGAGGAGATCACGCTGACGTTCCTCGCGGTGCGGACCTGGGACGAGCGGAGGATCACGATGCCGGTCTCGTACTTCACCAGCAAACCGTTCGAGAACTGGTCGCGCGGCGGCGCCCAGATGACCGGCTCGGTCTTCTTCCACCTCGACCACTCGGCCCCGGTCGCCGCGATGCGTGAGCAGCTGCGGGACATCCTGGGCGAGTGCGCCGCCTGGGACGGGCGCAACTGGTCCCTCGCGGTCACGGACAGCACACCGTCGACGATCCAGGTCCGCGCGGTGGTCACGGCGAAGGACGCGGACGACATCTGGACCGTGCGCTGTGCCGTACGGGAACAGCTCATCGGCTGGCTGCGCGACCACCATCCGTACGCGCTGCCGAGGATCGCGACGGCGCCCGCGGCGCTTCCGCCGGGCGCGGAGTGGCCGGACCCGCCCCGCCCCACGGACGAGAAGCCGACGGGCTGGGACAGGTCCCCCCGCACGGGACGCGGCTGACCGGGCGCGGGCGCCGCCCGGCACGGACCCGCCTCACCGCAGGCTGCGTACGTCCAGGTGTCGCAGCACCCGGTCGACGACCTCCGGGTCCGTGCCCGCCTCGCTGCGGGCCGCGAGCACCGCGTGGCGGGCGGCCGACATCATTTCGCGCTGCACTCGGTTGACTGCCTTGAAGCGTTCGGCTCGCTTCGCGTACGCCTCGCGGCGCTCGTCGTCGACCATGTCGGGGCTGATCCGCGCCCCCATGTCGTACGCCAGCCGCTGCAGCCGCTCCGCGACCTCGTCCGGGAACTCCTCGACCTCCCGGATCTCCTTGAGCCGCTGCTTCGCGGCCTTCGCGGCGCGGATCGCGAGGTCCTTCTCCAGCGCCTCCTCGGCGTCCGTGTCCGCCTGGACACGGAGCTTGCGGACCAGCCACGGCAGGGTGAGTCCCTGGACGACGAGCGTGGCCATGATCACGGCGAAGGCGATGAAGACGATCTCGTCACGGCCCGGGAACGGCTTCCCGTCGTCCGTCTTCAGCGGAATCGCGAGCGCCAGCGCGACCGAGGCCACTCCGCGCATCCCGGACCACCACATGACGACGGTCTCCCGCCAGCTGGTGGGGATCTCCTCGCTGACGTCGCGCCGGGTGTGCAGCCGCTTGGCGAGCCAGGTCGCGGGCAGCAGATACAGCAGCCGTACGCCGACGACGACGGCGACGACGGCCAGGCTCCAGCCGAGCATCCGGAACTCGCGCCCGTCGGCCGTCCCGAAGACGTTGTGCAGTTCGAGGCCGATCAGCCCGAAGGCGACCCCGGTGACGAGGGTGTCGACGATCTCCCAGAAGGTACGGCCGGTGAGCCGCCCAAGGACGTCGTCGGCGTCGGCGGTGTGCTCGGCGAGGAAGAGCGCGGTGGTGAGGACGGCGAGGACACCCGACCCCATCAGCTCCTCCGCGAGCACATAACTCACGAACGGCACCAGCAGGGTGAGGCCGACCTGGAGCGTGGCATCGCCGAGCAGGCCCATGAGTTTGATGGTGATCCAGCCGAGCGCGAGACCCACCACCACGGCGACGACCGCGGAGAGGAACAGCAGCCCGAACGCCTCCGGCAGCGAGAACGTACCGCTCACCGCGGCGGCGATCGCCACGTGGTACAGCACGATCGCGGTCACATCGTTGAACAGCCCCTCGCCCTCCAGGATGGAGACAAGCCTGCGCGGCAGTCCGACCGAGCCCGCGACGGCCGTCGCCGCGACCGGGTCGGGCGGGGCGACGAGCGCGCCGAGCGCCACGGCGGCGGCGATGGGCAGCCCGGGGACGATCGCGTTGGCGACCGCGGCGACGGCGGCCGTCGTGATGAAGACCAGCGCCACGGCCAGCAGAAAGATCGGTCGTTTATTGGCGGCGAACTGCCGCCAGGAGGTGCGCTGCACCGAGGCGTAGAGCAGCGGCGGCAGCAGCGCGGGAAGAATGATCTCGGGCGGGATGTCCACATTCGGTACGAAGCTGAGGAACGCCATACCTACTCCGGCGAGCGTCATCAGCACCGGCGCGGGCAGTCCGAGACGCTCCCCCAGTGGCACCGTGACCACAGCTCCGAGCAACAGCAGGAGGAGCAGTGCCATTTGGTCCACGAGGTGCCTTCCGGAACGCGGCGAGCCGGTCTCTGTGATCGGCGGATCTGGACTTCAAGCCTGCCACGCAAGGCCCGCAATCCAGACAACACCCCCTCTATAGCGCCTCCCTGACCGACCATTCCTCCGATGTCTATGCGGTCAGCCCTCTTCCGCTGCCCCCTCCGGGCGGGCAGTATGCAGCGTGCGTCATTCAGGGACAAGAACCCTCACCACATACATGACTGGCAGGAGAAACCACGTGACTGCGTTCTCCCGAAGGCATTTCGTCGGCGCCGCCGCTGCCGGAACATCCGCGCTCTGGCTCGCCGGCTCCCGTACCGCATGGGCCGCAGCAACCCCCGCACCGACGGGCCACCCGGGCGCCGGCATCTACGAGAAGACCGTCCGCGACGCCGCCATGACCTGGCGCACGCTCCCCACCGGCTGGCAGCAGGCCCCCTTCCTCGCCAACGGCTGCCTCGGCGCCCAGCTGTACGCGGGAAAGACCGCCAACACCCTGAAGCTGATGCTCAGTCACAGCCAGGTGCAGGACCAGCGCGGCCAGTGGCGCGGCGGCATCGGCTTCTCCCGCCTCCCCATCGGGTACTTCACCCTGACCCTCGCCGGGGAGATCACCGCCGTCGACTGGACCCTGGATCTGTACGACGCCGAGCTGCGCGGCACCGTCACCACCACCCGCGGCTCCCTGGCCTTCTCCGCCCTCGTCCAGAACGACACCAGTGCCCTGCTGATCTCCACCCGGCCCACCCCCGGCGAGGAGTCCGCCGCCTGGTCCTTCCAGTGGCTGCCCGCTGCCACCACCCGCAGCAGCGGCAAGCCCGAGGACTACACGGCCAACCCGGACCCGCGCGTCGGCGACGGCTTCGTCGAGCAGCCGCTGCTCGCCGGCGGCGGCTGGACCACCGCCTGGCGCGAGCAGCGCGAGGGCACCGGCCGGCTGCTCGCCGCACACCTCGTCTACCGCTTCCCCGGCCAGGTGTCACAGGCGACGATGGAAGCGCTGAGCGCCGTGGACCGCACCCTCGCCGCCGATCCCGACCGGCTGGTGGACCGTCACCGCACCTGGTGGCACGCGTACTACCGGCGCAGCTTCCTCTCCGTGCCGGACAAGCGGCTGCAGAGCTTCTACCTCATCCAGCTCTACAAGCTCGCCGCCTCGACCAGGGCCGAGGGTCCGACGATCTCCGAATGGGGCCCGTGGTTCCCCGAGGTCGGCAACAACTGGACCGCGGTCTGGTGGAACCTCAACGTCCAGATCGGCATGGCACCCATTCACGGCTCCAACCACCCCGAACTCGACTCCGTGACGGGCGCCTTCCGCCGCTTCGAACACAACCTGCCGACCTCCGTCCCTGCCGACTACCGCGACGGCGAGAGCTACGCGCTCGGCCACCCCTCCGACTGGCAGCTGCGCGCAGGCGATACGTACGACGTCGGCGCCCCGGGCTCGGACCACGTCTCCGACAACTTCGGCAATCTCACCTGGGCCCTGCACAACGTCTGGCAGTCCTACCGGCACTCGATGGACCTGTCCGTCCTGCGCGACGTGGTGTATCCGATCCTCGCGAAGGCCATCAACTTCTACGCGCACTTCCTGCACGAGGGCCCGGACGGCAGGCTGCATCTGCTGGAGACCCGCTCCCCCGAGTACGCCAACGCCGCGGACTGCACCTACGACCTCTCGCTCGTCCGCTGGGGTGTGCGCACCCTGATCGCGTCGGCGAAGCTGCTGCGGAACAACGATCCGCGGCTGGAGCGCTGGCAGGACATCGACCTCAGGCTCACCCCGTACGCCGAGGACCCGGCGGCCGGCGTCATGATCGGCAAGGATGTCCCGCTCGCCGACTCGCACCGCCACCACTCGCATCTGCTCTGGCTCTACCCGCTGCGCGAACGGAACTGGGACCGGGCCGGGGACCGCGATGTGATGCAACGCTCCATGGACCACTGGGTCTCCATGCAGCAGCTGTGGCACGGCTACAGCTACGCCACCGCCTCGTCCATGTACTCGGTGATGGACGAGCCGGAGAAGGCCCTCGACTTCCTGACCTTCTTCACCGATCTGAAGGTGGTCGCGGACTGTCAGATGACGGTCAACACGATGTACCGGGAAGGCAAGAACCTCGCCCTGGAGAGCCCGCTGTCCGCCGCCCAGTCGATGCTCGACATGGTGGTGCAGGGCCACGAGGGGGTGGTGAAGGTCTTCCCGTCCGTCTCGGACCGCTGGGCGGACGCGTCGATCGCGTCACTGCGCACCCAGGGCGCCTTCCTCGTGGACGCGGACCGCTCCGGCGGTGCCACGCGCTGGGTACGGGTGCACAGCGAGGCGGGCGCACCGCTGACCCTGGACCACTCCATCGCGGGCCGGATCGATGTACGGGACACGTACGGGCGCCCGCTGCACTGGCGGGAGACCGGACCGGGCCGGATCACGGTCGCTCTGCCGCGCGGTGGCACGGCGGTGGTCACTCCGCACGGCGCGCACCGCCCCGGGACGGGCCCACGCGATGTGCCGTCGAACGGGACGTGGACGCGCTGGGGCCTGCCGGACTGACCCGGGCGTATGCAGGGGGTGCCGCTCGCTCCGTACGGTCGGGGCGGCACCCGCCACTCGTACTACAGGGCGCGGCGCATCGCTCGGTGGGCGATCCCGGCGTCCGGGAATTCGGGACCGTACGCCACATACCCGAGCCGCTCGTAGAAGCCGAGTGCATGGGTCTGGGCGTGCAGATCGACGGCGGCCAGACCGAGCCCACGGGCCGCGTCCTCGATGGCCCGGACCAGCGCCACGCCGACGCCGAGACCGCGCGCCGTCCTGGTCACCGCCAGCCGGCCGAGCGAGCCGACCGTGAGGTCGCCGCCGGTCTTGGTGACGGCGGCCGGGCCGTGCAGCAGCCGCCCGGTGCCGAGCGCGGAGCCGTCCGCCGAGACGGCGATCACATGCACCGCGTCAGCGTCGTAGGCGTCGTACTCGATCTCCTCGGGCACGTTCTGCTCGCCGACGAAGACGTCCTTGCGGACCTGGAAACAGGCGGCGCGGTCCTGCTCGCCGACGACGGTACGGGTGGTGTACGGGGCAGGCATGCCGGTCATTCGCTCTCCGCCGCGATCCTGTCCAGGGCCTGCTGGAGGTCGTCCGGGTAGTTGCTGGAGAACTCCACCCAGCTGCCGTCGGACGGGTGCTCGAAGCCGAGCCGGACGGCGTGCAGCCACTGCCTCGTCAGGCCGAGGCGCTTGGCCATCGTCGGGTCTGCGCCGTAGGTGAGGTCACCGACGCAGGGGTGGCGGTGGGCCGACATGTGCACCCGGATCTGGTGCGTACGGCCCGTCTCCAGCTTGATGTCCAGGAGGCTGGCGGAGCGGTAGGCCTCGATGAGGTCGTAGTGCGTCACGGAAGGCTTGCCCTCGGCCGTGACGGCCCACTTGTAGTCGTGGTTGGGGTGGCGGCCGATGGGAGCGTCGATGGTGCCGCTCATCGGGTCCGGGTGGCCCTGCACCAGCGCGTGGTACTTCTTCTCGACGACCCGGTCGCGGAACTGCGCCTTCAGCAGGGTGTAGGCCCGCTCGGACTTGGCGACGACCATCAGGCCGGAGGTGCCGACGTCGAGACGGTGGACGATGCCCTGGCGCTCGGCGGCACCGGACGTCGAGATCCGGTACCCGGCCGCGGCGAGACCGCCGATGACGGTCGTGCCGGTCCAGCCGGGGCTCGGGTGGGCGGCGACCCCGACCGGCTTCACGATCACGACGATGTCGTCGTCGTCGTGCACGATCTCCATGCCCTCGACGGGCTCGGCGACGATCTGCACCGGAGCGGGTGCCTGCGGCATCTCCACTTCCAGCCAGGCGCCGCCCCGTACCCGCTCGGACTTCCCGACCACCGCGCCGTCCACCTGCACCTTCCCGGCAGCGGCCAGCTCGGCGGCCTTGGTGCGGGAGAAACCGAACATCCGGGAAATGGCGGCGTCGACACGCTCGCCTTCCAGACCGTCGGGTACGGGCAGGGTGCGGACCTCGGGATACGTACTCACCTGTCGAGTATGCCTTGCCCCTGCTAGTCCTTGTGCACGGTGCCGTCGGGGTCCAGGCCCTTGAAGGAAAGGATCACGATCAGGATGCCGCCGCAGACGATCGCGGAGTCGGCGAGGTTGAAGACGGCGAAGTGTGCGGGGGCGATGAAGTCCACCACCGCGCCCTGGAAGGTGCCGGGAGCGCGGAAGATGCGGTCGGTGAGGTTGCCGAGCGCACCGCCGAGCAGCAGGCCGAGCGCGATGGCCCACGGCAGGCTGTAGAGCTTGCGGGCAAGGCGGGCGATCACGACGATGACGGTCGCCGCGATGAAGGTGAAGATGATCGTGAAGGCCTCGCCGAAGCCGAACGCGGCGCCCGCGTTGCGGATCGCGTCGAGCTTCAGCCAGTCGCCGAAGATCTCGACCGGCGGGTGATGCTCCAGCTTCTCGACCACGATCATCTTGCTGATCAGATCGAGCAGATAGGCGAAGACGGCCACGGCGAAGAGCACCATGATCTTCCGCTTGCCCCTGCTCGGGGCCGTCTCCTCGACCCGGCTCTCGGCCTCGTCCCCTTCGGTCCCCTCAGCATCGGGGATGTCCGGCGTACCGATGATGCGCTCCGCCTCTGCCACGTGAGTCCCTCAACCTAGGTTCCTGACTGAGGACGAGGGTACGACACACGGCCACGGATCAACCGCGGCGCTCCTGCTTCTGTTTGTCCTCGACGCAGAGCGTGGCGCGGGGGAACGCCTGCATCCGCGCCTTGCCGATCGGATTGCCGCAGATTTCACACAGCCCGTACGTCCCGGCGTCGAGCCGGGCCAGGGCCCGCTCGGTCTGCTCCAGCATCTCCTGGGCGTTGGCGGCGAGCGACATCTCGTGCTCGCGAGTGATGTTCTTGGTGCCGGTGTCCGCCTCGTCGTCACCCGCCCCGTCACCGGAGTCACGCATCAGCCCGGCGAGTGCGGCACCCGCGGCCTCCAGCTCGCTGCGCAGCCGCAGGATCTCGCTGCTCAGCACGGCCCGTGCCTCTTCGACCTCTTCCGGCGTCCAGGGGTCCTCACCCGGCCGGACCGCCAGCTCGCCAGGGGCTGTCGTGACGACTCCACCGGCCGGGGGCACGGGCGCCGCACCCTTGCCGGCCATGCGGGTCCGGGCCGCGCTCTTCTTGGCTACCACCGTGTGGGCTCCCGTCTGCTCGGCGGCCTCGGCCGCCACCGTGGCCGCTGCGGCGGCCTTCTTCGAAGCCTTCTTGGCCGCGCTCTTCTTCGCAGGTGCCTTCTTGGCCGGCGCCGCGTGCTCGGCGGGCGCCGCCCGCTTCCGGGCCGCGGTTTTCTTCGCCGCGGCCTTCTTCGCAGCCGCCGTCGGGCCGGCCTCGGGGATGGGCTCCCTACCCGCCTCTCCGCTCGCCTTCCCGGCCGCCGCGCCCGTGGATCTCGCTGACGCCGACTTCTTTGCGGCGGTCTTCTTCGCCACCATGGCCGCGGCCCCTTCACATATTGTGATCTTGCACGCGAATCGTGCTGGGACGATAAATCGACCCCAGCCCCGCGGCAACGGGGCACGCCGCCGAATCGCCCCTCCCCGTGTCCGGATACCGACGCGCCTGAATCCGTTGTGCCCAGCTCCCCGCCGGGTAATCCGCCTCCCGGCCCCCCGACCGGACTCCGTACGTCCGCGTCTGCCCATTCGGGTCACGCCCCGCCTCACGGGTTAAACCGGTCGGCCGTCGCCCGTACGGGCCCGTACACTGGCCTCAGCGAGAGGCGTGGATGGGACGAGTAGCGTCGTACGCAGCCAGGAGCGACCCGGGGACGGTGGGAGCCCGGGGGCGAGCGCGTCGTGAAGATCACCCGGAGCCGTCGGAAGAAAGCCGCAAGGCGAGTAGAGCCGGCATCGCGACCCCAATGAGGGGGTCACGGGTACACACCCGGGGCCAAGGAGGGTGGTACCGCGGGAGTCGATGAGGCTCTCGTCCCTCCGACGGAAGTGGAAAACGTCCGCCGGAGGAAGTCCGCCCATGACATCGCCGCAGTACCGCCAGGTACCCGCCCAGGTCGACCTGCCCGCGCTGGAGCACGCCGTGCTCGATTTCTGGCGCGAGAGCAAGGTCTTCGCCAAGAGCCTCGAACAGTCCGAGGGCCGCCCCGAGTGGGTCTTCTACGAGGGCCCGCCCACCGCCAACGGCATGCCCGGCGCCCACCACATCGAGGCCCGCGTCTTCAAGGACGTCTTCCCCCGCTTCCGCACCATGCAGGGCTATCACGTCGGCCGCAAGGCCGGCTGGGACTGCCACGGACTGCCGGTCGAGCTCGCGGTCGAGAAGGAGCTGGGCTTCAACGGCAAGAAGGACATCGAGGCGTACGGCATCGCCGAGTTCAACGCCAAGTGCCGCGAGTCCGTGACCCGCCACACCGACGCGTTCACCGAGCTCACGACCCGGATGGGTTACTGGGTCGACCTCGACGACGCGTACCGCACGATGGACCCCGAGTACGTCGAGTCGGTGTGGTGGTCGCTGAAGGAGATCTTCAACAAGGGCCTGTTGGTCCAGGACCACCGTGTCGCCCCCTGGTGCCCCCGCTGCGGTACCGGCCTCTCGGACCACGAGCTGGCACAGGGTTACGAGACGGTGGTCGACCCGTCGGTCTTCGTACGCTTCCCCCTCACCTCCGGCCCGCTGGCCGGCGATGCCTCGCTCCTCGTCTGGACGACCACCCCCTGGACCCTGGTCTCCAACACCGCCGTCGCCGCGCACCCCGACGTCACCTACGTCGTCGCGACCAACGGCGAGGAGAAGCTCGTCGTTGCGCAGCCCCTCGTCGAGAAGGCGCTGGGCGAGGGCTGGGAGACCACCGGCCAGACCTTCACCGGCCGCGAGATGGAGCGCTGGACGTACGAGCGCCCGTTCACCCTGGTCGACTTCCCGGCGGAAGCCCATTACGTGGTCAACGCCGAGTACGTGACGACCGAGGACGGTACGGGTCTGGTCCACCAGTCCCCCGCCTTCGGCGCCGACGACCTCGTCGTCTGCCGCGCCTACGACCTCCCGGTCGTGAACCCGGTCCGCCCCGACGGCACCTTCGAGGAGAACCTGCCGCTGGTCGGCGGCGTCTTCTTCAAGAAGGCCGACGAGGCGCTCACCGAGGACCTGGCCGCCCGCGGCAAGCTCTTCCGGCACGTCCCGTACGAGCACAGCTACCCGCACTGCTGGCGCTGCCACACCGCGCTGCTCTACTACGCGCAGCCGTCCTGGTACATCCGTACGACCGCCATCAAGGACCGGCTGCTCGAAGAGAACGAGAACACCAACTGGTTCCCCGACTCGGTCAAGAACGGCCGCTTCGGTGACTGGCTGAACAACAACGTCGACTGGGCACTGTCCCGTAACCGCTACTGGGGCACCCCGCTGCCCATCTGGCGCTGCGAGGACAGCCACCTCACCTGCGTCGGCTCGCGCGCCGAGCTCAGCGAACTCACCGGCACCGACCTCACCGGGCTGGACCCGCACCGTCCGTTCATCGACGAGATCACGTTCACCTGCTCGCACGAGAACTGCCAGCTGGAGGCGTACCGCGTCCCGGAGGTCATCGACGCCTGGTACGACTCGGGCTCGATGCCGTTCGCGCAGTGGGGCTACCCGTACAAGAACAAGGAGCTCTTCGAGAGCCGCTACCCGGCGCAGTTCATCTCGGAGGCCATCGACCAGACCCGCGGCTGGTTCTACACGCTGATGGCGGTCGGCACGCTGGTCTTCGACAAGTCGTCCTACGAGAACGTGGTCTGCCTGGGCCACATCCTCGCCGAGGACGGCCGCAAGATGTCCAAGCACCTCGGGAACATCCTTCAGCCGATCCCCCTCATGGACCAGCACGGCGCGGACGCGGTGCGCTGGTTCATGGCGGCGGGCGGCTCCCCGTGGGCGGCGCGCCGCGTCGGCCACAACACGATCCAGGAAGTCGTCCGCAAGACCCTCCTGACGTACTGGAACACGGTCGCCTTCCAGGCCCTGTACGCCCGTACGTCCGGCTGGGCGCCGTCCGCGGCCGACCCGGCCCCGGCGGACCGCACGGTCCTGGACCGCTGGCTGCTGAGCGAGCTGAACGCACTGGTGGACCAGGTCACGCAGGCTCTGGAGGGTTACGACACCCAGCGCGCCGGCAAGCTTCTGTCCGCGTTCGTCGACGATCTGTCCAACTGGTACGTACGCCGCTCGCGCCGCCGCTTCTGGCAGGGCGACAAGGCGGCGCTGCGCACCCTGCACGAGGTCATCGAGACGGTGACCCGGCTGATGGCGCCGCTCACCCCGTTCATCACCGAGCGGGTCTGGCAGGACCTGGTGGCTCCGGTCGCCCCGGACGCCCCCGAGTCGGTCCACCTGTCCGCCTGGCCGAAGGCGGACCTCGCGGTCATCGACCCGACGCTCTCCACCCAGATGGCGCTGGTGCGCCGCCTGGTCGAGCTGGGCCGGGCCACGCGCGCGGAGTCGGGCGTCAAGACCCGTCAGCCGCTGTCCCGGGCCCTGGTGGCGGCGGCGGGCTTCGAGTCCCTCTCCCCCGAGCTGCACGCCCAGATCACGGAGGAGCTGAACGTCTCCTCGCTGGCCTCCCTCACTGATTCCTCCGCCGGCCCAGCGGGCGGCGGCTCGCTGGTCGACACGACGGCGAAGGCGAACTTCCGGGCGCTGGGCAAGCGGTTCGGCAAGGGCGTCCAGGCGGTCGCGAAGGCCGTCGCGAGCGCCGACGCGGCGGCCCTCTCGCTGGCCCTGCGCGAGGGCACGGCGTCGGTCGAGGTGGACGGCGAGACGGTCGCCCTCTCCCCCGACGAGGTGATCATCACCGAGACACCGCGCGAGGGCTGGTCGGTGGCGTCCGACTCGGGCGCGACGGTCGCCCTGGACCTGGAGATCACCCCGGAACTGCGGCGCGCGGGCCTCGCCCGTGACGCGATCCGGCTCATCCAGGAGGCCCGCAAGAACAGCGGCCTGGACGTCGCGGACCGCATCGCCGTCCGCTGGACGTCTGTCTCCCCCGCCACGGTGGAGGCCCTGACCGAGCACGCGGCCCTGATCGCGGACGAGGTCCTGGCGCTGGACTACGCACAGGGCGAGGCGGACGCGGCATACGGCACCCCGTTCGAGGACGAGGGCCTGTCCCTGACGTTCCGCCTCCGCAAGACGGAGCAGTAACGCCCACCCCGCCCATCGGAGGCCCGCCCGGAACAAGTGCTCCGGGCGGGCCTCCGGCACAACCAAGCCCCTCCGGCGGCTGAGGAGCAGGGGTCTGGGGGGGGCAGAGCCCCCGGTTCGGGAAGGGGCGGGCAGGGGTGCGCCCGCCGCAGGCGCACCCACCCACCCCCATCGCCCCACGCCCACCGCCCACGACAAAAGGGCCGGGCCCCGGGGAAAACCCCGGGGCCCGGCCCTCAGCCTGCCGACGGCTACGCGCTCATCGCGCGCACCCGGCTCAGTTGTCGTCCTCGTCGATCAGGAACCCACGCATCGGCGAAGGAGCCTGCTGCATCGGCTGCGGCGCCTGCGGCCGCACCGGCGCCATCGGCTGGGTCATCGCCGGCGACATCTGCTGCTGGCCACCGTACGACGGCCCACCGCTCATGGACGGGTTGCCGCCCATCTGCTGGTTGCCGTGACCGCCGTGGTTGCCGCCCATGGTGTGACCCATGGCACCCGCACCGGCCGGAGCCAGCGAGGGCGACGGCGGCAGCGAAGCGGTCGCCGGGGTGCGCGGCGGGGCCAGCGAGTCGTCGGCCTGGGTCTCCAGCTGACGCAGCTGGCTCTCCAGGTAGGACTTCAGCCGGGTCCGGTACTCGCGCTCGAAGCCACGCAGGTCCTCGACCTTGCGCTCAAGCGTCGCGCGGGCCGACTCCAGCGAGCCCATCGCCACGCGGTGCTTCTCCTGCGCGTCCCGCTCCAGCGCGTCCGCCTTGGCACGCGCATCCCGCTCCAGGCCCTCGGCACGGCTGCGCGCCTCGCCGACGATCTTGTTGGCCTCGGAACGGGCCTCCGCGATCGCCTGGTCGGCGGTCTGCTGTGCGAGCGAGAGGACACGGGCGGCGCTGTCGCCACCGGGGCCCTGACCGGGCTGCTGCATCTGCGGCGGCTGCTGCATCTGCTGCATCTGCTGCTGCGGGGCGTGACCCATGGGGCCACCCATCGGGCCACCCATGGGACCGCCCTGCATCGGACCGGGGCCGTGCGGGCCCTGCGGGCCGGGGCCGTGCGGGCCCTGGGGACCAGGACCGTGACCGCTGGGACCGGCGGGCAGCTGCGGAGCACCACCGGGCAGCTGGGGCGGACCCATCTGCGGGGGCTGCTGCTGGACCGGCGGACCCGATATGGCGGCGGGCACAGGTGCCCCGGGCCGGTCCTGCGGCTCCGGCTTGCGCATCCCCTGCTGCTGCTGGTTCTGCGCGGCGGCACGCGTGGCGGCGGCCAGCTTGGCGCGCAGGTCCTCGTTCTCACGGAGCAGGCGGGTCAGCTCGGACTCGACCTCGTCGAGGAAGGCATCGACCTCGTCCTCGTCATAGCCTTCTCGGAGGCGGACCGTCGTGAACTGCTTGTTCCGCACGTCCTCGGGGGTCAGCGGCATCTCTTCTTCACCTCTACGTAGTCGTCGGCAGTCGGCAAGACCGTATCGCTCACAACCTGATCACGATGCTGATCAGGATGTAGACGATGATCATCAGAACGAAGAAGGACAGGTCGAGTGCCACGCCCCCGAGACGCAGCGGCGGGATGAACCGCCGCAGAAGCTTGAGCGGTGGATCCGTGACAGTGTAGGTGGCCTCAAGTATGACCACCATCGGCTTGCCGGGCTGCCATGAACGTGCGAACTGGAAGACGTAGTCCATGACCAGCCGGAAGATCAGCACGATGAGGAAACACATCAGCGCGATATAGACAACCTGCAATGCGACGCCCATTTCGCGCTTCCCTCTCCCCTGGCTCTTGTAGCTCCGGCCCTACGGCCGGGTTGTTCCCGGTGTCGTGTTCTCAGCTCTGGTTGAAGAATCCGCCCTCAGCAATGCGGGCCTTGTCCTCCGCCGTGACATCGACGTTAGCAGGCGACAACAGGAACACCTTCTGCGTCACACGCTCAATGCTGCCATGGAGACCGAAGACGAGTCCTGCGGCAAAGTCGACAAGTCGCTTTGCGTCCGTATCGTCCATCTCCGTGAGATTCATGATCACCGGAGTGCCCTCACGGAAGTGTTCCCCGATGGTACGGGCCTCGTTGTAGGTCCTGGGGTGCAGCGTGGTGATGCGGTAGGGCTCCCGCTCGGACACAACCTTGGGCATGATCACCGGTGCGTTCTTCTCCATGTTCGGGCGTTCAGGTGTGATGGATGCCACGGGGGCGATTCGGGCGGGTCGTTCCCTTTCCACCGGGATCTGAACCGGCTCCCGCTGCGCGGGAGGCTGTACCACTCGTACCGGTTCGTCCCGTTCCCGGTCCCGCTCCACCTGATGCGCGGGCTGGTGCCGCCGCCGGTCCCGCTCAGGCTCCGGCTCGGGTTCGAATTCGTCGTCGGGGTCGAACCCCGGACCGTCGTACCCATCGTCCTCCACGAGGCCGAGGTAGACCGCCATCTTGCGCATCGCGCCGGCCATGCTCTGAGTCCTCCGCTCTGTGGTGGATCGGCATCTGTCACCAAGTGCCCCGCGATCCACTGAGGCCTGCCCGCCAAAGGCGGGAATGACCATATTTTCTGCTGTGGTCCGACCTGCTTGGCGACGTTACCCGAGCCTCGGTCGGACTCCGAGTACCGCCGTACCGACGCGCACATGTGTCGCTCCGGCCGCAACCGCATCCTCGAGGTCCGCGCTCATCCCTGCAGAGACCATGTTCGCAGCCGGATGGTTCCCGCGCAGGCGGGATGAGATTTCCATCAGCCGGTCGAAGGCGGCGCGTTGCCGTCCCGCGTACGGTCCGGCGAGCGGTGCGACGGTCATCAGACCGCCGAGCCGCAGCCCGGGCTCGGATTCGACCGCGGCGGCCAACTCCTCGATCCCGTCCGGCGCGACGCCGCCCCGATCGCCCCGCTCGCCACTCTCCGCATCGAGTGCGACCTGGATGAGACAGCCGAGTTCGCGCCCCTCACGCACGGCGGCCGCCGAGAGGGCCGTGACCAATTTGGTCCGATCCACCGACTGCACAACATCGGCATAACTCGCCACAGAACGAGCCTTGTTCGTCTGCAATTGACCGACAAAGTGCCACGTGAGCGACAAATCCGCACATTCGGCTGCCTTGGGTGCCGCGTCCTGGTCACGATTCTCTGCGACATGACGCACACCGAGTTCATGCAGAATCCGCACATCGCTCGCGGGGTAGGTCTTGGTGACCACGATGAGGGTCACTTCTTCCCGTTTGCGACCGGCGGCGATACAGGCGGAAGCAATGCGTTCCTCCACCCGTGCCAGATTTTCGGCGAGTTGAGTCTTACGGTCCGTCATGCCCTATCAGTCCAACCAGACATATCCGGCGAGCCGCCCGGTGGTGCGGTCGCGGCGGTACGAGAAGTGGTCGCCCGATTCGAGGGTGCAGACCGGCGATGCGTGCCGGTCTTGGACCCCGAGGGCTTCGAGCTGGGCGTGGACCCCGGCGGTGACATCCACGGCCGGGGTGCCCCAGCTGGTCTCGGACCATGAGGCCGGGACGCTCTCGGCGACTTCGGCGCGCATCCGGGACGGGACTTCGTAGCACCGTCCGCAGACCGCCGGTCCGGTGCGGGCGGTGATCCGGGAGGGCTCGGCGCCGAGCCCGGTCATCGCCTCGACCACGGCGGGAACGACTCCGGCGACCAGCCCGGGACGGCCCGCGTGCGCTGCCGCCGCGATCCCGGCGACCGGGTCGGCGAGCAGTACGGGGGTGCAGTCGGCGGTGAGCACGGCGAGCGGGAGTCCGCGCCGTGCGGTCACCACCGCGTCCACCGCGGGGATTTCCGAAGCGTCTCCCCACGGGCCGTCGACGACCGCGACATCCCGCCCGTGCACCTGGTTCATCCAGACGACCTGCGCCGGGTCCAGACCGAGGGCCCGTGCGGCGCGCTCCCGATTGGCCAGAACGGCGGCGGGGTCGTCTCCGACCGCGCCGCCGAGGTTGAGCTCCTCGTACGGAGGGGCGCTCACCCCGCCCCACCTGTCGGTGAAGGCGAAGTGCGCGCACCCCCCTGAGGACACTGCGGGCACTGCGTGATGCGGACCTATCACTTCAAGAAGTCCGGAACATCCAGCTCTTCGGCCTGGGAGTCCTGGTAGGGACGGGCCGGCGGGATGTGCGGCGGAGCGACCGGCGGCAGGTGGCTCTCGTTGGCCGCCTGTACGGGCTCGGCCTGGACCGGGGGCTCCTCGCGCGACGGTACGGAGCCCAGTCCGCCGGTCTGGCGCACGGGCTCGGCGGTCCGGACCGACGGGGCCGGCTCCTCGCGCTTGGTGGCGTTCGCGCCCAGGACGTTCTCGCGACGGGCCGGCGGCTGTCCGCCGTCGAAGCCCGCTGCGATCACGGTGACGCGTACCTCGTCGCCCAGTGCGTCGTCGATGACCGCACCGAAGATGATGTTCGCCTCGGGGTGAGCCGCCTCGCTCACCAGCTGGGCAGCCTCGTTGATCTCGAAGAGACCGAGGTCGCTGCCGCCGGAGATGGAGAGCAGGACACCGCGCGCGCCGTCGATGGACGCCTCCAGGAGCGGCGAGGAGATCGCCATCTCCGCGGCCGCCACCGCGCGGTCGTCGCCGCGGGCGGAACCGATGCCCATGAGCGCCGATCCGGCCTCGGACATGACCGACTTGACGTCGGCGAAGTCGAGGTTGATCAGACCCGGGGTCGTGATGAGGTCGGTGATGCCCTGGACACCCGAGAGCAGCACCTGGTCGGCCGACTTGAACGCGTCGAGCACGCTGACCTGGCGGTCCGAGATGGACAGCAGTCGGTCGTTGGGAATGACGATGAGGGTGTCGACCTCTTCGCGGAGCTCGGCGATGCCGTCCTCCGCCTGGTTTGCGCGTCGCCGGCCCTCGAAGGTGAACGGGCGGGTGACCACGCCGATCGTCAGGGCGCCGAGCGAGCGCGCGATGTTGGCGACGACGGGTGCGCCGCCGGTGCCGGTGCCGCCGCCTTCTCCGGCGGTGACGAAGACCATGTCGGCCCCCTTGAGGACCTCCTCGATCTCCTCACGGTGGTCCTCTGCCGCCTTGCGACCGACGGCCGGGTTGGCCCCGGCGCCGAGGCCACGGGTGAGTTCGCGGCCGACGTCGAGCTTGACGTCGGCGTCGCTCATCAACAGGGCTTGCGCATCAGTGTTGATCGCGATGAACTCGACGCCCTTGAGACCGACCTCGATCATTCGGTTGATGGCATTGACACCACCGCCGCCGACACCGATGACCTTGATGACTGCGAGGTAGTTCTGCGGTGCTGCCACGTCGAAGGCCTCTCGCCTCGAGTTACGTGTCGTCGCTTTGCGGTAGTACCGCCGCGACGACTGATGCCGATTGGGACGGTCCGAAACGCCGACCCAAACCCTAACGTTGAAGTTTAGGGTTACCAGTGTGTCTGCTTCATGGACTCTTCCGAACAGGACACTAAGTCGACAAGTGGCGCACGTTCAACGAACACGCCGAACCTCCCGTTTTTCTTTTCACCCTATGTGATCACCCGTAGCGCTGACCAACCAGGGTGCTGGCCAGGCCAAATGCCCGTCAACTGCCCGACACGGCAGGGGCGGTGGGTGCACTCACGTCGAAGTGTCCCGCTTTGGGAGCGGCTTTCATGAGAGCGGTGAGGACTCTTGCCTTCACCGGACCTTCTTCACCGCTGCCCCAGACCACCGTGCGGCCCCGGGTGAGTTCCAGGGAGATCGAGTCGTACGAGGTGACCCGTACGGCCTTGGTGTCCTTGGCGACGCCGCCCGGAAGTTCGCCCGCGACCCGGACCGCTTCCCGCACCAGCCGGGCGCTGCCGAAGCGGCGCAGACTCGCGGACTGATCAGGTGTCAATTCCAACAGAGGTACACGCCCGGGCGATTTGTCCACCGTTGCGAAGCGCACGCCTTTCGCGTCCACTTCAATGAATTTTGCTCCCTTTTTCACCAACAGGACCGGCTGTCGTTCGGTCACCCTAAGTCCGATTCCGTGCGGCCATGACCGTACGACATCCACCGAGTCGATACGAGGCAGCTTCTGGCGCAACCGGTCGGCGATGGCGTCGGTGTCCACGGAGACCAGCGGCGCCCCGATCGGTACCGCTGCGGCGGCCTCGACCTCGGCCTGTGTCAGTACGTCGACACCGGTGGTCCTGATCTGTTCGGTCCGGAGCCAGGAGGAGCCGTAGAGCGCCCAGACGGCGCCGGAGCCGAGCAGCAGCACCAGCACGCCGATCACGATCAGCTGTCTGCGGCTGGGCCTTCTGCGCCCTGCGGGGCGTGGGCGCGGCGGGCGGGCCGGGGAGTCCTGCTGCTGTGCTGCACCGCGCTGGGCGGTCGTCGGTCCGGCCACGCTCGCTCCTTATGCCGGGTCCGGGGGCACCGCCCCCGGACCCGTCCGCCTCACGCGTTGCGGCGTGCGGCAATCGCCTCGTACACCATGCCGACGAGCAGGTCATCGGCGTCCCGGCGGCCGAACTCGGCGGCGGCGCGGGACATCTCGTACAGCCGGTGCGGATCCGCGAGCACCGGCAGGACGTTGCCCTGCACCCACTCGGGGGTGAGCGCCGCGTCGTCCACCAGCAGACCGCCGCCGGCGTTGACCACCGGCTGGGCGTTGAGCCGCTGTTCGCCGTTGCCGATGGGCAGCGGTACGTAGGCGGCGGGGAGCCCGACGGCGGAGAGTTCGGCGACGGTCATCGCGCCCGCGCGGCAGAGCATCATGTCGGCCGCCGCGTACGCGAGATCCATCCGGTCCACGTACGGTACCGGGATGTAGGGCGGCATCCCGGGCATGTTGTCGACGCGCGGCAATTCGTTCTTCGGGCCGACCACGTGCAGGATCTGGATCCCGGAGCGCTGCAGCAGCGGGGCGACCCGCTGGACCACCTCGTTGAGGTGGCGTGCGCCCTGCGAGCCGCCGGAGACCAGCAGCGTCGGCAGGTTGGGGTCGAGACCGAAGGCGGCACGCGCCTCGGGGCGGACCCGGGCCCGGTCCAGGGTGGCGATGGTCCGGCGCAGCGGGATGCCGATGTAGCGGGCACCGCGCAGCTTGCTGTCGGGGGTGGAGACGGCGACCCCGTGGGCGTACCGCGAGCCGATCTTGTTGGCCAGGCCCGGCCGGGCGTTGGCCTCATGGACGACGATCGGCACACCGGCCCGCTTGGCGGCGAGGTAGCCGGGCAGGGCGACATAACCGCCGAAGCCGACCACGCAGTCCGCCTTGGTGCGCTCCAGGATCTGCTCGGCGGCCTTGATGGTGCCGCGCAGCCGTCCCGGGACGGTGATCAGTTCCGGGGTGGGCTTGCGCGGCAGCGGCACGGCCGGGATCAGGGCGAGTTCGTACCCCCGCTCGGGTACGAGCCTGGTCTCGAGTCCGCGCTCCGTGCCCAGGGCAGTGATTCCCACGCTCGGGTCCTGCCTGCGCAGGGCGTCCGCGAGGGCAAGCGCGGGCTCGATGTGGCCGGCGGTCCCCCCACCGGCGAGTACGACATGCACCGAAATTCACCGCTCTCCGGACGGACGCTTCTTGACGCGCCGTCTCATCGTCTTCCATCTCACCCCGGGCCTCCGCATGGCCAGGGCCGCCTTCGCGGCGGGATCCTCTCGCGCGAACGCGATCAGCAGCCCGACAGCGAACATGGTCGGCAGCAGGGCCGATCCTCCGTAGGAGAACAGCGGGAGCGGGACACCGGCGATCGGCAGCAGGCCGAGCACCGCACCAATGTTGATCACGGCCTGCACCGTGATCCAGGTGGTCACACCTCCCGCGGCGTACCTCACGAAGGGATCCTCCGTGCGTCCGGCCACGCGGATACCCGCATAGCCTAGAGCCGCGAAGAGGGCGAGTACCGACAGCGTCCCCGCCAACCCCAGTTCCTCCCCGGTGATGGCGAAGATGAAGTCGGTGTGCGGTTCAGGTAGTTGACCCCATTTTTCCACACTTGCACCGAGCCCGGAACCGAACCATCCGCCGGACGCCAGAGCATAGATGCCGTGCACGGCCTGCCAGCAGGAGTCCCCGGGACCGGGTTCGCTGGCGCCGATGCAGGCGAGCCTGGACATCCGGTTCGGGCTGGTCTTGATCAGCACGAAGGCGATCACTCCGGCGAAGGCGAGCACCCCGGCGAAGAGCCGGGTGGGTGCCCCGGCCAGCCAGAGCAGTCCGAACAGGATCGCCGTGAGAATGATCGCAGTGCCCATGTCACCGCCGAGCATGATCAGCCCGAGGAGCATGAAAGCGACCGGGACGAGCGGCACGAGCATGTGCTTCCACTGCGTGAGCAGCCGTTTGTCCTGTTTACGGGCGAGCAGGTCCGCGCCCCACAGGACCAGGGCGAGCTTCCCGAATTCGCTGGGCTGGAGCTGGAAGGGGCCGCCCAGATAGAGCCAGTTCTGGTTGCCGTTGACCGACATCCCTATCCCTGGTACCTGGACCAGCACCATCAGGAAGACGGTTCCCATGAGCAGCGGATAGGCGAACGCCCGGTGCAGTTTGGCGGGCATCCGGGCAGCGAGCGCCATCAGTCCGGCGCCGATGACAGCGGCGAGGAACTGTTTCCGGAAGAAGTAGGTGCCGGGTTTGTCCAGCTCCAGGGCCTTGATCATCGAGGCGGAATAGACCATCACCAGGCCGAGCGCGGTGATCAGCAGGCCGGCGCCCAGGATCAGGTAGTACGCGGTCAGAGGGCGGTCCCAGGCCCTGCGTGCCTGCTCGTACATCCGCTGCACACCGCCGCCGCGGGGGGAGCGCGGGCCGCCGGTGGAGCGCCCCTTCGAGCGTGGCGCCGAGGGGCGCCGGGAGCCGGAGGCCGAACGGACCCGCAGGGCGGGGCCGAGGGGCGCCAGGGAGCCCGCACCCGCGAGCAGGGGCGGGGTGAGCGCCCGGCTGATCGCCGCGGTGGCCCGTGAGCGGTTCCCACGGGGCGCGGCGGAGCTCTCTTCGGCCGGCATTGTCGCTGTCCCCTCCACTGCTCGTGCCCGGGGCCGCTGCCGAGGGCCGGGGCCCGTGGCGCGGTCGCCCGCACCCGGTCTTCCGGGACAGTACGGCGCGGGGGCCGGGCCCGTCAGGCGCTCTCGGCGGCGAGTGCGCGCACCGCGTCCGCGAACGCCTCGCCCCGCTTGTTGTAATTGACGAACATGTCCATCGAGGCGCAGGCCGGGGCCATCAGTACAGTGTCTCCCGGCCGGGCGAGCCGTGCCGCCTCGCGGACCGCCTCGGACATCGCCCCAGTGTCGGTCCGGTCGAGGTCGACCACCGGGACCTCGGGGGCGTGTCGCGCGAGGGCTTCGCGGATCAGGGCCCGGTCGCGGCCGATCAGTACGACGCCCCGCAGCCGCCCGGCTGCCCCCGTCACCAGCTCGTCGAAGGTGGCGCCCTTGGCGAGGCCGCCGGCGATCCAGACGATCGGGTCGTAGGCCGCGAGGGAGGCCTCGGCGGCATGGGTGTTGGTGGCCTTGGAGTCGTCGATGTACGCGACCTGGGCGACGTCCGCGACATGCTCGATGCGGTGCGGGTCGGGGCAGAAGGCCCGCAGTCCGTCCCGTACGGCCGCGGGCTCGACACCGAAGGCGCGGGCCAGGGCCGCGGCCGCCAGGGCGTTGGCGATGTTATGCGGGGCCGGCGGGTTCACGTCGGTGACCTCGGCGAGTTCCTGGGCCTGCTTCTGCCGGTTCGTCACGAAGGCGCGGTCGACGAGGATGCCATCGACGACGCCCAGTTGGGACGGGCCGGGTGTGGCCAGCGTGAAGCCGATGGCGCGGCAGCCCTCTTCGACGTCGGCCTCGCGGACCAGGTCCTCGGTCGCCTTCTCGGCCGCGTTGTAGACGCAGGCGATGCGGTTGCCCTCGTAGATCCGGCCCTTGTCCGCGACGTACGCCTCCATGGAGCCGTGCCAGTCGAGGTGGTCGGGGGCCAGGTTGAGGACGGCCGCGGAGTGGGCGCGCAGCGAGGGCGCCCAGTGCAGCTGGTAGCTGGACAGTTCGACGGCGAGTACGTCGTACTTCTCGTCGCCGAGGACGGCGTCGAGGAGGGAGACACCGATGTTTCCGACGGCGGCGGTGCGCAGCCCGGCCGCCTCCAGGATCGAGGCGAGCATCCGTACGGTCGTGGTCTTGCCGTTGGTGCCGGTGACCGCGAGCCAGGGTGCCGCATCGGAACCTCGCAGCCGCCAGGCGAGTTCGACGTCGCCCCAGACCGGGACGCCCGCCTCGGCGGCTGCGATGAAGAGCGGTTTGCCGGGCTTCCAGCCGGGGGTGGTGACGATGAGCTCGGTGGACTCGGGCAGGGTCGCCCCGTCGCCGAGGCGCACGGTGATGCCCTGCGCCTCCAGCTCCGCGGCCTGCGCACGGGAACGCTCGTCGTCCCCGTCGTTGACCACCGTGACGACGGCCCCGAGGCCGTGCAGCACCTTGGCCGCCGGGATCCCGGAGACTCCGAGTCCCGCAACGGTGACGCGCTTGCCCTGCCAGTCCTGGTTGCTCACTTCTCGGCTGCCCATCCTGCGTAGAAGAGACCGAGTCCGACGATCACGCACATGCCCTGGATGATCCAGAAGCGGACCACGACAAGGACTTCGGACCACCCCTTGAGTTCGAAGTGGTGCTGGAGCGGTGCCATCCGGAAGACCCGCTTACCGGTCATCTTGAAGGAGCCGACCTGGATGACCACGGACATGGTGATCATCACGAAGAGGCCGCCGAGGATGGCCATCAGGAACTCTGTGCGGGAGCAGATCGCCAGACCGGCGAGCGCGCCGCCGAGGGCGAGCGAGCCGGTGTCACCCATGAAGATCTTGGCGGGCGAGGTGTTCCACCACAGGAAGCCGAAGCAGGCGCCCATCAGGGCGGAGGCGACCACGGCCAGGTCCAGCGGATCTCGCACCTGGAAGCAGGCGTTGGGGTTGGTCAGAGTGTCCGCGTTGACGCAGGACTCCTGGAACTGCCACAGCCCGATGAAGGTGTACGCGCCGAAGACCATCACCGAGGCACCGGTGGCCAGGCCGTCCAGACCGTCCGTCAGGTTCACGCCGTTGGACATGGCGAGGATCATGAACAGCGCCCAGACGACGAACAGCACCGGGCCGATCGACCAGCCGAAGTCCGCGACGAACGACAGCCGGTCGGAGGCCGGGGTGTTGCCCTGCTTGTCCGCGAACTGGAGCGAGAGGACGGCGAAGGCGATGCCGACGATCAGCTGGCCCGCCATCTTCGCCTTGGCCCGCAGACCCAGCGAACGCTGCTTGACGATCTTGATGTAGTCGTCGAGGAAGCCGACGAGACCCATGCCGGTCATCAGGAAGAGCACCAGCACGCCGGAGAAGCGCATCTCCTCGCCGGTGATCAGCTTCGCCGCGACGTACGCGATGATCGTGGCCAGGATGAAGGCAATACCGCCCATGGTGGGCGTGCCCTTCTTGGACCCGTGGGTGCGCGGGCCGTCGTCCCGGATGAACTGCCCGTATCCCTTGCGGGCCAGCAGCTTGATCAGCAGCGGAGTTCCGACCAGGGTCAGGAAGAGCCCGATGGCCCCCGCGAAGAGGATCTGCCTCATCGGCCGGCGACCTCGCCCTCGGACGCGTTCTCCAGCAGTGCCATGGCGACCTGCTCCAGGCCGACCGACCGGGACGCCTTCACCAGCACGACGTCTCCCGGGCGCAGTTCACTGCGCAACAGGTCGACGGCAGCCTGTGCGTCGGACACGTGCACCGACTCCTCACCCCACGAACCCTCGTTGTATGCGCCCAGTTGCAGCCAGGAGGCTTCTCTGCCCCCGACCGCGACGAGCTTGCTGACGTTGAGCCGGACGGCGAGCCGCCCGACCGCGTCGTGCTCGGCGAGCGAGGCGTCGCCGAGCTCGGCCATGGGGCCGAGCACAGCCCACGTACGCCGGCCCTTCCCCATGGCGGCCAGCGCGCGCAGCGCTGCTTTCATGGATTCGGGGTTCGCGTTGTAGGCGTCATTGACGAACGTCACGCCGTCCGGACGCTCGGTGACCTCCATGCGCCAGCGGGAGAGGGTGCCCGCCTCGGAGAGCCCTTCGGCGATCTCGTCTGCGGACAGGCCCAACTCATGGGCGACGGCGGCCGCGGCGAGCGCGTTCGACACGTGGTGCTCACCGTACAGGCGCATGGTCACGTCGCTGCACCCGGTGGGTGTGTGGAGCTTGAAAGTGGGGCGCCCGTCGTCGGTGAGACGGACATTCTCTCCCCGTACGTCCGCATCCGCGGCTTCACCGAAGAGCAGCACCCGGGCTTTCGTACGGGAGGACATGGCGCGCACGAGCGGGTCGTCGGCGTTGAGTACGGCGAGGCCGTCCTCGGGCAGGGCCTCGACCATCTCGCCCTTCGCCTTGGCGATCTGCTCGCGGCCGCCGAACTCGCCGATGTGGGCGGTGCCGACGTTGAGGACGAGGCCGATCCGGGGCGGGACGAGGCCGGTGAGGTAACAGATGTCTCCGATGTAGCGTGCACCCATCTCCAGGACGAGGTGCTGGGTGTCCTCGGTGGCACGCAGTGCGGTGAGCGGCAGGCCGATCTCGTTGTTGAGGTTGCCCGCCGGGTAGACGGTGGGCCCCTTGCGTTCGAGGAGCTGGGCGATGAGGTCCTTGGTGGAGGTCTTGCCCGCGGAGCCGGTGAGGGCGACGACGGTGGTACCGAGGCGGCCGACGACGGCGCGGGCGAGCGCACCGAGCGCGGCCACGACGTCGTCGACGACGATCGCCGGAACACCGACGGGGCGGGCGGCCAGCACGGCTGCCGCGCCCGCCTCGACGGCGCGCTGCGCATAGTCGTGTCCGTCGACCCGCTCGCCGGCGAAAGCGACGAACAGGCTGCCTTGCTTCACCTCTCGGGAGTCGATGACGACGGGCCCGCTGACGGTTGCTGCCGGATCGGGTATGTCGTACGACTGCCCGCCGACGATTTCGGCGATCTCGGCGAGGGAAAGGGCGATCACTTGGTCATCCCTGACTGTTGTTCTCGTGGGTGTGGGCGCGGTGGGCGGCGCTCTCGGTGCCGCTGTGCCCCAGGGACCGCTCGATGGCCGCGCGCAGGACCACGCGGTCGTCGAAGGGGCGTACCACGCCATGGATGTCCTGGCCCTGCTCATGGCCCTTGCCGGCGATCAGCACCGTGTCACCGGGCTCGGCGCGGGCGACCACGGCGGCGATGGCGGCGGCCCGGTCGGCGTCGACCAGGACGTCACCCCGCTCGTGGACGGGCACCTCGGCGGCGCCCGCGAGCATTGCGGCGAGGATTCCGAGGGGGTCCTCGGAACGGGGGTTGTCGGAGGTCAGTACGGCGGTGTCGGCGAGCCGGGCCGCGGCGGCGCCCATCGGTCCGCGTTTGGTCGTGTCGCGGTCGCCGCCGCAGCCGAGGACGATGTGCAGCCTGCCCTCGGTGACCTTCCGCAGGGAGCGCAGCACGGATTCGACGGCGTCGGTCTTGTGCGCGTAGTCGACGACCGCGAGGTACGGCTGTCCCGCGTCGACGCGTTCCAGCCGGCCGGGGACGCCCGGAACGGCGGCGACACCGTCGGCCGCGGTCTGCGGGTCGAGGCCCGCGACGGCGAGGGTGACGATCGCGGCGAGGGTGTTTGCGACGTTGAACGGGCCGGGCAGCGGGGCCCTGGCGGCGATCCGCTCGTCCTTGGGGCCGACGACGGTGAAGGTGGAGCCCAGCGGCCCGACTTCGACGTCCTCGGCGCGCCAGTCGGCGTCCGGGTGGCCCTCGGCGGAGAAGGTGACGACCGGGACGGACGCCTCGGTGACCAGCCTGCGGCCGTACTCGTCATCGAAGTTGACGACGCCCTGTCGACTGCGCCGGGGGGTGAAGAGCTGCGCCTTGGCCTGGAAGTAGTCCTCCATTCCGGAATGGAACTCCATGTGCTCCGGGCTGAGGTTGTTGAAGACCGCGACGTCGAAGACGCAGCCGTCGACCCGGCCGAGCACCAGGGCGTGGCTGGAAACCTCCATGGTCACCGAGTCGACGCCGCGTTCGCGCATGACGGCGAACAGGGCCTGCAGGTCGGTGGCTTCGGGGGTGGTGCGCTCGGACTTGATGCGCTCGTCACCGATCCGCGTCTCCACCGTGCCGATCAGCCCGGTGGCGCGCCCGGCGCCCCGGAAGCCGCCCTCGATGAGATACGCGGTGGTGGTCTTGCCGGAGGTTCCGGTGATGCCGATCTGGAGGAGACCGGCGCCGGGCCGTCCGTAGATCTCGGAGGCGAGTCCGCCCATCCGGCCGCGCGGGTCCTCGGTGACCAGCACCGGAAGTCCGGTGGCGGCGGCGCGCTCGGCGCCGGCCGGGTCGGTGAGGATCGCCGCCGCGCCGAGGCCGGCCGCCTGGGCGGCGAAGTCGGCGCCGTGGAAACGGGCACCCGGCAGGGCCGCGTACACGTCCCCGGGGCGGACCGCCCGCGAGTCGTGGGTGATGCCGGTGACCTCGCCGGTTCCCGGCGGTTCGACTCCCAGCCGGGCTGCCAGCTCGCCGAGGGGCGTCGGCCTGAGCCGATCCGGGCGGGGCGCTCCCGGGTAGTTCACAGGGGCGTCCTTCGGGGTGGTTTGGAACTGATCAGCGTGGGGCACGGCGGTGAGCGTACCGGGCCCACCCGGCCTCTCGCGAAGTGAGGGGGCGGGGCTCTGGTGGTTCCCGTTCCGGTTCCCGGGATCGGGGGTGATGGTTGTCACTGGCTGGTTTCCCCGTGTTCACTCGCCGGGCTTGAAGGACACCGGCAGCCGGGCTGACTCGCTGCCGGACGGTGGGGTCTGGAGGGTCTTGAGTGCGAACTCCATGACCTTCTTGTAGATCGGTCCGCAGATCTGGCCGCCGAAGTAGCTGCCCTTGGTGGGGTTCTGAATCGCGCAGTAGACGGTGATCTGCGGGTTGTCGGCGGGTGCGAAGCCCGCGAAGGACGCGGTGTAGCCGTGGTAGCCGCCGCGTACCGGATCGACTCGGTTGGCCGTACCGGTCTTGCCTGCCACCCGGTAGCCGGGGATCTTGGCCTTCGTTCCGGTGCCCTCCTCGTCACCGACCACCGACTCCAGCATGGCGGCGAGCGACTTGGCGGTCTTCTCGCTGACCACCCGGGTCTGTCCGGGAGTGGCGGCGGCCTTGAAGTGGCCGTCGGGGCCCTTGGTGCCGCGTACCAGCGTGGGCGCGACGCGGACCCCGCCATTGGCGATCGTCGAGTAGATGGAGGCGGCCTGCATGGCGTTGAGCGAGAGGCCCTGGCCGAACGGGATCGTGTACTGCTGCGAGGTCGACCAGTCCTCGGGCTTGGCGAGGATGCCGGGGGTCTCGCCCGGGTAGTCGAGACCGGTCGGCGAGCCGATCCCGAATTTGCGCAGGTAGGAGTAGAGGACCTTGTTGGCCGCGGCCTGGGTCTTGCCGAGCTCTCCGGCGGCCAGGATCGTGCCGATGTTGCTCGACTTGGCGAGTACGCCGTTGAGCGTCAGGGACCAGGTGGGGTGGTCGATGTCGTCCTTGAAGAGCCGGTCGCCGCGGTGCAGCCGGTTGGGGACGGTGACATGGGTGCCGGGGGTGGCGACCCCCTCCTCCAACACGGCGGCCATGGACATGACCTTGCTGGTGGAGCCGGGCTCGTACACGTCCTGGACCGCCGCGTTGCCCAGCGACGCCGCGTCGGCCCGCGAGAGGTCGTTGGGGTCGAAGCCGGGAGCGTTGGCCATGGCGAGGACCTCGCCGGTCCTGGTGTTCTGCACGACCACATAGCCGCGGTCCGCCTTGGACTTCTTCACCTGGTCGGTGATGGCCTGCTGGGCGGCCCACTGGATGTCGCGGTCGATGGTCAGCTCGATGTCGGAACCGGCGACGGCCGGGACCTCCTTGGTGCCCGCGGTGGGCACCCGGCGGCCGCCGGACTGGGCGTACTTGATCTTGCCGTCCTCGCCGGCGAGCTCATTGTCCAGCTGCGATTCGAGGCCGCCCGCGCCCTTGCCTTCGGTGTTGACATAGCCGAGTATCCCGGCGGCGAGCCCTCCGTTGGGGTAGACCCGCTTGGTCGTCGACTCCTGGAAGACCCCGGCCAGCACATTGGCTCCGGCGCCGCCGGCCGCCTTGTCCTTCGCGGCCTTCTCGGCGAAGACGGACTTGAGGTCCTTGATCTGATTCCAGACCTGCGGGGTCTGGCGGCGGGCCAGGACGGTGTAGCGGCTCTTCTTGGACAGCTTCTCGGTCAGCTCGGCAGCGTCGGCGCCGAGGATCGGGGCGAGGAGCGCCGCCGCCTGCCGGGGCGCGTCGGGGGCCTTGCTGATTTCCGGCGTGAACATCGACGGGTCGGCGGTGATGTCGTACGCGTCGACGCTGGTGGCCAGTGCGATACCGCTGCGGTCGGTGATCTCACCGCGCTCGGCGGAGATCGTGTAGCTGAGGTAGCGGTTCTCCTTGGCCTTGGCCGCGTACGCGTTGGCGTCGACGGCCTGGACCTGGAGGAGCCGGACGACGAACGTCAGCATGACGAGCGTCAGGGCGAGGCTGACCAGGCGGAGCCGGGGGCGCGGGCTGCCGAGACGCAGGGGGCGCGCGGGCCGGTTGCGGGGCGCGCGGGCGCGCGGTGCCGGGGACGACGGGCGGCGGGCGGCGGGCCGGGGGCGCCCCTGGCCGCCTGCGGCGCTGCGGGGGCGCGCGGGGCCGGGGACCCGGCGGCGCGGTGGTTCCTTGGGAGGCACTGCGTCACCTGCCGGGGCTCGTCGAGGGCTGGTCTGCCGGGGTACGCGGCCCGGCGGGCGGGGCCGCGGAGGTGCTGGACTTCACTGCGGCGCCCGAAGGGGTGGCCGATGCCGGGCGAGAGGGCGAGCCGGCGGCCGGGGCGGACGGTGCGGTCGCGGGGGGCGCCTCGGGGGTGCTGGGCTTCTGCGGCGGCGCTGCGGGGGTCGGCTCGGCGCTGGTCTCGGCGGGTACGCCGCGGACCTTGCCGTCCGGGTCGAGGAAGGCGGGGCTGCCGCCGGGCACCATGCCCAGCTCGCGGGCGCGGCGCTCCAGGGCGTCCGGCTCGGAGTAGCTGTCGACGTCGCGCTGGAGGGCCTGTTGCTCGTCCGTGAGCTCGGTGGTCCGCTTCTTCAGCTCGCTCAGCCTGAACGATCCTTCGTTGAGGGCCGAGTTGAGCACCAGGAGCGTGATGAGACCGCCACCGAGGAGGAGCACGACCAGCAGGACGAAGGGGGTACGGGCCGCATTGCTGGGCCCGGACGGCATCAGCCGGGCGAGCCGCGCTGCCCGCCCTTTCAACTGCCCGGCCGCTTTGCTCACCGCGCCGCCCCGGGCGTCGCCGGTGTCCGGGTTCCCGGACGCCGGACGCTCATCGCTCCTCCTCGCGGATCCGCTGGGCGCCGCGCAGCCGGGCGGGGGCGGCGCGCCGGTTCTCGGCGACCTCCTCCTCCGTGGGCAGCTCCGCGCCGCGGGTCAGCAGCTTCAGCCGGGGCTGATAGCGCTCGGGCACGACCGGCAGTCCGGGCGGCGCCGTGGTGGCGGCGCCCGCCGCGAAGACCTGCTTGACCAGCCGGTCCTCCAGCGAGTGGTACGAGAGGACGGCGATGCGGCCGCCGACCGCGAGGCTCTGCACGGCGGCCGGAATGGCCCGCTCCAGGACGGTGAGCTCGCCGTTGACCTCGATGCGCAGCGCCTGGAAGGTGCGCTTGGCAGGGTTGCCGCCGGTGCGCTTGGCGGCCTGCGGCAGCGAGTCACGGATCAGCTCGACGAGCCGGGCGCTGTTGCTGAACGGCTCCTTCTCGCGCTCGCGCACGATCGCGGAGACGATCCGCTTGGCCTGCTTCTCCTCGCCGTACGCCCGCAGGATCCGTACCAGTTCGCCCGGCGGATACGTGTTGAGCACCTCGGCGGCGCCGATGCCGGTCGTCTGGTCCATGCGCATGTCCAGCGGGGCATCCTGGGCGTACGCGAATCCACGCTCGGCCTCGTCCAGCTGCATGGAGGAGACTCCGAGGTCGAACAGGACGCCTTGGACCTTGGGGATGCCGAGCCTGGCGAGCACCTCGGGCAGTTCGTCGTAGACCGCGTGCACCAGCGTGGCCCGGTCCCCGTACGGGGCGAGCCGCTCGCCGGAGAGCCGCAGCGCCTCCTTGTCCCGGTCCAGCGCGATCAGCCGCGCGGAGGGGAAGGCGGAGAGCAGCGCCTCGCTGTGTCCGCCGAGGCCGAGGGTGCAGTCGACGACCACGGGCTGCGGCGGGCCGGGCGCCTCCAGAGCCGGGGCCAACAGGTCCAGGCACCGCTGGAGCATCACCGGGACGTGTCGGGTCTGGCTCATGTGCCCTCTCAGGCTCAGGTCCCGTGCGGCTGCACGTACGGCCTGGTCCCCGCCCGCTCAGAAGGGGAGGTCGGCCGGCGCCGGGGAAGGGGCGTCGGTCGACCGGCGAGCGGGAGAGGGCCGGACCGTACGTACGCCGCGCACACGGGGGAAATCTACGGAATGTGCAGGGTGTCGGTAACTTCCCGTCACTTTAGTCCACCCTGCCATTCGATCGATTCCCGATCAATCAACCGGGCAGCGCGTCGCCCTGCCCGCTGTTCACCCGGTCGAATGAACGGCTGTGAGGCTTGTGGGTTACCTCACAACAAGCCTCGTTGACGTTCTTTGTCCCTTCTCACAGCACGACGGGACCAGGGGTGAGAGCTAACGTCATATCCATGTCGACTTCCGCGCACTCCCCCCTTGAGCCTTCCGCGCCCGCCGCCGACCAGGCCCGCACCGGGGGCACGGTCACCGACCGTCTTGTCGAGGCGAACATCCGGTATGCCGCCGAATTCGACGACCCGGGCATGGACGCCAAGCCGGTGCTGCGCGTCGCCGTGGTCGCCTGCATGGACGCCCGGCTCGACCTGCACGACGCACTCGGTCTGGCGCTCGGCGACTGCCACACCATCCGCAACGCGGGCGGCGTGGTCACCGATGACGTGATCCGTTCGCTGACCATCAGCCAGCGGGCTCTCGGCACCCGCAGCGTCATACTCATTCATCACACGAATTGCGGCCTGGAATCGATCACCGAGGAATTCCGCCAAGAGCTGGAGGTGGAGGTCGGCCAGCGTCCGGTCTGGGCCGTCGAGGCGTACAAGGACGCCGACCAGGACGTACGGCAGTCGATGCAGCGTGTGCGCACCTCGCCGTTCCTGCTGCACACCGACGACGTCCGTGGCTTCGTCTTCGATGTGACCAGCGGCTTGCTGCGCGAGATCCTTCCCGTCTCCTGACCGCCCGCATGCTGTTCGTCGGGAACCGATAACCCCACCGACCCCGACATATCGCCCCCACTTATCCACAGGCGAGTGACACGAAGCGGTAACGGCAACAAGAATGCGCATGTGGCATCTCGCCGGACGTTTCCGGAGGGGTGTCCGTGTTTCGGGGTGGGCCGGGCCGCTGCATGCGCGCCGGCCCGTGAATGGGGTATCCCCTGCTCCTGGTGAGCGTGGGGCAGGGCCGAGGAGGGCCGGGTGACGACCTATGACGATCGAGCGAGCCTCACAGATCTGACCACGACTGCGGAGCGGGTGCGCAGGTCGGTGGAGAGCGTGATCGAGGGCAAGCCTGAGGTCGTACGGCTTTCGCTGACCGTGCTGCTGGCCGAGGGGCATCTCCTCATCGAGGATGTCCCCGGGGTCGGCAAGACGATGCTGGCCAAGGCGCTGGCGCGGTCCATCGACTGCTCGGTGCGACGCATTCAGTTCACACCGGACCTGCTGCCTTCGGACATCACCGGTGTGTCCATCTTCGACCAGCAGCGGCGCGACTTCGAATTCAAACCGGGCGCGATCTTCGCCCAGATCGTGATCGGCGACGAGATCAACCGGGCCTCGCCGAAGACCCAGTCGGCGCTGCTGGAGTCGATGGAGGAGCGCCAGGTCACCATCGACGGGCACACATACGAGCTGCCCGACCCGTTCATGGTGGTGGCCACCCAGAACCCGGTGGAGATGGAGGGCACCTATCCGCTGCCCGAAGCCCAGCGCGACCGGTTCATGGCCCGGGTGTCGATCGGCTATCCGAGTGCGGACGCCGAACTGCAGATGCTCGATGTGCACGGCGGGACCTCCCCGCTCGACGATCTGCAGCCGGTGGCGCACGCGCACGACATAGTGAAGCTGATCGACGCGGTACGGACGGTCCATGTGGCCGACGCCGTGCGGCGGTACGCGGTGGAGCTCGTCGGGGCCACCCGCAGCCATCCCGATCTCCGGCTCGGCGCCTCGCCGCGAGCCACCCTGCATCTGCTGCGCGCCGCGAAGGCCTCCGCGGCGCTGAGCGGCCGGGACTACTGCCTGCCGGACGATGTGCAGGCGCTGGCGGTCGCGGTGCTCGCGCACCGGCTGCTGCCGACGGCGCAGGCCCAGCTGAACCGTCGTACCGCCGAGCAGGTCGTGCTGGAGATCCTCCAGCAGACACCGGTACCCACCGCCGGCGGCGGCACCGCCGCCGCCCAGGTGCAGCCCCAGCACCAGCCGGGCCGTCCGGCGTACGGCCGGCAGCAGCCCGGCGTACGGCGGGTGTGATGACCGCCGGGGGGCCGGCCGCGATGGACGACGGCGACGACAAGGGCGGTCTGCGGGCCGCTCTGAGCGGGCTGACCACGCGTGGGCGGTCCTTCCTCGCGGCCGGTATCGCCGCGGCGATCTGCGCGTATGTGCTGGGGCAGGCGGATCTGCTGCGGGTCGGGCTGCTGCTCGCCGCGCTGCCGCTGGTCTGTGTGGTGGTGCTCGTCCGCACCCGTTACCGGGTCACGGGCACCCGGCGGCTCTCGCCGTCCCGGGTTCCCGCGGGCACGGAGGCGCGGGTCCATCTGCGGATGGAGAACGTCTCGCGGCTGCCGACCGGGCTGCTGATGCTGCAGGACCGGGTGCCCTATGTGCTCGGGCCGCGGCCCCGGTTCGTGCTGGACCGGGTGGAGGCGGGCGGCCGTCGCGAGGTCTCCTACCGGGTGCGGTCGGATCTGCGCGGGCGCTATCCCCTGGGGCCGCTGCAGCTGCGGCTGAGCGATCCGTTCGGGATGTGCGAGCTGACCCGTTCATTCAGCGCGTACGACACCCTCGTCGTCATTCCGCGGACCGAGCGGCTTCCACCGGTACGGCTGGCGGGCGAGGCCTCGGGGTACGGCGAGGGACGGCAGCGTTCGCTGGCGCTGGCCGGTGACGACGACGTCATTCCGCGCGGCTACCGGCACGGCGACGATCTGCGCCGGGTCCACTGGCGCTCCACCGCCCGCTACGGCGAGCTGATGGTGCGCCGCGAGGAGCAGCCGCAGCGGGCCAGGTGCACGGTGCTGCTGGACACCCGGCGGACCGCCTATCAGGGGACGGGGCCCGACTCCGCCTTCGAGTGGGCGGTGTCCGGGGCGGCATCCACGCTGGTGCACATGCTGGAGCGCGGCTTCGCGGTCCGGCTGCTGACCGACGACGGGAACGCGGTTCCGGGCGAGGGCGAGGGCGGCTTCGCCGGATCGACGCAGGAGTCCGCCGACTCCGCGGGTCTGATGATGGACACCCTGGCAGTGGTCGACCACTCCGACGGAGGCGGTCTGTCGCGCGCGTACGACGTGCTGCGCGGCGGCAACGAAGGGCTGCTGATCGCGTTCTTCGGTGATCTGGACGAGGAACAGGCGGCGGTGGCGGCCCGGATGCGGCAGCGCAGTGGCGGCGCCGTCGCGTTCGTACTGGACAGCACAGCCTGGGTGCAGGGCGCCGCCCCGCCCGCGGGGGCGGACACCGCGTTCGAGCGGCGGCTGCGGCTGCTGCGCGAATCGGGCTGGACGGCGGTGGCGGTGGCGCCGGGGACCGGTCTCGCCCGGTACTGGCAGCAGGCGGGGCACCAGGGCATGGCGACGCAGTCTGCTGCCGTCGGCGGCACCACAGGTGGCACGACAGGTTTCTCCGGGGGATGGTCATGAGCGGTCGTGGTCGGCTGACGCTGTGCGCCTTTGCGGCGACGCTGATGGCGGCGGGCTCGATGCTGCCGCTGGTCGAACCGGCCGGATGGATCCTGCAGGCCGCGTTTTTGCTGGCGGTCCAGAGCGGGATGGGCGCGCTCGCCCGCCGGGTGCCCATGCCCCGGATGCTGATCGTCGCGGCGCAGACGCTGGTCACGCTGGTTCTGCTGACGGTGGTGTTCGCCAGGGCTCAGGCGCTGGCCGGTGTCCTGCCGGGTCCGGAGGCCGTCCAGCGGCTCGCGGATCTGCTGACGTCGGGCGCCGAGGATGTCGGGAGGTACGCCACTCCGGCGCCCGTGACGGACGGCATCCGGCTGATGCTGATCGGCGGTGTGCTGCTGGTCGGCCTGGTCGTGGACGCCCTCGCTGTGACGTTCCGCAGCGCGGCCCCGGCCGGCCTGCCTCTCCTCGCGCTGTACTCGGTCGCCGCGGGCCTTTCCGAGGGCGGAGCGGACTGGCTCTGGTTCCTGCTCGCGGCCGGTGGCTATCTGCTGCTTCTGCTGGCCGAGGGCCGGGACCGGCTCTCCCAGTGGGGGCGGGTCTTCAGCGGCGCGGCCGGATCCCCGGGCGGTCCGGCGATCTCCGACGGCCGCCCGACGGCACCGGTCCGCACCGGACGCCGCATCGGTGCGCTGGCACTGGGGATCTCACTGGTCGTACCGGCGGCGCTGCCCGCGCTCGACAGCGGTCTGCTGGCCGGTACGGGCGGCACCAACGGCAAGGGGAACGGCGGCGGCACCATCTCCGCGGTCAACCCCCTGGTCTCGCTGCAGAACAATCTGAACCAGCCGGAAAACCGGGAGGTGATGTCCTACCGCACCAATACCGGTGACCCACAGGGCTTCTATCTGCGGATCCTGGCCCTGGACCAGTTCAACGGGAACGAGTGGCGGCCCTCCACGCGCCGTCTGAAGGATGTACCGAAGCGGCTCCCGGCCCCGGAGGGTCTCGGCCCGGACGTCATGGTCACGGAGATCAGTACGAACATCTCCGCATCCCGCTCCTACCAGCAGACCTATCTGCCGCTCCCCTACCCCGCGACCGAGGTCAGGATCGACGGACGCTGGCGCTACGAGCCGATGGGGCGGACGCTCGTCGGTGACCGCGGGGAGACGACCCGCGGTGCGCAGTACCAGGTCTCCAGTCTGATGGTCCAGCCGACCGCCGATCAGCTCGCCGCGGCAGGCGCCCCGCCGTCCGCTCTGCAGCGCGAGTACACCCGTGTTCCCGGTTCCCTGCCGAAGGTGGTCAGGCAGACCGCGGACAAGGTGACGAAGGGCGCCGCCAACAACTACGAGCGGGCGGTGAAGCTGCAGAACTTCTTCGCCTCGGACGGCGGCTTCACCTACGACACCTCGGTGAACTCGGGCACCGGGAGCGCGGCGATCGGCCGGTTCCTTAAGGACAAGCGGGGCTTTTGCGTCCACTTCTCCTTCACCATGGCCGCAATGGCGCGGACGCTGGGCATTCCGGCCCGGGTCGCGGTGGGCTTCACTCCCGGTACCGCGCAGTCGAACGGTTCGGTGTCGGTGGGGCTGCGTGATGCGCATGCCTGGCCCGAGCTGTATTTCGAGGGCATCGGGTGGACCCGGTTCGAGCCGACCCCGACGCGGGGCACCGCCCCGTCCTACACCCAGCCGGACGCCCCGGCCGGCGGCACGTCCGACCCGGCCCAGCCGGAGAAGGGCGCTTCGGCCGCTCCGACAGTCGCGCCGTCCGTCTCGGACGGCTGCCCGGCCCAGATGCGCAAGCAGGGCGAGTGCGGCAGCTCGGTGGCCCCGGGGGTGGTGGCTCCGACGGATTCCGGAACGCCTGCAGGCACCGTTCTCGGTCTGGTCCTGGGCGCCGTGGTCATCCTGTTGCTGCCGTTGCTGCCACTGCTCTGGCGGCTTCGGGCGCGCAAGCGCAGGCTGAGTTTCTCCGCCGGGCGTACGCCGGCGGATGCGACAGCCAGAACGTTGGCGGCCTGGCGGGAGATCATCGACACGGCGTGGGACCACGGCATCGAGCCGGACGACTCCCGGACTCCGCGCAAGACGGCGGCCCGGGTGGTGCGGCTGGGGCAGCTCGACCCTGATGAGGCCGCCGCGATGCACCGGGTGGCGGGAGCGGTGGAGCAGGTGCTCTACGCCCCGGAGCCCCGGTCGGTTACCGGGCTCGCCGAGGACGTGGAGGCGGTACGGGCCGGGCTGCGGGCGTCGGCCGGCCGGTTCGCCCGCATCCGCGCAGTCGCGGCCCCACGCTCGGCCGTTCGGGTGATCTGGGCGGCCTCGGATCGCTGGGCGGCGTTCACCGGCGGGTGGGCGGCGCGGTGGGACCGGAGCCGGGTCCGGTGGACGGGTTGGCTGCGGCGGCCGTCCCGCCAGCAGGGGTGACGAGGGGGGCCTGCGGCCCGCCTCCGCCGCGCCAGCAGGGGTGGCGGGCCGCAGGCCCCCCTCGGGGCGGCCCGGCCTGCGGCCGCCTCCGCCGCGCCAGCAGGGGTGACAGGGGGCCTGGCCTGCGGCCGGCCCGCCTCTGGCCTCGATTGCCGGACGGGCTGGTAGGCGCCCCCGGCCGGCCCGGCAGCCTTTGGCAGCGGACGGGCTTGAAGCTTCCTGGGGCCCGCCCGGCAGTCCCTTGCCCTGAATAGCCGGACAGTTTTGGACCCTCCTCGGGCCTGCCCCGGATGAAGGTGCCCCCTCAATCGCCGGGCAGGCTCGAAAATCGAGCCTGCCCGGCGATTGAGGGCAGCGACCCGGTGGCCGGCCCCGGGCACACGTGAGGGGCGGCCGCATTTCTGCGGCCGCCCCTCACCCAAGATTTGTCCGAGACCCTATTGGCCCTGCTCGTCACGGCGGCGCTGCCACCGCTGCTCGATCCGATTCATCACGGTCCGGCGTTGCCTGGGCTGGCGGCGCTCGCCGCCCTCTCCGGCTGCCTGTCGCTCGCCCGGCTTGGGCGCTTTGCGCCAACCAGTGACCGCAAGGACCGCACAGCCGAGCATGACGAGGAATCCCACCACGCTGATCCAGATCTGCTGGGCGACCATTCCGGCCATGAGGAGCGCGATACCCACCAGGAAGCCTGCGACCGCCTGGTAGACCCGTCGCCGGGTGTACGTACGCAGCCCGCTTCCCTCGAGCGCTGTCGCGAACTTGGGATCTTCGGCGTACAGCGCTCGCTCCATTTGCTCGAGCATTCGCTGCTCGTGCTCCGAGAGCGGCACGGAGTCCTCCTCGTCGTCGGCCGCGGGGGGCGGCCGGTATGCGGCCCTTCCAGGATAGGCAGGGAATCGCCCCCGTGAAACCCGCCCTCTTTGCCAATCAGCCAGTCCGGGCCGCCACGACGGCTCAGCTGCTGAGGCGTTGATTCCCCAACCTCCGATCCGTCATGCCGGATGGTGTCCCCCGATCATACGGGGCGAAGCCCCCGATCGGGGGTCCTGGGGCGTACTCCATCTGCGGCTGCGTCCCTGATCAGCCGCGCTACAGCTCAGCTACCACCGGTCCGCGGCCGCGCTCAGGCGCGCTTCGTGCCCAGAACGTGCAGCTGCGTCGCGACCGAGTGGAAGGCGGGCAGTTCGGCCGCGGCCGCCTCCAGCTTGAGCAGGGCCTCCATGGCACCGGGTTCGGTGTCCACCAGGACGCCCGGTACGAGGTCGGCGAAAACCCGTACGCCGTGGACCGCGCCGACCTCGACGTCCGCCGCGGAGACCAGCTCGGTGAGCTGCTCCGCGGTGTAGCGCCGGGGCACCGGGTCCCCGTCGCCCCAGCGGCCCGCCGGGTCGCTGAGCGCCTGCCGGGCCTCGGTGAAGTGACCGGCGAGCGCCCGGGCCAGGACCGCGCCGCCGAGCCCGGCGGCGAGCAGGCTGAGCGCACCGGACGGACGGAGCGCCTCGACCGCGTTGCGCACACCCTCGGCGGGGTCGTCCACGTACTCCAGGACTCCGTGGCACAGCACCGCGTCGTAACCACCGCGCTCGACCACCTCGAACAGGCCGTGAATGTCGCCCTGGACCCCGCGGACGCGGTCGACGACCCCGGCCTCGGCGGCTCGGCGCTCCAGGGCGAAGAGCGCGTTGGGGCTGGGGTCGACGACGGTGACCCGGTGGCCGAGACGGGCGACCGGCACCGCGAAGTTGCCGGTGCCGCCACCGGTGTCCAGGACATCCAGGGCGTCCCTGCCGGTCGCCTTGACCTGGCGGTCGAGGGCGTCCTTCAGGACCTCCCAGACCACGGCGGTACGGAGGGAGGCGCGGGGGCGCAGCTGGTCCGACACGGCAGATGACTCCTCGGCACGGTGCCGCCACTGACGGCGGAGCGTGAACAGTGCAGGTGGTACAGGTGCTGTCCACCCTATTGCCTCGCGCCCCCGTCACCGTCATCCCGCCTCGGGCCGCTCCTTCCGGGCCTGCGGGAGCACCGGCTGAAGCACCAGCAGCCGCTCGACCAGGCGCAGGAACATCGCCGCGTCGCGCAGCAGATCGTCGGCGTCACGCCGGCTGGCCGCGCCCGGTATACCGGCTTCCGCGCGGGCCCTGCGACGGGCGCCGGAGGCGAACAGCGCGCTCCATTCGGTCAGCTCGGGGGCTATTTCCGGGAGGACCTCCCAGGCGCTGCGGATCCGCTCCCGGCGCCGCCTGGAGGTCTCGGGGCGGCCCCGCACGGCGAGCACGGCGGCAGCGGTGCGCAGCGCGGCGAGGTGGGCGGTGGCATACCGCTCGTTCGGCACATCGAGAACGGCGGCCTCGTCGAGGCCGGTGCGGGCCTGGGCGAGCAGATCGAGGGCGGCGGGCGGCGCCGTGGTGCGGCGCAGAACGGGATGGACATCGTTTGCCGGACCGGTCAGTGAGGGGGCAGGGCCGTCTGCGCGGCGCCGGGGTGCGGCTGCTGCGGACGAGTTGGCCATGACGAAACCTCCTGTCTCGTGTAACGGCTCCGTGGCCGTATGTATCCATCGTGAGGGGCACCACTGACAATCGACCCCGCCCACCCCCTGACCTGCCCTTTTGCTTCGATCGCAAGTTCGGGCTATTTTTAGACTGACCAGTCAGTTCAAAAAGGGGAGGGTCTGTGGACAGCCCGCACGGGGCAGCTGTCACCGCCGAGGATTTCGGGCTCAAGGGACCACGCGGCTGGGCCTTCCGGGGCGTGGGCATCAAGGCCGGGCCCGGCTCACTTGTGGCGATCGAGGGCCCGTCCGGTTCCGGCCGCACCTGCCTGCTGCTCGCCCTCACCGGCCGGATGCGCCCCACCGAGGGCCAGGCGGAGATCGGCGGACTGCGCGTGCCGCGCAAGATGGCCCCCGTACGCCGCATCAGCGCACTGGGCCCGGTGCCCGGGGTCAGCGAACTCGACCCGGCCTTCACCGTCGCCGAGCACCTGCGCGAGCGGGCTCTGCTCCAGCGCCGCTTCGACGGTTCGCTGCGCGGTCTGCTGCGTCCGCGCGCCGAGCGCATCGCCGCCGCGCAGGGACGGATCGACGCGGCGCTCGACGCCGCCGGACTCGACCCCGCCGCCCTGCCCAAGGCCGAGCGGACCTCCGTACGGGATCTGGAACGCCTGGAGGCGCTGCGGTTGTCCATCGCTCTCGCGCTGATCGGCCGGCCCCGGCTGCTCGCGGTGGACGACACCGATCTCAAGCTCTCCGACGCCGAACGGGCCGAGGCCTGGGAGCTGCTGCGGTCCATCGCCGACAGCGGGACGACCGTGCTCGCCGTGTGCAGCCAGGCACCCGAGGGCGCCATCACCGTACGTACCGACACCACGGCCGCACCGGCCGACGCTCAGGACACCGCAGCTGAGGACACCACGACCGAGGAGGGACCGGCCGATGCGTTCGCCGAGACTGGCCGCGCTTGAGCTGAAGCGTTTCGGCAGGGGAAAGCTGCCGGTTGCCGCACTGATCGCGCTCCTGCTGCTGCCGCTGCTCTACGGCGCCCTGTACCTGTGCTCCTTCTGGGACCCGTACAGCCGCCTCGACAAGATCCCGGTCGCGCTGGTCAACGACGACAAGGGCGCCACCGCCGCCGGAAAGCACATCGCGGTCGGCGACGAGATCACCGGCAAGCTCCTCGACTCCAAGACCTTCGAGTGGCACGAGGTGAGTTCCACCGAGGCGCACCAGGGCGTCGAGGACGGTACGTACTACCTCTCGCTCACCATGCCGTCGGACTTCAGCAAGCGGATCGCGTCGAGTTCGGGTGACTCCCCCGAGACCGGCGCGCTCCAGGTGCGGACCAACGACGCCAACAACTACATCGTCGGGCAGATCTCCCGGACGGTGTTCTCCGAGGTGCGCACCGCCGCGTCGACCAATGCCTCGCGCGGCTTCCTCGACCGGATCTTCATCAACTTCTCCGACCTCCACGACGCGACGGCGAAGGCCGCCAAGGGTGCCGACGACCTCAAGGGCGGCATCGGCAAGGCGAAGAAGGGATCGCAGGATCTCGCGGACGGGCTGAAGGACGCCAAGGCCGGCAGCAGCAGTCTGGCCGGTGGGATCGTCAAGCTGAACAAGGGCGCGGGCGACCTCGAAACCGGCTCCCGGCAGGTCGCCGACGGCACCCAGCTGCTCGCCGACAAGGTCAACGGGGTGGCGGCCGACGTCCGCCCGTTCCTGAAGGACAACGGCAAGTCGATCGGCGACACCGCCCGGCTGGTCGCCGATTCCTCGCAGACCGTACGGGACAACCTCGACCTGCTGGTGAAGGCGGCACCCACCGCGGCCACCGCCGCCCACACGGCCTCCGACGACCTGGCCGAGGTCTACCGCACCCGTTGCACGGAGCAGCTGCTCGCCGACCCCACCGTCTGCCCGCCGCTGAAGCGCGCGAAAACCGCAGCGGCCGATGTAGCGAAGGTCGCCGACGACGTGAATGTTCTGGTCACGAACCAGAACAGCGATCTGAAGAAGCTGCACGCCCAGCTGACCACGCTGCAGCAGCAGGCCAATGACCTGGCCGAGAACGCGCCGCACCTGGACGAGGACCTGAAGTCCGCAGTGAAGAAGGTCAACGCGCTCAACACCGGCGCCCACAAGGTCGCCAAGGGAGCGGACGAACTGCACACCGGCCTGGCCACGGCCAAGACCGGCTCCGCCGACCTGGACACCGGGGTGAGCGATCTCAAGAAGGGCGCGAGGGACCTGGACGGCGGGCTGATCCGGCTCGGCGACGGTTCGGCCACCCTCGCCCAGGGACTCAACGACGGCGTCGGCAAGATCCCCGACTACGACAAGAAGGACCGCGACGCGCGTACGGAAGTCATGGCCGACCCGGTGCAGCTGGCCTCCAAGTCGCTGCACGCGGCCCCCAACTACGGCACCGGCTTCGCCCCTTACTTCATCCCGCTCTCCCTCTGGGTCGGCGCGATGGTGGCGTACATGCTGATCCAGCCGCTCAACCGGCGCGCACTCGCCGCCGGGGCCTCCGCCTGGCGGATCGCCTTCGCGGGCTGGCTGCCGGTGGCCGCGATCGGTCTGCTTCAGGTGGCCGCCCTGATGTCCGTACTGCACTGGGGGCTCGGTCTGCAGATGACCCGTGCCGCCGGGACGATCGGCTTTCTGGCGCTGGTGACCTGCTGCTTCGCAGCGATCATCCAGTGGCTCAACGCCCGGTTCGGGGCTGCGGGACGGATTCTCGTACTGGCGGTGCTGATGCTCCAGCTGACCTCGGCCGGGGGTACGTATCCCGTTCAGACCAGCCCCGGATTCTTCAACGCGATCCACCCCTACCTGCCGATGAGCTACATCGTCGATGGACTGCGCCGGTTGATCACGGGCGGCGAGCTCGGTCCCGTCTGGCAGGGCTGCGTGGTGCTGCTGGCCTTCACGGCGGGGGCGCTCGCCCTGACCGCGGTCTCCGCACGCCGCAAGCAGGTGTGGACCCTGGACCGGCTCCACCCGGAGCTGAGCCTGTGAGCGCGCCCGGACCTGTGAGAATCAGGGGCATGGAAAGCAGTAGCACCACGCGCCGCCAGGCCACCCGGCAGAAGCTCTACGAGGCGGCCGTGACTCTCATCGCCGAGAAGGGCTTCTCGGCGACCACGGTGGACGAGATCGCCGAGCGTGCCGGGGTCGCCAAGGGCACGGTCTACTACAACTTCAAGAGCAAGACCGAGCTCTTCGAGGAGCTGCTGCGCCACGGCGTCGGGCTGCTCACGGCATCGCTGCGCTCGGCGGCCGAGGAGACCGAGGGGCGCGGCGGCACCCGGGTCGAGGCCCTGGACGCGATGATCAGGGCCGGTCTGGTCTTCATCGACCGCTATCCGGCGTTCACCCAGCTGTACGTCGCGGAGCTGTGGCGCACCAACCGGGCCTGGCAGGCGACCCTCCTGGTGGTGCGTCAGGAGGCTGTCGCCGTGGTCGAGGGGGTGCTGCGCGAGGCCGTGAAGAACGGTGAGCTCAGCGAGGAGATCGACATCCCGCTGACGGCTGCCGCCCTGGTCGGCATGGTGCTGGTGGCGGCCCTGGACTGGCAGGCGTTCCAGCCGGAGCGGTCGATCGACGATGTGCACTCGGCACTGTCGCTGCTGCTGCACGGGCGGGTCAGCGGACGCTGACCCGCGCGGCGGGACTGACCCGCCGCGACCGGTTGCACGGACGCACAAAGACGCCGGTCCGGCGCAGGCTCGATCCCCCCGAGCCTGCGCCGGACCGGCGTCTGCTGTGCTGCCGGAGAACCTTCCCCCGTGACCCCCGTTTTCCCCCCGTGGTCCCCGGGCTCTCCGTCGTGCTCCCCCGTTCCGGAAGGAGTGCCGCACCCGTTCCGCCGCCCCGTGTCGGCGGTGCCGGTGCCGTGCCCCTCTCCGTGGGCTCCACTCTCCCGTCCGGGCAGGTGGGAGCCCATCCGCGCACCTACTCATCTCGTTGCCTAGGTACGGATACTCAGGGCTGCGCACCGAACCCCACTCCGGGCCTTTCGCCGTCTGGTTACGATCGCGTCCGTGTCCGTACTCCCTCTGGTGTTCACAAGCGGCTGGGCGAGCGGGATCAACGCCTATGCGGTGGTCCTGCTGCTCGGTGTTTTCGGCGCGACCGGGATCACCGACGAGGTGCCCGCATCGCTGCAGCGCACCGATGTCCTCGTCGTGGCCGGTGTGCTCTTCCTGTGCGAGGTGGTGGCGGACAAGATCCCGTACATGGACTCGGTCTGGGACTCGGTGCACACCGTCATCAGGCCGGTCGCCGGTGCCGTCGTGGCGGCGCTGCTGGCCGGCGAGAGCGGTTCGCTGCCGGACCTCGCGGCCGGAGCCGTCGGCGGTTCCACCGCGCTGATGAGCCATCTGGTGAAGGCCGGCACCAGGATGGCGGTCAACACCTCCCCCGAGCCGTTCAGCAATATCGCGGTGAGCACGGCCGAGGACCTGGGCGTCGCGGGAATCGTCACATTCGCGATATTCCATCCGCTGGCTGCTGCGATCATCGCCGCGGCACTGCTGCTGCTCGGCATGGTGATACTGATCTTCCTGGCCTCCCGGATCCGCCGGTACCTGCGCCGCAGGGCCCAGCGCCGCGAGGAGAAACACCTGGCCGGGACCCGTTCGCACTGGCCACTGGACTGACGGCCTGGGGGGGAAATGGAGCGCGGATCAGCTCGCGGCGTCTACGCGCGATCGCAAGGCGGCGGAGCTTCCTCAGATGGGGTCTCCCTGCTCGAACGAAGTTGAGAGCTTGGGGAAGTAGCTATGAGGACGTTTCGCCAATGCGGCGAGCGTGCGTACCGGGCGTCGCGAGCCTGCGGGCTGTTTCCCCCCAGGCCGTGAGTGTCACAGGCGGCCGTTAAGGTCACAGACATGGCACAAATTGCGGTGATCGGCGCCGGGATGGGCGCGATGGCGGCGGCCGCCCGGCTCGCCGTGGCAGGCCACCGGGTGACGGTGTACGAGCGGTCGGAGACCTTCGGCGGCTCGGTCGGCCGGTATGCCCATGAGGGCTTCGCCTTCGACACCGGTCCCACGCTGCTGCATCTGCCCGCGGTCTACCGCGACTTGTTCGTGAAGACGGGCAAGGAGCCGCTGGAGCGGTGCGTCACCATGACCCAGGTCGATCCGGCGAGCCGCCACCTCTTCGCGGACGGCACGGCGGTCTCGCTGCCGAATGCCTCACGGGCCGGGGTGGTCGCCGCCCTGGACACCGCGCTCGGGGGCGGCGCGGGCGCGGCCTGGGGCGAGTTCCTCGACCGGGCGCGCGATGCCTGGGACCGGTCCCGGCGTCCGCTGCTCGAGGAGCCGTTGCGCTCCGACTGGCAGGTGCTCGGCCGTGATCCGTATCCCGCGCTCCGGCAGCGCCGGCTGCTGCGCCCGGCCCGTCAGGCGGGCACGGTGACGGAGGTCGGGGCGTGGGAGCTGTCGGACCCCCGGCTGGCCGCCCTCCTCGACGGGTACGCCCTGTCGTACGGGCTCGACCCGCTGCGCGCACCGGCGGCGGCCGCCCTGCTGCCGTACATGGAGGAGACCTTCGGCAGCTGGTACGTCTCCGGCGGGATCCGGGCCCTGGCTCAGGCGGTGTACGAGCGGTGTCTGGCCCGGAAGGTGGAGTTCGTCTTCGGCGGTGAGGTGGCCCGGGTCGTCGAGAAGGACGGCCGGGCGGCGGGCGTCGAGCTCCTGGACGGGACGGTTGCCGAGGCCGGCCATGTGGTGCTGGGGGCCCGTCCGCATCCGGGCCTGGTGCCCGGTCAGGAGCTGTGGCGGGACGGCGATGTGACGGTTCAGCCGGGGCAGGGGCAGGGGGTGGTGCCGGGCCGGTTCCTGGTCCTGCTGTCGCTGCGCGGCGCCCGGCCCGCGGATGCCGTGCACCGGACCCTGGTGCACCCGGCGGACGGCGGCGCCGAGCGCGAGGCGGTGTTCGACGGAACGCTCGCCGACCGTCCCACGGTGACGGTGCTGCGCCCGGACGACCCCTCGACCCGCCCCGACGACGCGCACGAAGCAGTGACGCTGATGGCGACGGTCGCCCCGCACGGGGCGGTGGACTGGACGGACACGGCGTTGCGCGAGCGGTATGCCGACGCACTGATCGAGGCGGCCGGCGCGGCCGTGCCCGGCATACGGGAGCGGCTGCTCCACGCCGAGGTGCGGACCCCGGCCGAGACGGCGGCCGACACCGGCGCCGAGGGCGGCTCGGTGCCCGCGCCCGCGCTGGCCGGGGCGGGGGGCGCGTATCTGCATCCGGGCAATCGCACCCGGCTGCCGGGGCTCTACGCCGCGGGCGGCTGGTCGCACCCGGGCGGCGGGCTCGCCCACGCAGGGATGTCTGGGGCGCTGGTGGCCGGGCTGATCGTGGAGGGGGACGGGTTCCGGGGCTCCCGATGAGGGAGAGGCCGTCGGCAGTCGGCGCCACCGGGGTGCCGGGCGCGTCCGATCTCCGCCCTGCCCTCGGTCACCCCCGCAGCCCCCTGCCCCTGCCGGGCCGCCGTCAGTAGCGGTGCTGCTGCTCGTTGTAGCCGGTGTCGTAGCCGTTCGGGTACGGGGCAGGCTGTGCGGGCTGCTCCGTAGGCGGGGACGGGTACTGCTCGCCCTCGCGCTGCTGCGGCACCCAGACACCGCCGGGCGGCGTCTCGGGGGCGTAGTGCTGGGCGTAGGGATCGGCGGCGTACTGCTGCTGGCCGCCGTAGCTGTCGTAGCCGTTGCCGTTGCCGTAGCTGTCGTACTGCGTGGAGCCGCCGGTGGTGCCGGTCCCGATGTAGGGGTCGGAGTACGCCGCGTACTGCTGCTGGCCGGTGCCGTAGTCGTACTGCCCGGCAAAGGCATCCTGCCCGCCGAAGGAGTTCTGCCCGGCGTACGGGTCCTGGCCCGGCGCCGCGTACGTGGAGTGATCGGCGTAGGGGTCGTACGCGGCGTACTGGGGCTGCTGCTCGGGCTGCCGGGCCTGGTTCTGCCCCTGCTGCGACTGCTGGTGATCGCTGTAGATGCCGTACTGCCCGGTGTCGTCCGGCAGCGGCTCCGGCTCGTAGACCGAGGCCCCCGGTGCCGCGGCGTCCGCCCGCTGCGGGACCTGCTCGTCGTACTCCGTCTCCAGGTCCGACACCTCAAGGGTGGGCTCGCGGCTGTCCCGGGCGCCCCCGCCCCGGCGGCGACGGCTCTCGCCCGGGCTGCCCCCTATCGCCCAGCCGGTCGAGAAGCCGCGTCGGAAGGACAGCGTGACGTACGTCTGACCGGTCGCGAACGCGATCGCGCCGACGGCGATGACGAACACGGACGGCATCAGTACGCCGACGACCACACAACCGAAGCCTGCGAAGGCGAGCAGACGCCAGCGAAGACGCGCCTTGTACTGCAGGAGCACCTCGCCGAGCAGCCACAGCGCGACGATTCCGAACGCGATGTAGAGGACCGTCCAGCCCATGCCCGCCCCCTCCTACGGCCACCGCCCCGGGTCGTGGCGGGTACGGCCGGTCACGACTGCTTGTGCAGTCCGAGATTCTCGTAGATTTCGAGCGTCGCCGTCGAGTTGTTGAGCGTGATGAAGTGCAGTCCGGGCACACCCTCGGATCGCAGCCTCGCGCAGAACTGCGTGGCGAAGTCGATGCCAATGGAGCGTACAGCGGCGGGATCGTCCTTGGCGGCGAGGATGCGTTCTTTCAGCGCGGAAGGGAAAGACGCGTTGCTGAGCTGCGCAAACCGGTCCAACTGCTTGACGCTGGTCAGCGGCATGACCTCGGGGATGATCGGCGTTTCGCAACCCGCAGCGACCACACGGTCACGCATCCGCAGATAGTCCTCCGGATTGAAGAACATCTGGGTGATCGCATAGTCGGCACCGGCGCGGCACTTGTCCACGAAATGCCGGGTGTCGGTGTCCCAGTCGGTCGAGCGCGGGTGCATCTCGGGAAATGCCGCGACGCCGACGCAGAAATCGCCGGATTCCTTGATGAGCCGGACGAGATCGGCCGCGTACCGCACGCCCTGCGGGTGCTCGACCCACTCGCCCATCGGGTCGCCCGGCGGGTCTCCGCGCACGGCGAGGATGTTCCGGATTCCGGCGTCGGCGTACTGTCCGATCATGTTGCGCAGCTCGGCGACGGAGTGGTTGACCGCCGTGAGGTGCGCGACCGGGGTGAGGGTGGAATCTGCGGCAATCTGCTGGGTGGCCTTGACCGTCCCGGCCCGGGTGGAGCCACCGGCCCCGTAGGTCACGGAGACGAAGCTCGGCCCCACCGCCTCGACGCGGCGCAGCGCATTCCAGAGATTCCGCTCGCCCTTCTCGGTCTTGGGTGCCCAGAACTCGAACGAGTACGAAGTCTTGCCGGTCGCGAGGAAATCACGCACCGTGCGCGCGTGATCTGTCCTGGTAGAGGGTGTGCCAAGGGCCATACGGGCAGGTTAACCAGAGCGCGACGGCCGCAGGACCAGACCAGCGGTAATTGCCCGAATTGACTGGATGTTTGTCCACCCTTCGGACAGTTGGCCGGATCATGCTCCGGCGCGCGCCCGGATTCTCTTGGCCAGCTCGGCAGTGGCGGCGGCCGGGTCGGTGGCCTCGGTGATCGCCCGTACGACGACCACCCGGCGCGCTCCGGCGTCCAGTACCTCGTCGAGGTTGTCCGCGTCGATCCCACCGATGGCGAACCACGGGCGCGGCTGATCGAGCGAGGCGGCGTACCGCACGAGGTCCAGCCCGGGGGCGTGCCGGCCGGGCTTGGTCGGGGTGGGCCAGCAGGGGCCGGTGCAGAAGTAGTCCACCCCGGGCTCGGCGACGGCCGCGTCGACCTCGGACTCGGCGTGGGTGGAGCGACCGATCACCACGTCCTCGCCGATGATGGCGCGGGCGGCGGGGACCGGCAGGTCGCCCTGGCCGAGATGCAGCACATCGCAGCCGGTGGCGTGGGCGACATCGGCCCGGTCGTTCACCGCGAGGAGCTTGCCGTGGCGCCTGCAGGCTTCGGCGAAGACGGCCAGGTGTTCCAGCTCCTCGGCCGCTTCCATGCCCTTGTCGCGCAGCTGGACGACGTCCACCCCGGCGGCGAGGACCGCGTCGAGGAACGCGGGGAGGTCGCCTTGGCGCTTGCGGGCGTCCGTGCACAGATAGAGCCGGGCGTCGGACAGCAGCGCACGAGGCGTGGACATGGTGCGGTTCCCCCTGGAGAGCATTGCGGAGCGGTTGTCGGTACGGCGCGGGGGTGCGGGCCGCGCACTGCTGCGCGGCCCGCCCCTCACATACGGCCGGCGGTCAGACGGCGAGCGCCTGGGCGCGGCGCTTCACCTCCGTGCCGCGATTCTCGCTCAGTGCCTGGGCAGGGGTGCCCGGCAGGGTCGGGTCGGGGGTGAAGAGCCATTCCAGCATCTCTTCGTCGGAGTAGCCGTCGTCCCTCAGGAGCGTCAAGGTGCCGGAGAGGCCCTTGACCACCTTGTCGCCGTCGATGAAGGCGGCAGGCACCTGGAGCGCCCGGTTCTCACCACGTCGTACGGCGATGAGCTGGCCGTCCTTGACCAGCTGCCGCACGCGCGTCACCTCGACACCGAACATTTCGGCGATGTCAGGAAGGTGGAGCCAGGCGGGGACGAGAGCATCGATCTTTGCGTCAATCTCGGTCACAGGGACAAGCGTGCCATCCCGGACCGACAGTCGGTAGCCGGGCCGACCGTACGGGGGTCGGCCTACGCCGTCAGAGGGTTGCCGATTTCAGCGGTACGGAGGGGTCGGCGGCCCGTGCCGGATCGAGCCGCGCCCCCGCCTCGATGAGCTTGCGCCCCTGCGCCAGATCGCGCGGCCGGCCGACGGCGAGGACCGCGATCAGGACGCCGCCGCGCAGCCAGCACACCGACCAGGAGGGGCCGGCGGGATCGCCGCGCCACAACAGGGTGTCGGCGCTCCCGTGGTGGCCCGCGTACTGCACGAACCGGTCGAACTGCTCGGACCAGAAGTACGGCACGGGGTCGTACGTCCGCGGCGCCCGACCGTCCTCGGCCCCCGCCCCGATGATGTTGGCGGCGGCGGTCCGCGGGCCCTGGAGGGCGTTGTCCCAGTGGTGGATGAGAAGGCGTTCGCCGTACCGGGCGGAGGGGAACGAGGCGCAGTCACCGACCGCGTACACATCGGGGAGCGAGGTGCGCAGCGCCCCGTCGGCGGTCACCGATCCGTCGGGGCCGAGCGCGATGCCGGAGCCGGCCAGCCAGCCGGTGGCGGGCCGGGCGCCGATTCCGACGACGACCGCTCCGGCCGGGATCGAGCGGCCGTCCGCGAGGATCACCCTGCCGGGTTCGATCCGGGCGACCCGGGCTCCGGTGAGGAGTTCGGCGCCGCTCTCGGCGTACCAGGCGGTCATGGGGTCGGCGACCTCGGCGGGCATCGCGCCCGCGAGGGGCCGGTCGGCGGCCTCGACGACAGTGACCGCGCAGCCCGCGGCGCGGGCCGCGGTGGCGAACTCGGCGCCGATCCAGCCCGCGCCGACGACCACGACGCCATGCTGCCCGTCGAGGACGGGCCGCAGCCGTGCCGCGTCGTCGAGGGTGCGCAGCAGATGGACGCCGGCTACGCCCCCGGCACCGGGCAGGACGACCGGTTCGGCGCCGGTCGCGATCACCAGGACGTCGTAGGGAACGGGTCCTGACGGGGTGTCCAGCTCGTGCGCGCCCGGCCGCACACCGGTGACCTCGCGGCCCAGTTGCAGATCGATGTCCAGCGCCTCGAAGTCGACATCGAAGGCGGAGTCCTCGGCCTTGCCGAGCAGTACCGCCTTGGACAGCGGGGGCCGGTCGTAGGGCTGGTGCGGTTCGGCGCCGATCAGGGCGACGGGGCCGGTGAAGCCCTGTTCCCGCAGGGCCACCGCCGTCTGCACGCCGGCCATGCCCGCGCCGACGATGACGACGCGGCGCCCTGCATGCCGGTCCGGCTGCTCTGACTGCTGCTGCTCGCTCACCCGTACACCTTAAGCATCTGACTGATCGTCAGGAAAGGGGGGCTCTTCCACCGTGCTCGTACCGCTGCTCTGCAACTCGGTGCACAACTGCTCGACCAGCGCCCGGTTTTGGCGAACACAGGCACGATCGAGTGAACGGTGTGACGATCTGCGGGTATGCCCGGCTGGGTATGCGTAATGTGCGCGGCGCGATCTGGGACGCCGGGTATGGCGTCAGCAGTCGGGCCCCCGTATCACCGGAGTGATGGTTCGGGGCCTCCCCGTCGCCTCTGGCCACACCCACATGGCCAGGTCGTAGGGATTCCGCCCACCTGGGACGGACCGCATACGTGATATGCGTCGCCGCCCAGGAGGCGAAAGCGGAGGACCAACGCGCCCAAGACCGTTCGGGGCGTGCCGGTGGGACAGGACCCGTTCCTGCTCACTGCCCAGGAACGGTTTAGGGTGGCCAACGTAAAACACTCGCGGGAGCCCGGACGCACCGGGCTGAGAGGGAGGCTGGGCGGCTTCCGACCGTACGAACCTGATCCGGGTCATGCCGGCGAAGGGAGGGGTTGGGCACCCATGCGTTCTTCTCGGAACGGAAACGGATCCGACGTCCTTGTCATCGGGGGCGGAATCATCGGTCTGGTGACCGCCTGGCGGGCCGCGCAACGCGGACTGCGCACCGCGGTCGCCGACCCCGACCCGGGCGGCGGGGCCGCCCGGGTCGCGGCCGGCATGCTGGCCGCCGTCACCGAACTCCACTACGGCGAACACATGCTGCTGGGGCTCAATGTCGCCTCGGCCGCCCGCTATCCGGCCTTCGCGGCCGAGCTGGAGGCGGCGAGCGGGCAGGAGACCGGCTTCCGCGCCTGCGGCACCCTGGCCGTCGCGCTCGACTCCGACGACCGCGCCCATCTGCGGGAACTGCACGCCCTGCAGCAGCGTTCGGGCCTGGAGTCGGAGTGGCTCACCGGCCGCGAATGCCGCCGCCTGGAGCCGATGCTCGCGCCGGGCGTCCGCGGCGGTCTGCGGGTCGACGGCGACCACCAGATCGATCCCCGCCGGCTGGCCGCCGCACTGCTGACCGCCTGCGAGCGGGCCGGTGTCGTCTTCCACCGCGGCTGGGTGGAGCGCCTGACGGTGATACGCGACCGGGCCGCCGGAGCCGTGCTCGCCGGGGGTACGGAGCTCGCCGCCGACCAGGTCGTGCTCGCAGCGGGCAGCCTCAGCGGCCGGCTCCCGGGGCTGCCGGACGAGGTCGTACCGCCGGTCCGGCCGGTGAAGGGGCAGGTGCTGCGGCTGACCGTGCCCGCCGCGTACGCACCGTTCCTCACCCGGACGGTCCGGGCCGTGGTCCGGGGCAGCCATGTCTATCTCGTACCGCGCGAGAACGGCGAACTGGTCGTCGGCGCCACCAGCGAGGAGATGGGCTGGGACACCACCGTCACCGCGGGCGGCGTCTACGAGCTGCTGCGGGACGCCCACGAGCTGGTGCCCGGCATCACCGAGCTGCCGCTCACCGAGACCCGGGCCGGCCTGCGCCCCGCCTCCCCCGACAACGCCCCGCTGCTCGGCACCACCGCCCTGCCCGGCCTCCACCTCGCCACCGGCCACCACCGCAACGGCGTGCTGCTGACCCCCGTCACCGGTGACGTCATGGCAGAACTCCTCACCACAGGCGAGCTGCCCGAGGTGGCCCGCCCCTTCACCCCGCACCGTTTCTCGTCCCCCGCCGTCTCCGTGCGTCAGGAGCAGCCCGCATGACCGAGCCCGCACCCCTCTCCGAGCCCGCACCGCTCTCCGTGTCCGTGAACGGCGAGGTCCGTCTCCTCGCCGCGGGCACCACCCTGGACTCCCTTGTCGCCACCCTGACCGCCGCGCACTCCGGCGTGGCGGCCGCCGTCAACGAGACCGTCGTCCCGCGCGGCCAGTGGTCCACCGCCGCACTCCGTGACGGTGACCGCGTCGAGGTCCTGACCGCGGTCCAGGGAGGCTGAACCGTGTCCGACGACCTCTTCACCCTCGGCGACACCACCTTCGGCTCCCGGCTGATCATGGGAACGGGCGGGGCACCCAGCCTCGACGTGCTGGAGCGCTCCCTGACCGCCTCCGGCACCGAGCTGACCACCGTCGCGATGCGCCGCCTCGATCCGGCCGTGCAGGGCTCGGTGCTCTCCGTGCTCCAGCGGCTCTCCATCCGCGTCCTTCCGAACACGGCGGGCTGCTTCACCGCGGGCGAGGCCGTGCTGACCGCCCGGCTGGCCCGCGAGGCGCTCGGCACCGACTGGATCAAGCTGGAGGTGGTGGCCGACGAGCGGACCCTGCTGCCCGACCCGATCGAGCTGCTGGACGCCGCGGAGACCCTGGTGGACGACGGCTTCACCGTGCTGCCGTACACCAATGACGACCCGGTGCTGGCCCGGAAACTCCAGGACGTGGGGTGCGCGGCGGTCATGCCGCTCGGCTCCCCCATCGGCTCCGGCCTCGGCATCCGCAATCCGCACAACTTCCAGCTGATCGTCGAGCAGGCCCGGGTGCCGGTGATTCTCGACGCGGGCGCCGGGACGGCCTCGGACGCGGCGCTCGCGATGGAGCTGGGCTGCGCGGCGGTGATGCTGGCGTCCGCGGTGACCCGGGCCCAGGAGCCCGAGCTGATGGCCGCGGCGATGCGGCATGCGGTGGAGGGCGGACGGCTGGCGTACCGCGCGGGCCGGATCCCGCGCCGGCACTTCGCCGAGGCCTCGTCGCCGGTGGAGGGGCGCGCGGTGCTGGACCCGGAGCGCCCCGCGTTCTGACCCACCGGACCGCCGTCGGCGGCTGCGGCGCGCATGTCCCTGTCACGGCTCGGCTGCAGTACGGCCCCGGGTGTGCCCCGGCCCGTGGGCCGTGTCCGTGGCGGCTCGTAGACTCGCATGCGTGGATACGACCCTCCAGGACCCTCTTGTCGGGCAGCTGCTCGACGGCCGCTACCGCGTCGATGCCCGCATCGCCGTGGGCGGCATGGCCACGGTCTACCGGGCCGTGGACACCCGGCTCGACCGGGTGCTCGCCCTCAAGGTGATGCACCCGGCGCTCGCCACCGACGCCTCGTTCGTCGAGCGCTTCATCCGTGAGGCCAAGTCCGTGGCCCGACTCGCGCACCCCAATGTCGTCGCGGTCTTCGACCAGGGCGCCCAGGGAAGTTACGTCTACCTCGCGATGGAGTACGTCGCGGGCTGCACCCTGCGCGACGTACTGCGCGAGCGCGGCGCCCTGCAGCCGAGAGCCGCACTGGACATCCTGGAGCCGGTGCTCGCCGCCCTCGGCGCCGCGCACCGGGCCGGCTTCGTGCACCGCGACATGAAGCCGGAGAACGTCCTGATAGGGGACGACGGCCGGGTCAAGGTCGCCGACTTCGGTCTCGTACGGGCGGTGGGCGCCGTCACCGACACCACCGGGTCCGTCCTGGGCACCGTCTCTTATCTCGCCCCCGAGCAGATAGAGAACGGCACCGCGGACACCCGCACCGATGTGTACGCCTGCGGTGTCGTCCTGTACGAGATGCTGACCGGGTCCAAGCCGCACGCCGGCGACACCCCCGCCCAGGTCATCTACCAGCACCTCAACGAGGACGTCCCGGCCCCGTCGGCCGCCGTCCCCGGGCTCCCGGTCGGGCTCGACGACCTGGTGGCGAGCGCCACCGCCCGTAACCCCGAGGTCCGCCCGTTCGACGCGGTGGCGCTGCTCGCCGAGACCCGCGAGGCCCGCTCCGGCCTCACCGACGCCCAGCTGGACGCCGTACCGCCACAGGCCCTCGCCGAGGCGCACGACGCCACCGAGGACCGCACGAGCGTGATCCCGCGGCTGCTCCCGGCCGACCAGGGCGTCGCTCATCACACCAGCCGGCTGGAAATGCCCCCGCCGACGCCGCCCGCGCCGCACGGCCTGCGCCGCCGCGGTCCTCGGCGCTCGGTCATCGCCGTGGTCGTCGCCGTGCTGCTGGCGCTGGGGATCGGCACCGGTGTCTGGTACATCAACTCCGGACAGTTCACCCGGGTCCCCTCGGTGCTCGGCCAGACCGAGAAGACCGCCCAGAAGCGGCTCTCGGACGCCGGCCTGGACCTCAAGAGCGTCAAGCGGGCCTACAGCGACACCATCGAGCGCGGCAAGGTCATCAGCAGCGACCCCGGGTCCGGCGCCCGCATCCGGAGGAACGACGCGGTGACGCTCGTCGTCTCGCGCGGCCCCGAAATCGTGAAGGTGCCCGATGTCCAGGGTCTCTCACTCGCCGACGCCAGACGTGCGCTGAAGAAGTCCGGCCTGGTGCCCGGCATGGTCACCAAGGAATTCAGCGAGGAGACGGGACGGGGCGAGGTGATCCGTACGGACCCCGTGGCGGACACCGAGCGCCACCCGGACTCCGCGGTCGCCCTCGTCGTCAGCAAGGGCGCTCCGGTCGACGTCCCTGATGTCACCGGGCTGTCCGTCGAGGACGCCACCGCCGCGCTGGACGAGAAGGGGCTGAAGGCCGAGGTGCTGCCCGACCGGGTCAGCTCCCCCGAGGCCGCGGGCGACATCGCCCATCAGTCACCGGCCGAGAGCAGCCAGGCCGCCGAGGGCGACACCATCACGCTCACGGTCTCCAAGGGGCCGCGAATGATCGACGTCCCGGACGTCACCGGGAAGGACGTCGACGACGCCACGAGCGAGCTGGAGGACGCAGGTTTCGAGGTCAAGGTCGACCGCGGGTTCCTCTCCTTCAGCGACACCATCGCGAGCCAGTCCGTCGACGGCGGCATGCAGGCCCCCGAGGGCAGCACCATCACCATCAAGACCAAGGGGCTCTAGATCCACATGCGCAACCCAGTCGGCGGCCATGTTCCCGTGGCCGGCGGCCTCGCCAAGGTCGGCCTCCCCTACGCCCGCGAGATGGGAGCGGAGGCCGTCCAGGTCTTCGTCGCCAACCCGCGCGGCTGGGCGACGCCCGCCGGAAACCCGGCCCAGGACGAGCAGTTCCGCGCCGAGTGCGCCGACGAATCGATACCGGCGTACGTCCACGCCCCGTACCTGATCAACTTCGGTTCGCACACCGAGGCCACCGTCGAGAAGTCCGTGGAATCTCTGCGTCACTCACTGCGCCGGGCGCGCGAGATCGGTGCCCTGGGCGTCGTGGTGCACACCGGGTCGGCGACCGGCGGCCGGGCCCGCGAACTGGCCCTCGCACAGGTACGCACGCACATGCGGCCGCTCCTGGATGAGCTGACGCACGACGACGACCCGTATCTGCTGCTGGAGTCGACCGCCGGACAGGGGTTCTCGCTCTGCTCGCGGACCTGGGACTTCGGCCCGTACTTCGACGCACTGGATGCCCACCCCAAACTCGGCATCTGCCTCGACACCTGCCACATCTACGCGGCGGGCCACGATCTGACGGGCCCGGCGGGCATGCGGCAGACCCTGGACCTGCTGGTGGAAACGGTCGGCGAAGGGCGGCTGAAACTGATCCATGCCAATGACTCCAAGGATGTGGTGGGAGCCCATAAGGACCGGCACGAGAACATCGGCGCCGGGCACATCGGCGAGGAGCCGTTCCGGGAGCTTTTCGCTCATCCGGCGACCGCCGGCGTACCGCTGATCATCGAGACGCCGGGCGGCAAGGAAGGCCATGCGGCGGATGTGGCGCGTCTGAAGGGGCTGCGCGACCGGGGCTGAGCGCCTCGCCTCCGAACACCGTTGAGAAATACCCCATGGGGGTATACGGTTCCTGCTGTCAGCAGGAACCGCTACTCGGCATTGGGGGATCGCCATGCAGCACGACACACAGCACGAGCAGCAGCATGAACAGCACAGCCCCGGCCACCATGCAGATCGCTCAGGTCGCACCGACCACACCAGCCATACAGGCCACACCGGCCGCCACCACGGCAAGGCCGGCTGGGCCATGGCCGCCCAGGCCACCCTGCACTGCCTCACCGGATGCGCCATCGGCGAGATCCTCGGCATGGTGATCGGCACGGCGCTCGGCTGGGGCAACATGGAAACGATGGTGCTCGCCATCGTCCTGGCCTTCTTCTTCGGCTACACGCTGACGCTGCGCTCCATCCGGAGGGCGGGCGTCGACTTCCGTACGGCCCTGCGGGTCGCCCTCGCCGCCGACACGCTCTCCATCGCGGTGATGGAGCTGATCGACAACGGCATGATCGCGCTGTGGCCGGGCGCCATGGATGCCACTCTCTCCGACGCGCTGTTCTGGGGAGCGCTCGCGCTCTCGCTCGCCGTCGCCTTCGTCGTCACCACACCGGTCAACAAGTGGATGATCGGCCGCGGCAAGGGCCACGCGGTGGTGCACCAGTACCACCACTGAGGACGGACCGGGCCCGGCCCGGGAGCCATCGGGTCAGAGCTCGGGGCCGTCCCCGGGCTCCTCCTGGTAGGAATAGCGCTGCTCACGCCACGGGTCGCCGATGTTGTGATAGCCGCGCTCCTCCCAGAAGCCGCGACGGTCGGCCGTCATGTACTCGACGCCCCGGACCCACTTGGGCCCCTTCCAGGCGTAGAGATGCGGCACGACGAGACGCAGCGGGAAGCCGTGCTCGGCGGTGAGCAGCTCACCGCCCTTGTGGGTGGCGAAAAGTGTTCGGTCCGAGGCGAAGTCGGAGAGCCGGAGGTTCGAGCTGAACCCGTATTCGGCCCAGACCATCACATGGGTGACGTCCGGCGCGGGTGGCGCGAGTTCCAGGACCGTGCGAGCGAGCACCCCGCCCCATTCGGCGCCGAGCATGCTGAATTTGGTGACGCAGTGCAGGTCGGCGACGACCGAGGTGAACGGCAGTACCGAGAACTCCTGGTGGTTCCAGCAGTGCTTATCGCCATCCGCCGTGGCGCCGAAGACCCGGAACTCCCAGCGGTCGGACTTGAACCTGGGCACGGGCCCGTAGTGGGTAACCGGCCAGCCACGCTGGAGTCGCTGTCCCGGCGGAAGCTCGGACTGCTCTGACGCGCTGTTTTCCCGGCTTTCCGGCTGACCCATGACTCCATGGTGACAGACAGGCAGGGGTGGTCCCGACCAGGGCAAGGGCAATTCAGGCAACTCGCACTAAGCATGTACTTACTGGACGATCACCTGGTGCGGTGCGAGGATGCGGCCAACTTGCCCAGTTCACCGGTTGGAAGGAGCCTCTGCGATGCAGGGCGACCCCGAGGTCCTTGAGTTCCTGAACGAGCAGCTGACCGCCGAGTTGACCGCCATCAATCAGTACTTCCTGCATGCAAAGATGCAGGAGAACTTTGGCTGGACGAAGCTGGCGAAGTACACCCGCTCCGAGTCGTTCGACGAGATGAAGCACGCCGAGATCCTCACGGACCGCATCCTCTTCCTCGATGGACTGCCCAACTACCAGCGACTGTTCCACGTACGGGTGGGTCAGACCGTCACCGAGATGTTCCAGGCCGACCGCCAGGTCGAGGTGGAGGCGATCGACCGCCTCAAGCGCGGGATCGAGCTGATGCGCGGCAAGGGCGACATCACATCCGCAAACATCTTTGAGTCGATCCTGGAGGACGAGGAACACCACATCGACTACCTCGACACCCAGCTGGAACTGGTCGAGAAGCTCGGCGAGCCGCACTACATCGCCCAGCAGATCGAGCAGCCGGACAGCTAGGGCCTGTCCGTCGGATCAGGCCGCTTCGGGGAGCCGGATGCCCGGGGCCACGCCCGGGGCGGTGCCGGGAGCGATACCCGGTGCGGTCTCGGGGGCGGTGTCCGTGGCGGCGTCGGCGGCGGTGCCGGGCACCCGCTTCCCGTCGAGCAGTTCGCGGCGCGGGCAGGCGCCTCGGCCGAGCACGGCCTGGATGGCGCGGACGCAGCCGCCGCAGTCCGTGCCCGCCTTGCAGGCGGAGGCTATCTGCCGGGGCGTGCACGCCCCGGCTTCCGCATGTTCCTTGACCTGCTTCTCCGTAATGCCGAAGCACGAGCAGACGTACATGCGGTTCACCTCCCGGCGGGATCGGTCGTGACTGCCACCCCGTTAATCGGTGAGGCTAACCTAACCTTACCCGGCACTCAAAGCCCTTGGAAGCCTCCGAACGCCTTGTGGGGCACGGATCACATCGATCCGTGCCCCACAGTCGTACGCGCGCTGCCTGCGGTGATGCCTACTGGTCCCGGTACATCTCGGCGACCAGGAACGCCAGGTCGAGGGACTGGCTGCGGTTGAGCCGCGGGTCGCAGGCCGTCTCGTAGCGCTGGTGCAGATCGTCCACGAAGATCTCGTGTCCGCCACCGACGCACTCGGTGACATCGTCACCGGTGAGCTCGACGTGGATGCCACCCGGGTGCGTACCGAGGCCCTTGTGCACCTCGAAGAAGCCCTTGACCTCGTCCAGGACGTCGTCGAAGCGACGGGTCTTGTGGCCGGAGGCGGCCTCGAAGGTGTTGCCGTGCATCGGGTCGGTCACCCACGCCACGGTGGCGCCGGAGGCGGTGACCTTCTCGACCAGGTCGGGGAGCTTGTCGCGGACCTTGTCGGCGCCCATGCGGACGATGAAGGTCAGCCGGCCGGGCTCGCGCTCGGGGTCGAGGCGTTCGATGTAGCCGAGCGCCTCGTCGACGGTGGTCGTCGGGCCGAGCTTGATGCCGATGGGGTTACGGATCTTCGAGGCGAACTCGATGTGCGCGCCGTCCATCTGGCGGGTGCGCTCACCGATCCAGACCATGTGGCCGGAGGTGTCGTACAGCTGGCCGGTGCGCGAGTCGGTGCGGGTCAGCGCCGACTCGTAGTCCAGCAGCAGGCCCTCGTGGGAGGAGTAGAACTCGACCGCCTTGAACTCGGCCGGGTCCGTACCGCACGCCTTCATGAAGTTCAGCGCGCTGTCGATCTCGCGGGCGAGCGCCTCGTAGCGCTGGCCGGACGGCGACGACTTCACGAAGTCCTGGTTCCAGGCGTGCACCTGGCGCAGGTCGGCGTAACCGCCGGTGGTGAAGGCGCGGACCAGGTTCAGCGTGGAAGCGGATGCGTGGTACATCTGCTTCAGCCGGTCCGGGTCCGGGACGCGGGCTTCCTCGGTGAAGGCGAAGCCGTTGACGGAGTCGCCGCGGTAGGTCGGCAGGGTGAGGCCGTCGCGGGTCTCGGTCGACTTGGAGCGCGGCTTGGAGTACTGCCCGGCGATCCGTCCCACCTTGACGACGGGTACGGAGGCCGCGTAGGTCAGGACGGCGCTCATCTGGAGCAACGTCTTCAGCTTGGCCCGGATGTGCTCGGCCGACACGCCGTCGAAGGCCTCGGCGCAGTCACCGCCCTGCAGCAGGAACGCCTCGCCCTTGGCGACGGCTCCCATGCGGGCACGCAGCTGGTCGCACTCGCCCGCGAAGACGAGCGGCGGATACGACGCGAGGTCCGCGAGTACATCGCGCAGAGCCTCGGCATCGGGGTACTCGGGCTGCTGCGCCGCGGGAAGGTCTCGCCAGGTGTTGCCACCGGCGACGGAGGTATTGGCGTTCACGGTCACACCGACAACATTACGGGGTCCGGCGGCGCGTCCATCCGTAGGCTCAACAGTTGAGACGCGCGCTCGGATGACGTGGTCATCCGTTAGGGTTCGGAACATGTTCGCGCAGACAAACCAGAACTGGTGGTGGACCGCTCATCCGGCGGCCCACTGATCGATCGCGCGCAACAGACCACGCGAAGGCCGCCCGAGGGGCGGCCTTCTCTGCGTTTCGGGAGCCGTTCCTCCATCCGGAAGGAACACCCCCATGTCTCAGCCTCACCGCACCGGCCTCGTCATCGAGAGGCTTCTCCGTGACGACTGCCCGCCGTTCGCGCTGCTGCGCCGGCGCACCCCCGGCCGCGACCAGGACACCGTCGAGGTGCTGATCGGCCGGGTACGGGAAGCGGACCGGCTCGCCGATCTCCCGGTCGGTGCGCTGCCCTCGCTCGCCCTGGTGCCGTTCCGGCAGATCGCCGAGCGCGGTTTCGATGTGCGCGACGACGGGACGCCGCTGTCCGTGCTGGTCGCGGAGGAGACGTACGAGCTGCCGCCGGCCGAGGTGCTGGACCATCTGCCGGTCCATGACGTGCGGGTCGAGGGCGGCGCCTTCGACGTCCCCGACGAGGAGTACGCCGGGATCGTCCGGCGGGTCATCGAGGACGAGATCGGGCAGGGCGAGGGCGCGAACTTCGTCGTCCGGCGGACCTTCCGGGGCGAGATCCCCGGCTTCGGCCGGGCCGACGCGCTGGCCCTCTTCCGGCGGCTGCTGGCCGGTGAGCGGGGCGCGTACTGGACGTTCGTCGTGCATACCGGGGAGAGGACGCTCGTCGGTGCCAGCCCGGAGGTGCATGTGCGGATGTCCGGCGGGACGGTCGTGATGAACCCGATCAGCGGGACGTACCGCTACCCCGCCGAGGGCCCGACCGTCGAGAATCTGCTGGCCTTCCTCTCCGACCGCAAGGAGCGGGACGAGCTCTCCATGGTGGTCGACGAGGAACTGAAGATGATGTGCACCGTCGGCGACATGGGCGGGGTGGTGGTCGGGCCGCGGCTCAAGGAGATGGCCCATCTCGCGCACACGGAGTACGAGCTGCGCGGGCGTTCCTCGCTGGATGTGCGGGAGGTGCTGAAGGAGACCATGTTCGCGGCGACGGTCACCGGCTCCCCCGTGCAGAACGCCTGCCGGGTCATCGAGCGGTACGAGCCGGACGGGCGCGGGTACTACGGGGGCGCGCTGGCGCTGCTGCGGCAGGAGCCGGGCGGGGCGCAGACCCTGGACTCGCCGATCCTGATCCGTACCGCCGACATCTCGGCCGACGGGCATGTGCGGGTACCGGTCGGGGCGACGCTCGTACGCCACTCCGATCCGGACAGCGAGGTCGCCGAGACCCATGCGAAGGCGGCCGGGGTGCTGACCGCGCTGGGGGTGCGACCGGGCCGGCCGCGGGCCGGGGCGGCGCGTCCGGTGCTGGCCGGCGACCCGCAGGTGCAGGCGGCGCTGGACGCCCGGCGCGACGGTCTCGCGCCGTTCTGGCTGCGGATGCAGGAGCGTACGCACGAGCTGTCCGGTCATGCGCTGGTGGTCGACGGGGAGGACACCTTCACCGCGATGCTGGCGCATCTGTTGCGCTCCTCGGGTCTGGAGGTGTCGGTGCGCCGCTACGACGAGCCGGGGCTGCGCGAGCGCGTACGGGCGCACGAGGGTCCGGTCGTGCTGGGCCCCGGGCCCGGGGATCCGGGTGACACCACCGACCCGAAGATGCGGCTGCTGCGCGAGTTCGCCGCGGAACTGGTCCGTGATCACCGGCACGGGCTGCTGGGGGTCTGTCTCGGCCATGAGCTGATCGCGGCGGAGCTGGGTCTGGAGATCGTCCGCAAGACCGTGCCGTACCAGGGCACGCAGACCCGGATCGATCTGTTCGGACGGCCGGAGACGGTCGGCTTCTACAACAGCTTCATCGCGCGCTGCGACGACGGTGCGGCCACCGGGCTGGCGGCGCACGGTGTCGAGGCGAGCCTGGACGCGGCGACCGGGGAGCTGCACGCGCTGCGCGGACCGGGCTTCGCCTCGGTGCAGTTCCACCCGGAGTCGGTACTGACACTGCGCGGCGCGACGATCGTGGCCGAGCTGCTGGCGGGACTGCCGGTAGCCACCTGAAGGGGCGGACGGGATCCCGGAGGAGCTTCGGGGTCCCGGTTCACCGGGAAAGCACCGGGACGAGGACGTTGTCGCTGCGGCGGTCGGCCAGATAGTCGGCGACGTTCTGGACGGTGGTGTCGATGATCTGGGCCACGGCGTCCTGGGTGTAGTACGCCTGGTGCGAGGTCACGACGACGTTCGGGAAGGTGACGAGCCGGGCGAGCGTGTCGTCGTCGACGCCCTCAAGGGACTTGTCGAGGAAGAAGAGCCCGGCCTCCGCCTCGTACACATCGAGTCCGACACCCAGGAGACGGCCGGCGCGCAACTCGGCGACCAGCGCCGTGGTGTCGATGAGTCCGCCGCGGCTGGAGTTGATCAGGATCGCGTCGTCCTTCATGTGTGCCAGGGCGTCCTGGCCGATGATGTGATGGGTCGAGGGCAGCAGCGGGACGTGCAGGCTGATCAGATCGGACTCGGCGAGGAGCTGTTCCTTCTCGACGTACTTCATGCCGAGCCCTGCGCAGGCGGGGTTCTCGACGATGTCCCAGCCGAGCAGTTTCATGCCGAAGCCGTGAGCGATCCGGGTGAAGGCCTCGCCGATCTTGCCCGTACCGATCACGCCGGCCGTGCGGCCGTGCATGTCCCGGCCGAGGAGGCCGTCGAGCCGGAAATCGAAGTCGCGGGTGCGGCTCGCGGCCCGGATGATGCGGCGGTTGACCGCCATCGCGAGCGTCCAGGCGAATTCTGCGACCGAGTACGGCGAGTAGAAGGAGACCCGGGCGACCCGCAGGGCGAGCCGCTCGGCGACGTCGAGATCGATGTTGTTGAAGCCGGTGGAGCGCTGGGCGATCATCTGCGTGCCACCCGCTGCGAGGGTCTGCAGAACGCTGCTGCCCAGGTCGGCGTTGACGCTGGTGGAGACGATCTCGTAGCCCGCCGCGATGGGGGCGGTGTCCTCGGTGAGGAAGACGTCCAGGCAGCGGACCTCGTGCTGTCCGGCGAAGGCCTTCTCGAGCAGCGGCTTCTCGTCGGACTGCACACCGAATGCCAGGATTTCCACGACTTCTCCCGTTCATCGCACAGATCAGCAGATCAGGGGGACATGGGCCGGTCATCGCGAATATACGGCCCATGCCCCCGGTGCGCCGCTCGCTCCCGGGTGCGCCGCTCGCCCCCCGATCGCGCCGCTCAGCCGAAGAAGACGCTCACCTCCGCATAGAGAGCCGGATCGACGGTCTTGAGCCGGGCGGTCGCCTCCGCGATCGGCACCCGCACGATGTCGGTGCCCTTCAGGGCGACCATCGTGCCGAAGTCGCCGTCTCGCACGGCTTCGATCGCATGCAGGCCGAAGCGGGTGGCCAGCCAGCGGTCGAAGGCGCTGGGGGTGCCGCCGCGCTGGACATGGCCGAGGACGGTCGTTCTGGCCTCCTTGCCGGTGCGGCTCTCGATCTGTTTGGCCAGCCATTCGCCGACGCCGGAGAGCCGGACATGGCCGAAGGAGTCGTGCGATCCGTCCTTGAGGATCATCTCGCCCTGCGCGGGCATGGCTCCTTCGGCGACCACCACGATCGGTGCGTAGCTCGCCCTGAAACGGGAGGTCACCCAGGCGCAGACCTGGTCGATGTCGAAGCGCTGTTCCGGGATGAGGATGACATTCGCACCGCCGGCCAGCCCCGAGTGGAGCGCGATCCAGCCCGCATGACGGCCCATCACCTCGACGACGAGGACCCGCATATGGGATTCGGCGGTGGTGTGCAGCCGGTCGATGGCCTCGGTCGCGATGCCGACGGCCGTGTCGAATCCGAAGGTGTAGTCGGTGGCGGAGAGATCGTTGTCGATGGTCTTGGGAACACCGACGCACTTGATGCCATGTTCGTCGGACAGGGTCGCCGCCACGCCGAGGGTGTCCTCGCCGCCGATCGTGATGAGCGAATCGACCTCGTACTTGGCGAGGTTGTCCCTGATCCGGCGGACGCCGTGCTCCGCGCCGAGCGGATTGGTGCGCGAGGAACCGAGGATGGTGCCGCCGCGCGGCAGGATGCCGCGCACCGCCGGGATGGAGAGCGGCACCGTCTCGCCCTCCAGCGGGCCGCGCCAGCCGTCCCGGAATCCGATGAAGTCGTAGCCGTACTCCTGCACGCCCTTGCGGACGATGGCTCGGATGACCGCATTGAGCCCGGGGCAGTCGCCGCCCCCGGTCAGTACTCCGACCCGCATGGAAGCATCCCTTCGCCGAAGTGAGCTCGCTGCCGACCACGCTAATCGTGATCCAGGTCACCCAGGGATGGGTCGGAGGGTCAATTCCCGTGCAATGCCGGACGGTTGGCTGCCGGCTCCGATGCGCTCAGACGTCGTCGAGGCCGCGCTCGATCGCGTACCGCACGAGCTCCACACGGTTGTGCAACTGGAGCTTGCCCAGGGTGTTCTGGACGTGGTTCTGGACGGTGCGGTGCGAGATGACCAGACGCTCGGCGATCTGCTTGTACGAGAGTCCCTTGGCGACCAGCCGCAGCACCTCGGTCTCGCGCTCGGTGAGCTGCGGGGCCTTGGGTACGTCGGACGCGACGGGCGTGGGGTCGGAGGCGAGCCTGCGGTACTCGCCGAGGACCAGCCCGGCCAGGCCCGGGGTGAAAACGGGGTCACCGACGGCGGTGGACCGCACGGCCTCGGTCAGCTCCTGCGTACTTGCCGACTTGAGCAGATAGCCGGTGGCGCCGGACTTCACCGCTTCCAGTACGTCGGCGTGCTCGCCGCTCGCGGAGAGCACCAGGACACGCAGCCCGGGGTGGGAGCCGACGAGCTCCTTGCAGACCTGTACACCGGGCATGCCGGGCAGGTTGAGGTCGAGTACGAGGACGTCGGGGGTGGCGGCCTTCGCCCTGCGGACGGCCTGCGGTCCGTCACCGGCGGTCGCCACCACGTCGAAACCGGACTCGGAAAGATCGCGGGCGACGGCGTCGCGCCACATCGGGTGGTCGTCGACGACCATCACCCTGATGGTCCGCTCCTCGGCACCCTGGATGTTCTGCGTGCTCATCTGGCTGATCCTGCCTTCCCCCGTGAAACCTTCGGAACCTTCAACTCGACCTCGGTGCCCTGGCCGGGCACCGAAATCAACTCCGCCGTGCCGCCCAGGTCACGCAGCCTTCCCCGGATCGACAGGGCGACCCCCATCCGCCCCTCCCCCTCGGCCTGGGCGAGCCGCCCGTCCGGGATGCCGGGGCCGTCGTCCCGGACCGTCACGATCACCTCGTCCGGCCAGTCCTCGACGAGGATCCAGGCCTGGGCATTCTCCCCCGCGTGGACCCTGACATTGTCCAGGGCGGCACTGACAGCGGCCGCCAGCTCCCTCGCCGCCTCGGGAGCGAGCAGGACCGGAGCGCCGGGCTCCGCGAAGCTGACCCGGGAGCCGGCGTGTGGGGCGAGCAGGGAGCGCAGATCGCAGTCGGCTTGACCGGACGGTTCGTCGTCGACCTCGACGCTGCGGACCACGGCGCCTTCGGCGGCGTCCTCGGAGACCCGGGTGGTGGGCACCAGACCGCTGGAGACCAGGGTGCGCAGGGCGACTTCCTGCTCCCCGGCCATCCTGCCCAGTTCGGCTGCCTCGCCGCCCAGCGCCGTGCCTCGGCGCTGCACCATCGCGAGGACCTGGAGCACGCTGTCGTGGATGTCACGGGCCAGCCGTTCCCGCTCGCGGGTGGCGGCCTCGATCTCCAGGGCGCGGGCGAGGGTGCGCTCACTGGCCCTGGCCACCTCGACGACGTAACCGATGGCAATGGAGGCGACCCAGACCAGCAGGACGTTGTGGAAGGTGTCCCGGCTGGGCTCGCCGCGCTCGACGATGTTGGCGACGGCGACGAAGGTGGAGGCGAAGGCCGCCCAGCGCCAGCCGCCCTTGATCGCGAAGGCCAGCACGCAGCCCGCGGTCCAGATGGACGGCAGCGTCGGGCCGTCGACGTGCTGGGCCTCGAAGTCGGCGAGCGGGGTGAGGAGGATGCCGACGAGAGCGAGAGCCAGGTCGGCGCCGAGGAACCGCTTGGTGCAGGCGACGGCGCCCGCGACCTTCGGAAGTGTGCCGAGCGTCCAGGCCGCCATCACGACCAGGAAGGCGATGGCCACCCACGGCCGGTCGTACCTGTCCCGGCCGAAGACGGCGAGCAGGACCGCGTAGAGCATCGTCAGAATGCGGTACGCCGTCAGCGCACTCCACAGCGGCTGCTCGACCGACATACGTACGACCCGCTCGCGCCTGGCCATTTCCCCACCCCCGGACGGAAACGACGCGGTTACGCGCCGGACCGTTCCCTCACCCTTGCGTTCCGGGCTCTGTGCCCGCGTGCTTCTCCTCCTCGGCACGGCGCTTCGCCTCGTCCGCGATCTGCCGCTTGGCAGCGGTCGCGTAGATGTCGACGTACTCCTGGCCGGAGAGCTTCATGATCTCGTACATCACCTCGTCGGTGACCGAGCGCAGGATGAAGCGGTCCCCCTCCATGCCGTGGTAGCGGCTGAAGTCGAGCGGCTTGCCGATCCTGATCCCCGGGCGCATCAGCTTGGGGATCACCTGACCCGGCGGCTGGATCTTCTCCGTGCCGATCATCGCGACGGGGATGACGGGCGCTCCGGTGGCCAGCGCCACCCGGGCGAGTCCGCCGGGCTTGCCGCGGTAGAGACGGCCGTCGGGCGAGCGGGTGCCCTCCGGGTAGATACCGAAGAGCCCGCCGCTCTCGACGACCTCGATGCCCGCCTTGATGGCCGCCTCACCGGCGCCGCGGGCGCCCGAGCGGTCCACCGGGAGCTGGCCGACACCCTTGAAGAAGGCGGCGGTCAGTCTGCCCTTCACACCGGGCGCGGTGAAGTACTCGGACTTGGCGATGAAGGTGACCTTGCGGTCCAGGACGGCAGGCAGGAAGAAGGAGTCGGAGAACGACAGATGGTTGCTCGCGAGGATCGCCGGTCCCTGCGCGGGGATGTTCTCCAGGCCCTCCACCCATGGCCTGAAGGCGAGCTTCAACGACCCGCCGATGGAGAACTTCATTGCGCCGTAGATCAACTCGGGTGCCTCCTGTGTGCTGTCCGACAGACCTTAACCCGTGGCGCCGTCCGCGCTCCCGCCCGGCACGGAGCCGAAGCGGTGGCCGGGGCCGTGACGACCCTGGTCGGTGTCGGTCCGGTCGCGTACGGTGAAGTAATCCTTCTGCACTCCCCCCTTTCGCTCCCCTTCGAGCCTCACGAACAGGAGACCCCGGTGCCGGTCCTGCCTGGAGCCGAGCCGTTCCGCCACGAGGGCGGAGAGGTCGGCGTCCTTCTCTGTCACGGATTTACCGGTTCCCCGCAGTCGCTGCGCCCCTGGGCCGACTACCTGGCGGAGCGCGGGCTCACCGTCTCGCTGCCGCTGCTGCCCGGGCACGGCACCCGCTGGGAGGACATGCAGCTCACGGGCTGGCAGGACTGGTACGCGGAGGTGGACCGGGAGCTGCGGGACCTGTCGGAGCGGTGCAGCCAGGTCTTCGTCTTCGGGCTTTCCATGGGCGGCGCGCTCACGCTGCGGCTGGCGGCGAAGCACGGGGACGCGATCAGTGGTCTGGTGCTCGTCAATCCGGCGAACAAGGTGCACGGCCTGTCGGCGTACGCACTGCCGGTCGCCCGCCATCTGGTGCGGACGACGAAGGGGCTGGCGAGCGATATCGCCCTGGAGGGCTCCGCCGAGGTGGGGTACGACCGGGTGCCGTTGCACGCGGCGCATTCGCTGCGGAATTTCTTCCGCCTGGTCGACGCCGAGCTGCCCCAGGTCACCCAGCCGATCGTCCTGCTGCACAGCCCGCAGGACCATGTGGTGCCGCCCGCCGACTCGGCCCGGATCCTCAGCCGGGTGTCATCGACGGATGTCGAGGAGATCCTGCTGGAACAGAGCTACCACGTGGCGACGTTGGACCACGATGCGGAGCGGATCTTCGACGAGAGCTTTTCGTTCATCGGCCGCCTCGCTCCGAGCGTCGGAAAGAAGGGGAGCACGTCAGGTGGCTGAGCACGACGCGGAGCGCGCGGGCAGCGAGGAGGGGCGCGAGCCCCTTCCCGCGGAAGGAGCTGCGCTCCCCGCAGAGGGGGCGGCCGTGCCCGACGACGGCACGGGTCCGCAGGATGCTGCTGCCCCGAAGGTGCCGCCGGGCGCCGATGGCGAGCCGTCCGACCGGTCGATCGACGAGGACGCCGCGTGGAAGGCGATCGTCGCGGGGTACGGCGACGAGCCGCCGGACCCGCCGGGCGCCAGGCCGTTCAGGTCGATCGAGGACCTCGCACTGCCGGAGGACGATCAGTCGGGCGTCCTGGATCCGGACAAGGGAGTCGGGAAGAAGACTCCGAAGCCGCCGGAGAAGCCGCTCGGCAGCTCGATCGTGTTCGCGCCCGGCGTCGCCGGTCCGCGCGACTACGAGGTCGAGGAGCCGAAGGACGGCGACATCGACGACAGCGACGAGGGGCATTTCGTCCCCCCGGAGCCGCCGCCGCTGCCGGAGGCCGACGTCACGGCGAAGTTCGCCTGGCTCGCGGTCGTCGGCGGTCCGGTGCTGATGCTGGTCGCGGTGCTGCTGCGGTGGGACATGACCTGGTGGCTCACGACGGTCTGCGTCGGCGGCTTCCTGGGCGGCTTCGTCACGCTGGTGGCGCGGATGGCCGACGACGACGATGACGGCGACGACCCCGGACGCGGGGCGGTGGTCTGAGACCGGACCCGTCGAGGAGGCCTTGAGCTGCTGCCGAGCGGCTCAGGGCCTGGTCGCGGGCACCCGTAGGGCCGCCAGCACCGGCAGGTGGTCCGTGGCCGCCCGCAGGTCCGCGTCGGTGACACCGGGTAGCCCTGCGGGGACACCGCAGCCGAGCACCTCGATCCCGCCCGTCGCGAACACCGCGTCGATGCGCCGCTGCGGACGGTCCGGCGAGAAGGTGTTCTCGTCACCCCACGGCCGGACGGCCCAGCAGTCCTGGAGCCGCCCGGCCAGCCGCCGGAACGCGGTCCCGGTCGGTACGTCGTTGAGGTCGCCGGCCGCGATGGCGTGCTCGACACCCATCGCGTCCAGCCGGTCCAGCAGCATCTCCGTCTGGGTCAGGCGTTCCTCGCGCTGCAGGCTCAGATGGAAGCTCAGCAGACCGATCCGGGTGCCCGCGATCCGTACCACCGACGTGGCGAAGCCCCTGCGGTGCAGTCCGGGGGTGAGCGGCAGCAGCACGTCCTGTGTCCGCTCCACGGTGGCGCGCAGCGAGCAGAGCAGCAGCGGCCCGGCCGCCGTGGCGCCGCCGCTGAGGACGACCAGGCCGGTGCGGGCCGCGAGCCAGGCGGCGCGCTTGCGCCAGCGGAAGAAGCGCGGGGCTTCCTGGATGAGGACGAGGTCGGGGGCGCAGGCGCTGATGACGCGGGCCAGTGCCTCGCAGTCGTCGCGCATCGACCGGACGTTGTAGCTGAGCACTCTGATGACGGCCGAACCATCCGGCTCGGTACGGGAGTCGGGCAGCGGCGTCAGGACCATGCGTCTCACGATACGACGGACGCCCGCCGCTCCCCTGGGGGGCGCGGCGGGCGTCCGGCTCTGTCAGGTTCCGGGTGGTTCAGCCCTGGCGGGCCAGGTCCGCCGCGCCCACCAGGCCTGCCTTGCCGCCCAGTTGGGCCGCGAGCACCTGGGCGTGCGGGCGCCACTCGCCGCCGATCAGCCAGCGCCGGAACGACTTGCGGATCGGGTCGAGGACGAGTTCACCCTCGTCCGACACGCCGCCGCCGACGATGAACGCGGACGGGTCGAAGAGCGAGGCGAGGTCGGCGAGTCCGGCGCCGGCCCAGCGGGCCAGCTCGCGGAACGAGTCGATCGCCACCGGGTCGCCCTGCCGGGCGGCCGCGCTGATGTGCTTGCCCTCGATGCCGTCCACCGTGCCGTCGCCGAGCGACAGCAGGGTCGTGGCGTTCTCGGGGGTGGCGTTGGCGCGCTGCTTCGCGTACCGGACGAGTGCGCGGCCGGATGCGTACTGCTCCCAGCAGCCCTGGCTGCCGCAGCCACAGAGCAGCCCGTCCGGGACGACCCGGATGTGGCCGAACTCGGCGGCCACACCGAAGCGTCCGCGGCGCAGCTTGTTGCCGATGATGATGCCGCCGCCGAGACCGGTCCCGAGTGTGATGCAGATGACGTCGTCGTGGCCCTGGCCGGCGCCGAAGCGGTACTCGCCCCAGGCGGCGGCGTTGGCGTCGTTCTCGACGACGACCGGAAGGCCGACGCGCTGTTCGACCTTGTCCTTCAGTGGCTCGTGCCGCCAGTTGATGTTCGGCGCGAACAGCACGGTGGCGCGCTTGTCGTCGACATATCCGGCGGCGCCGATGCCGACGGCGTCGATCTGGTGGCCCTCGCTCGCGCCGGACACGGCTGCCGCGATCGCGTCCACAATGCCTTCAGCCGTCTGCGGGGTCGACACCTTGAACATCGAGAGGATCTGTCCCTCTTCGTCGACCACTCCAGCTGCAATCTTCGTGCCGCCGATATCGACGCCGATGGTGAGTCCCATGAATCCCTCAGTTTCGGTCGAGCCCCGCTGTGGCCAACGGTACCCGAGCCGGGGACCCGGCCCATCCGTGCCGGTCAGTCCAGGTCGATGTGTTCGCCCGCGGCGGGGCCCTCATCACGGGGGTCGGTGGGGTCGTCGGCCTTCTTTTCGGTGCCTGCGGGGTCCCCGGCGCCCTGGGTCCAGCGGCGTTCCTGGCCTTCCACGGCGGAGCGGTAGGCGGCGAGAAGTTCACTGCCGGCCGCGGCGATGTGATCGAAGACGTCCGGATTGCGTTCGATGACGGGCTCGACGGCGGACTTGGCCTGCTTGATGATCTGCTGCACGGTGCCCTGGGCCGCCGCGCCGAACAGCGGCGACTGGAGGGACGAGACCTTGTCGGCCACGGCGTCGACCAGCTTGCGCAGCTCCTCGGCGGCGGAGCCGGGCTGCGGGCCGTGCTGGGCGCGGCGGCGGGCCTTCTCCGCTTCGAGGTCCTCGGCGCAGGCCTTCGCCCACGCGTCGTCGTCGACGGGACGATCGGTGGCTTCGCTCATGGCGGACTCCTGCGACGTGGTTGCCGGCGGCCCGGCATACGGGACTCGTACTACCGACGTTACCCGAACCGTGATGCGCCGTTCAGCTCGTCCTGGGCCACAGGCCGGGGTCCGGCGTGAACCGGACCCGGAGCACCCCGTCGGTGAGGGCGGCTCCGGAGACGGTGCAGCGGCGCAGCCCGGACTCCAGGGGGACGATCCGGTGGAACGGGCCCACGGTGAGGAGCAGTTCGTTGCCGCGGCGCACCAGCTGGAGGTCCGACTTCACGGCCCCGGGCAGGGGCAGGCACCAGACCAGAACGCGGTCGCCGTCGAGGCCGTCCGGAAGGTTCGGATCCTCGATCCACCAGGGGTCGTCGGCCCGGCCGGGGTTCCGGTCGTCCAGTTCCGCGGCGAGTCCGTCGCCCTCGAAGAGGCCGCCACCGGTGCCGGCCTCCTCGAAGACGGTGCAGCCGGCGCCGGTGTCGAGAAGGGTGAGGTCGTCCAGGCCCCGCGGATCGCGGCCGAGGTGGGGCACTTCGCACAGGGCTGCCGCGGGCACCCATTCCTCGTACCAGTGGTCGATGGTCTTCTCCTGCTGCGCGGCGAGGGCCGCGAACCAGGGGTCGCCGGAGTGCCTGGGCAGTACCCGGTTCACCGCGAGGGTGTCGACGCGCAGTCCGTGCAGGGCGAGTCCGGTGCGGGCGGTGCGCAGGGCGTCCTCGGCGGCGGGGCCGGGTTCGGCGACCAGCCGGAGCGTGGTGTTGCGGTCCTCGATCAGCGCCTGGACGGCGGCCAGCTCGGCGTCCCTGCGGGCGGCGGCCTCGTACAGCCACTGGGCGGGCATGGGTACGCCGGCGAGCTGGGCAAGCATCGGGCGCAGGGCGCGGGCGGCCTGGCGTTCCTGGGGCAGCAGTCTGCGCAGGTAGCGGCGCAGCTGTTCGGGCAGGGCGAGTACGGCGAGTGCTTCGCGCAGTGGCGGCAGGTCGACGACGAGGAGTTCGTAGCCGCCGTGGGACCAGTCGCCCTCGGCGGCGCGGCGCAGGGCGTGCAGGAGGGCGAACCGGTCGCTGCCGGGGAGTTCGGTGAGTTCCTCGCCGTCCAGCCGGTTCCCGCCGAGCAGGTCGAGCACGCCGGACGCCTGGTCCTGAAGGGTGAGGAGTTCGCTGCGGAAGTGTTCGCCGGAGTCGATGCGGGCGGACCACAGGCCGCCGGTGACCTCGGTGGGTTCCGTGCCTTCGGGGAAGCCGGGTATGGCGTCGGCGGAGAGCAGCAGGGTGCGGCGCCCGCGGCGGGCAGCGGCCAGGGCGGTCGCTGCCGCGACGGTGGTACGGCCGGCGCCGCCGGGGCCGGTGACGAGGACCGTACGCACCGGGTCAGGCCTTCGGGATGGACTCGACGCGCTTCTTCAGGCCGGCCAGGGCCCGGTCGATGATGACCTTCTCCGCCTTGCGCTTGATCATGCCGAGCATCGGGATCTTGACGTCGACGGTCAGCCGGTAGGTGACCTCGGTGCGGTCGCCGTCGCCGAGCGGGGCGAGTGCGTAGGAGCCGTCGATGGCACGCAGCATCTGGGACCTGACGAGGGTCCAGCTGACCTCGTAGTCACCGATCCAGGTGTACGCGAGGGTGTGGTCGTCCTTGATCGCTCCGGCGTCGAGGACGAGACGGACCTTCTCGGCGCGGCCCCGGTCGTCGGTGGCCAGGACCTCGGCCTCCTTGACCTCGCCGGTCCACTCCGGGTAGCGGGCGAAGTCGGCGATCACTCCCATGACGTCGGCCGGCGCCGCCTCGATCGTGATGCTCGAGCTGGTGTGTTCAGCCATCGCCGTGGCTCCTCCAGTGCGGTGTACCGGTGCGTCGGCAGAGGCCTGCCGTCAGAAGGCTATCGCGTGTGCGCGGCGCCTCGTTCCAGGGTCCGGTGCCGGTGCGGTCACCATTCCAGGGCCCAGGGCCTGCCGGTGGACGCGAAGTGGCCGACGTTCACGCATTCGGTGGCGCCGATCCGCATCCGGCGGACCAGCGGCTGGTGGACATGACCGAACAGTGCGTACCGGGGGCGGGTCCTGCGGATGGCGTCGAGCAGGGCCCGGCTGCCGCGTTCGAAGCGGCGCGCCACCGTGTCGTACGTCAGCTCCGGCACATCGGGCGGGATGTGGGTGCAGAGCACGTCGACCGGGCCGATGGCCTCGATCTTGGCCGCGTACTCCTCGTCGCTGATCTCGTACGGGGTGTTCATCGGGGTCTTCAGGCCGCCGCCGACGAAGCCGAGTACGCGGCCGCCGATCTCGACGCGGTCGCCGTCGAGGACGGTGGTGCCCGGGCGTGCGTACTCGGGCCACAGGCCGGGGATGTCGACGTTGCCGTAGGTGGCGTACGTCGGGGTGGGGAAGGCGGCGAAGAGCTCGGCGTACTGCTTGCGCACCGCGGAGACGATCGCGGCGTTGCGGTCCACGCCCGCCCACAGGCCGCGACCGAACTCGCGGGCCTCCTCGAAGCGGCGAGCGGTGCGCAGTTCGACGATCCGGTCGGCGTTCTCCACTCCGAAGAGATCGGGGAAGATGCCGCGCGAGTGGTCGGCGTAGTCGAGGAAGAGCACCAGGTCACCGAGGCAGATCAGGGCGTCGGCGCCGTCCCCGGCGCGGGCCAGGGCCTCGGTGTTTCCGTGCACGTCGCTGACCACATGAACGCGCGTGCGCCGCGTGGTCGAGGTTCCTCGGCTGTTCGGTCCAGCTGGCATGACGATCACCCTAGAACTCCGCTGTCCACCTGGGTAGAGGCCGCCGGACCTGCGACGACCTCCGGGTGGTAACCGTGGTGGACTACTGTGCGCGCAAGGATCACGGTTGTGTGTGACGCATAAGACATCTGGCCGCAACCCCCTATCGGGAACCGAGTACTGGTGGGTAACGTCCGGGCAGTCCAGTCGTGCTCACCCCACTGAGCACCTGCCAATCTTGGACCGCAGCCGGTGCGTCACACAGAGCCGTGGCACCGGAGCCCGATGAGGAGCAGCAGTCTTGCGCGAGTTCAGCCTTCCGGCCCTGTACGAGGTCCCCTCGGACGGCAACCTGACGGATCTCATCCGCCGCAATGCCGCTCAGCATCCCGATGTCGCGGTGATGAGCCGCAAGGTGGCGGGGGTGTGGACCGACGTCGACGCCACACAGTTCCTGGCGGAGGTCAGAGCCGTCGCCAAGGGCCTGATCGCCGCGGGGATCGAAGCGGGCGACCGGGTGGCCCTGCTCTCCCGTACCCGCTACGAGTGGGTCCTGCTCGACTTCGCGATCTGGAGCGCGGGCGCGGTCACCGTCCCGGTGTACGAGACCAGCTCGCCCGAGCAGATCCAGTGGATCCTCGGCGACTCCGGTGCCACCTTGTGCATCGTGGAGTCCGAGGCGCACCAGGCCTCTGTGGTCTCGGTCGACGCGGATCTGCCGGCTCTGAAGGGCGTCTGGCAGATCGAGGACGACGCGATCCGCCGGCTGTCGGCGATCGGCGAGGACGTCTCGGACGAGATCCTGGACCTGCGGATGGTGAGTGCCAAGGCGGATGACCCGGCCACCATCGTCTACACGTCGGGCACCACCGGCCGTCCCAAGGGCTGTGTGCTCACGCACCGCAGCTTCTTCGCGGAGTGCGGCAATGTGGTGGAGCGGCTGAAGCCCCTCTTCCGTACCGGCGAGTGTTCGGTGCTGCTCTTCCTGCCCGCCGCGCATGTCTTCGGACGGCTGGTCGAGGTGGCCTCCGTGATGGCCCCGATCAAGCTCGGCTGCGTACCGGACATCAAGAACCTCACCGATGAACTGGCCTCCTTCCGGCCGACGTTGATCCTCGGCGTGCCGCGGGTCTTCGAGAAGGTCTACAACTCGGCGCGTGCCAAGGCGCAGGCCGACGGCAAGGGCAAGATCTTCGACAAGGCCGCGAACACGGCGATCGCGTACAGCCGCGCGCTGGGTACTCCTCAGGGCCCGCCCATGGGCCTGAAGTTCAAGCACAAGGTCTTCGACCGGCTGGTCTACAGCAAGCTGCGGGCCGTCCTCGGCGGACGCGGCGAGTACGCGATCTCCGGCGGTGCACCGCTGGGCGAGCGGCTCGGCCACTTCTACCGCGGTATCGGCTTCACCGTCCTGGAGGGCTACGGCCTCACCGAGACCTGTGCGGCCACCGCCTTCAATCCGTGGGACCGGCAGAAGATCGGTACGGTCGGCCAGCCGCTGCCCGGCTCGGTCGTCCGGATCGCCGACGACGGCGAGGTACTGCTGCACGGCGAGCACCTGTTCACGGGCTACTGGAAGAACGAGGCGGCCACGGCCGAGGCGCTGGCCGACGGCTGGTTCCACACGGGTGACATCGGCACGCTCGACGAGGACGGCTATCTCGCGATCACCGGCCGCAAGAAGGAGATCATCGTCACGGCGGGCGGCAAGAACGTCGCTCCCGCGGTGATCGAGGACCGTATCCGCGGGCACGCCCTGGTCGCCGAGTGCATGGTGGTCGGCGACGGGCGGCCGTTCGTGGGCGCGCTGATCACCCTGGACGAGGAGTTCCTGGGCCGCTGGGCCGAGGAGCACGGCAAGCCGGCCGGCTCGACGGCCGTGTCGCTGCGCGAGGACCCGGAGCTGCTGGCCGAGGTGCAGCGGGCGGTGGACGACGGGAACGCCGCGGTGTCCAAGGCGGAGTCGGTACGCAAGTTCCGCATCCTGGCCTCCCAGTTCACCGAGGAGGCGGGCCACATCACACCGTCGCTGAAGCTGAAGCGGAATGTAGTGGCGAAGGACTTCGCGGACGAGGTCGAGTCGATCTACCGGAGCTGACCGGAAGTACGTGAGAGGGGCCCGCACGCCGTGTGCGGGCCCCTCTCACGTACCAGCGGGCTCTTTTCGTGTACGTGGGTCAGAGCAGCGCCCGGAGCCTCTCGGCCAGCAGGTCCCAGCGCCACTTCTCCTCGACCCAGGCCCGCCCCCGCTCCCCCATCCGCTGCCGCAGCTCCGGGTCGCGGAGCAGGGTGACGATCCGGTCGGCGGACTCCTCCACGGAGCCGCCGCGCACCACCCACCCGGTCTCGCCGTCGAGCACGGCGTCCGGCGCACCGCCCGAGTCGCCCGCCACCACGGGCAGTCCGGTCGCGGACGCCTCCAGGAAGACGATGCCGAGGCCCTCCACGTCGAGGCCGCCGCGACGGGTGCGGCACGGCATGGCGAAGACGTCACCCGCACCGCAGTGGGCGGGCAGCTCGTCCCACGGCACCGGCCCGGTGAAGCGCACCGAGTCGCCGACCCCTGTCCGAGCGGCCAGCCGCTTCAGCTCCTTGGCGTACGGTCCGCCACCGACGATCAAGAGCACCGCGTCGGGCACCTGCGCCAGGATCGCGGGCATCGCGAGGATCAGCGTGTCCTGGCCCTTGCGCGGCACGAGCCGTGACACACAGACGACGACGGGCCGGTCCGAGAGCCCGAGCCGGGCCCTGATCAGGTCCCCGCCGGAGTCCGGGTGGAAGGTCTTCACGTCGACGCCGGGCGGCAGTTGGACCATGCGGGCCGCCGCCTCGGGGCTGAGAGCGGTGGCGATCCGGGAGCGGGTGTACTCCCCCAGGTAGGTGATCGTGTCCGTGCTTTCGCCGATCTTTCCCAGCAGCTGCCGGGCCGCGGGCAGCTGGGCCCAGCCCGCCTCGTGACCGTGCGTGGTGGCGACCAGGCGGCGGGCACCGGCCCTGCGCAGCGCCGGCGCCATCAGCCCGAGCGGGGCCGCGGCGCCGAACCAGACGGATGTGCAGCCGTGTACGCGCAGCAGCTGCACCGCGCGCCGGGTGACCCGCGGGGTCGGCAGCAGCATCGTCGTCCGGTCGCGGACGACGGTGAACGGCTGCTCGGCGTCGAAGGCGGCGGTGGCCGCGATGCCTTCGGGGCCACGCTTCCAGGCGGAGGCATATACGACGATCTGTCCGGGGTCCAGGCGCAGTGCCATGTTGTGCAGAAATGCCTGGATGCCGCCGGGGCGGGGCGGGAAGTCGTTGGTCACGATCAGGGTCTTGTCCATCCCGGCCGACAGTACCGGGCGGCCGGGCGGATGGCTCTCGCACAGGCCGGGCGGGCATCATGGCTCCTCGTACCCACCGAGTACCCACCGAGTACCCACTGACGAAACGGATGAGGCGTTCATGACGGGATCGACCGGCGCGCGGCTCGCTCTCGCGGTGTGGGCCCTCACCAGGGTCGCTCTGCTGCTCTGCGTCACGAAGGTGATCACGCTGCCCGGACCGGACGTGACCAGTGATGTCTCGGTGATCTACCACGGCTGGTCCGAGGTCCTGAAGACCGGTACGTACCCGCAGTCCGACGTCACCTGGCAGTACCCGCCCCTCGCCGCGCTCGCCATCCTCTCCCCCGCCCTGCTCCCGTTCCTGGACTACGCCTCGGCCTTCTTCGTCCTCGCGTTCCTGTGCGACGGGCTGGTGCTGGGGCTGCTGCTGTACGCGGGCCGCCGGACCGGCCGGTGGACGGCGGGCGCCTGGGTGTGGGTGGCGGGGGTGCCGCTGCTCGGTACGACCGCGTACGCCCGCTACGACGTGATGGTGGCGGCGGTGGCGGTGGCGGCGCTGTTCGCGGGGGTGCGGCATCCGCGGGTGCTGGGGGTGCTGGCCGCCGTGGGTGCGCTGCTGAAGGTGTGGCCGGTGCTGATCCTGGCCGGTACCGCGCGCGGGTCGCGGACGCGCCGGGCGTGGACGGCCGCGGCGGTGGCGGCGGCCGGGCTGCTGGTGGTGTGCACCGTGGCGATGCCCGGTGCGCTGGCCTTTCTCGGCTTCCAGCGCGACCGGGGCACCGAGGTCGAGTCGCTGGGGGCGCTGGTCTTCCATGTGTGGCGACAGTTCGGCTGGCAGGGCCGGGTGGAGCTGCACTACGGCTCGCTGGAGTTCCTGGGTCCGCATGTGCCGCTGGTGAGCACGCTCGCCCTCGGGCTCTCCGGCGTGGCCTTCGGCTGGCTGCTGGTGTGGCGGCTGCGGGCCCGTGACTTCCGGGTGAGCACCCCGGCCGACGCGGCGTTCACGGCGGTGCTGCTGTTCACGACCACGAGCCGGGTGATCAGCCCCCAGTACATGCTGTGGCTGGTCGGTCTGGCGGCGGTCTGCCTGGTCTTCCGCGACAGCCGGATGGGGCTGCCGGCCGTTCTGGTGCTGCTCGCCACGGGTATCACCCAGCTGGAGTTCCCACTCGGGTTCGTCCATGTGGTGACCAGTGACGCGACGGGCGTGACGCTGATGTTCCTGCGCAACGGCCTGCTGGTCGCGGCGACGCTGATCGCCTGCCGGCAGCTGTGGCGGCAGACGGTGTCCGGGACGCTGCGCGAGGGCGGGCAGCCGCCGGCCGCCCGGTCCGGCGTCGGCCGGGAGGCGGAGCCGGTCGGCTCCTGAGCCGTGCGCCTGGCTCAGCCGAGACGGGAGCGCAGATACTCCCGCCAGCGTGCCGTGAAGTCCTGCGGGGTCGTGGAGAGCACCTCCTGCATGGCCTGCTCCACCGCCCCGTCCCGCCCTGAGTGTTCTCCGACGGCCCGGTAGAAGGCGAACAGCTTCTTCTCGCCCCAGTGGTCGGCGATCAGCTCGCAGGCCAGCCAGGCGCCCTCGTACGCCTTCGCCAGGCGCGCGGAGTCGCCCGCGAAGCGGAAGTCCTCGTCCGCGGGGAGTCCGGCGGGCAGATCGCCGTGCAGGACGGCGTCGGCCAGTTCGGGCGCGGCCTGTGCGGCGGTACGGTCCTCGGCGCGGTAGGCCGCCCAGTCGGCGAAGCCCTCGGAGAGCCAGGTCGGGGTGGCGGCGGAGGTGCGGGTGCGAGTGGCGACATGGGTGGTCTCGTGGGTGAGGACGATCCGCCGCCCGAAGGTGCTGAGCACGCCGTACGCCTGAGGGTTGACGATCACCCGGTCCGCGGGCGCCCGGTCCGGGCCGCCGGTCTGCCCGGTGGTGACGGCCGCGATGCCCCGGTAGTTCGCCGCCGGCGCCCCCAGCAGCCCTGCCATGTCCTCCACGGTGCGCGGTACGAGCACCACCACGCGGCCTGCCCAGCGTTCCGGCCAGGCGTCCGAGACCGCGGGCACCGCGCGGTCCGCGGCCTGGGCGATCCGGCGCAGCTCCTGCTCCGTGCGGCCGACCCCGAGGACGAGGCTGTGCTTTGCGCGTACCACCTGGACATCGCCCTGCTGCCAGAGCTGCCGGCCGCCGTCCTTGCCCGCCCGGTCGCCGGTGATGTACCAGCGGCCGTCCGCGCTGTCCCGCCTCAGATCGAGCACCCGGTCCGCAGTGACCGGGGCGGCGTCGTAGCCCTTGATCCGGTAGCGCAGCTGTACGTCCGCGGTGGCCCGGTCGGCGCCCTGTCCGGTCACATCCGTCAGCCGGTACGTCCATGAGCTCAGCGGTACGTCCGCGAGGTTGCCCAGTTCCCGGCGCTGGGCCGTGCGCAACCCGGTGGCCCGCGGGTCTATGGCGGCCAGGTAGGCGTCCGTGTCGTGGGCCGGCACGGCGGCCGCACGGCGGTCCAGGGTGGCGCGGATACCGCGGGCGGTGGAGTCCGGGGCGGCGCCGTCGTCGGGGGCCGCGCAGGCGGAGGCGAACAGCAGCCCGGCGAGCAGCACTCCCGCCGTGCGCCGTCCTCCGTTACGTCCCCGCCGTGCGGTACGCCGCTGATCAGCCACCCGGTCGAGGGTACGGGTCAGACGCGGGTGACCGAGGAGACGGGCATCATGCCGACGGGGTCGTAGCGCACCGGGGCGCCCGGATACGGGGCGTGGATCACCTGGCCGTTGCCGACGTACATCCCGATGTGGCCGGCGTCCGCGCGGTAGGCGACCAGGTCGCCGGGACGGGCCTCGGAGAGCGGCACCATGTGTCCCGCGTACCGCTGGGCCTGCGAGGTGCGCGGCAGGCTGACCCCGGCCTGGGCGTACGCCCACTGCATCAGCCCGGAACAGTCGAATCCGGCGGGTCCGTTGGCCCCCCAGATGTACGGGCGGCCCAGTGCCTGCCGGACCGCCATGACGGCTGCGGCCGCCCGGGCGGAGCCGGCCGGCAGGTCGGCCATGGCCGGGAACACGTCGCCGCGGCCAGAGCGCGAGGCCCGCTCGAAGTCCGCCCGGTCGGCGCTGGGCAGCGCGTCCAGCAGCTGCTTGGCCTGGGCGAGCTTGCCCTCGACAGTCCGTTTGTGGCGGGTGGCGGCCGCCCGGTTGCGCTCCAGCTCGGCCAGCGCCCCGGCGGCCTCCGCGCGGGTCTGCGCGAGAGAGCGCTGGGCCTGCTGGAGTTCCCGCAGCTCGGTGGCCTGACGCTCGGTCAGGCGGTCCAGGGTGGCCGCCCGGTCGAGGTAGGTGTCCGGGTCGGAGGAGAGCAGCAGGGCGAGCGAGGGATCGAGGCCGCCCGAGCGGTACTGCGCGCTCGCCACGGAACCGAGCGCCGTACGCATCCGGTTGAGGCGTTCCTGGCCGCGGGCCGCACGGTCCTGGGTCCGCTTCACCTCGCCGCGCAGCCGGTCGGCGTTCTCACCGGCCTTGTTGTACTGCTCGGTGGCCCGCTCGGCCTCGCCGTACAGCCGGTCGACCCGGGCCTTGGCAGCCCGGGGCGTGTCCTGCGGGTCGGCGTTCGCGGTGGCCGCCCCGAAGGTGGCGGCCGCGGTCGCCGCGGCGGCCGACAGAACAGTGACCCGGACGCCCCGGTTGAGGCCGGGCTGTGTGGAACGGCGATGGGACACCACAGGACGCCGTACTCCCTTCCGCTGTACGCACATGTGCGCAGCCCCTGCCGCCCGGGGCGGGCGGACCGACGACCGGGAGCTGCACGGCAGGCAGACAGTAGTCGGGCGATTACGGAGCGGCCAACGGCCGCGCCGGGCGGACGGGGGCGCAAACAGGAGCGCCCCGCCGGTGACCTGTGGTCTCCGGCGGGGCGGACTGTCTGTGCGGGCGCGGGAATTCGCCCGTTCGGGCGTCGTCAGATGCGCACGCCGACCTGGAAGGTGCCGATGGTGTTCATCGACTCGTAGCGGACGACCGCGCCCGGCTTCGGGGCGTGCAGGACGGTGTTGTTGCCCGCGTAAAGGGCCACGTGCGAGGTGTTGTTGAAGAAGACCAGGTCGCCCGGCTTCAGCGCGCTGCGCCCGATCTGGCGGCCGTCGTTGATCTGGGTGTACGTGGTGCGGGTGATGTGGGCGCCGGCCTGGGCGTAGGCCCACTGGGTCAGGCCCGAGCAGTCGAAGGAGTTGGGGCCGGTGCCCCCGGAGACATACGGCTTGCCCTGCTGGGTGGAGGCGGCCTGGAGGGCGGCGGCGCCGAGGGCCGAGGCGGGGACCTCGTTGCCGAGGTCGACCCGGTCGCCGGCGGCACGGCTGGCGCGCAGGTCGTCCTGGCGCATCTTCTCGCGCTCGGCGGCGGTCAGCGTGTTGAGCAGCCGCTGCGCATCGGCGAGCTTGCCCTGGAACTTCTTCTTCTTCTCGCCGAGCGTCTTGCGGACGTCCGCGAGGTCACCGAGCTTGTCCTGGGCCTCCTTGCGCTCCTGCGCGAGGGCCCGCTGCTTCTCCTGGATCTTCTCCAGCGACTCGGTCTGCTTGGCCGTCAACTGGTCGAGGGCCGAGGCCTCGTCGAGGAAGCTGTCCGGGTTCGACGCGAGGAAGAGCTGGACCGACGGGTCTATGCCACCGGAGCGGTACTGCGCGGCGGCGAGCGAACCGAGGCCGCCGCGGAGCGTGTTGATCTCCTCCTGGCCGCGGGCCACCTTGTCCTGCAGCGCGCCGACTTCCTTCTCCAGCTTCTGCTGCTGCTCCTTGGCCCCGTTGTACTGCTCGGTGGCCTTCTCCGCCTCGTGGTAGAGCTTGTCGACCTTCGCCTTGACCTCGCTCTTGGAGGGCTTGGGGTCGGCGTGGGCCGCCTGGGAGGTCAGGGCCACGGCCGCGGCGGCGGTCGCGGTGAGCACGGTCACGCGGGTGCGGCTCGGCTGCTTGGGACGACGGTGGGACGCCACGAAGGCGAGCTCCTTCTTCCTCGAGCCGCCTACCGGGCTGTGGGGGACTGAAATCCCCGGCTCCGTGCATGTCACGGACTCGGCGGTTCCTTCGCCGTCACCCCGGATGGGTGATCAACCGCGCGAAGGTTCGAGGCCTGACCCTAGTGACCATCTTGTGATCAGTTCAAATCCTCACGAGAAAAATCTCGTCACAGGAGGTACTTCTTTACCCACAGCACACAGGGTGTAGCGGCGACTTGACGGTCCGTTCTCCAATTTCCGCCGACTCCCGACAAGTGTCACTAGACGCGCGAAAGGCGCTTCAGGAGCAAGACGGACGCAACGGGCCTGGCGCCCGCCTTCGCCACTCCGTCGGCGACTTCGCGGTCGGTGGAGACCACCACGACCGGCCGGCCCGGCGGTTCGGCGCGCGCCAGCTGACGGATGAGCTCATCGGCGGTCACACCGGGCTTGCTGAACAGCACCCGGACCCCGCGCGGCGGTGCGAGCAGCACCGGGGCGGCCAGTTCGGCCCCGTCGAAGACACAGGTCATCTCGGCGCCGGTCTGCGCCGCGAGGACCGCGAGGCCGCCCAGCAGCCTCAGCCGCTGCTTCTCCAGCGGCAACTGCGGATAGCCGGTCTTGGTGACGTTGTAGCCGTCCACGATCAGATGCGCCTGCGGCAGCGCGAGCAACTGGTCGAGCAGGGCCGGATCGGTCTCCGAAAGGGCCCTGGCGGCAATGTCCTTGGGCGACATCCTGCCGGGCTCGACCGCGTCGGCACTGTCCGCGGGGCGGATCGACGAGGGCGGCAGGGCCAGTTCACGACGGAGCCCGCGGGCCGCGTCGAGCACCGTGTCCAGCAGCAGCCGCAGCCGCATGTCCTCGACCGAGCGGCCCTCCCTGGCGGCCCTGCGGCCCGCCTCGACGGACGCCTCGGCCTCACCGAGCCGCGCCTTGAGCCGACGGGTCTCGCTCTCGGCCGCGGAGACCTGGGCGGCCGCCTCGGACCGTACGGCGTCGATCTCGGCCCGGCTGCGGCGCAACGCGGCCTCGCCGCGCTTGACCTCGTTGACGGCACTGCGCAGTTTGCGCTGGACGGATTCGGCTTCCTTGCGGGCCGCGTCCAGCTCGCTGCGGAGCCGTTCGGTCTCGCTCTTCGTCTGGGAGCGGGCCTGGGCGAGCTCCTCGCGCAGCCGTTCCAGCTCGCGGCGGCTCTCCTCGTCGACGCGCTCGGCATCGGCCCGCTGGGCCTCCTCGCCGGCGGCGGTGACCAGCTTCACCCAGCCGGCCGGGCGCAGCACATAGGCCGCGGCGGCCACATCGACGGGGTCGGCGGCGGCGGGCGGCGAACCGGCCTCCAGCGCGGCCGTCAGCTCCGGCTGCGCCTCCCTGAGCCGTTCGCCGATGCGCTGCCGGAACAGCGCGTCGCCCTCCAGGGCGGCGGCCATCGCGTTCCCGGCGAACTTGGCACGCCGGGTCGGGGTGAATCGGGCGTACTGCCTCAGCTGGGCCGGGAGTTCGGTGACCGTCAGGCCGCCGAACGCGTCCGAGACCAGCGCGACGACCCGTCGCCGTACGCCTTCGGGCAGCGGGCGGTCGAGCGCCTCGACGGCGTCGTCGGCCGGCTCGGCCGACTCGGCGCCGCTAGCGGGCTGCTCCACCATCCGTCACCCCAAATCGTCTGTCCGCACGGCCCCGTCAGGAGTCGGCACCCGGCCTGTCCACCAGTTCGATCTGATCCACCGCATTGCACCAACGACAGCGCACCGACTCGATGGTCTCACTGACCACCTCGCGTTCCTCGACGGTGGACTCCCCGGCCAGGTCGAGATGGACGTATTCGATGACCTTGGAGGATCGCGTCACGTCGAACCGCGTGAGATTCCCGCAGAGCGTGCAGCGCCAGCGGGTCACGTCGGTCGGCTGGGGAACCGTCGTCATCGTGCGTCCTCTTTCGTCGAGCCTCGTGACGTCTGCTTCAAGGATCTCGCGGTGCGCCGTCGAACTGCGGATGTCCTGCCGTAACCCTACGGCCTCGCCGCGTCCCCCTGACACGGCGAGGCGGTCTGTCCCGTTCCCTCCGCTTGCGTCATGCTCTGTTCATGATCGATCGGCGGGCTGCGGCCGGCAGATTCACCAGCGGGCTACTACGGACGGTCACCTCCGGCGGACCGCCGGTGACCCATGCCCTGATCGCCCTGTGCTGTCTGGTCTTCCTGATCAGCCCGCTCTCCGGCTTCAACCCGCCCTCCGGCGGCCCCGACGCCCTGCTCGCCGCCCAGGCCGGGTACTTCGAACGCTGGGGCGTGATCCCGAGCGAGCTGTGGAACGGCTCCGCACACCCCCTGCTCACCCCGCTCACCGCCCTCTTCGTGCACGGCAGCTGGCTGCATCTGCTCGGCAACATGCTCTTCCTGTACGTGTTCGGCGCGATGGCCGAGGAGCGCATGGGCCATGCCGAGTTCACCTTCTTCTATCTCGGCTGCGGCTATCTCGCCCTGGTCGCCTACGCGGCCGCGCACGCCACGTCCGACCAGACGCTCGTCGGCGCGTCGGGGGCGATCTCGGCGGTGCTCGGGGCGTTCCTGTACCTGTTCCCCAGGGCCCGGGTCACCAGCCTGTTTCCGTTCCTCTTCTTCCTGCCGCTGCGCTTCCCCGCCTGGATCGTGCTGATCTTCTGGTTCGTCCTGCAGTGGCTGGCGGTCCAGGGCGCGGGCAGCGGGGGCCCCGGCGTGGCCTATCTGGCCCATGTGGTCGGCTTCGCCCTCGGCTTCCTCTACGCCTGGGGGCGTTACCGGCGTACGGATAGAGTGAAGTCTCCAGCCACGGCCACCGAGGGAGAAAGCCAGCCGTGATCACCGCGATCGTGCTCATCAAAACCAGCGTGGACCGGATCCCCGAGATCGCCGAGGCCATCGCCGCGCTGGACTGCGTCAGCGAAGTCTTCTCGGTCACCGGTACGTACGACCTGATCGCCATGGTCCGGGTGGCCAAGCACGATGATCTGGCGGACGTCATCCCCGGCCGGATCAGCAAGATCCCCGGCGTCGAGGCCACGGATACGCATGTGGCCTTCCGTACGTACTCGCAGCACGACCTGGAGGCCGCCTTCGCCATCGGCCTCGACGCGTAGGTACGCCCCTTACTACGGCGTAGCACTTCGGCGGGGGACGGGCTCGGCTGCCCGTCCCCCGCCGAAGTGCTACGTGCCGTCAGAGCTGCGCCGCGCCCCGGTCCGGGACGCAGCGGCCGTCCTCGGTGCGGTACTTCCACTGGGCGCCCTTGCTCACCAGCTCCTTGACCGCGCGGACGAATCGCTCGATGTGCTCGTCCGGCGTACCGGCCCCGAAGCTCACCCGGATCGCGTTCAGTGAGCGCTCGCCCGGCTCGGCCTCCGGCGCGCCGCACTCGCCGACCTCCTGCGGGTCGCTGCCCAGCAGGGTGCGGACCAGCGGGTGGGCGCAGAACAGTCCGTCGCGGACCCCGATGCCGTACTCGGCGGAGAGCGCGGCGGCGAAGTGCGAGCTGTTCCAGCCCTCCACCACGAAGGAGATGACGCCGACCCGCGGGGCGTCGTCGCCGAACAGCGAGAGCACCTTCACCTCGGGGACGTCGGCGAGTCCGGCCCGGACCGCGGTGACGAGGTGCTGCTCCCGGGCGACCAGGTTGTCGAAGCCCGCCTCGGTCAGCGCCTTGCAGGCGGAGGCGATGGAGTACACGCCGATGACGTTGGGGGAACCGGCCTCGTGGCGGGCGGCGGTGGAGTGCCACTCGACGTCCACACCGCCGTCGGTGCGGCGGGCGACCTTGCGCGAGGCGCCGCCGCCGGCCAGGTACGGTTCGGCGTCCTGCAGCCAGTCGGCCCGGCCCGCGAGCACACCCGAGCCGAACGGCGCGTACAGCTTGTGTCCGGAGAAGGCGACCCAGTCGACGTCCAGCTCGGTGATGTCGACGGGGTGGTGCGGGGCGAGCTGCGCGGCGTCCAGCACGATCCGGGCACCGTGCGCGTGCGCGGCGGCCGCCAGCTCCTTGACCGGCCACAGTTCGCCGGTGACGTTGGAGGCGCCGGTGACGCAGACCAGCGCGGGGCCGTAGGGGTCACGGTCGGCGAGCGCCCGCTCCAGCGTCTCGACGGCCTGGGCCGGGGTGCGCGGGGCGTTCAGGTAGGTCACCCGGGCGTCGCGCCATGGCAGCAGCGAGGCGTGGTGCTCGGTCTCGTACACGAAGACCTGACAGTCGGCGGGGACGACGGCGGCCAGCAGGTTGAGGGAGTCGGTGGTCGAGCGGGTGAAGATCACCTGGTCGTCGGCACGGCAGCCGAGGAACTCTGCGACGGTCGCGCGGCTGTTCTCGAAGAGGTCCGTGGAGAGCTGCGAGAGGTACCCGGCGCCGCGGTGGACGCTGCCGTAGTACGGGGCGTACGCGGCGACGTCGTCCCAGACGCGCTGCAGGGCCGGCGCGCTGGCGGCGTAGTCGAGGGCGGCGTACGTGACTTCACCGCCCGTGACCAGCGGAACCGTTACATCCTTACCCAGAACCGGCAGAGGGGCACAAAGCGACCGGTCGGCGGCAGCGGTGAAGACAGACATGGCGAACTCCCGTAACAGGCAGGCGAATTGCATGCGCCGGCGGATACGCGGCAGCGCAGCAGAAAGAGAAAAGGGTGTGCGGAGGAGGGCCGAGAAGCCCTATCGCATTCGCTTGCTCACAAGAGACTCCCTAGGGACCAGGACCCCGGGGGCTGGCATTCACAGATGCCGAGGGGCCCGCGCTTGCCGCAGACCTCGCTGCCTACGGCCTGGTCTTCACCCGGGGCACCCCGCCACGGACGGAGGGTTGCCGGACAGCGGGCCGGGGCCGTAGTCGCTGTCACTCATGACCTGCTCAGCATCCTGCCATACGTACGTCGACGCGCAAGGCGCGGTCCAAGATCTGGACCGCGCCCTGCGTCACATTCCGTCCGGTCAGGCGTTGCTGACCGCCACCCAGCGCTCCAGCACCTGCCGGGCCGCCCCCGAGTCGATGGACTCGGCGGCCTTCGCGATCCCGGCGGCGAGCTGCTCGTTCAGCGTGCCGTCCGTCGGGTCCAGCGCGACCAGCGCCGCCGCCGAGTTGAGCAGCACGGCCTCCCGTACGGGGCCTCGCTCGCCGGCCAGCACCCGGCGGGCCACATCGGCGTTGTACGAGGCGTCGGCGCCACGCAGCGCCTGCGCCGGCACGAGCTCCAGACCGACGTCGCGCGGGTCGAACGCCTCCTCGCGCACCGATCCGTCCCGGACCACCCAGACGCGCGAGGTCGCGGTCGTCGCCAGCTCGTCCAGGCCGTCGTCGCCGCGCAGGACCAGCGCCGAATTGCCTCGCTCGGCGAGGACACCGGCGACGATGGGCGCCATTCGCAGGTCGGCGACGCCGACGGCCTGGGAGCGCACGTTGGCCGGGTTGGTGAGCGGCCCGAGGATGTTGAACGTCGTCGGGGCGCCGAGCTCCTTGCGGGCCCTGGCGGCGTAGCGCAGGGCGGGGTGGAACTTCACCGCGAAGCAGAAGGTGATGCCCGCCTCCTCGGCCACTTCGACGACCCGCTGCGCGCTGATGTCCAGATTGACGCCCAGCTTCTCCAGCACATCGGAGGAACCGCTCGCCGACGAGGAGGCGCGGTTGCCGTGCTTGACGACCTTGGCGCCCGTACCCGCGATGACGATCGCCGACATCGTGGAGATGTTGACCGTCTTGGCGAGGTCGCCGCCGGTGCCGACGATGTCGACCGTGCGACCGGGTACGTGGATGGTGTTGGCGTGCTCGTACATCGCGCGCACCAGGCCGGACACCTCGTCGACCGTCTCGCCCTTGGCGCGCAGGGCCACCGCGAAACCGGCGATCTGCACATCGGTCGCCTCACCGCTCATGATGCGGTCCATCGCCCACGCGGTGTCGTCCGCGGTCAGGTTCTCGCCGCGCAGCAGCGGGTTCAGCACGCCGGGCCAGGAACGGTCCGCCACGCTGTCGCCGCCGACCGGGGTCACAACGTTCATGGTCCGCTCCTGGGGGTCCACAGCCGATAAAAGAGGTTGCCCCCACCCTATCGAGCGCCATGGACAGCAAAGAGCCCCGTCCATCGGATGGACGGGGCTCCAGCTGTGGCGATCAGTTCAGGCGATCAGTGGTGACCGTGGCTGCTGGTGATCTCCTTGTACTCCTCGGTGGTGGGCTTGGCGATCTGGTTGTTTTCGCCGTAGTAGCCCTTGCTGAGCCTGGCCCGCAGCTTCTGCAGTGCGGGCACCTTGCGCTCGACACCGTTCTCGTCGACCGTCGGGCCGATCTCGACCGGCTTGTACTGCTCGTGCGCGGTGAGCGTGTGCAGCTGCTCGGGGCTGAGCGGCTCGTGGATCTCGACGAACTCACCGTGCGGCAGGCGCTTGATGATGCCGGACTCGCGCCCGTGCAGCACCTTCTCCTTGTCGCGGCGCTGGAGGCCGAGGCAGATCCGCCTGGTGGCGATGAACGCGATGACCGGGCCCACGAAGATGAAGATCCGGACGAACCAGGAGATGGCGTTCAGCGACAGGTGGAAGTGCGTGGCCCACAGGTCGTTGCCACCGCCGATGAAGACGATGACGTACTCGGTGATCCAGGCGACGCCGAAGGCGGTCCGGGTCGGGGCGTTGCGCGGGCGGTCCAGGATGTGGTGCTCGCGCTTGTCCCCGGTGACCCAGGACTCGATGAACGGGTAGACCGCGATGATCGCGAGTACCAGTCCGAAGGCCATCAGCGGGATGAACACGCCCAGGACGAGCGTGTGACCCCAGAGGTTGATCTCCCAGCCCGGCATCACTCGGATCAGACCCTCGGCGAAGCCCATGTACCAGTCGGGCTGGGCGCCGGTGGACACCTGGTCCGGGCGGTACGGGCCGATGGCCCAGATCGGGTTGATCGACGCGATCGCCGCGATGATGGCGATGATGCCGAAGACCAGGAAGAAGAAACCTCCGGCCTTCGCCATGTACACCGGCAGCAGCGGCATGCCGACGACGTTCTTGTTGGTGCGGCCGGGACCCGCGAACTGCGTGTGCTTGTGGTAGAAGACCAGGATCAGGTGCGCCACCAGCAGGCCGAGCATGATGCCCGGCAGCAGCAGGATGTGGATCGAGTAGAACCGGGCGACGAAGTCGTGGCCGGGGAACTCTCCGCCGAACAGGAACATCGAGATGTACGTGCCGACGATGGGCGTCGACAGGATCGCGCCCTGGGTGAAGCGGACACCCGTACCGGACAGCAGGTCGTCCGGGAGCGAGTAGCCGGTGAAGCCGGTGAACATACCCAGCACGAACAGCAGGAAGCCGAACAGCCAGTTGATCTCACGCGGCTTGCGGAACGCACCCGTGAAGAAGACGCGCATCATGTGCACGAACATGCCGGCCAGGAAGATCAGCGCGGCCCAGTGGTGGATCTGGCGAACCAGCAGACCACCGCGGACGTCGAAGCTGATGTCCAGCGTCGAGGCGTATGCCTCGGACATCCGGATGCCCTGCATCGGCTCGTACGAGCCGTGGTACACGACTTCGTTCATGCTCGGGTGGAAGAACAGCGTCAGATACACACCCGTGAGGATGATGATGATGAAGCTGTAGAGGGCGATCTCACCGAGCATGAAGGACCAGTGGTCCGGGAAGATCTTGCGCATGTTGGACTTGGCCAGGGAGTAGATCCCGAGCCGGCCGTCCGCCCAGTCGGCCACCCGCTCGCCGGCGGGCGCCTTGCGATTGCCCGGTGCGGCAGCACCGGATGTGTTCGTGGTCGCAGTACTCATCCGCGCTCCCAGAATGCAGGACCGACGGGCTCTTCGAAGTCACCGAGCGCCTCGAGGTTGCCCTCGCTGTTCACACCGATCCGCAGCTGCGGAAGGGCGTGACCGGCCGGACCGAAGATGACGCGGGCGCCGTCGGAGAGGTCGAAGGTGGACTGGTGGCACGGGCAGAGCACGTGATGCGTCTGCTGCTCGTACAGGCTGATCGGGCAGCCGACGTGGGTGCAGATCTTGGAGAAGGCCACGATTCCCTCGTGGGCCCACTCGCGCTCGCGCTTGTCCTTGATGTTCTCCGGCTGGATACGGATGATCATCAGCGCGGACTTGGCGATCTGGTTCTGGAAGTCCTCCGCGTCCTCCGCCAGGCCCTCGGGCATGGCGAAGGTCAGCGAACCGACGGCGACGTCCTCGGGACGCAGCGGCTCCATCGTGTTCATGTTGATGAGCTGCTTGCCCTTGGCCCACAGGGTGCTGCGGAGCTTCTTCTCCGGCAGCGGACCGAGGTCGCGCAGCAGCACCACACCGGCGAGCGGCACCAGGGCCAGCGCACCGAACATGGTGTTCCGGATCAGCTTGCGCCGGCCGAACGCGGACTCCTCGGCACCTGCCGCGAAGTCTGCGAGAACCTTCGCCTTGACCTCGGGCTCGGCCTCGATGGCGTGCCGGTCGTCGGCGACCTCCACGTCGGACATCAGGGTGCGCGCCCAGTGGACGGCACCGGCACCGATCGCGAAGAGGGCCACGCCCAGGGTCAGACCCAGGGAGAAGTTGAGCGCGCTCACATGGCCGAAGGGCCAGATGTACACGATCTTGTCGACCGGGAAGATGACGTACGAGGCGATGAAGCCGATCGTCGCCAGCATGGACAGCGTGAACATGAACGCGACGGCGCGCTCGGAGCGCTTCGCGGCCCGTTCGTCGATGTCCTGGATGCGCGGCTTGTGGGCCGGCAGCCCCGGGTCGGCGAACGGGTCGTCCGCGACCTCTACCGCGCCGTGCGCGGTGTCCTGCTCAGCGGGCAGGTTCTCGTCTGGAATCTCTTGGCTACTCATGACTTCTTGGCCTTAGCGGTGTGGGCCGCGACCCAAATGGCAACTGCGATCAGTGCGCCGAGCCCGAAGATCCAGGCGAACAAGCCTTCGCTGACCGGCCCCAGGCCACCCAGCTTGAGGCCACCCGGGCTCTCGGACTGGGCGCCGTTCACGGTCTGGACGTACGCGATGATGTCCCGCTTCTGCTGCTCGGGCATCGTCGTGTCCGGGAAGGACGGCATGCTCTGCGGGCCGGTCTGCATGGCCTCGTAGACGTGCTTCGGGTCCACGCCTTCAAGGCTGGGCGCGTACTTGCCGTTCGTCAGCGCACCACCCTCGCCAGTGAAGTTGTGGCACTGCGCGCAGTTGGTACGGAACAGGTCGCCACCCTTGGCGATGTCCGCACCGTCAGGGCTGACCTGGTTCTTGGTCGGAACGATCGGACCGGCGCCGAGCGACGCGACGTAAGCCGCGAGCTGGTCGATCTCGGCCTGGCTGTAGATGACCTTCTTCTTCGGTACCTGGGCACCCGGCTGCTGCGCCGGCATACGGCCCGTACCGACCTGGAAGTCCACGGCGGCGGAGCCCACGCCGACCAGGCTCGGCCCGTCGGTGGTGCCCTGACCGCCGGTTCCGTGGCAGCTGGCGCAACCGACGGAGTACAGCTTCTTGCCCTCATCGATGGCGAGGGACTGGGCGGTGTCGTCGGCCTGCGCCTTACTCGCGGGCGCAAACGCGGCGTACAGCCCCCCAGTGGCCGCCAGCGCGAGGAGTAGTACGACGACCGCCGCCAACGGATGGCGTCGTCGTGCGGAGAGCTTTTTCACGGATTACCCCGGTGTCAGGATCTTCTGCGTCGATGCTGGATGTGGTTCGGGTTCGAGCCCGGTTACTTGATCATGTAGATCGTGGCGAAGAGGCCGATCCACACGACATCGACGAAGTGCCAGTAATAGGACACGACGATGGCAGCGGTCGCCTGTTCATGGGTGAACCTCTTGGCTGCGTATGTCCTGCCCAGAACGAGCAGGAAGGCGATGAGACCGCCTGTCACGTGCAGCCCGTGGAAGCCGGTCGTCAAGTAGAACACCGAGCCGTACGGATCGGAGGACAGCGAGAGGCCGTCCTTCTTCACCAGCTCGGTGTACTCGAAGACCTGGCCTCCGATGAAGATCGCACCCATCACGAAAGTGATCATGAACCAGGTACGGAGCTTCTTCACGTCGCCCCGCTCCGCGGCGAAGACGCCGAGCTGGCAGGTGAGTGAGGAGAGCACCAGGATCGTGGTGTTCGTCGCCGAGAACGGGAAGTTCAGGGCCGAAGCCATTTCCTTCCAGTGGTCCGGTCCCATCACCGATCGCAGAGTGAAGTACATCGCGAAGAGGGCCGCGAAGAACATCAGCTCGGAACTCAACCAGATGATGGTTCCGACGCTGGTGAGGTTCGGTCGATTGACCGACGGGTGCGCGTGCCCGGTTTCTACTGTCGTTGCTGTCGCCACGACCGACATTATGTCGGTCCCTTATCCCGCCCTCACTCCGGGGGGTGCCGTTCGGTGTGTCAACAGGGTGTGCCCTCCCCGAACGGCCCATGAATCCGCTGTCCCGAGCGGTGCTGACAGGCCATCGGGCAGAGTACGATCCGCGCATCGGTTCATGCCCGGAAAGCCCCGAAGACACAGATGTCACGGAGGAACAATGCAGCCGACCGCCACGGTCCTGGTCTACAGCGACGACGCCAACACCCGTGAGCAGGTGAGGCTGGCAGCCGGGCGCAGGCCCGCGGCCGATGTGCCACCGGTGGAGTTCCTCGAATGCGCCACCCTGCCCGCCGTCCTGGACGCGCTGGACAACGGCGGCATCGATGTCTGTGTACTGGACGGCGAGACGGCGCCCGCGGGCGGCATGGGCGTCTGCCGGCAGATCAAGGACGAGATCTTCCACTGCCCGCCCGTGCTGCTGCTGATCGGGCGCCCGCAGGACGCCTGGCTGGCCACCTGGAGCCGTGCGGACGCCGCGGTGACCCTGCCGGTCGAACCGGCCGGGTTCGCGGACGCCCTGGCCGCTCTGCTGCGCAGCAGGGACTGCGTGGACGCCTGAGACCTGCCGCGGTTTCGTCTGCAGTCCCGCTGAGGGGCAGCGCACTCCCCGGGCCGGTCAGACCTCGGGGCGCAGTCGCGCCGCCTGGATCGTGTCCGTGCGGTCCGGGGTGGCGTTCTTCTGCAGGGCGCTGCCCTGCTGCCATTTGGCCCAGGACAGGTTCCAGTCGCCGTAGCCGTTGTCGAACGGCGTCATCGTCTCGCCCTGGCTGCCGACGACCTGGACGATGTCGCCCGTGCGCACGGTGTTGTAGAACCACTCGGCCAGGCTGGTGCTCATGCCCGTACAGCCGTGGCTGACGTTCTCGTACCCCTGCGAGCCGGTGGACCAGGGGGCCGCGTGCACGTACTCGCCGCTCCAGGTGACGCGGGTCGCGTAGTAGACCAACAGGTCGTACCCGTCGTCGGAATTCTCCGAGATGCCGATGGTCTCTCCGCGCATGCGTACGGAGTACTCCTTGCTCAGCACGACCTTGACGCCGTTTCGGGTGGAGAAGCCGGGCTTGCCGGTGGTCACCGGAATGGTGTTGATCACTTTCCCGTTGCGCTTGACGGTCATCGTGTGCGCGGCGGCGTCGGTGATGGCCTCGACACGGTCGCCCGTGGTGAGCTTCAGCGCCTTCGTGGGGGCTCCGTACAGCGTGTCGGTGACCTTGATGCCCGCCAGGCCGCTGGTGACGTCGATGGTGGCCCCGGCGGGCCAGTAGTCCTTGGGGCGGTAGTGCAGGATCTTGTCGTCGACCCAGTACCAGGAGCCAGTCACGGCGGGCGTGGAGCGGACCCGCAGGGCGCGCTCCACGATGGCCCTGGACGCCTTGTCCTTGACCGGAGCGCTGAGTTCCGCTGTGACGGGCTGTCCGACGCCGTAGGTGCCCGCCTGAGGGCCGAAGGTGACCTTCAGGAGCTTCTTGGCCTTGGCGGAGGCGGTCTCGAAGGAGAGCGTGCGGCTGCCCGGGGCGCCATCGCTGTCCTCCATGCTGACGTGCACGGTGTAGCGGGCGCCGGCGGCGAGCGGGGAGGTGGAGTGCCAGCGCGCCCCGTCGGCGTCGAGTTCACCCGCCAGATGGCGTCCGATCGTGTCCACGGCCGTCACGTCCGTGATCCGGCCGTCGTCGCCGTCGACAGTGACTTCGAGCGGCTTGTCGGAGTCGACCTTCCCGTCGCCCTCGGGCACGTTGGAGGAGATCTCGTCCGCCGCGTCGTACGGTTTCGCCGCGAGCGGGTGGCCATTGGACCCTCCGCAGGCGGTCACACCTGCGACCAGGGTCACGACCAGCAGAGTGCAGCTCACTACGGGGCGAAAGCGCGGCGTGGTGTTCATGAACACACGCTATGAAGATTCATCCCTATTAGCGCGCAATGTGACTGCAAACGGGGGGCCTGTACTTCTTTTGGTGGAGAAGTACAGGCCCCCCGTCAGGTGGAGCGGTGACGCGCTGTTACTGGGTGCGGTTCTCACCGCGGTAGTACTCGAAGACCCAGCCGAACAGGCCGATCAGGATGATCGGGGCCGAGAAGTAGAGCAGCCACCAGCCGAAGATGATGCCCAGGAAGGCGAGGGCGCCACCGACGGCCAGCGAGAGCGGCTGCCAGCTGTGCGGGGAGAAGAACCCCACCTCGCCGGCCTCGTCCGCGACATCGGCTTCCTTGTTGTCCTGAGCCAAGGCGTCGACCCGCTGCGCCGTGAAGGCCAGGTAGAAGCCGATCATGACGCTCAGGCCGAAGGCCAGGACGAGCGCGGTGGTACCGGCCGGCTCCTTCGACCACACGCCGTACGTGATGGCCATGGCGAGGATGAAGAAGCTCAGCCAGAGGAACATCTTGCCCTGGATCTTCACTTACCGGCCTCCTTGCCACCAGCGAGGGCCTTGTCATCCGCGGAGTGGTGCTCCAGCTGCTCGAGCGCCGCGATCTCCGGGTGGTGCAGGTCGAACGCCGGGGATTCGGAACGGATCCGCGGCAGCGTGAGGAAGTTGTGCCGCGGCGGCGGGCAGGAGGTCGCCCACTCCAGCGAACGGCCGTAGCCCCACGGGTCGTCGACCTCGACCTTCTTGCCGTACTTGGCGGTCTTCCACACGTTGTAGAAGAACGGCAGCATCGACAGGCCGAGCAGGAACGAGGAGATCGTCGAGATCGTGTTCAGCGCGGTGAAGCCGTCTGCGGCGAGGTAGTCCGCGTAACGACGCGGCATGCCCTCGGCACCCAGCCAGTGCTGCACCAGGAACGTGCCGTGGAAGCCCACGAACAGCGTCCAGAACGTGATCTTGCCGAGCCGCTCGTCCAGCATCTTGCCGGTGAACTTCGGCCACCAGAAGTGGAATCCGGAGAACATCGCGAAGACCACGGTGCCGAAGATGACGTAGTGGAAGTGCGCGACGACGAAGTACGAGTCCGAGACGTGGAAGTCCATCGGGGGCGACGCCAGGATCACGCCGGTCAGACCACCGAAGGTGAAGGTGATCAGGAAGCCGACGGCCCAGAGCATCGGTGTCTCGAAGGACAGCGATCCCTTCCACATCGTGCCGATCCAGTTGAAGAACTTCACACCGGTCGGTACCGCGATGAGGAATGTCATGAACGAGAAGAACGGCAACAGCACACCGCCGGTGACGTACATGTGGTGCGCCCACACGGTCACGGAGAGGCCTGCGATGGCGATCGTCGCGCTGATCAGACCGATGTAGCCGAACATCGGCTTTCGGCTGAACACCGGGATCACTTCGGAAATGATTCCGAAGAATGGCAAGGCAATGATGTACACCTCTGGATGGCCGAAGAACCAGAAGAGGTGTTGCCAGAGCAATGCGCCGCCATTGGCCGCGTCGAATACATGCGCACCGAACTTGCGGTCCGCCTCCAGCGCGAAGAGCGCGGCGGCGAGGACCGGGAAGGCCAGCAGGACCAGCACACCGGTCAGCAGGACGTTCCAGACGAAGATCGGCATGCGGAACATCGTCATGCCGGGGGCGCGCATGCAGATGATCGTGGTGATGAAGTTGACCGAACCGAGGATCGTGCCGAAGCCGGAGAAGGCCAGACCCATGATCCACATGTCGGCGCCGACACCCGGCGACCGGACGGCGTCCGAGAGCGGGGAGTAGGCGAACCAGCCGAAGTCGGCCGCACCCTGCGGGGTGAGGAACCCGGCCACCGCGATGATCGAGCCGAAGAGGTACAGCCAGTACGCGAACATGTTCAGCCGCGGGAACGCCACATCGGGCGCGCCGATCTGCAGCGGCATGATCCAGTTCGCGAATCCGGCGAACAGCGGCGTCGCGAACATCAGCAGCATGATCGTGCCGTGCATCGTGAACGCCTGGTTGAACTGCTCGTTCGACATGATCTGCGTGCCGGGACGGGCCAGTTCGGCGCGCATGAAGAGCGCCATCAGACCGCCGATGCAGAAGAACGCGAACGATGTGACCAGGTACATCGTGCCGATCGTCTTGTGGTCAGTGGTGGTCAACCACTTGATGACGACGTTTCCCGGCTGCTTCCGCCGGACCGGCAGCTCGTCCTCGTACGAGTCGTCTGCTGCCGCGGCACCCTGAGGTTCGTTGAGGATGCTCACAGTTTGTTCGTCTCCGCATTCCTGGCCGGGTCAGTCTGCTCGATGCCGGCCGGCACGTAGCCCGTCTGGCCCTTCTTCGCCAGCTCCTTGAGGTGCGCCTGGTAGCGCTCCGGGGAGACGACCTTGACGTTGAAGAGCATCCGGGAGTGGTCGGCGCCGCAGAGCTCGGCGCACTTGCCCATGAAGGTGCCCTCCTGGTTGGGAGTCACCTCGAAGGCGTTGGTGTGGCCCGGAATGACGTCCTGCTTCATGAGGAACGGCACCACCCAGAAGGAGTGGATGACGTCACGCGAAGTCAGAACGAAGCGGACCTTCTCGCCCTTCGGCAGCCACAGGGTCGGACCCGGGTTGCCGTTCTGCGGGTTCCGGGTTCCCGGGATGCCGAAGTCGTAGACGCCGTCCGCACCCTTGGGGAAGTCCTTCCGGAACCTGTCCGGGATGGCGTCGAGTTCCTTGGGGATCTCGTTGCCCGTGGCGGTGGAACCGTCCACGTTCTCGATGTAGTTGAAGCCCCAGCTCCACTGGTAGCCGACCACGTTGATGGTGTGGGCAGGCTTCGGGGAGAGCGTGAGGAGCTTCGATTCATCGCGCGCGGTGAAGTAGAACAACACCGAGACGATGATCAGAGGGACCACGGTGTACAGCGCCTCGATGGGCATGTTGTACCGGGTCTGCGTAGGAACCTCGATCTTGGTGCGGCTGCGCCGGTGGAAGATGACGCTCCACAGGATCAGGCCCCAGACCAGCACGCCCGTGGCGAGCGCTGCCGCCCACGAGCCCTGCCAGAGGGAAAGGATCCGTGGTGCCTCTTCCGTTACCGGCGTGGGCATACCAAGGCGGGGAAAGTCCTTGTATGTGCAACCGGTGGCGGTCGCCAGGATCAGGCCCGCAGTCAGCACCTGCGGCAGCTTCCGCCGCATCGGGCGCCGCGACGAGCGGTCGGAGCCGTTGGGACTCACGTAGCGCCTTCCCGAGAGTCTCGCCCGCGCGGTCGGCGCGGCCGTGTCTCTGGTCGGTCGCCGCCCTGACGCGGGCAGGGGTTTGGATGTTTATGCGGACCAAACCCTACTGGACGCTATTTGGGGTCGCGCGGGGAGGGTGCCCAACGCGCCGTCCGACACCCCGAAGGGGTGGAATACGGGCCTCCGGCCGCCATCTGACGCCCCCTATCCTGGCTGGGCGGGCGGCCCGTCCCCGGGTGCGGGCCCGGCGCGGGCTAGCGTGGCCGTGTGCCCTACTTCGACGCCGCATCCTCCGCTCCCCTGCACCCCGTCGCCCGCCAGGCGCTGCTTGCCGCGCTGGACGAGGGCTGGGCCGACCCGGCCAGGCTCTACCGCGAGGGGCGGCGGGCCCGGCTGTTGCTGGACGCGGCCCGGGAGGCCGCCGCGGAGGCCGTCGGGTGCCGTCCGGACGAGCTCACGTTCACTCCTTCGGGGACGCGGGCGGTGCACTCCGGAATTTCCGGGGCTCTCGCGGGGCGTCGGCGTGTCGGCCGCCATCTGGTCGTCTCCGCGGTCGAGCACTCGTCGGTACTCCATTCGGCCGCCGCCCATGAGGCGCAGGGCGGATCGGTCTCCGAGGTCGCGGTGGACCGGTCGGGGGCGGTGAGTGCGGCGGCGTACGGGGAGGCGCTGTGCGAGGACACCGCGCTGGCCTGTCTGCAGTCCGCCAATCACGAGGTCGGCACCGAGCAGCCGGTTGCCGAGGTCGCGGAGGTCTGCCGGGCGGCGGGGGTGCCGCTGCTGGTGGACGCCGCGCAGTCACTGGGCTGGGGACCGGTGCCGGACGGCTGGTCGCTGCTGGCGGCCAGCGCGCACAAGTGGGGCGGGCCCTCGGGGGTCGGGCTGCTGGCGGTACGCAAGGGAGTGCGGTTCGCGGTTCAAGGACCGGCCGACGAGCGGGAGTCGGGGCGGGCCGCGGGGTTCGAGAACCTTCCGGCGATCGTGGCCGCGGCGGCATCGCTGCGGGCGGTGCGGGCGGAGGCGGCGGCGGAGTCCGTACGGCTGCGGGCCCTGGTGGACCGCATCCGGGCCCGGGTGCCGCAGCTGGTGCCCGATGTGGAGGTGGTCGGTGACCCGGTGCGGCGGCTGCCGCATCTGGTGACCTTCTCCTGTCTCTATGTCGACGGAGAGACACTGCTCCATGATCTGGACCGGGCCGAATTCTCCGTATCATCCGGTTCGTCCTGCACCAGCAGCACGCTGACGCCGAGCCATGTGCTCAGGGCGATGGGGGTGCTGTCGGAGGGGAACGTACGGGTTTCGCTGCCGACCGGCACCACGGTCGAGGAGGTCGACCGTTTCCTGGACGTGCTGCCCCGGGTGGTGGCAGAGGTGCGGGAGAGGCTGGGGGCGCCCGTTTCGGCGCCCCGGGAGGCCGCCGCGGTCGCGTCCCTGGTGGTCGACACCCTCGGGAAGCGCTGCCCGATCCCTGTGATCGAGCTCGCCAAGGTGATCGGGGAGGTACCGCTGGGCGGGACGGTGACCGTGCTCTCCGACGACGAGGCGGCGCGCCTGGACATCCCGGCCTGGTGCGCGATGCGCGAGCAGGAGTACGTGGGCGAGGAGCCGGCGGACCGTGGCTCGGCCTATGTGGTCCGCCGGCTGACCTGAGGTTCCTCTTCGGATCAGCCCAGGTGCGTGCGGACCTCGGCGGCGGCGTCGTGGCCGTACGCCTTGGTGAAGCGGTCCATGAAGTGGGCGCGGCGCAGGGTGTACTCCTGGGTGCCGACCGTCTCGATGACCAGGGTGGCGAGCATGCAGCCGACCTGGGCGGCGCGCTCCAGGCCGACGCCCCAGGCGAGACCGGAGAGGAAACCGGCCCGGAAGGCGTCGCCGACGCCGGTCGGGTCGGCCTTGGTCTCCTCCTCCGGGCAGCCGACCTCGATGGCCTCCTGGCCGACCCGCTCGATCCGGACACCGCGGGCGCCGAGCGTGGTGACCCGGTGGCCGACCTTGGACAGGATCTCCTCGTCGCTCCAGCCGGTCTTGGACTCGATGAGCCCCTTCTCGTACTCGTTGGAGAAGAGGTACGTGGCGCCGTCGAGCAGGATCCGGATCTCGTCGCCGTCCATCCGGGCGATCTGCTGCGAGAAGTCCGCGGCGAACGGGATTCCGCGGGTGCGGCACTCCTCGGTGTGGCGGAGCATGCCCTCGGGGTCGTCGGCACCGATCGAGACGAGGTCGAGGCCGCCGACGCGGTCGGCGACGGCCTTCAGCTCGATGAGCCGGGCCTCGCTCATCGCGCCCGTGTAGAAGGAGCCGATCTGGTTGTGGTCGGCATCCGTCGTGCAGACGAAACGGGCGGTGTGCAGGACCTCGGAGATCCGGACCGAACCGGTGTCGACGCCGTGGCGGTCGAGCCAGGCGCGGTACTCGTCGAAGTCGGAGCCCGCGGCACCGACCAGGATCGGGCTCGTGCCCAGCAGGCCCATGCCGAAGCAGATATTGGCGGCGACACCGCCCCGGCGCACGTCGAGGTTGTCGACCAGGAAGGAGAGCGAGACCGTGTGCAGCTGATCCGCGACCAGCTGGTCGGCGAAACGGCCGGGGAAGGTCATGAGGTGATCGGTGGCGATGGAGCCGGTGACTGCGATTCGCACGGGGAGACTGCTCCTGTGGAGATCGGGGGGAACGGGTGACTGCGTTCCCGGGGCGGCGTGACAGTTCACGCTACCCGTTTCCCGCACTCACCCTGAAGGGGGGAAAACTACCCGATAGTAGGGCTTTCTTCCTTAGCCGTGCGGTGCCTACGGTGCGGATATGCCGAACCACATCGCCACACGCGAGTCCGAGATCAGCCTGGCCGAGCTGCGCGGTGACTGCGCGCGGATGGCTCCGCACTGGGTGGTCCCCGCGAAGTCTGCCCCCGTTCGGGTGGCGCCGTCCCTGATTCACGGGGTTACCGTGCCCGCCGCCTCCGCCCGGCTGATCGACGCCATGTCCGAATACGGCGACTGAGACCGGCACCGATCGCGTCCGACGCCCCCTGAGGGAACCGTGCGCTCCTGTGCCCCGTCCCACCGTTGTCCCCACCCGCGGGACGGACGGCAGGCCCGGTGACGGCCTGTGACGGCGATGCAGGCGAAGGAGCGATCCGGTGAGCACCGAGCGACCCGACAACGACGTGACCGGCCCCCGGCGGCGTTCGCCGCTCGCCGTGGCCGCGGTGGCGGCAGCTGTACTGCTGGCTGGGGGCGGCGGTGCGTACTGGGCCGCGACCGCCGCGGACGGGGAAGGCGGCGAGAGCGCGGCGGGCAGCGGGGAGCGCACCCCTCCCCCGCTGGCCCTGGACGAGCGCGCGGGTGACCCGACGGCGCCCGACGGGTCCTCGCAGGGCATCGCGCCGGGCGAGCCGGATCCGCACGGCGGCCAGGTGGTCTACCGCGCGTCCGGCAAGCTGCCCGAGGGGCCGCGTACGGCCGCGGTGCAGCGCGCGGAGGGGACTGTCTCCGCGACGGAGGTGGCCCGGCTGGCGAAGGCGCTGGGTGTGCAGGGCACGCCGCGGGCGGAGGGCACGTCCTGGAAGGTGGGGTCCGACGGGGACGGCTCGGGCCCGGTCCTCCGGGTGAACAAGCAGGCCCCGGGCACCTGGAGCTTCGCCCGGTACGGCTCCGGCGGTACGGACAACTGCGAGAGCGCCACGGTCTGTTCGAGCAAGAAAACGGCCCCGGGCGGCAGCGGCGCTCCGGTGAGCGAGAGCGCTGCCAGGGCTGCCGCGGCACCGGTCCTCAAGGCGGTGGGGCAGGACGACGCCGCCCTCGACGCCCGCCAACTCATGGGTTCGGTACGGGTGGTGAACGCCGACCCGGTGGTGGACGGCCTTCCCACCTACGGCTGGTCGACCGGGATCCAGGTGGGTTCGGGCGGTGAAGTGGTCGGCGGCAGCGGGCAGTTGAAGGGCCTGGAGAAGGGCGACAGCTATCCGGCGATCAGTGCGGGCGAGGCGCTGAAGCAGCTGAACGGGGCGGCGTCCCGGACGGACGGGCGCCCGGACGTCGGCGGGTGCGCCACTCCCGTACCGCTGCAGGATGGCCTGAAGTCGCCGGGGGTCCACTGCGGGGCGCGGACCGGGGCGGAGCGGACGACGACGACCGTGACGGTCGACAAGGCGGTGTTCGGACTGGCCAAGCAGTACGTGGCGGGAAAGCAGACGCTCGTACCGTCCTGGCTCTTCTCGGTGCGGCCGGCCGCGGGCGGCACGGGTGACACCGTGTCGCAGATCGCCGTGGACCCCACGTATCTGGCGAAGGACGCACCGTCGGCGACGACCCCGCCCCCGGGGGATACGGAGAAGTCCCAGCGGCAGATCCTGTCGTACAGCGCCGACGGACGGACCCTGTCGGTGACGTTCTGGGGCGGGGTGTGCAGTACGTACGCGGCGAGCGCGACCGAGGACGGGAACAGGGTGCGGGTGACGGTGACGGAATCGAAGCCGGCCGAGAAGAAGGTCTGCATCATGATCGCCAAGGAGCTGACCCGGACGGTGACGCTGGACGCGCCGCTCGGTGACCGGACAGTGGTCGACGCGGCGTCGGGCGGCGATGTGCCCCGCGCCTGACGCCTGCCCCTGCGTACGACGACGACGGCGGCGGCCCCGGATTCCGGGACCGCCGCCGTCGTGGTGTTCCGCCGCCGCCTTCAGGGCTTAGCTGAAGGAGTCGCCGCAGGCGCAGGAGCCCGTGGCGTTCGGGTTGTCGATCGTGAAGCCCTGCTTCTCGATGGTGTCGACGAAGTCGACGGAGGCGCCGCCCAGGTACGGAGCGCTCATCCGGTCGGTGACGACCTTGACGCCGCCGAAGTCCTTCACGACGTCGCCGTCGAGCGAACGCTCGTCGAAGAAGAGCTGGTAGCGCAGGCCCGAGCAGCCGCCGGGCTGGACGGCGACGCGCAGCGCCAGGTCGTCACGGCCTTCCTGCTCCAGCAGGCCCTTGACCTTGGCTGCGGCGGCGTCGGACAGGAGGATGCCGTCGCTCACGGTGGTGGTCTCGTCCGATACGGACATCTGCTTCTCTCCCGGGTTGTACGGAGACTGCTTGCCGACGTTGCAACCGTCGGGACCGCGGATTCATTCCGGGCCGAGCGCTTGCCTGTTCCATTCATGCTCGCACACCGGCCAACCGGGGGGATGCGTCACATCGACACTATGGCCATCGTCAAAGTGACGTGAACCGGATATGATAGATAACGTCAATTAGACGAAAAGGCTTTCTGCAGAGAAGAAAGGGTGCGTGACGTGACCACGGCCCACCCCGTCCAGGATCTCGACGTCCAGCCGACGCCCCTCGCCCTGCTTCTGCTCGGCCGTGAGGCCGACCCGAAGAGCGAGCGTGGCGTCGAGTGCCCCGGTGACCTGCCATCCCCGTCCGACCCGGACCTGGTGGAGCGTGCCCGCGCGGCCAAGGAGAAGCTCGGGGACAAGGTGTTCATCCTCGGCCACCACTACCAGCGCGACGAGGTCATCCAGTTCGCGGACGTCACCGGCGACTCGTTCAAGCTCGCCCGGGACGCGGCTGCGCGCCCGGAAGCCGAGTACATCGTCTTCTGCGGTGTGCACTTCATGGCCGAGTCGGCGGACATCCTGACCACCGACGACCAGAAGGTCGTGCTGCCGGACCTGGCGGCGGGCTGCTCCATGGCCGACATGGCCACCGCCGAGCAGGTCGCCGAGTGCTGGGACGTGCTGACCGAGGCCGGGGTCGCCGAGCAGGTCGTACCCGTCTCGTACATGAACTCCTCCGCCGACATCAAGGCCTTCACCGGGCGGCACGGTGGCACGATCTGCACCTCGTCCAACGCCAAGCGGGCGTTGGAGTGGGCCTTCGAGCAGCGGGAGCCCTCGGCGGGCAAGGTGCTCTTCCTGCCCGATCAGCACCTGGGGCGGAACACCGCGGTCCGGGACATGGGGATGTCGCTGGAGGACTGTGTCCTCTACAACCCGCACAAGCCGAACGGCGGCCTGACCGCCGAGGAGCTGCGCAACGCCAAGATGATCCTGTGGCGCGGGCACTGTTCGGTGCACGGGCGCTTCTCGGTCGAGTCCGTCAACGATGTGCGTGAGCGGATTCCGGGCGTCAATGTGCTGGTGCACCCGGAGTGCAAGCACGAGGTCGTGGCGGCGGCGGACCATGTCGGGTCGACGGAGTACATCATCAAGGCCCTGGAGGCGGCGCCGGCCGGCTCGAAGTGGGCGATCGGCACCGAGCTGAACCTGGTGCGGCGCCTGGCGAACCGGTTCGCGGCCGAGGACAAGGAGATCGTCTTCCTCGACAAGACGGTGTGCTTCTGCTCGACGATGAACCGGATCGATCTGCCGCACCTGGTGTGGACGCTGGAGTCGCTGGCCGAGGGGAACCTGGTCAACCGGATCGAGGTCGACCCGGAGACGGAGAAATACGCGAAGCTGGCACTGGAGCGGATGCTGGCGCTGCCGTAGCGGGTGACGGGGCGCGAGCCCCGGACCCCTTTTTGTCCTCAATCGCCGGACAGGCTGGAAAAACGCCGGACCGGCTGGACTTTCCAGCCCGTCCGGCGATTGAGGACAACGGCATGCAGAGGCCCCGGCACCGTCGAAACGGTGCCGGGGCCATTGCGTGCCCTGCGTTACGCCTTCGCGGGCTCCGGCTCCTCGGCGGTGGAGTCCCCCACCTCGACCGGGACCGGCAGGCCGGCCTTCTTGGCGCGCTTGGCCGCCTTCTTCTTCGCGCGGCGCTCCTTGCGGAGTTCGACCATCGCGTACAGCGTCGGCACCAGGAGCAGCGTCAGCAGGGTCGAGGTGACCAGGCCGCCGATCACCACGACGGCGAGCGGCTGCGAGATGAAGCCGCCCTCGCCGGTGACGCCGAGTGCCATCGGAAGCAGGGCGAAGATCGTCGCCAGGGCGGTCATCAGGATCGGGCGGAGCCGGTGGCGGCCACCCTCGATGACTGCTTCGACGACGCCCATGCCCTGCGTCCGGTACTGGTTGATCAGGTCGATCAGCACGATCGCGTTGGTGACCACGATGCCGATCAGCATCAGCATGCCGATCATCGCCGGGACGCCCATCGGGGTGCCGGTGACGACGAGCAGGCCGATCGCGCCGGTTGCCGCGAACGGGATGGAGACCAGCAGGATCAGCGGCTGGATCAGGGACCGGAAGGTCGCCACCAGCAGCATGAAGACGATCGCGATCGCGGCCAGCATGGCCAGGCCGAGCTTTATGAACGCATCGTTCTGGTCCTCGGAGACACCGCCGATGGTGGCCGTGGCACCGTCCGGGAGCTTCAGCGCGTTGATCTTCGTCTGGAGCGAGGCGCTGACCGCGCCGGTGTTGTCACCGGTGGGCTTGGCGGTGATGGTCGCGGCGCGCTGACCGTCGATCCGCGTCATCGAGACCGGTCCGGGGACCAGCTTCACTTCGGCGATCTGGCCGAGCTTGACCGGGCCGAGGGAGAGGTTCTTCAGCTCGGCCATCGTGGTGGCCGGGTGGGCGGACTTGATGACGACGTCGCGCTCGGTGTCGTCCATGATCGCCTTGCCGGACGGGGTGCCGCGCACCGCTCCGGCGACGGCCGCGCCGAGGGTGGTCTGGTTGAAGCCGGCGTCCGCTGCCTTGGAGTTGGCCTTGACCGAGATGCGCGGGATGCTCTGCGCCAGGTCGCTCTGGACGTCGGTGACGTCCTTGAGCCCGGCCACCTCGGCCCGTACCTCTTCGGATGCCTTCTTCAGGACGTCCGCGTCGGCGGCCTTGACCACGACGCTCAGGTCCTGGCTGCCGAAGCCGTCGCCCGCAGCGATGGTGGTGTCACCGATGCCGTCGAGCTTGCCGAGGCCCTCGTCGATGCGCTTCTGGGTGGCGTCGAAGTCGGCCGAGTCCTTCAGGGTGACCTGGTAGGAGGCCTGGTTGGATCCCGTACCGCCGCCGAAGGCCGCCATGAAGCCGGAGGAGCCGACGGTGACCTGGTAGTCCTTGACGCCCTGGTCGGTGTCGAGGAGCTTCTCGACCTTCTTGGCCGCCGCGTCGGCGCCCGCCAGGCTGGTGCCGGGGGTCAGCTCCTGCTTGATGGAGAGGACTTCCTGCTCGCCCTGGTCGAAGAAGTTGGTCTTCAGCAGCGGGGCCATGCCGAAGGTGCCGAACAGCACCACGATGGCGATGACGATGCTGGTGATACGGCGCCGGGTCGCGAAGCGCAGCACCGGGACGTACAGCCGCTGGAGCCGGCTGCGGGCTTCCTTCTCCTCGGCCTTGCGACGGGCCTCGTCCGGGTTCTCCGTGCTGCCCTTGGGTGCGCGCAGGAACCAGAACGACAGGACGGGGACCACGGTCAGCGAGACCAGCAGGGAGGCCAGCAGGGCCGCGGTGACGGTCAGCGAGAACGAGCCGAAGAGCTCGCCGACCATGCCGCCGACGAGACCGATCGGCAGGAAGACGGCGACCGTGGTGAGGGTCGAGGAGGTGACCGCGCCGGCCACTTCCCTGACCGCGGTGATGATCGCGGACTGGCGCTCCTCGCCGTAGCCGAGGTGACGCTTGATGTTCTCCAGGACCACGATCGAGTCGTCGACGACGCGGCCGATCGCGATGGTCAGCGCGCCGAGCGTGAGCATGTTGAGCGACAGGTCGCGGGTCCAGAGCACGATCAGCGCGAGGACCACGGAGAGCGGGATGGAGACCGCGGTGACCAGGGTGGAGCGCAGCGACGCGAGGAAGACCAGGATGACGATGACCGCGAAGAGCAGACCGAGCGCGCCCTCGGTGGTCAGACCGGAGATCGCCTTGGAGACGGCGGGGCCCTGGTCGGAGACGACGGTCAGCTCGGCGCCGGCGCCGAGGTCCTTGCGGAGGTCGGGGAGCTTGTCCTTGACCGCGTCCGAGATGGCGACGGCGCTGCCGTCCTTGTCCATCGTGGCCATCACGGCGAGGCTCGGCTTGCCGTTGGTACGGGTGATGGAGACCGCGGTGGACGGCTCCTGCTTCACCGTGGCGATGTCACCGACGCGGACCGGCTCGCCGGGCTTGCCCGTTGCCGGGTTCTGGCCGGTGACCCGCAGGTCCTCGATCTGCTTCACGGAGGTGAAGGCGCCGCCGACCTGGACGGTACGGCTCTTGCCCGACTCGGAGAAGGAACCGGCGGGGACGGTCGCGCCACCCGCCTGGAGCGCCTGGGAGAGCGTCACGGCGTTCAGACCGGCGGCCGCGAGCTTTTTGCCGTCAGGGGTGATGGAGACCTGGAGCTCCTGCACACCGTCGACGGCGACCTGGCCGACGCCGTCGATGTCCTCCAGCGCGGGGACGACGGTGCGATCCAGCTGGTCGGCGAGCGCCTGCTGGTCCTTGTCGGAGGTGACGGCGAGGACGACCGTCGGGATGTCGTCCGTCGAACCGGCGATGACCTGCGGGTCGACGTCGTCGGGAAGCTGGACACGGGCGCGGTTCACCGCCTGCTGGATGTCGGCGACGAGCTGCTTGGTGCCCTCGTCACCGAAGTCGAAGGACGCCATGATGACGGCGTTGCCCTCGCTTGCGGTCGAGGTGACGCCCGTGACGCCGTCGACGGCCTTGATGGAATTCTCGAGCGGCTCGACGACCTGCTTCTCGACCACATCGGGGGACGCACCCTGATAGGGGGCGAGCACCGACACCATCGGAAGTTCGATGGTGGGCAGCAATTGCTGCTTGAGCTGCGGGATCGCGATCGCTCCGAATACGAGCGCGACGATCGAGATCAGCCCGATCAGGGCCCTTTGCGCGAGGCTGAATCTGGACAGCCAGGACATGGGTGGGTCTCTCTTCTGTGGCTTACGCGGCAGGTGGGCGGGTGACTCGGGGACAGACCCGGCCCAGCTATACGATCGCTCATCCACAAGGCCGAAAGCGTCGCCCCAAGGTCGCTTTCTTATGCCGCGCATACCGCAGGTGGAGTACGCCGTATCTCCACCCGTCACTCCACCCTGGGGCGCACCAGGCCCGATTCATACGCAATTACTACCAATTGAGCCCTGTCGCGGGCGCCGAGTTTCGCCATCGCCCTGTTCACATGGGTCTTGACGGTGAGCGGGCTGACGACGAGCCGCTCGGCGATCTCGTCGTTGGAGTGCCCGCCCGCAACCAGGACCAGCACCTCGCGTTCGCGGCCGGTGAGCGCGGCGAGCCGCTCGGAGTACTCCGCGGCGCTCGGCCCGTCACCGCCCGAACCGCCGCCCTGCGCAAGGAAGGTGGCGATCAGACCCTTGGTCGCGGCCGGCGAGAGCAGCGCCTCGCCGCCTGCGGCGATACGGATGGCATTGAGCAGTTCCTCCGGTTCCGCCCCTTTGCCGAGGAAGCCCGACGCCCCGGCCCGCAGCGACTGCACCACGTACTCATCCACCTCGAAGGTGGTGAGCATGACGACCCGTACGTCCGCCAGTTCCGGATCGGCGCTGATCATCCGGGTCGCGGCGAGTCCGTCCGTACCGGGCATCCGGATGTCCATCAGCACCACGTCGGCACGGGTCGAGCGGGCGAGTTCCACGGCCTGTGCGCCGTCCGCCGCCTCGCCGACCACCTCCATGTCGGCCTCCGAGTCGACCAGCACCCGGAACGCGCTGCGCAGCAGCGCCTGGTCATCGACGAGCAGCACCTTGATGGGCGGTGTCATGCGTTCTCCCCCGTCCGGCCCGCCGCGCCCGGCTCCTCGGGCTCTGCGGTGCGGGCCTTGACGGGCAGGATCGCATGGACCCGGAATCCGCCGCCGTAGCGGGGCCCCACGGTGAGGGAGCCGCCGAGTGCGGTGACACGTTCGCGCATGCCGAGGAGGCCGTGACCGCCGCCGTCCCCGTTGCGGACGCCCCCGGCCGAGCCGTTGTCGATCACGGTGACCTCGGCCGTGGCGCCGACCCGTACGACGCTCACCTCGGCCTTCGCCCCGGGGCCCGCGTGTTTGCGCACATTGGTCAGCGCCTCCTGGATCACCCGGTACGCGGCCAGGTCGACGGCCGCGGGCAGCGGGGGCCGCCGGTCGGTGCAGGCCACCTCGACCGGGAGCCCGGCCCGCCGGACGGTGTCCACCAGCTCGTCGAGGACCGCGAGCCCCGGGGCCGGTTCGGTCGGCGCCTCCGGGTCGCCGGACTGACGCAGCAGCCCGACGGTGGCCCGCAGTTCGTTGAGCGCGGAGCGGCTGGCCTCCCGGACGTGGGCCAGCGCCTCCTTGGCCTGGTCGGGGCGCTTGTCCATGACGTGGGCGGCCACCCCGGCCTGGACGTTGACGAGGGCGATGTGGTGGGCCACGACGTCGTGCAGATCGCGGGCGATCCGCAGCCGCTCCTCGGCGACCCGGCGCCGGGCCTCCTCGTCACGGGTGCGCTCGGCCCGTTCGGCGCGCTCCCTGATCGCGTCGACGAAGGCGCGCCTGGAGCGTACGGCGTCCCCCGCGGCGCCGGCCATGCCGGTCCAGGCGAAGACGCCGAAGTTCTCCTGGCTGTACCAGGGCGCCGGACCGAAGAACATCGCCGCGGCCGTCAGCGCGGCCATGGTCAGCAGACCGACCCGCCAGGTGGTGGGCCGGTCGGTGCGGGCGGCGACGGTGTACAGCGCGATGACGGTGCTCATCACCACGGGCGCGGGCGGGTCGGATCCCACCAGCTCGACGACCGTCAGCCCTGCGGTGGCCGCGAGCACCGCCATGGGATTGCGCCGCCGCCAGATGAGCGCCACGGCACCGAGCACCATCAGGAGCACACTGCTCGCCTCGGGCGTGCGCGTGCCGAAGGTGTGCCCGTTCGGTGCGCCCGGGCGGACGAACGACCCGACGATCATGGCCACGAGTACGGCCAGGGCGAGCGCGGTGTCCAGCGCGAGGGGATGGTCGCGCAGCCAGTGCCGGACGCGCAGAACCCCGGTTCCGAGGGTGGTCACGTCAAGTTACGTTACGGCGTGTCGCGCGTGAATCGGTCCGGGTCGTACGGAGAAACCGGTGCGGAGCGCGCAGAACGCCCGGAATTCGCAGAACACCGGGGGTGCCGTACCGCGGACACAGCCGTGCCCCGTGTCCGGCGGACCGGACACGGGGCACGGACTTGTGCGGGTGCTGGAGAGCGACCGGCGTCAGCCGGGGATCAGGCCGTCGTCCCGGAGCATGGCGCGCACCTCTTCGAGAGTCGCGTCGGACGACGGCAGGATCAGCTCGGACGGCTCCAGGGAGTCGTCCGGCAAGGGTGTGCCGAGCTCGCGCACCCTGGCGAGGAGCGCGTGGAGAGTGGAGCGAAAGCCGGGGCCGTCGCCGCTCTCCATCTCGGCGAGCAGTTCGTCGTCGAGCTTGTTGAGCTCGGCGAGATGACTGTCGGCCAGTGCGACCTGGCCCTCCCCCATGATCCGTACGATCATGACGCTGCCTTAACTCTTGTCGAACTTGTGCGGGGACTGCGACGACTGCTGCTGCGCCGCGTCCTGCGGGCCGCCCTCGATCGCCTGCTGCTGGGTGGAGCCGCCGGCCAGCTCGGCCTTCATGCGCTGCAGCTCCAGCTCCACATCCGTACCACCGGAGATCCGGTCCAGCTCGGCGGCGATGTCGTCCTTCGCCGTCCCGGTCGGGTCGTCCAGGGCGCCGGAGGCGAGCAGCTCGTCGATCGCACCGGCCCGGGCCTGCAGCTGCTGGGTCTTGTCCTCGGCCCGCTGGATCGCCAGGCCGACATCGCCCATCTCCTCGGAGATCCCGGAGAAGGCCTCGCCGATCCGGGTCTGTGCCTGGGCTGCGGTGTAGGTGGCCTTGATGGTCTCCTTCTTCGTACGGAAGGCATCGACCTTGGCCTGCAGCCGCTGGGCCGCGAGAGTGAGCTTCTCCTCCTCGCCCTGCAGCGTGGTGTGCTGCGTCTCCAGGTCGGTGACCTGCTGCTGGAGTGCGGCGCGCCGGGACAGCGCCTCGCGGGCCAGGTCCTCGCGGCCGAGCGCGAGCGCCTTGCGGCCCTGGTCCTCCAGCTTGGACGACTGGCCCTGCAGCTGATTCAGCTGCAGCTCCAGCCGCTTGCGCGAGGTCGCCACATCGGCGACACCGCGGCGTACCTTCTGAAGCAGCTCCAGCTGCTTCTGGTACGAGTAATCGAGGGTCTCGCGCGGATCCTCGGCCCGGTCAAGGGCCTTGTTTGCCTTCGCGCGGAAGATCATCCCCATACGCTTCATGACACCGCTCATGGGCTTCGCGCGCCCCCTTCTGACGGACTGAGCTCCAGCACTCCAACAGAACCCACAGTACGGGCCCTGCCTCTATTACCGCACTGTTCGAGCACAGATGTGCTCCTCCCCAAGGACGACTGCACCCGGTCACCGCTCCGGCCCAGGGAGTAGGTGGTGGTCGGAGAAACCGGTGGAAACGTCCGTGCAGAATCCGTGGGGACACCTGCGAGGACGCAGGCCGTTGCCGGATCGTTCCCGACCGGCCTGGGGTCGCGGCGATCGAACCCGTACCCTTGGGCCTTGTGTTCCGTAGCCGTTCGAAGGAAGAGAAGGCGCCCACCGGCAAGGTGACGGCGGACCTCTCCAAGCAGCCCCGCGACCCGCAGTCCCCCAAAGGTCGCCCCACCCCCAAGCGCAGCGATGCCCAGTCGCAGCGCCGTCGTGCCTCCAGTGGCGCGCCGCTCGACCGCAAGGAGGCCGTGAAGCGGCAGCGCGAAGCGCGCCGTGTGGACATGGCCAAGCAGCGTGAGGCGCTCGCCAGTGGCGACGAGCGCTATCTGCCGGCTCGCGACAAGGGCCCGGTGCGGCGCTTCGTCCGCGCCTACGTGGACTCGCGTTTCTGCATCGCGGAGTTCTTCCTGCCGCTCGCGGTGATCATTCTGATCCTCAGCGTGATCCAGGTGCAGAACATCCAGAACATCTCGCTGCTGCTCTGGCTCATCGTGATCGTGCTGATCGTCATCGACTCGATCGGTCTCGCGTTCCGCCTGAAGAAGCAGCTGAACGAGCGCTTCCCCGATACGCCGAAGCGTGGCGCGGTCGCCTACGGCCTGATGCGTACGCTTCAGATGCGTCGGCTCCGGCTGCCGAAGCCGCAGGTCAAGCGCGGAGAGCGGCCCTGAGTACGGATCTCTCCGGCTCGGCCGGCGGCCCGTCCGCCGGCCCGCCGGGCGGTGCCGTCGCCGTCACCGGATTCTCGGGAGCCTCCTCGGTGTGGCTGAAAGGGCTCGGCGGACTGCGCAACACCGTCCGCCAGGAGCTCGTCGCCCGGCAGATCGACGAGCAGATAGCCGCCCGCTTCCCGGTCGGGCAGCGGCTGCGCGTCCTCGACGTCGGCATGGGCCAGGGCACCCAGGCGCTGCGCCTGGCCAGGGCCGGTCACACCGTGACGGGTCTGGAGTCCGATGCCGAGATGCTGCGGGTGGCCCGTGAGGCGCTCGGCAGCGAGCCCGCGGGCATCCGCGAACGGGTCCGGCTGATCGAGGGCGACGGCCTGGACACCGGGGTGCACTTCCTGCCCGGCAGCTTCGACGTGGTGCTCTGCCACGGTGTGCTGATGTATGTCCGGGAGCCGGACGCGATGCTGGCCGGTCTGGCCCGGATGCTGGCCCCCGGCGGACTGCTTTCGCTGCTCGTACGGAACGCCGATGCGCTGGCGATGCGGCCCGGGACCGCCGGGAACTGGGACGCGGCGCTGGCCGCCTTCGACACGGATACGTACACCAGCCGGCTGGGTCTCACGGTACGGGCCGACCGGCTGGACGCGCTGACGGCCACGCTCGCCGGGATCGCGGCGCCCCTGCACGCCTGGTACGGGGTGCGCGTCTTCACGGACAACGTGAGCAACGACGTGGAACTGCCCGCCGCCGACGAACTGGAGGGGGTGCTGGCCGCGGAGGACCAGGCCGGACGGACGGATCCGTACCGCCGGGTGGCCGCACTGCTGCATCTGTGCGGGGTACGGGGCTAGAACGTTCGGGGCGGTGGCCGGAGTGGTCCGGCGCCGTTCCCGGTTGGCCGAACCCAACAGGCCGCCAATAGGGTTAATAGCAATAATTCGGACATGGATGCATCTCACTCCCGCAGCCGTGTGCGCCGGTTGCTGCTGCCTCTGACCGCAGGTCTCTGTACGGTCGCCCTGGTGAGCGGCTGCTCGGACGCGAACTCCGATTCACAGGCGGCCGATCCCACCAAGTCGGCCTCCGCTTCCCGGGCCTCAGACGATCTGCAGAGCGAATACCAGGACGTGATCAAGAACGTGCTGCCGTCGGTCGTGCAGATCGACGCCTCCAACAGCCTTGGCTCCGGCATCATCTACGACTCCAAGGGCCATATCGTCACCAACGCCCATGTGGTCGGCAACGAGAAGACGTTCAAGGTCACTGTCGCCACCGGCGAGAAGGTTCTGAAGGCCTCGCTCGTCGCCGCCTATCCGGAACAGGATCTGGCCGTCATCAAGCTCGACAGCGTTCCGGATGGGCTGAAGGCCGCGAAGTTCGGTGACTCCGAGCAGGTCGAGGTGGGACAGATCGTGCTGGCGATGGGCTCGCCGCTCGGGCTGTCCTCCAGCGTCACCCAGGGCATCGTCTCGGCGCTCGGCCGGACCGTCAGCGAGAGCCGCGTGGGCGGTGGCACGGGCGCGACGATCGCGAACATGGTGCAGACCTCGGCGGCGATCAACCCGGGCAACAGCGGCGGTGCGCTGGTCAACCTGAACAGCGAGGTGATCGGCATCCCGACGCTGGGGGCGGTCGACTCGCAGATGGGTGACAGTGCGGCGCCGGGGATCGGGTTTGCGATCCCCGTGTCGATGGTGAAGACGGTCGCCGATCAGATCATCAAGAGCGGCAAGGTCACCGACTCGGGCCGGGCGGCGCTGAACATCGCCGGACGCACGGTCGTCGACGACACCTACCAGCCGGCCGGGGTGGCGCTGGTCAGCGTGACGAAGGGCGGCGCCGCGGAGAAGGCGGGGCTGCGGGTCGGCGACGTCATCATCAAGGTCGGAGATCTGCCGGTCCCGACGATCACGTCCCTGTCGGAGGCGCTGGCCTCGGACAAGCCGGGCGAGAAGGTCACGGTGACGTATCTGCGCAACGAGGCGGAGAAGACGGCGCAGGTCACCCTGGGCGAGATCTGACTCCCGGCCGTCGCCGTACGGGCCCGGTCGCGGCCGTACGAAACGGGGCGTCGCCGTACGAGAGCCCGACCGTCAGCCCTACGGAGCCGGTCGCGGCCGTACGAGGATGAGCATCGCCGTACGGCCCGGTCGTCGCCGTACGGGCCCGGTCGCGGCCCAACGAGAGACCGGTGCTTCGCCGTACGGGCCCGGCCATCAGCCGTACGGGCTCGGAGACCGGCCCGAGCCCGTACGGCTCCTCACGCGTCGGGGCGGATCAGCCCTGGTCGGCCTGGAGGCTCATGGGGCCGTAGATCTTCGTCGTGTCGTCGAAGAGCGTCACCTGGTCCGCCCCGCCGTCGAGGAGTTCCTTCCAGTACTCACCGATCCAGGACTCCGCATCGCCCTGCGTCGTGAATTCCTCCGGCTGCAGGGCCGGCTCCGTCTCCGCACCGTCGGACTTCTCGAACCGCCACGTCCACGCCATGTCCGCCTCCTGGGTCACTTTGCTGCCCGCAGCCTAGTGCCTCCAACCAGTGCGGGAACGGGTCCTGCGCCCGCCCGGACACCCCCAAGTCGCGCACCCGTTGCGCGGACGCGGGAGGATCGGAGGCGTGGAACTGACTCTGCTCGGCACCGGAGCCCCCGACGGGCTGCCGCGGCCCGAATGTCCGTGCGCCGCCTGCGCCACCGCCCGCGGGCTGCGTTCGCGGGCCGCGACCGCGCTGCTCGTCGACGACGCGCTGCTGCTCGATCTCACCCCGGGGGCCGTGTTCGCCGCCGCCCGTGCGGGGCACTCGCTCACCGGCGTACGGCAGGTGCTGCTCACCCATCCGCACGACGGGCCCGCCGTGGAGCTGCCCGCCGGACTGCCTCCGGCGGGACGGGTGCCGGACGGGCGGGAGCTGACGCTGATCAGCGGTCACCGGGTGCGGGCGGTGCCGATGGACGCGCCGGGTACGGGTTACGAGGTGACGGCGCCGGAGGGCGCACGGCTGCTCTACCTGCCGCCGGGCGCCGCGCCCTCCGGTCTCGCAGACCGGGTGGCCCAGCCGTACGACATGGTGGTCGGCGATGTGGTCGGGCGGCCGGACTCGGTGGCACGGCTGCGGGCCGTCGAGGCGATCGGGCCGACCACCGAGATCATCGCCGTCCATCTGGACCATGACGCACCGCCCGGCGCCGAGCTGGACAGGCGGCTCGCGGCGGCCGGCTCGCGGGCCGTGCCGGACGGGACGACGCTGGTGGTGGGCGAGTACCACTCGGTGCCGGCCGCACCGCGGCGCACGCTGGTGACGGGCGGGGCCAGGTCGGGGAAGTCGGTGGAGGCCGAGCGGCGTCTGGAGACGTTCCCCGAGGTGGTGTACGTGGCGACCGGTGGTGGCAGGGAAGGGGACGAGGAGTGGGCGGCCCGGATCGGGCTGCACCGGGAACGCAGGCCTGCCGCCTGGCGCACCGAGGAGACCTGTGAGCTGGCGGAGCTGCTGGAGTCGGACGGGCCTCCGCTGCTGATCGACTGTCTGTCGCTGTGGCTGACGGATGCGATGGACCGGGTGGATGCCTGGGACGACGCGGCGTGGGCGGGCGGCGGCGAGAGCGCGCTGCGGGAGCGGACCGCCGAGCTGGTCGCCGCGGTGCGCGGAACGCGGCGCACGGTCGTCGCCGTGACCAATGAGACCGGCTCGGGCGTGGTGCCCGCGACGGCCGCCGGGCGGCGGTTCCGCGACGAGCTGGGCCGGTTGAACGCCGCGTTCGCCGACGAGTGCGAACAGGTGCTGCTGGTGGTGGCCGGACAGGTGCTGACGCTGCGCGGCTGACCGGGGCATGGGAACGAAACGCGAGAACAGGAGGAGCGGACATGGCACGTGTGCGACCGATGCTGAACGGGGTTCCCGAGACCTTGTTGTGGACGCTCTACAACCGGGCGTACGAGGCGGGGCAGCCCTATCCCGTGCTGGATGATCCGATGGCGCTCCGGCTGCTGGAGGATCTGGACTACCCCTTCGAGGAGCGGTTCGGGCGGCCGAACGCGTTCCATTCACAGGCCCAGGGGCTGCGCTCGCGCTGCTTCGACCTGGCCGTGCAGGGGTATCTCGCCGACCGGCCGCAGGCCACCGTGGTCGCGCTCGGCGACGGTCTGGAGACCGGCTTCTGGCGGGTCGACAACGGCCGGCTGAACTGGCTGAGCGTGGAGCTGCCCGAGGTCGCCGAGCTGCGCCGGGCACTGCTGCCCGCCTCGGACCGGCTGCGCACCCTGTCCCGGTCGGCGACCGATCTGTCCTGGCTGGACGAGATCGAGGACCCCGAGGGCCGCGGTGTTGTCGTCACGACGCAGGGGCTGCTGATGTACCTGCCCCCCAAAGAGGTACGGAGGATCCTGGCAGCCTGTGCCGAACGGCTGCCCGGCGGCATCCTCGTGCTGGACACGATGGCGCGCTGGCTGGCCAGGGGCACGGTGGCGGGCACATCGAAGGTCGGTGCGATGACCATTCCGCCGATGCGCTGGGCGATGAACCCCGGCGAGCGCCACAAGCTGCGCGGCACGCACCCGGGGATCACCGAGGTGCGGGCGCTGCGGCTGCCGCGGGGACGAGGCGCGATGGGCGAGCTGATCCGGATCCAGTCGCTGCTCCCGGGGCTGCGGACCCTGACGCCCGCGATGACGCAGCTGCGGTTCGGGGGCGGAACCCCGCACTGACCGGGTGTCAGAAACGTGGCGGGTACTGTTCCGCAGTGAGCCCGCCGCCGGGCTCACCGGCCCACTCCACGTATCGACCCGCGAGGCAGACCCCCGTGAATCTGGACGACTTCTCCGACCTGATCGAACGCCCCGACGGCGGCGTACGGCGTGACGCCGAGGAACGCCGGGAGCGTCTGGTCGTTCCGCCGGGCGCCCTCGGCCGCCTGGACGAGCTGGGCGAATGGCTCTCGGCCGCCCAGCAGGCCGTACCGGTCAAGGCGATCGAGCAGCCGCGCGTGGTGCTCTTCGCCGGTGACCACGGGGTTGCCGAACTGGGTGTCTCGGGGCGCGCGGCCGGGAGTGCGTACGAGCTGGTACGGGCCACGCTGGAGGGTGCGACTCCGCTCGCCGTGCTGGCCCGCCAGTTCTCCGTACCGGTACGGATCGTCGACGCCGCCCTGGACTGCGACCCCGAGCTGCTGCCCGAGTCGGTGGTACGTCACCGGGTGCGGCGCGGCAGCGGCCGGATCGACATCGAGGACGCGCTCACGGCCGAGGAGGCCGAGCAGGCGGTACGTCTCGGCATGGCGATCGCCGACGAGGAGGCCGACTCGGGCACCGATCTGGTGGTGCTCGGCGATCTGAGCGTCGGCGGTACGACGGCCGCGGCCACGCTGATCGCGGCGCTGTGCGGCACGGATGCCTCGGTGGTCACCGGGCGCGGCGGTGCCAACATCGACGATCTGGCGTGGATGCGCAAGTGTGCGGCGATCCGGGACGCGCTGCGGCGGGCCCGGCCGGTCCTCGGTGATCAGCTGGAGCTGCTGGCCACGGTGGGCGGTGCGGATCTCGCGGCGATGACCGGGTTCCTGCTGCAGTGCGCGGTGCGCAGGCTGCCGGTGATTCTGGACGGCGTGGTCTCGTCGGCCTGTGCGCTGGTGGGTCAGCGGGCGGCCTTCCGGGCGCCGGACTGGTGGCTGGCGGGTCAGGCGAGCGGCGAGCCGGCGCAGACCAAGGCGCTGGACCGGATGGCACTCAACCCGTTGCTGGACCACGGCGTCATCGTGGGCGAAGGAAGTGGGGCATTGCTCGCACTTCCGCTTGTTCGGGCCGCGGCCGCACTGGCGGCCGAGCTGCCCGAACGTGCACCCGTCGCCGACGAGAAGGACGGCGCCGGCGAAGGGGCCGACGGAAGCGACGCGGACGGCGACGCGGCCGACGGCTGACGGACCCGGCAGAGTTGCGGCCGCCCAGGGCATGTCCGGCCATGATCCGCCGGACAGGCCCTGGCACCGGCCGCAGCACAGTCCCCTCATGCAGCGCGATGCACCATATGATCGCTTTTCATGGGAGAGGTCCGATTGGCCACCGAGGATTCCGGGCGGGGCAGTACCCGGTCACCGAGCACCGTCCGGTCACGCCGCGGCGCCGCGTTCACCATCTGGTATCTGCGCGTCGTGTCGTTCATCAATTTCCTGAGCGCCGTCTGGGTCACTCTCGGCAACGATCTGCGCCGTCACAACACCGCGAACTACTTCACCCCCTACCTGCTCACCGCGGGCTTCTCCTCCGGGGTGGTCGCGCTCTTCCTCGCGGTCACCATGCGCCGCCGCAAGCGGGCCGCCTGGATCGTGAACATGGTGGTGAGCAGTCTTCTGCTGCTGCTCTTCGCCCTGGTGATCCCGTTCCCGGAGGTCCGGCAGTACCCGCAGAACTGGATCTCGCTGGCGCTGACCGCCGTCTTCGTCCTGGCGCTCGCCCTCGGCCGGCGGGAGTTCTATGCGAAGGGCGACCGGTCCAACCCGAAGCTGGCCGCCGTCGTCGCGGTCGGCGGACTGCTGGCCACCTCGCTGATCGCCGCGGGCCTGGTCACCCTGACCAACACCGCGCACGACGGCTACCTCTCGTCCTTCCTGGACCGCTGGCGCTACGGCGCCCTGCGGCTGGTCTCGGTCGCCGCCAATGACGCCGATTTCCCCGGTATCACCACGCCCGGCTGGGTCAATGTCACCATCAACATCCTCTCCACACTGCTGCTGATCGCCGTCGTGTACGCGGCGTTCCGGTCCCGCCGGGCCGTCGACCCGATCACCCCCGAGGACGAGGCCCGGCTGCGGGCGCTGCTCGACAAGCACGGCGGCCGCGACTCGCTCGGCTACTTCGCACTGCGCCGGGAGAAGAGCGTCATCTGGTCGCCGACCGGGAAGGCCGCCGTCGCCTACCGGGTGGTCGGCGGGGTCTCGCTCGCCTCCGGTGATCCCATCGGCGACCCGGAGGCCTGGCCCGGAGCGATCGGTCCATGGCTGGCCGAGGCCCGCGAGCACGGCTGGATCCCGGCGGTGATGGGCGTGAGCGAGGAGGGCGGCACCGTCTACGCGCGGCACGGCCTCGACGCCCTGGAACTGGGCGACGAAGCGATCGTGGAGACCGCCGAGTTCACCCTCGAAGGACGGGCGATGCGGACCGTCCGCCAGGCGTACAACCGGGTCGGGCGCGCCGGGTACGACGTGACCGTGCGCCGGCATGCCGACATCCCCGACGACGAGATGGCCGAACTGGTGCGGCGCGCCGACGACTGGCGCGACGGGGCGACCGAACGCGGCTTCTCGATGGCGCTGGGCCGGCTCGGCGATCCGGCCGACGGGCAGTGCGTGATGCTCGAATGCCGCGACTCGCCCACCGAAGAGGGCGGCGGGCCCGGCGAGTTGCGCGCCGTACTGAGCTTTGTGCCATGGGGACCGAACGGCCTCTCGCTGGACCTGATGCGCCGTGACCGGGACGCCGAGAACGGCCTGATGGAGTTCATGGTCATCGAACTCCTGCAGCGCGCAGAAGAGATCGGGATCACTCAGGTCTCGCTGAACTTCGCGATGTTCCGGTCCGTCTTCGAACGGGGTTCACGGCTCGGCGCCGGACCGGTGCTGAGGCTGTGGCGCTCCATGCTCAGTTTCTTCTCGCGCTGGTGGCAGATCGAGTCGCTCTACCGCGCCAACGCCAAGTACCGACCGATCTGGGAGCCGCGTTTCATGCTCTTCGAGAAGAGCTCCGACCTCCTGCGCATCGGCCTCGCCGCGGGCCGGGCCGAAGGGTTCCTGGAGGCGCCCGGCCTGCCCAAGTGGATGCACCGCTCGCATCTCGGGGCCGGTGGATGAGACCCGTACGCGCGCTGGGCGGAGCGGCTCGCCGCGAATGGGGTCCGCTCGTGGGGACCGTACGCGCGGGGCTCGCCGCCTCCCGGCTGCGGGCGGTCCCGATGACGCTCGCCGCGGTCTGTCTGACGGCGCTGCTCCATGCGGTGCAGCGCCAGTGGTGGGGGGTCGGGGCGGTGCGCGGGCTCGGGGCGGTGCGGGCCGAGGATCCGTTGTGGGAGGCCCTGCTGCGTACCCCGTTGTCGCTGTTCGTCCCGGCGCCGGATCTGCCGGTGTGGGGGGCGCTGGCGCAGATCCTGGTGGTGTTCGGGGCCGCCGAGATCTGTCTGGGCCGATGGCGCACGCTCATGATCGCGTACGTCGCGACGCTGGCCGGGACGCTGTACGCGCGGATCGGCGTCGCACTCGGTCCTGACGGGCTGTTCGGACTGCCCTCCTCCGACGCCCGGATCGTCGACACCGGTCCGTCGGCGGCGGTGGTCGGTGTCGCCGTCTATGTGTGCTGCGTCTACCGGGCCTGGTTGACCGGGGCGCTGGTGATCGTGGCGATGGCGGTCGAGGTGGTCTTCAAGAACAACCTGGCCGGCAAGGAGCATCTGGCGGCGATCGCCGCGGTGCTCGTGCTCTGCGCCGTCGCGGTCGGCCGGGACCGGCGCCGGTATCTGCGCCGCCGGGATCAGGACTTGCGTACGGGGGCCGGAACCCGGTCCGGTGCGCCGCCGATCAGGTCCTGAAATCTGCGGCGCGGGCCCGCCCAGCGCACATCGTGGTGGTAGGCGCGCAGCACTGCCCGCGCGCGGGCGCGGTGGCGGTCGCGGTAGAAGCGCTTCGCCCACACCGAGGTCGGCCGGGCCAGCCGGATCGCCCCGATCAGTGCGACGAACGGGACGAGGGTGCCGACGACCGCGAGCCGCGCCTTGCCCTTGAACAGGGCGATCAGCACGAAACAGAAGTTGACGGCCAGGGTCAGGACGACGCCGAGTCTGCCCTGCTGCTGGTCACTGCTCAGCTCGTTCACGCCGAGCGGTGAGAATCCGGCCAGGACCAGCAGCACCAGCGCCGCGGTGAGGACCACGACCTCCACGCTCTGGCGGCCCTCCTCGGTCCAGTACACATCGTCGAGGTGGAGGATCAGGGCGAACTCGTCCAGCACCAGACCCGCACCCATGCCGAAGATCACCGCGCAGACCCCCGCGGTGACGCCCTGGCGTCCGCTGGCGACCGCCCCGAAGCCGCCGATGACGCTCAGCACCACTCCGGGCACCACATGGTGGACATGCACTCCGCCGGGCGTGATGTTGCGGAATGGGCCCTTCCCCGCCCGGATCATCCGCGTGATGACCCGGGTGATGGCGAAGGTGAGCACGAAGGCGGCCAGGGCGAGGAGCAGCGGCAGCTTTCCCGGCTCGACGATGTTCTGATCGAACCAGTGACCCATGCCACCCACTCCCGATAAGCCTCTTTTGCCACGGTCTATTGCGTTCTGCACAATCTATCGGCCCGTCACACCGATTAGCCTGCGCGCCGTGACCTCCCTGAACAGCCATGGCCTGCGTTTCGCCTTCGGCACCCTGACCGTGCTCCCCGTCCGCGTCACCCGCTGGGACCGCCGGACCGCCCGCGCCGGGATGCTGTGCGCGCCGCTCGCCGGCCTCGTGGTGGGGCTGCTCGCGGCGGTGCCCGGCTGTCTGTTGCTGCTGCTCGGCTCCGGTCCGCTGCTCGCCGCGGTCGCCTCCGCCGCCGTGCCCGCGGTCCTGACCCGGGGTCTGCATCTGGACGGTCTCGCGGACACCGCCGACGGCCTGGGCAGCGGCAAGCCCGCCGACGACGCCCTGCGGATCATGAAGCAGTCGGACATTGGGCCATTCGGTGTGATCACCCTGCTGTTCGTGCTGCTGGCCCAGGTCGCGGTCCTTTACCAGCTCTACGGGCAGAGCTGGGCGCACGGAGCGGTGGCGGCGGCCGTCGCCGCGGTCACCGCCCGGCTGGCACTCACCCTGGCTTCCCGTCAGGGCGTGCCGGCGGCCCGTCCGGAAGGGCTGGGTGCGGCGGTGGCGGGGACGGTCACGGTCCGGGCCGCGGCGGCGGCCGGGGCCGTCGTGGTCGCGGCCTGTGCGGGTGCCGGGGCGCTCTTCGGCGGGTATGGGGCGCTGCACCACGCCCTCGCCGCGCTGGCCGCCCTCGGCGTCGCCCAACTCCTGCTGCGGCACTGTGTGCGGCGCTTCGGCGGGGTGACCGGCGATGTCTTCGGCGCACTGGCGGAGACGGCGGCGACGGCGGCCCTGGTGGGCCTGGCACTCGGTTAGGACATGGTCCGGAAGCGAGGCACTAGGGGCGGGCCTTCGGGCACTCCTGGCGCCACACGCCCAGCTCGTACCTCTTCCGCAGCGAGCTGAGCCCCAGCCGCTCCGATCCGGCGCAGAACCGGGCGACCGGCAGCTCGTACTCCACATGGAAGACGGCCTTGTCCGCCTTCACGAACGGTGTGAGGGCCTCGCACTCCTCGTACTGCGCGCACTGCTCATTGACCGCGAAGTCGAAGTCCGGCTCCAGCTCCGGGATCTGGCCGAGGTCGTTCTTCAGACCGACGGCGAGTCCATGGCGGTGGGCGATACGGGCGATGAGCCGGTTGTAGCGCAACTGGTCGGCGGCGGTCAGCGGGAAGCCCGTGCGGTTGCGGTAGCCGTCCATGTTGTCGGGCTCCACCGCATCGAAGCCCTTCTTCGCACACATCGCGATCCGCGCCTCCATCAACGGCTCCAGGACGTCCGTGCGGCGGATGTCGAGCCACCGCTCCCCCGCCCAGCCGTTGCCCTTTCCCCGTACCGAGGCGGGAAACTTCCCCGCGTCCGGGCGGAACTCCTCCCAGGCACCGGTGGAGAGGTAGCAGATCACCTTGCGGCCCCGGCGGTGCAGATCGGCGACCGCCGCAGCCTTGTGCTCGAAGCCGTCGATGTCGTACACCGGGACGTCCACCGTGGGGTCCAGCCGGCCGGAGAGCTGCCACTGCCAGCCGATGCCCGGCTCCGGCCGCCAGCGGTCCGTTCCGGCGGGTTCCGGCGCCGAGGTGCAGCCGGTCAGCAGGGCCAGCAGGGCCAGCAGGGCCAGCAGAATCAGTACGGTGACCGGCAGCGCCGGCCCGGGTCCGGTCACGCGTGCAGCCCCACGGGCGCGCATGGTTCTCCCCCCGTCGGTCCGCCACCACCAACGACCCTACTTCCACGGCCCGTTCCAGCTGCACGGCCCCGGCCCCGGCCGCCCGGAACCGGCGCATCGACGCCACAACAGGCCGCCGACGGCCCGCCGCCGTGTTCCCGTGGCAAAGGCGCGCGTAGGCTCATTCCCGGCACATTGCGGCGGCGTCTACGATGCGCCGGGCACGGTCGGCCCACCCCTCGACCGGCAACGAACTCAACGGAAGCGAGATTTCACCACCGTGACTGCTCTCACTCTCAGCACTGCCGGTGCGGCGACGCTGCGCGCCGACGCACTCGTCGTCGGCGTCGCCAAGGGCGCCAAGGGTCCGGTCCTCGCACCGGGCGCCGAGGCCGTGGACAAGGCGTTCGACGGAAAGCTCGCCACCGTCCTGGAGGCCCTGGGCGCCGCAGGTGCCGAGGGCGAGGTGACCAAGCTCCCCGCGCCCGCCGGCCTCAAGGTCCCGGTCGTCATCGCGGTCGGACTCGGTTCCGTCCCGGAGAAGGACGACGCGTACGACGCCGAGGCGCTGCGCCGGGCCGCGGGCTCGGCCGCCCGTGCCCTGAGCGGTTCGAAGAAGGCCGGCTTCGCGCTGCCCATCGCGTCCGCCGAGGACGCCGAGGCGATCTCCGAGGGCGCGCTCCTCGGTGCGTACGCCTTCACCGCGTACCAGGGCGGCGAGAACAAGCTGGCGCCCAAGGACAAGAAGAACGGCAACGGCCCGAAGCTGCCGCTCGGCGAGGTCGCCCTGCTCGGCGCCAAGCCGCGCGACAAGGCGTTCAAGGCGGCCGCCGAGCGTGCCGTCGCGGTCGTCGAGGAGATCAACCGCGCCCGCGACCTGATCAACACCCCGCCGAACGACCTGTACCCCGAGTCCTTCGCCGCCGTGGCCACCGCCGCGGGCAAGGAGCACGGCATCAAGGTGCAGGTCCTCGACGAGAAGGCGCTCGTCAAGGGCGGTTTCGGCGGTCTGCTGGGCGTCGGCCAGGGCTCGTCCCACGGCCCGCGTCTGGTGAAGCTCGCCTACACGCACCCGAAGGCGGAGAAGACCCTGGCCCTGGTCGGCAAGGGCATCACCTACGACTCGGGCGGCATCTCGCTGAAGCCGGCCGGCCACAACGAGACGATGAAGTGCGACATGAGCGGCGCCGCCGCCGTGTTCGCGAGCGTCGTCGCGGCCGCCCGTCTGGGTCTCCAGGTCAATGTCACCGGCTGGCTGGCGCTCGCCGAGAACATGCCGTCGGGCAACGCCACCCGCCCCGGTGACGTGCTGCACATGTACAGCGGCAAGACCGTCGAGGTCCTCAACACGGACGCCGAGGGCCGGCTCGTCCTCGCCGACGCGCTGACCCGCGCCTCCGAGGAGAACCCGGACGCGATCGTCGACGTGGCGACCCTGACCGGCGCGATGGTGCTGGCGCTGGGCAACCGCACCTTCGGCATCATGGCGAACGACGACGCCTTCCGTACCTCCATCCACGAGATCGCCGAGGAGGTCGGCGAGGCCTCCTGGCCGATGCCGCTCCCCGCCGACCTGCGCAAGGGCATGGACTCCCCGACCGCCGACATCGCCAACATGGGCGAGCGGATGGGCGGCGGCCTGGTGGCCGGTCTGTTCCTGCAGGAGTTCGTGGGCGAGGGCATCGCCTGGGCGCACCTGGACATCGCCGGCCCGGCCTTCCACGAGGGCGCCCCGTACGGCTACACGCCGAAGGGCGGCACCGGTTCCGCGGTCCGCACGCTGGTGAAGCTGGCGGAGCGCACCGCTGCCGGAGACCTCGGCTGAGGTCGCAGCCGGCATACGGCCCCGGGCATACGTCCGGGGCCGTATGTGTTCCCCCCGTGGCATCGCAGCACGGATCCGGCAGGTTTCGCTCTCGACGAAATCCGTAGGCCTCTACGCAGCGGTAACCACCCGAGACGGAGATCATCCGCCTCAGACCCGGGCCCCGCGTCCCGCCCACCGTCAACAAGTGCGAAGATGGGTTCTCGGCAGGACAGGGCCCCCACCACAGGGCCGAATAACAAAAGCGGCCGAACACCAGCCGACCGGCCGGTCACACCCCAGCGACGGGGCCCGGCGTACGGCGCACATGCATGGAGGACGTGACGTGGCGAACGACGCCAGCACCGTTTTCGACCTAGTGATCCTCGGCGGTGGTAGCGGCGGTTACGCCGCGGCCCTGCGCGGAGCGCAGCTGGGCCTGGACGTCGCTCTGATCGAGAAGGGCAAGGTCGGCGGCACCTGCCTGCACAACGGTTGTATCCCGACGAAGGCCCTGCTGCACGCCGGCGAGATCGCCGACCAGGCGCGCGAGGCCGGGCAGTTCGGTGTCAAGGCCACCTTCGAGGGCATCGACATCGAGGCCGTCCACAAGTACAAGGACGACGTGATCTCGGGCCTGTACAAGGGTCTGCAGGGTCTCATCGCCTCGCGCAAGGTCACCTACATCGAGGGTGAGGGACGGCTCTCCTCCCCCACCTCGGTGGATGTGAACGGCCAGCGCGTCCAGGGCCGCCACGTGCTGCTCGCGACCGGCTCCGTGCCGAAGTCGCTGCCGGGCCTGGAGATCGACGGCAACCGCATCATCTCCTCGGACCACGCGCTGAAGCTGGACCGTGTCCCGAAGTCCGCGATCGTGCTGGGCGGCGGCGTCATCGGCGTCGAGTTCGCCTCGGCGTGGACGTCCTTCGGCACCGACGTGACGATCATCGAGGGCCTGAAGCACCTCGTCCCGGTCGAGGACGAGAACAGCTCGAAGCTTCTTGAGCGCGCCTTCCGCAAGCGCGGCATCAAGTTCAACCTCGGTACGTTCTTCCAGAGCGCCGAGTACACGCAGGACGGCGTCCGCGTGACCCTCGCCGACGGCAAGACCTTCGAGGCCGAGGTGCTGCTGGTCGCCATCGGCCGCGGCCCGGTCTCGCAGGGTCTGGGCTACGAGGAGGCCGGCGTCGCGATGGACCGCGGCTACGTCCTCGTCGACGAGTACATGCAGACCAACGTGCCCACCATCTCGGCCGTGGGTGACCTGGCCCCGACGCTCCAGCTCGCGCACGTCGGCTTCGCCGAGGGCATCCTGGTGGCGGAGCGGCTGGCCGGTCTGAAGACCGTTCCGATCGACTACGACGGTGTCCCGCGGGTGACGTACTGCCACCCCGAGGTCGCCTCCGTGGGCATCACCGAGGCCAAGGCCAAGGAGCTCTACGGCGCGGACAAGGTCGTCGCTCTGAAGTACAACCTCGCGGGCAACGGCAAGAGCAAGATCCTCAAGACCGCGGGCGAGATCAAGCTCGTCCAGGTCAAGGACGGTGCCGTGGTCGGCGTCCACATGGTCGGTGACCGTATGGGCGAGCAGGTCGGCGAAGCCCAGCTGATCTACAACTGGGAGGCGCTGCCCGCCGAGGTCGCGCAGCTCATCCACGCCCACCCGACCCAGAGCGAGGCGCTCGGCGAGGCCCACCTGGCCCTGGCCGGCAAGCCGCTGCACTCCCACGACTGATCAGTCGACCGGGCGCGACGACCGACCTACTTCCGCACTTTCGTAAGGAGCAACTGAAACCATGTCGGTTTCCGTAACCCTTCCGGCGCTCGGCGAGAGCGTCACCGAGGGCACTGTCACCCGCTGGCTGAAGGCCGAGGGCGAGCGCGTCGAGGCCGACGAGCCGTTGCTCGAGGTTTCGACCGACAAGGTCGACACCGAGATCCCGGCCCCCGCGGCCGGCATCCTCGCCTCCATCAAGGTCGCCGAGGACGAGACCGTCGAGGTCGGCGCCGAGCTGGCCGTCATCGACGACGGCACGGGTGCGCCGGCTGCCGCCGCGGCCCCGGCCGCCGAGCCCGTGGCCGCCCCGGCGCCGGTCGCCGAGGCCCCCGCTGCCGCTGCTCCGGCCCCCGTGGCCGAAGCTCCGGCCGCCGCCGCACCGGCCGGTGGCGCCGCCGGTACCGACGTCACCCTCCCGGCGCTCGGCGAGAGCGTCACCGAGGGCACCGTCACCCGCTGGCTGAAGGAGGTCGGCGAGGAGGTCACGGAGGACGAGCCCCTCCTGGAGGTCTCCACGGACAAGGTCGACACCGAGATCCCGGCCCCGGTTTCCGGTGTGCTGCTGGAGATCGTCGTCGCCGAGGACGAGACCGCCGAGGTCGGCGCCAAGCTCGCCGTCATCGGTGCCGCCGGTGCCGCTCCGGCGGCTGCCCCGGCCCCGGCCGCTCCGGCACCCGTCGCCGCCCCGGCTCCGGCCCCGGTCGCCGCTGCCCCCGCCCCGGCACCGGTCGCTCCGGCCGCCCCCGCGCCGGCTCCGGCCCCGGTGGCGCCCGCCGCCCCGGTCGCCGCTCCGGCCCCGGTGGCCCCGGCCGCTCCGGCGCCCGTTGCCGCTCCGGCTCCGGTCGCCCCGGCCGCGCACGCCGGTGACGACGGCGCGTACGTCACGCCGCTGGTCCGCAAGCTCGCCGCCGAGAACGGCGTCGACCTGGGCGCGGTCAAGGGCACCGGCGTCGGTGGCCGTATCCGCAAGCAGGACGTCGTCGCCGCCGCGGAGGCCGCCAGGGCCGCCGCCGCTGCTCCGGCCCCCGCCGCTGCTCCGGCCGCCGCCTCCAAGGCGCCGAAGCTGGAGGCCTCCCCGCTGCGCGGTCAGACGGTCAAGATGACCCGCATGCGCAAGGTCATCGGCGACAACATGATGAAGGCGCTGCACTCGCAGGCCCAGCTGACCTCGGTCGTCGAGGTCGACATCACGAAGCTGATGAAGCTGCGCAACCAGGCGAAGGCCTCGTTCGCCGCCCGTGAGGGCGTCAAGCTGTCCCCGATGCCGTTCTTCGTGAAGGCGGCGGCCCAGGCGCTGAAGGCCCACCCGGTCGTCAACGCCCGGATCAACGAGGACGAGGGCACCATCACGTACTTCGACTCGGAGAACATCGGCATCGCCGTGGACGCCGAGAAGGGTCTGATGACCCCGGTCATCAAGGGTGCGGGCGACCTGAACATCGCCGGTATCTCGAAGAAGACCGCCGAGCTGGCCGGCAAGGCCCGCGGTGGCGGCCTGACGCCGGACGACATGTCCGGTGCCACCTTCACCATCAGCAACACCGGCTCGCGCGGTGCGCTGTTCGACACCGTCATCGTGCCCCCGAACCAGGCAGCCATCCTGGGCATCGGTGCCACGGTCCGCCGCCCGGTGGTCATCGACCACCCGGACCTCGGCGAGACGATCGCGGTGCGCGACATGACGTACCTCTCGCTCTCCTACGACCACCGTCTGGTGGACGGCGCGGACGCCGCCCGTTACCTGACCGCGGTCAAGGCGATCCTGGAGGCCGGTGAGTTCGAGGTCGAGCTCGGCCTCTGAGCACCACGGTTGTAACCAGCCTCACCAGCGGCGCCCCTGTCCGGAACACTTCCGGTCGGGGGCGCCGCCGTATTGTCTAGACACCACCGGTCGCCCCGGCAGCCGTGATGGCTCAGACAGCACCGGTTTGCCCCGAAGGAGCCCCTCATGACCCCGCCCGTCGTCCACTCGCTGCGCGAACAGATCCGCGAGCACATCGTGGACGGGATCGTCAGCGGGCGCTGGAAACCGGGTGAGCGGATCGTGGAGCGCCGGATCGCCACCGAGCTGGAGGTCAGCCAGACGCCCGTACGCGAGGCGCTGCGGGAGCTGGAGACGCTCCGGCTGATCGAGTCGGCACCCAACAAGGGCGTACGGGTCCGCAATCTCACCGCGGCCGATCTGGAGGAGAGCTATCCGGTTCGGGCCGGTCTTGAGCAGATCGCGGCGGAGCTGGCGGCTCCGGCCCTCGGCGAGGACTGCTCGCGCCTCGCGCCGCATGTGACGGCGCTCTACGAGGCGGACCGGCTGGCCGACGGCGAGGCGCAGGTGCGGCACACCGTGGGGTTCCACCGCGAGATGGTGCGGGCCGCCGGGAACGCCGTGCTGCTGCACACCTGGGAGGGGCTGGGCATCGAGGTGTTCACCGCGCTGTCGATCCGGTGGCTGGGCACGGTCCAGAAGTCGTACGCGGAGGAGCACGAGGCGCTCATCGAGGCGTTCCTGCGGAAGGACCCGGACATCGGTGTGCTGGTCAAGGCGCATGTGCTCGGCTGCGCACCGCGCGCCTGAGGTTGGTACGCATCTGTCGTGGGGGGCGCTCGCCTGTGCAGGCGAGCGCCCTTTTTGTGCACTAAATCCCGTCACTCCGTGCCCCGTTTCGCGGCACCGAATGCCACTTTCTTCATATCGAGAAGTTTTGCCTTTCATCCTTTGATCGATCATCGATCGGCGACTTACAGTTCACTCCGCGGGCCCACCGGCCCCATCGCCCTGTCCTGCCAGTCAGGGCCTTTCTCCACCCCCCTCCACTCCGGAAGGCGGCGATCATGACCGACCCCGTAGGAAAGCTTCCGAGCGAGCTCGACCAGCTCCCGGACCGTGACCCCGAGGAGACCGCCGAATGGGCGGCCTCCCTGGATGCCGTCACCAAGGCCGCGGGCCCGCACCGTGCCGCGTACCTGATGCGTCGCTCGCTCCAGCACGCCGAGGGCGCCGGTCTCGCGCTGCCCAAGCTGCTGGAGAGCGATTACGTCAACTCCATCCCGACCGCCGCCGAGCCCGCGTTCGACGGCGACCTGGAGATGGAGTCCAGGATCACCGCCTGGAACCGCTGGAACGCGGCAGCGATGGTCACCCGTGGCGCCCGGCTCGGCGTCGGCGGCCACATCGCCACCTTCGCCTCGGCAGCCTGGCTGTACGAGACCGGCTTCAACCACTTCTTCCGCGGCAAGGAAGGGGACGGCTCCGGCGACCAGCTCTACATCCAGGGCCACGCCTCCCCCGGCATCTACGCCCGCGCCTTCCTCGACGGCCGGCTCAGCGAGCAGCAGCTCGACAACTTCCGCCAGGAGGCGGGCGGCGACGGTCTGCCGTCCTACCCGCACCCACGGCGGCTGCCCTGGCTGTGGGAGTTCCCCACCGTGTCGATGGGCCTCGGCCCGCTCTCGGCGATCTACCAGGCGCGCTTCAACCGCTATCTGGCCAACCGCAACATCAAGGACACGTCGAACTCGCACGTCTGGGCCTTCCTCGGCGACGGCGAGATGGACGAGCCCGAGTCGACCGCCGCCCTCGCCCTCGCGGCCCGTGAGCAGCTCGACAACCTGACCTTCGTCATCAACTGCAACCTGCAGCGCCTCGACGGCCCGGTCCGCGCCAACTTCCGCGTGGTCCAGGAGCTGGAGGGCGCGTTCCGCGGCGCCGGCTGGAACGTCATCAAGACGCTCTGGGGCAACGCCTGGGACGAGCTGTTCCAGCTGGACACCACCGGTGCGCTGGTGCGCCGGCTCCGAGAGGTCCCGGACGCGCAGTTCCAGACGTACGCCACCCGCGACGTCGCGTACATCCGTGAGCACTTCTTCGGCGCCGAGCCCGCGCTCGCCGAGCTGGCGAAGCTGCTCACCGACGCGAAGATCGCCGAGTGTTTCTACACCTCGCGCGGCGGCCACGAGGCCCGCAAGGTCTATGCGGCGTACAGGGCTGCCGTCGAGCACAAGGGCGCGCCCACCGTGATCCTCGCGCAGACGGTGAAGGGCTACACGCTCGGCAAGGGCTTCGAGTCCAAGAACGCCAATCACCAGATGAAGAAGCTGTCGATCGACGAGTTCAAGGGCATGCGCGAGCTGCTCGGCCTCCCGATCCCGGACAGCGCCTTCGCCGACGGCGTGGTGCCTTACGGCCACCCGGGCGCCGACTCCCCCGAGGTCCGCTACCTCCAGGAGCGCCGTGCCGCTCTCGGCGGCCCCGCGCCGGCCCGCCGGGTGCACGCGGTGGCGCTGCCCGAGCCCGAGGAGCGCGCGTTCCAGGCCCTGTACAAGGGGTCCGGCAAACAGGAGATGGCCACCACCATGGCGTTCGTGCGCCTGGCCAAGGACCTGATGCGGGACAAGGAGACCGGCAAGCGCTGGGTGCCGATCGTCCCGGACGAGGCCCGTACCTTCGGCATGGAGTCGCTGTTCCCGTCGGCAGGCATCTACTCGCCGCTGGGCCAGACGTACGAGCCGGTCGACCGCGACCAGTTGATGTACTACAAGGAGGCCAAGGACGGGCAGATCCTCAACGAGGGGATCACCGAAGCCGGGGCCATGGCCGACTTCATCGCCGCCGCCACGTCGTACGCGACGCACGGCGAGACGATGATCCCCTTCTACATCTTCTACTCGATGTTCGGCTGGCAGCGGACCGGCGACCAGATGTGGCAGCTCGCCGACCAGCTCGGCAAGGGCTTCATCGTCGGCGCCACGGCCGGCCGGACGACGCTGACCGGCGAGGGCCTCCAGCACGCGGACGGCCATTCGCACCTGATCGCGTCCACGAACCCCGCGTCGCTCAACTACGACCCGGCGTTCGCGTACGAGATCGCGGTGATCGTCAAGGACGGTCTGCGCCGGATGTACGGCCCCGAGGCCGAGAACGTCTTCTACTACCTGACGGTCTACAACGAGCCGAAGCCGCAGCCCGCGATGCCGGAAGGCGTCGAGGAGGGCATCGTCAAGGGCCTCTACCGCTTCAAGGAGGGCACGCCCACGACGGCGGACGCACCGCGCGTCCAGCTGATGGCCTCCGGTACGGCGATCCACTGGGCCCTGGGGGCGCAGGAGCTGCTGGCCGCGGACTGGGGTGTCACGGCCGACGTCTGGTCCGCCACCTCGTGGGGCGAGCTGCGCCGCGAGGCGCTGGAGTGCGACGAGGCGCTGCTCCGCGGTGAGCAGCGGGTGCCGTACGTGACCCAGGCGCTGGAGGGCGCACCGGGTCCGGTCCTCGCGGTCAGCGACTGGATGCGGCAGGTCCCGGACCAGATCAGCCAGTGGGTGGAGCAGGACTGGTCCTCGCTCGGCACGGACGGCTTCGGGCTCTCCGACACCCGCGACGCGGCCCGCCGCCACTTCGGCGTCGACGCCCAGTCGATCACGGTCGCGGCCCTGGCCCAGCTGGCCCGCCGCGGCGAGGTGACCGCGTCCGCGGTCAAGGAGGCCCGGGAGCGGTACGGGCTCTGACGCGAGGGCGGCCGGGTACGCCCGGCTGCCGCTGTTGTCCTCGATCGCCGGACGGGCTTGAAGATCAAGCCCGTCCGGCGATCGAGGACATCTTTTGAGCCCGGCCGGCGATCGAGGCCCCCACGCGGCCGGGGCACGCGGGCCGCAACCCGCACACCGCGGCCACAATGGCCGCATGCGTGCTGCCCGTCTCATCAAAATGGTGCTGCTCCTGCAGTCCCGCCCCGCCATGACCGCCACCGAGCTCGCCCAGGAGCTCGAAGTGTCCGAACGGACCGTCACCCGCGACGCGCAGGCACTCTCCGAAGCGGGCGTCCCGGTGTACGCGGACCGGGGCCGGGCCGGGGGCTACCGGCTGGTCGGCGGGTACCGCACGCGCCTCACCGGACTCGCCCGTAACGAGGCCGAGGCGCTCTTCCTCTCCGGGCTGCCGTCCGCGCTGCGCGAGATGGGCCTGGAGGACGCCGCGTCCGCCGCCCGGCTCAAGGTGTCGGCGGCTCTGCTCCCTTCCCTGCGGGACGCCTCCGACAGCGCCGCCCAGCGCTTCCACCTGGACGCTCCCGGCTGGTACCAGGAACCGGTCACCCCCGAACTGCTGCCCGCTGTCGCGGAGGCGGTCTGGGACGACCGGATCGTCCATGCCCGCTACCGCCGCAGCGGCCGGGACGACGAGGTGGAGCGGGAGCTGGCCCCGTACGGACTCGTCCTGAAGGCCGGGGTCTGGTATCTCTGTGCCCGCGTGGCGGACGACTTCCGGGTGTACCGGATCGACCGGTTCTCGGCCGTCGCGGTGTCGGACGAGCGGTTCGAACGCGACGAACAGTTCGATCTGCCGGGCTTCTGGGACGAGCGGGCCGCCCAGTTCGCCCGCTCGCTCCTGCGTACCGAGGTGACGGTACGGGTGTCGCAGGAGGGTGTACGCCGACTGCCGTACGCCATGGACCGTTCGGCGGTCCACGACGCGCTGGACGCGGCCGGCCCGCCCGACGCGCAGGGGCGGCTCACCGTCACCCTGCCGGTCGAGTCCCTCGATGTAGCGTACAACCAACTACTGACCCTGGGGCCGGAGTTGGAGGTCCTCGAACCGGCCGCTCTGCGGGCCCGCTTCACCGCAGCCGCCGAACGCCTGCACGACCTCTATCGCTGAAGGCTTCTTTTCGCCGCGTCCGCGTGCGTCGCCCGCCGTCAAGGCCGATGCTTGTCCCGTGATGGACGAGACGGAGTTCTGGGAGATCATCGACAGCACCCGCGAGGCCGCCGAGGGCGACCCCGAGGACCAGGCCGACCTGCTCGTCGAACGGCTGGTGCGGCTCGATCCCGAAGCCGTGCTGGATTTCGCCAGGCACTTCGAGGCCCGTTACAACCGCGCCTACCGCTGGGAACTGTGGGGCGCCGCCGCCGTGCTGCTCGGCGGCGCGAGCGACGACGCCTTCGACTTCTTCCGCTGCTGGCTGATCGGGCAGGGCCGGGAGATCTTCGAGGGCGCTCTGCACGATCCGGACAACCTCGCCGATCTCCTCGACGACTTCGACGAGGAGATCGACGGGGACGCCGAGGATCTCGGCTACGCCGCCGACGAGGCGTACGAACAACTCACCGGCGTGGTCGCCCCGGACCTCGGCCTGCCGCCCCAGGCATCCGAGCCGGAGGGCACCCCCTTCAGCTTCGAGGACGACACGGCCCTGGCGGAACGCTTTCCCGCGCTCTGGGAACGGTTCGGAGCAGGCTGAACGCGCGGGTTCGGAGCCGGCTGAACGCGCCCGGGGCCCTGTCGCCGAGCTGCGGGCCCGACGGCACCACGGCGCACAGGACACGAGGGGTCACGGGGCGAGCGAGCGGCCCATCATGACGTCGTCGACGTAACGCCCGTGCAGGAAGAACTCACCGGGCAGCACACCCTCGACGGCGAATCCCTCCGACTCGTAAAGGGCCCGCGCGGGTGCGTTGTGCCCGAGCACCCGCAGCGTCATCCGGTTCGCCCCGTCACTCCGCGCCGCCGTGAACGCGGCCCGCAGCAGGGCCCTGGCAATACCGCGGCCGCGCGCCCAGTCGGCCACGGCGAGGCCCTGTATCTGCCGGACATGTGTGTTGCAGGCCAGCGGGGTCGGCGGGACCAGCCTGGTGTACCCGGCGAGGCACACCTCTCCCGCCGCGTTCTCCGCCTCGGCCACGAGGAAGCCCTCGGGCTTGTGGCGGTCGTCGAAGAACGGCGCGTACGGGGGCTGCGGCCTCGGTGTCACGGCGTGCAGCGTCGACCAGGTGGCGCGGTCGAGTTCGCCGAGAGCGGCTTCGTCGGAGAGAACCGCGGGGCGGACGGGGCGGACCGGGTACGTGTGGATCTCGGGCATGCGCGCCACTGTGCCACGCCACCCGTCGCCCGGTCAGCCCTGTTTCGCGGCCCGGCGCAGGCCGGCGACGCACGAAGGGCCGTCGGCCCGGCGGGGGCGGCGCACCGGGGGCCGCTGCGGCAGGATGGACCCCATGCTGCATTCCCGTATCGCTGTCACCGGAGCATCCGGACTCATCGGAGCGGCGCTGGTGCGCTCGCTGCGGACCGACGGGCACGAGGTCGTTCGCCTGGTGCGGCACCCGGCGCGGGCGGGCGACGAGGTGGAGTGGGATCCCAAGCGCGGATACGTCGACGTGGCGGGCCTGGTGGGCTGCGATGCCGTCGTCCATCTCGCCGGGGCCGGGGTCGGCGACCACCGCTGGACACCCGCGTACAAGAAGGAGATCCGGGACAGCCGGGTGCTCGGGACGGCGGCCGTCGCCGAGGCCGTCGCGTCGCTGGACGTACCGCCGAAGGTGCTGCTGTCCGGCTCGGCCATCGGCTACTACGGCGACACGGGGGACCGTGCGGTCGACGAGAGCGCCCCGGCCGGCGAGGGCTTCCTGCCGTCCGTGTGCGTGGAGTGGGAGGCGGCCACGGCCGCCGCTCAGGAGGCGGGCGTACGGACGGTGCACGCGCGCACCGGTCTGGTCGTCGGCCGTGAGGGCGGGGCCTGGGGGCAGCTCTTCCCGCTGTTCCGGGCGGGGCTCGGCGGGCGGCTGGGCAACGGGCGCCAGTACTGGAGCTTCATCGCGCTGCACGACGAGGTAGCGGCCCTGCGGCACATCCTGGACACGGAGTCGCTGTCGGGTCCGGTGAATCTGACCGGCCCCGACCCCGTCACCAACGGCGAGGTGACGGCCGCGATGGGACGGGTGCTGCGCCGCCCCACGCTCCTGACCGCTCCGGCACCGGCCCTGCGGATCGTCCTGGGGGACTTCGCGGAGGATGTGCTGGGCAGCCAGCGTGTACTGCCGGGTCAACTGCTGAACTCGGGCTTCGTGTTCGCCTTCCCGGGAATCGACGGCGCGATCCGCGCAGCGCTGCGCTGAGCGCACCGAACACGCACCGGCACACGCCGGACCGCGCCATGCGCAGCCCTGGCCCGCATATCCTCCGCGCATTCGGACGGACGTGCGACCCCGTGCAACGGTGCCCCCGGTGCGCGCGACTGCGCCCGCACCGGCCCCCCTCCTAGCCTCCTTGCGAACTCGGGCATTCCGGGGGCCTGTTGGGGGCAAGAGCCTCCCAGTAGTTGCGCCGACTCGGGGAGGGGCACGTGCTCAGCTCGGCACACCACGCGGACGTCGTCATCATCGGGGCCGGGATCGCCGGTCTGTCAGCCGCCCACCAACTGACCAGCGCAGGGGTAAGTGTCAGCGTCCTGGAGGCCGGCCCCCGGGTCGGCGGCCGGATGGCCACCGCCGACGTGGACGGCTTCCGGCTCGACCACATCGGCCCGCTGCTCAGCACCTCGTACCCGGAACTCCGCCGGATGCCCGCCCTCGAAGGGCTCGTGCTGCGCAACTTCGCACCGGGGGTGCTCGTCCACAGCGAGGGCCGTCAGTACCGGACCGGTGATGTACGGGGCGCGCGGGGCGCATTCAAGGTGGCGCGCGCCCTGGCAAGCGCCCCCCGTCCGTCGATGGGTGGGCCGATCGACCAGGCCCGGCTGGGCGCCGCCCTGTCCCGGCTCGCCGCCACCCCGGCAGCCCGCATCCTGGCCCGGCCCGAACAGACCGCGCTCGCCGCCCTGTCCCACCGCGGCCTGACCTCCCGTACGGTCAACGGCTTCCTTCGCCCGCTGCTCTCCGCGCTCCTCAGCGACCCGGAGCTCACCACGTCCAGCCGGTGCGCCGATCTCACCCTGCGCGGCTATGCGCGCGGCAGGCTGTGCGTACCCGAGGGCGGTTCGGAAAGGCTGCCCGAACTGCTCGCGGCCGCGCTGCCGCCCGGCACCGTACGGACGGGTGTGCATGTCACGGCTGCCGACATCACCTCGGTCCGCACCAAGGAGCACGGCGAACTGGGCTGCCGCTCCCTGCTGCTGGCGACCGGCGCGGGCGCCGCCGCCGAACTGCTGCCCGGTCTGCGGGTACCGCCCTTCCACCCCGTGACGGTCCTTCACCACACCGCCCCCGCTCCCCCGCCGACCGGCGCCTCGCTGCTGCTGGACGCCGACCGCTCGGGCCCGGTCGCACACACCGCGGTGATGAGCGCGGTCGACCCCTCGCGCGCCCCGCACGGCCGGACCCTGATCAGCTCGACGGTGCTCGGCACCCCGCCGCCCGACCTGGACCGCACGGTCCGCGCCCATCTCGCCGCCCTGTACGGCACCCCCACCGACGACTGGGAGCTGCTGGCCGCCCACCACGACCCCGAGGCGGTCCCCGCGATGCCGGCCCCGCACGATCTGCGCCGCCCGGTCCGGCTGCTCGCCGGGCTGTACGTGTGCGGCGACCACCGCGACACGAGCACGGTCCAGGGCGCCCTGTTCTCGGGCCGCCGCGCAGCCGAGGCGATCCTCACCGACCTGGGCGTACGGCCGGGGTACGGGAACGGGGCGGCGCTGCCCGAAGCGGCGTAGGCCCAGGGCACCGGGCGGTGGCCGGGGCACCAGGCCGCGGGCGCCGTCTCGCGGGCGCCGGGCCACGGGCGCCGTCTCGCGGGCGCCGGGCCACGCGCGGTGGCCAGGCCGCGGGCACCAGGGCCGGGCGGTCTCCGGGCGGTGGCCTGGCACCGGCCCGGGCGGTAGCCGGCCCGGGCGGTAGCCGGCCCGGGCGGTAGCCGGCCCGGGCTCACCCCAGTGCGGCGACCCGCTCGCGGTATCCCCGCACCGCGGCCGCGTCCCGGTACGGCTCCAGGCGGCGCTCGAAGTCCCGTACGTACTCCGTCGCCCGTACCGACCGCATCTCCGCCGCCTGCTGGGCGGCCTCGGCGCCGAGCACGCACGCCTGGTCGAGCTCACCGAGCCCGAGCCGCGCGGAGGCCAGCACCACCCGGCAGAACAGCCGACTGCGGGCGTACGCCGGGGCGCGCAGCTGGAGGGAGCGCTCCGCGTGCTGCGCCGAGATCCGGTACTGCTGCAGATCCCGGTGGCAGTGGCCGAAGTCGTCGGCGAGCTGGGCCTCGTCGAAGTACCGCGCCCAGTACGGCACCTCGTCCCCGGGGCGGGCGATCTCCAGCGAGCGTTCCGCCCGCGCCAGCGAGGCGGTGCAGGGCCTGGCCTCGCCGAGCACCCCGTGGCCGCGTGCCTCGACGGCGTGCAGCAGGGCCTGGACGACGGGCGGCGCCGACGAACCGATGCCCTGCTGGGCGACGCGGGCCAGCTGTACGGCTTCCCTGCCGTGCCCGAGGTAGACCGCCTGCCGGCTCATGGTGATCAGGACGTAGCTGCCGTACGCGCGGTCCCCCGCGGCCTGGGCGAGCCGCAGCGCCTGGACGAAGTACCGCTGGGCCAGGCCGTGGGCCGCGATGTCGTACGAGGTCCAGCCCACCAGCCGGGTCAGATCGGCGGCGGCGGAGAAGAGCCGCCGCCCGGTGGCCTCCCCGTACGTCCCGCGCAGCATCGGTTCCGTCTCGTGCTCCAGATACCGGACGAGGGCCTGCCGGGCATGGCCGCCGCCGTAGGCGTTGTCGAGGGTGCGGAAGAGTTCGCCGACCGACCGCAGGGCGGCGACATCACCGCTGCTGACCCGCTGGCCGGGGCCGCGGTCGCTCTGCCGCTGCCGGGGGACGCCGGGGGCGCCCGGCAGCCCTGTTCCCAGAGAGGCGGAAGCCGTCGAGGGTGCGGGGGATCCTGGTGGCGCGGACGGTCCGGGAGGCCGGGACGGTACGGGTCCACGGGCCCCGCTGCGGCCACTCGCACCGGCCGCCCCCGTCCCGCCGTGCCCACCGGCGCCGGGCCAGTGCGACCCGTGTAACCCCTGCGCTCCGATCCCACGCGCCCCGCCGAGACCACCGGGCCGCGCCGGACCACCGGCCTCAGTGGCCCCTACAGCTCCCGCAGCCCCTGCGGCCCCAGTGGGCCCGACGGACCTGCCGAGCCCACCAGCCACACGGGCACCACCGGCTCCGCCCGGCACCGGGGGCGAGGACTCACTCCCCCGCCCCACCCACTCATCGGCCCGGCCGATCAGCCAGTCCCTGCTGGGGACGACGAGCCCGGCCGGGGTGAAGGCGATCTTGCGCAGCTCCGCATGGCTGCCCGAGTCCTTCCGCCACAGTCCGCTGACGATGTCGACCGCCTCGGCGGGCGTGGCCGCGAACTCCAGGCCCGCGTAGACGGGGGCACATGCGTCGAGGCCCAGGTCCTGCGCGGAGAGGCGGCGCCCGAGCCGCCGGGTGAAGACCTCGGCGATCAGCGCGGGGGTGGTTCCGCGCGGCTGCTGGCCGCGCAGCCAGCGGGTCACGGAGGTCTTGTCGTACCGCAGGTCGAGGCCGTGTTCCAGACCGAGTTGGTCCACCCTGCGGGCGAGGCCGGCGTTGGAGAAGCCGGCCTCGGTGATGAGCGAGGCGAGTCGGCGGTTCGGGGTGCGCTGCGGAGGTCGTTCCGACATCAGCTGTACGGTCTCCTGCCTTCGGGGCCGGGCGGGCAGCCCTAATGGAACGGCGCGAATTTAGCGGCCTCTGGGGCGGTCGCAGCCACCTTCGCTTCACTTTCATCCGATCGTGTGAGGATTGGGGGTGGCGCTGACGGGCACGACCTGCTGGGCCACCGCCCGGAGTCCGGTCGTACAGTGGCTCGGGGCTGATTCAGTGCATGGTGGCGTGGCTCCGGGCACCCCCCGGCCCCCGGCACCGCGAGTAGGGAGGCATCTGTCGTGACTGAGCTTCGGTTCGTCCGGCTGGGATTCGGCGAGGAAGCCGTCGATTACCAGGAGGCCTGGCAGAAGCAGCGCGAGGTGCACGCGGCCAGATTCGAGGACACCGTCCCGGACACCTGTCTGCTGCTGGAACACCCGCCCGTCTACACGGCGGGGCGGCGCACGACCGTCAGTGAGCGCCCGCTGGACGGCACCCCGGTCATCGATGTGGACCGCGGCGGCAAGATCACCTGGCACGGTCCCGGACAGCTGGTCGGCTACCCGATCCAGAAGCTGCCCCGCCCGGTGGATGTCGTCGCGCACGTCCGCCGGCTGGAGGACGCGCTGATCCGTACCGCCGCCGAATTCGGTCTGGAGACCTCCCGGGTCGAGGGCCGCAGCGGGGTCTGGGTCCTCGGCGACCCGGTCGAGGACCGTCCGTCGATCGGCGGCCTCTCCCTCGACTTCGACCCGCGGCTGCAGGACGAGGAGTTCGACCCGCGGCTGAACGGCCCCGAGTACGCCCCGTCCAACGCCGGGCAGCGCCGCGAGGACCGCAAGCTGGCCGCGATCGGCATCCGGGTGGCCAAGGGCGTGACCATGCACGGCTTCGCGCTCAATGTGAACCCGGACAACACCTGGTTCGACCGCATTGTGCCGTGCGGCATCCGGGACGCGGGCGTCACGTCAATCGCGTACGAACTGGGCCGCGACATCACCATCGCGGACGTGCTCCCGGTCGTCGAGAAGCACCTCAAGGGCGTCCTGGAGAACGCGGAGCTCGCCCCGCGCACCATCGAGCGTCCGGCGGATGCCGTGGCCACGGCATGACAGCCTGAACACCCGGCGGGGAATAGGCCCTGCCGGCCACAGGTTGGCCAGACGTAAAGCCGTTTGAACCACGGGCGTACCCTGGTGTTCGCCGAAGAATCCAATGCAGTGAAAGCAAAGGGGAGTGCCGGAGTGTCCGCTGTCGCACCCGACGGGCGCAAGATGCTGCGCCTTGAGGTCCGGAACAGCCAGACCCCCATCGAGCGCAAGCCCGAGTGGATCAAAACCCGGGCGAAGATGGGCCCCGAGTACAACCAGCTGCAGAAGCTCGTGAAGAGCGAGGGTCTGCACACGGTGTGCCAGGAGGCCGGCTGCCCCAACATCTTCGAGTGCTGGGAGGACCGCGAGGCCACGTTCCTCATCGGCGGCGACCAGTGCACCCGGCGCTGTGACTTCTGCCAGATCGACACGGGCAAGCCGCAGGCGCTGGACCGGGACGAGCCCCGCAGGGTCGGCGAGTCCGTCGTCACGATGGACCTGAACTACGCCACCATCACCGGCGTCGCTCGCGACGACCTGGAGGACGGCGGTGCCTGGCTGTACGCGGAGACCGTGCGCCAGATCCACGCGCTGACCGCGGAGCGGGAGGCCGGCCGCACCAAGGTCGAGCTGCTGATCCCCGACTTCAACGCAGTGCCCGAGCAGCTCGCCGAGGTCTTCTCCTCGCGCCCCGAGGTGCTCGCGCACAACGTCGAGACGGTGCCGCGGATCTTCAAGCGGATCCGCCCCGGTTTCCGTTACGAGCGCTCCCTTGAGGTCATCACGCGGGCCCGCGAGGCCGGCCTGGTGACCAAGTCCAACCTGATCCTCGGCATGGGCGAGACCCGCGAGGAAGTCAGCGAGGCACTCCAGGATCTGTACGACGCGGGTTGCGAACTCATCACGATCACGCAGTACCTGCGGCCGTCCGTGCGCCACCACCCGGTCGAGCGCTGGGTGAAGCCGCAGGAGTTCGTGGAGCTGAAGGAGGAGGCCGACGAGATCGGCTACTCCGGCGTGATGTCCGGGCCGCTGGTCCGTTCCTCGTACCGCGCGGGCCGTCTTTTCCAGCAGGCGATCGAGCGGCGCGGCGCCGTCGCCGCGGCGCCCGCCGTGTGAATCCGAGCACAAGAAGCTACTGAGCGGTAATAGCTGATTCGACGCGGCCCCTACGCTCCCCGCAGGTCGGGGGCGCGTATGGGCCGCGTCGGCGTGCGCTGCGCCCATATCAAGGTTTCATTGGTGTTTGACCGACCGGTCATGCGCTGGTAACACCGAGCAATGATGCTGGGTGCACACGGCGCAGTGACTCCGCGGGTCGCTGCCACCCCTGCTTCCCGCACCCAGCGCACGCCACCCACTTCGCGCAACGCAGTCCCGGGCAGCTCGGCCCGGGCAGCTGAGTCCACGCAACTCAGTCCGCACATCCGCTCCGAGGAGATTTCCACGATGCAGGCCGTGCCGGTTCGCGCCACCGCCATCCCTTCCGTCACCGATGCTCTCCGTGCCGTCGAGTCGCTGCTGCTGAGCAGCGGCCAGCGCACCGCCCGCCGTAACGCCTGGACTGCCGTCCTGGAGGACCGGCGCCGGGCCAAGGACCGGGTCGAGACCGAGTACGTACTGGAGGCCGCGGCCGACCACCGTTCCTGAGCCACGTAAACTTCTGTACATGGCGAGGAAGGCAAACACTGAAGGCGCGGACAGCGCCGAGAACGCGGGGCGGCTCAAGCAGATCGCCCTGACCTACAAGATGACCAGGCGGACCGACTCCAAGATCGGTCTTGTCGTCGCGGGTGTGGGAATCGTCACCTTCGGTGTCCTCCTCGCGGTCGGTTTCCTGATCGACCACCCGATCTATGTGGGCATCCTGGGCTTCGTACTGGCCCTCCTCGCGATGGCGATCGTCTTCGGACGGCGTGCCGAGCGCGCTGCCTTCGGGCAGATGGAGGGACAGCCGGGCGCTGCGGCGGCAGTGCTGGACCGGGTGGGCCGTGGCTGGACCACGACCCCTGCGGTCGCGATGAACCGCAGCCAGGACGTCGTCCACCGTGCCGTGGGCAAGGCGGGCATCGTGCTGGTCGGCGAGGGCAACGCGAACCGGGTGAAGCTGCTGCTCGCGGCCGAGAAGAAGAAGATGGCGCGCATCCTGGTCGACGTACCGGTGCACGACATCGTCGTCGGCAACGACGAGGGCCAGGTGCCGCTCAAGAAGGTGCGCACCAAGATGCTGAAGCTGCCGCGCGTCCTGACCGGCCCGCAGGTGACGGCCGCCAATGACCGGCTGCGCGCGATGGGTGACCTGATGAGCAACATGCCGCTGCCCAAGGGCCCGATGCCGAAGGGCATGCGGATGCCGCGCGGCGGAAAGATGCGCTGACGCCTCCGCCGTACATATCCACTGCACGTACGAAGAGGGCGGGTTGCGAACCGGTTCGGTTCGCAACCCGCCCTCTTCTCGTTCCGTCTTCGGTATCCGTCTTCGGTATCCGTCTTCGGTATCCGTCTTCGGCTCAGATACGGACCTGAACGGCGCGGGCCAGCCGGTCGTGCAGGCCGCGGCCGTCGCGGTCCCAGACCAGGGCCGGAATCGCCAGGCACAGCAGCACGCTCCGGACGATCACCCGCCCGAAAGTGAGCCGGCCACCGTTCTCGGAGACGATCCTGATGCCCAGGAGGCGCTTGCCGGGCGTGCAGCCGATGGTCCCGACGGTGAGCACACTCAGTACGAGAAAGACGCCGAGCGCCCAGTTCCCGGCCGTCTGCTGGTCACCGCGAGCGAACAGCCCGTATGCGATCACCAGGCACAGGGCCCAGTCGATGAAGAGCGCACCGAAGCGCCGGCCGAGCGGCGCCACGGATCCCGGCCCGTGCTCGGGCAGACCGAGCCGCTTGCCCCGGTGGCCGAAGTCGGCCCCCATCTCCTCGGCGGCCGCGCGCGGCCCGGAGAGCCACGATCCGATTGCTTGCCTATTGTCCACCCGACCACGGTACTGCGCCCGCCCGCGCGCCCTGCCGGGCGGGGGGCGGCTGCGGGCTCCCGCCCGGCAGGGACAAGGGCCCCGGACCGGCCACGAGATGCCGCTCGCACCCGGCTCGGTTAACTTCTGCGAAACAAATGGGTCATGCTTGAGAAATCCGGTCTGCCTATGGTCGGGTCCAGCGTGTGCCACCGCACTGGCCGCACCACGAGCTACAACCCCGTCCCTCCCGGGCCGGGAGTAGGAGGAGTTGGATGTTCCAGAACGCCGACGACGCGAAGAAGTACATCGCCGACGAAGACGTCAAGTTCATCGATGTCCGGTTCTGCGACCTGCCCGGTGTGATGCAGCACTTCACCATCCCGGCGGCAGCCTTCGACCCGACCGAGGAGCTCGCCTTCGACGGCTCGTCGATCCGCGGCTTCCAGGCCATCCACGAGTCCGACATGGCGCTGCGCGCGGACCTGTCGACCGCTCGCGTCGACCCGTTCCGCCGCGACAAGACCGTCAACATCAACTTCTTCATCCACGACCCGATCACCGGCGAGCAGTACAGCCGTGACCCGCGGAACGTGGCCAAGAAGGCCGAGGCGTACCTCGCCTCCACCGGCATCGCCGACACCGCGTACTTCGGCCCCGAGGCCGAGTTCTACGTGTTCGACAACGTCCGCTTCCAGACCTCGGCGAACGAGTCCTTCTACCACATCGACTCCGAGGCCGGCGCCTGGAACACCGGTTCGGAAGACAACAACCGCGGCTACAAGGTCCGTTACAAGGGCGGCTACTTCCCGGTCCCGCCGGTCGACCACTTCGCCGACCTGCGTGCCGAGATCTCCCTGGAGCTGGACAAGAACGGCCTCCAGGTCGAGCGCCAGCACCACGAGGTCGGCACCGCGGGCCAGGCCGAGATCAACTACAAGTTCAACACGCTGCTCGCCGCGGCCGACGACCTGATGCTCTTCAAGTACATTGTGAAGAACGTCGCCTGGCGCAACGGCAAGACCGCGACCTTCATGCCGAAGCCGATCTTCGGCGACAACGGCTCGGGCATGCACGTCCACCAGTCCCTGTGGGCCGGCGGCGACCCGCTGTTCTACGACGAGCAGGGCTACGCGGGCCTCTCGGACATGGCCCGCTACTACATCGGCGGCATCCTCAAGCACGCCCCGTCGCTGCTGGCCTTCACCAACCCGACGGTGAACTCGTACCACCGCCTGGTCCCCGGCTTCGAGGCCCCGGTCAACATGGTGTACTCGCAGCGCAACCGCTCGGCCGCCATGCGTATCCCGATCACGGGCTCGAACCCGAAGGCCAAGCGCGTCGAGTTCCGCGCCCCGGACCCGTCGTCGAACCCGTACCTCGCCTTCTCCGCTCTGCTGATGGCGGGCCTGGACGGCATCAAGAACAAGATCGAGCCCGCCGAGCCGATCGACAAGGACCTGTACGAGCTGGCTCCCGAGGAGCACGCGAACGTCCAGCAGGTCCCGACCTCCCTCCCGGCCGTCCTGGAGGCGCTGGAGGCGGACAACGAGTATCTGCAGGCCGGCGGCGTCTTCACGTCCGACCTGATCGAGACGTGGATCGACTTCAAGCGGACCAACGAGATCGCCCCGATCCAGCTGCGCCCGCACCCGCACGAGTTCGAGCTGTACTTCGACCTCTAGAAGGCGATGTCGGCCTCGCTGGGCCCCCGCGGCGGGCGGCGTCCAGCATGGTCGCGTCCGCTGCGGCCCCGGCAACTTTCAGTCGGGTGAGCCGCACCGTGACGGTTAAGGAGAACAGGCCGGGATCGCTCCCGGCCTGTTCTGCGTTCTGTGCCGGGCCAGGTGGGCGCCGATGGCCCGAGTCGGGCCCCGCAGTTCGTACCCGGAGAGGTTACGGTCGGCCGGCGGCGACAATGTCCGGCCGCAGGGAAGCCGGCAGCCGACGGACGAGCCGGTACTCGCCGGACCATGAACCCGAACTCCCGCGCATGGGCAAGGGTGTCGGGGATGTCCGGCGGTGCCGTCCCAGGCGACCAACCGGAGACCGGTTCGGACGCGAACGCGCCCGAGACCGCCGTCCAGATCAAGCGTCGCCGCACCGGCCGCCGCACCGGCTCCGTATCAGTCCTGCCGTGTTACGGGATACTCCGCTGATCGAACGTCCGCCCAATTGAATATGGGGGCACGGAATTTACCGCCCCCAGAACCTGAGGCTTCGCAACCGCACGAGATAAACCTGACACTGCCACTCCTAGGATGAGCGGTCTCTTGTTGCCCATCAGCCCTCATGCAACGCTTTTCCTTGCACGGACCCACCACAAAGGGGAATCTCATGCAAGGAAAGAAGCGAATTCTCGCCCTGGTCGGCGTCCCGCTGGGTGCGTCGCTCGCGCTGGCACCAGCAATCTCCGCCGAGGCGCACGCCGCAACTCCTAGCAAGAGTGCAGCGTCGGGGGCCGCTTCACTGCCTTCGATCGCTCCGACAGCCTCCTGTTCGGCTTCCGGAATCGAAGGCCCGAATGAGAGCGCGACTCTGACCGGCTCCGGTTTCACCGCTGGGCAAACCGTCTCCTTCATCAGCGGGAAGCGCACGATCGCGACTGCGACGGCCACCGCCGCTGGAGCGGCCTCCGCGGTGGCAGTAGTCAAGGCTGACGACGCCATTACAGCCCAAGAGGGCGCGAACCAACAAGGGTGCCTGAACCTTGTCAAGCCGAGCGCAACGTCGAACGCAACAGTTCCTCCGGGCACCGGCACGGTTCCGGGCACAGCCGCTGATCGGGAGCAGGCGCTCGCCGCCGGGGAGAACGACGGCGACGCAACGTGCAGGCAGAAGGTCGACCAGTTCAAGCTGAACTCCGACAAGAGCGCGGCATTCCGGGCGGATTACGCCACCGGATTCAACAACAAGGTGGCAGCCACCACCGGCTGCGCGCAGATGCTGGCGCAGCTTCGGTCTGGAGTCCCGGCCACGCAGACTCCAAGCCAAACCCAGGGCCAAACCCAGGGGCAGGGTCAGGGCCAAACCCAGGGCCAGGGCCAAACCCAGGCCCAGGGTCAGGGCCAGGGCCAGGGCCAGGGCCAGGGTCACCGCGACGGAGGGCGCGGGAACCGCTGATCTCAACCCCGCACGAAGGGTCCGCCAGCTCGCTGCCGGGCCCTTTGTGGTGTCGCCGATGGGATTCTTCGGGGTTCGAACTCACGGAACGAAATGGCCGGTACACCCTCTATTTCTCTACGGTTGGTGACGCGCTGCTCGCGCTGCGACGAGTCGGAAGTGCGGCCGGCTTCCTGGCTCGATCTCGCAACCTGGACTCACGACCTGATCTCACACACGGCATGACGAGGGCCGCTGCCCCCACCTCAGGGCAGCGGCCCTCGTCATGCTGCCGCTGCGAACCGGGCGAGCGGGGGCGTGTACCGCAGGCCCGACGCCGCTTCCGCCGGCAGCACCACACGTGACAGAGCGCGCATCCAGAAACCGACTATCCTGGGAGCAGAGGTCCCCGGTAATAACCATCCGCAATAGTCGCCCAGCAGAGGGAACAACGGATGAATTACGACCAACGGCGAGCAGAGCTCGCGGACTTCCTCAGAACACGCCGGCTGGCTCTCCAGCCGGAAGAGGTCGGCCTTCCATCACGAACATCGCGGCGAACCCCCGGCCTGCGACGGGAAGATGTCGCCGACTTGGCGGGTATCAGCGCCTGCTGGTACGCCCGCCTTGAACAGGCCCGGAACATCCGGGTATCCAGCCACGTCCTCAATTCGCTGGCCGAAGCCCTTCGCCTCAACACCGAAGAGCGCAACTACCTGCTGGCCCTGGCGAACGAGGACTCCCGTTCAAGTGTGAGCGTTCCCGCGGACGGTGTATCTCCGGCTCTCCAGCGCATCCTGGACAGCCAGCATCCGCATCCGGCATTCGCTCTCGGTCCCCGTTTCAACATTCTCGCCTGGAACCAGGCCAGAACCGATGTCTACGGCGATCTGGCCAAAATCCCCCCTGAGCACCGGCATATGCTGTGGCTTTTCTTCGGCGGCTATATGCGCGAGCTGATTCAGAACTGGGAGCCGAGCGCCCGATCCGTACTGGCCGAATTCCGCGCGGCCACCGGATTGTACGTCCACGAACCATGGTTCACCACGCTGGTCCGCGACCTGAGTCAGAACAGCCCGGAATTCCTCAGATGGTGGCAGCAGCACGAAATCGAAAGGCACCACGTCACCGCTCGGGAAGTGAGTCATCCTTCTGTCGGCCGTATGGTGCTGGAGGAGAACGCGCTCATTGTCGACGACTGCTCGGACCGGCGGATCATTCTCGAGATCCCGCAACCCGGTACCGGCACCGAGAACAAGCTGACGGCGCTTTCCTGCCGGTCCCACCAGGCGCAGGCTCCGCCGTGGTCCGTACTTCGAAGGCCGGCCTCACGGGAACAGCGCAACAACCACTACTGACGGTGCTGCCCGGCAAGGATGCGGCCACGACGGCCGAGCAGCGCCGCCTGCTCTTGATGCTGTCGAATTCCCGGCGGACGTGCCGGCGGATCTCCCCTGCGGGGAACGGTCGCGGCTCCATGGTGTACGCGAGGTCGCCCTGTTCCCATCTGGCCACGGCTATCTCGTGCCAGGAGGCATGCGCGCGCACCTCCATGAGGATTCCCGGCATCTCCGGCTCCGAGAGAAGGTCCGCCCTGGTCCGCAGGATGTCGCGCGATCAGTGCCGCAGGGCCGTTCCCACCTCGGCCTTGATGTCGCCCGAGAGCTTGCGGTTGCTGCGGGCCTTGGCGTCCTTGGATGCTTTCGGACCGACGTCGTCGACCGTCACCACCACCGTGTCGAGCAGATTGCCGTTCGGGTCGCGGAAGTTGATCTGCACGGCGTACGACTTCGCCGAGTCGGCGCTGTTCGTCACGGTGACCTTCGCAGTGGCGCGACCGTCGGGGTCGGTGCTCGGTGTGCCCAGTTCGACGTCGCCTTTGGCGTTCACACCGCCCTTGAAGCCTTTCAGCTTCTCACCTGCGGCGGCTGTCGCCGAGGCCACCACGTCGGAGCCCATGGAGGCCACCGACGCCGCGGCGGACGCGGCCTTGGACGCCGTGCTGGAGGCGTTGCCGCCGTCGGAACAGGCGGGCGCCGTCGATATCACGGCAGTCGTCAGCAGTACGGCCCACAGACCTCGCGCGGCTTTCCTCGTCATCGTGCCTCCCAGTACTGGCCCATCGCCTCAGTCAAAGGGGCGGCGGGCGGGGCCGCATGCCGTGTACGCCGGACGGGTGATGGAACGGGCCGGAGCGGAGGTCGTACGTCAGGGTGCGGCTGCCCCGTGGAGTCGCGGCGTACCGGGCGACGGCCGAGTCCGGTGGCATGCGCGACCAGGACCCGGGCGGCGTCCCGGACCAGCCGTGGCACCAGCAGGACGGCCGGCCGGAGCCCCTCCGGCGGCGGCAGTGGCCCTGGGTGCTGCTGGTCGTCGTGCCGGTGCCGGCCGGTGGTGGTGCGGCCGTCGGGGTGGTCTCCGGTGAGTTGTCGAGGGAGGGGACGGAGCCCCTGCGGATCACGTACGAGGTCACCGGCACCGCCAAGGACGTCACGGTCACCTACCCCACCTGGCAGGACGGCTACCTGTCGACCGCGCGGCTGACGCTGAGGACGCTGCCGTGGACCGGGGAGCTGGAGACCAAGGGCTTCATGAACGGCGGCTCCTTCGCCGTCACGCCCGGGGAGTCGGGTGGCGAGGTCGCCTGCACCGTGACGGTCGACGACGGGACCGTCCGGACGGCCTCGGCGTCCGGGGCCTTTGCCACCGCCACCTGCAGTGGGTTCTGAGCGGGTGCTGTGTGCGTACGTACCGAAGCTCGTGCCCCCAAGGAGCACGAGCTTCGGCTGCGTCAGCCGTCAGCGGCCGTAGCGGATCAGGGCGCGGACCATGCGGCAGGTCGTGTCGGACGGCGGGTGGATGCCGATGCGCTCGGCAGTCGTACGTATCTTGTCGTTGGTCGCGGTCGACGGGTAGTAGACGCCCGTGTCGAGCAGGGCGATCGCCAGGCGCATGGCCTTCAGACGGCGATTGTGGGAGACGTACCACTCGCGGGGCCGGCCCGCGGGGAGCGGCTTCTTCTGCAGGGGCTTGTGGAGCGGCTTGGTCGTGACTGCGGCAACGGCCATGGGCAACCTCCTGGCACGGTCGTGAAACCCTCACGAACTACCTCTATTTTACGGCCCACCACTGACAATCGCCGCTGACCAGACGGGCTTTCGCGGCGCCCCTCCCGTACCGTCGGCCCCATGGAGATCTGGATCAATCCCGCCTGTTCCAAGTGCCGCAGCGCGGTGAAACTGCTCGATGCGGAGGGTGCCGAATACACCGTCCGCCGCTATCTGGAGGATGTGCCGTCGCCGGACGAGATCCGGGCCGTGCTCGACCGCCTCGGGCTGGAGCCGTGGGACATCACACGGACTCAGGAAGCGGATGCGAAGGAGCTCGGGCTCAAGGAGTGGCCGCGCGAGGCCGGTTCGCGGGAGCGGTGGATCTCGGCGCTCGCCGGGCACCCGAAGCTGATCCAGCGGCCGATCATCACGGCGGACGACGGAACCGCCGTCGTGGCACGGACGGACGAGGCGGTACGGGACTCCATGGGGCGCTGAGCACCCGGCACAGCGCGAGCTATCGGGTCAGCAGGAAGTCCTCGATCCTGCGGTTCAGTTCGGTGGTCGTCGGCTCGTGCAGCGGCAGGGTGTGGTGCGTCGCGCCGGGAATCGTCGCCGTCTGCGCGTGGGGGAGCAGCCGGGCCGCTGCGACGGCGACGCGGGCCGGGTCATGGGCCCGGCTGTGTCCGGCGAGCAGGATCAGGGTCGGTACGTCCAGTCCGCTCAGGGCCTCGGGTGCGGGGCGGGGTCCGGTGACGGGGCGGGCGGACGGGAAGTCGGCAGCCACGCAGTGCGGAACAGCTCGGCCACCTCAACCGCACCCGTGACGCGCGTGACCGGAGACGGGTGCTGTCGAGCGTGACGCCACGTGCGGTGGAGGTGGGCCGGTCCTTCTTCGGGCCGCTGATCGACAACACGGTGAATGTGCTGCGCGAATTCGACGAGAGCGAAACGGCCGCGGTCCGGCGCTTTCTGCACACCGCTCACCGGGCCGTCACGACACCTCCCCCGCCCACGCGGGGTACGGGCGGGGCGGTTGAAACAAATGGAGCTGTCTCTCCTGCGTAGGGACACGCACGCCCCCTCCCCGTCCGAGCCCCGCCCCCATGCTCCGTCCCCTTACACCCTCGCCTGCTTCTCCGCCTCGGCCAGCAGTTCCGTCAGGCGCAGGCCGAACCGGACGTCGCAGGGGTGCGGCTCCCCCGTGCGTACCGAGTCGATCAGGGCGTCCACCGCTGCCCGGAAGGAACCGACCGCGTCGCCCCACCGGGGCAGTGTGACGGTTCCCTGTTCGCCTCTGAGCTCGATCTCCGTGCCTACCGCGCCCACCGGGGCACCCAGTGCGAGCGTCACGGTGCTGGAGGCGCCGGAGGTGTGGCGGAGGATCAGGTGGGTGGTGTCGGACGGGCCATGGGCCGCGGTCAGGTGTGTCACGTCGCCCAGTACCGGGATCAGGACCGACAGGACGTGCGGGCCGACGTCCCAGAGGCCGCCCTTCTCGCGGCGCCAGGGCGAGGCGGCGTACTCGCTGGTCGCACCGGGGGCGAACAGCGCTCCGATCCACTCGGCGCGGGCGGTGAACCAGCCGTCCAGGGCGGCCTGTTCGGTGATCCAGGCGGATGTCTCGGCCGCGAACCGCAGGGTGCAGAAGACGACGGACGCGACCCCGGTCTGCTCGACGGCGCGGGCGACCTCGCGGGCTCCGGCGACGGTGGTCGCGACCGGCTTGTCCATCAGCAGATGGCGGCCGGTGGCCGCGGCGCGGGCGGCCAGCGGGGCCTGGATGTCGGGCGGCACAGCGAACGCGATGGCGTCGCTGGCCGCGAAGAGCTCGTCGAGGCCCTCCTCATCGGTGTACGCCGTGGTGCCGTGGGCGGCGGCCAGCGCGTTCGCGGCCTCGGGGCGTCGGCCCCACACGCCGCTCAGTGCGACGCCGGGGTGGGCGGCGAGGGCGGGGGCCTGGGTGTTCCGGGCCCAGGGGCCCGTACCGACGAGGCCGATACGCAGGGGGGTCGGGGGAAGTGTCGTCATGGGGCAAGTCTGCCGGTTCGCCGGGCCGCTCCTGTATTGAGTTGGCGGAGAGTGAGCTTCCTGGCTACGTTTGCGGTGCCGGCCGCGGGACTCCGGCGCGACTTCCGGGACTTGCCTATAAAGCAGTGATTTCGCTGTTCGCGCCCCCATTCCCCGGCCGGCGCTCCGCCCCTGCGTACGGCGGCGCGTGACACCACGGGGGAGACCATGGCGACCAGCACCGAGACCACTCGCACCGGGACCGGTGCCGACCTCGTCGCAGCCGAGGACGTACTCCTCTTCGTCAATGCGGCGATCACCGCGACCGGACAGCGCGAGTTCCGCTCGACCGCGTATCAGCAGCAGCTTTCGCTGGACTTCCTCCATGAGTACGTACGGGTCAACTACCGCCGGGTGTACGCCGCCGCGCTCGCCCTCGACATCAACGACCACAACGCCGTGCGCATCGTCCAGGGCCTGCTGGAGAGCGCCGCAGACACGACCGCCGAGGAGAAGCGCACCGAGGGCCGGCTGATCGCGGCCCGGCTGGCGAAGCTGCCGCCGCAGCGCGTGTACCGGCTGTTCCGGGTGCTGCGCGGGGCCAAGGTGAACAACCGGCGCACCCGCGCGATCATGCGCGACTGGCTGGCCGCCCGGCCGGATCCGGCGCACGACGCCGTGAAGTACCGCGCCGGTCTGAAGACCGCCGCCCGCCATGTCCACCTCCGGTTCGACGGGCCCGGTGAGCCCGGCGAGATCGGGGACTTCCTGTTCCGGCCGGGGCGGCGGGCGCGCTACCGGCACCAGCTGCTCGACGCGTGGCGGCGCGCCCACTACGAGCAGGGTGCCGTCGACGAGCTGCCGTTCACCGTCGCCGAGGGCTTCGCCGCCCGGCACGGGATGAAGCGCGAGGTGTTCCTGGAGCGGATGGTGCCCCGGATGACCCGGCTGGAGCGGCTGCGGACCCAGGGACGGCGCAGCGCCGGAAACGAGGTGCGGCTGCCCACGGATGTCGACCTGACCGTGATGCCGCTGACCCGGCTCACCCTGTACGTCCTGTCGCTCGGCTTCGAGGTGCGGCGGCTCCACCGCAAGGAGCTGACGCATGCTCTGCGGACCGCCGCCCGCCGTGCGGCGGGCCCGCATGCCGGGAGCTGGGGCAAGGTCGCCGCCGTGCTGGACGACAGCTACTCGTCGTCCGGGTCGGGCCAGAAGCGGCGTCGTCCGCTCGCCGTGGCGCTGGCCTGCCACTTCCTGCTGGAGGCGCTGGCCGCGCCGGGGGCGTACACCCCGCTGTGGACCTCGGGCGGCACCGATCCGCTGCTGGTCAGGCCCTGGGGCCCGACCCCGCTCGGCACCCGCGTACTGGACGCCCTGGAGCACGGCCCGGACCGGCTGGTCATCGTCTCGGACGGCTGGGACAACGCGCCGCCCGGACTCGCGGGCGAGGTGCTGCGGGTGTGGCGGACCCGGCTCGATCCGGACCGGCGAACTGCTGTGGTGCATGTGAACCCCGTATACGACGCGGACGGTTTCGACGTGCGGCGCCTCGCGCCGGGCGTGCCCACGGCCGGGATCCGGGACGCGGAGGATCTGCCGGCGCTGGTGGAGATCGCACAGTTCGCCGAGGGACGTACGGGACCGGCGGCCCTGTACGCCTATCTGGACCGGCAGGTCGCACGTTTCATGAGTTCCGTGACTGAGGAGAAGGCGGGAGCCGCATCGTGAACAGGCTCGAACTGTCCGGGCTCACCACCCGCCCCGCCCAGGTGTGGGGCGGCATCCGGCTGGTACCGCTGGTGCGTGAGATGCCGGTCGAGGGGCTTCGGCTGCACCGGGAGATCTACACGGGTCATGGGAACGGCGTCGTGGACGTCGGTCCGCGCACGCACTACACCTCGTACATCCCGCACGGCTTCGTCGCCGACTGGTCCGGCGAGGGCGCCCAGTCCGCCGCGTACGGTACGCAGCTCGGCACCGGCGCCGGCCCGGGCGCTTCGCCCGGCAACCCGCCGCCCCGGACCGCGCGGCTCCAGCGCAACCGTCACCATCGCATGGCCAAGCGGCAGCCGGGCGACCGGCTGCGCTTCCTGCCGCTGCACCTCGCGATGGAGGGCTATCTCGCCCTGCACTTCGGCGGCCCCGCCATCGCCTGGGAGGAGTGGTCACGGCAGGCGCTGCGCGACGGGCTTTCGCCGCGTGCCGAGGACGCGTACATGGGGTGGTCGGTGCGCGGGCTCGGCGACGCGCTGCGGGCCTTCGAGATCCATCCCGGCCAGTGCGGGGTGATGGTGTACGCGGCCGACGCGCTCGCCGCCGCCTTCGTTGTGCCGCACCCGGAGGACTACCGCCTGCTGCACCCTTCGCTCGTGCAGGATCTGTACGGGGAGCTGGTCCATCAGTACGCCCTGTACGGCGCGCCGGTGGCGGAGTTCGCGGCGCGGATCCCCGACGGACCGCATCTGCGGACGCTCGCCGGTCTGCGGGCGGCGGCACGGGCGCAGGAGCAGGAGTGGGCCGAGGCGCACGACACCCTGTTCGCGCGTGAGCTGACGACCACCCCGTACGCCTTCGACCGGGTGTACCGGATGGGCTCGTTCACGCTGTGGCGGTTCCTGCCTCCGTTCCTGCGCAACGGGGAGGGCCAGCACATCGGTGAGACGATCACCGATCACAAGGGGCAGGTCGCGTATCTGAAGACGTTCCGGCTGTCCGAGGCCCAGATCAGGCGCGGGCATCTGCTGCACCGGCTCTCCGACGCGGACTGGCGGCTCGCGCAGGCGGCCGTGGCGCTGGGCACCAGTGAGGAGGAACTGGTGCGCCGGATCCGCGCCGCCGGTTTCGAGTCGTTGCTCAGGGCCCGCGTACACCCCCACGTAGAACGCAGGAAACCTCGGTAACACGGGGTTCACATTCGGGCAACGGACGGGAAATCGCGTTTTGCGAAGCTGCGCTGCACAGACCGGACCGCAGCACCGCAACACCCGCAAAGGATGGCTTCCGTGACGTTCAAGGCTGAGTACATCTGGATCGACGGTACCGAGCCGACCGCCAAGCTCCGTTCGAAGACGAAGATCATGGCCGGGAGTCCGTCGCAGGATGTGGCCGAGCTGCCGATCTGGGGCTTCGACGGTTCGAGCACCAACCAGGCCGAGGGCCACGCCTCCGACCGGGTGCTGAAGCCGGTCTTCACGTGTCCGGACCCCATCCGCGGCGGCAACGACGTGCTCGTCCTGTGCGAGGTCTTCAACATCGACATGACGCCGCACGAGTCCAACACCCGTGCCGTGCTGCGCCCGGTCGCCGAGCAGTTCGCCGGCCAGGAGCCGATCTTCGGCATCGAGCAGGAGTACACCTTCTTCGACGGCCACCGCCCGCTCGGCTTCCCCGAGGGCGGCTTCCCGGCCGCGCAGGGCGGCTACTACTGCGGTGTCGGCGCCGACGAGATCTTCGGCCGCGAGATCGTCGAGAAGCACCTCGACAACTGCCTGAAGGCGGGCCTCGGCATCTCCGGCATCAACGCCGAGGTCATGCCCGGCCAGTGGGAGTTCCAGGTCGGCCCGCTGGCCCCGCTGGAGGTCTCCGACCAGCTGTGGATCGCCCGCTGGCTGCTGTACCGCACCGCCGAGGACTTCAACGTCTCCGCGACCCTCGACCCGAAGCCGGTCAAGGGCGACTGGAACGGCGCCGGTGCGCACACCAACTTCTCCACCAAGGCGATGCGCGAGGGCTACGACGCGATCATCACCGCGTGCGAGTCGCTGGGCGAGGGCTCGAAGCCGATGGACCATGTCAAGAACTACGGCGCGGGCATCGACGACCGTCTGACCGGTCTGCACGAGACCGCTCCGTGGAACGAGTACAGCTACGGCGTCTCCAACCGCGGCGCCTCGGTCCGTATCCCGTGGCAGGTCGAGCAGGACCAGAAGGGCTACATCGAGGACCGCCGCCCGAACGCCAACGTCGACCCGTACGTCGTCACGCGGCTGATCGTCGACACCTGCTGCACCGCGCTGGAGAAGGCCGACCAGGTCTGATCCCGTTCCGTCGTCCGCGAGGGGGCGCCCACCCGGCCGGGTGGGCGCTTCCTCGTCGTAGCATCACGCGCATGCCGAGGCGACTGGACGAGCTGGACGACGTGGACTGGGCGTCGTTCGAGCACGCCTACGGCCCTGCCGACGACGTCCCCGAGCTGCTGAGCGACCTCGCGTCGGACAACGCGCAGACCCGGGGCGAGGCCGTGTACGAGCTCTTCGGCACTGTCTGGCACCAGCACTCGGTCTTCGGGGCGACCGTCGTCGCCGTACCGTTCCTCGCGCAGCTCGCCCGCACCGCACCCGGCCATCGCAGCGATCTCCTCGGACTGCTCTCCCTGATCGCCCAGGGCAACGGCCGGGCCGCCCCCGCCGCCCGGCGTGCCGTCCTGGAGGAGCTCCCCGGGCTGCTCGCCCTCGCCCATGACCCGGGCCCGGATGCCGCCGCCGTCCGCTCACTGCTACGGCTGATCGCCGCCTTCGGTGATCTCGCGCTGCCCGTGATGCCGCTGCTGCGCCGCCTGTACGAGTCCGCACCGGACCCTGCCGTACGCGCCGACGCGCTGACCGCGATGGGGTACGTCGACGGGGCAACGCCCGCCCAGCGGAAGCGATGCGGCACCGGGCTCCACGACCCCGCGCCCGAACTGCGGCTGGCCGCTGCCCACTCGCTGCTCCGCACCGGGCAGCCGCCGTACGATCCGCAACTGGTCAGGGCGGCCGCCGAGGTGGTGGCGGTGCAGACCGAGGGGTTCGAGGGGCCGCTGTGGCCGGGGCGGACCATCCGCCTCGAACGCCGGGTACAGGAGCTGCTCGACGGAACACACGAGGAGCAGGGGAGCCGGTAACCGCTCCCCGGACCGGGCCCGTTGTCAGTGGCGTGTGCCAGGGTTGGCGCATGCTCGACATCAAGGTGGAGACCGAGAACTGGCAGACCCACACCCGTATTTCGGACCGGGCGCTGAGCGACCTGGTGTACCGGATCGGTGCGGACGGCGACCACTACCTGGTCGTACAGCGCATACCCGATCTTCCGGGCACCTTTGTGCAGGTGTGGCACGAACACGGGGGCGACTACCAGCTGGAACACCGCTCCGGTGGTCCCGCCACGCACTTCCGGGTGATGGTCGATTCGCCGGAGCGGGTCGCCGAGCTGATGACCCGCTGGGCGCGCCAGGAACCGGAGTGGGACGCGGGCACGGAGTGGGAGAGCGCCGGACTGCCGGAAGCGGAGCCTGTGCCCGACATTCCGGCGGAGATCCGGGAGCAGCTGGAGGAGCGGGTCCGGGTGCTGCTCCGCTGTGGATACGGGACGGTCAACGATCTCGCCGAGACGGCCGAGGACTACCTCGTGAAGGACGGTGTGCATCCGGTGACCCTGCCGCAGGCGCGGCAGCTGGTGGAGCGGCTGTGGCTGGAGCGGGTCGAGGAGCAGCGGCAGTGGTCGGATGTGACCGACGCGGACCGGCTGGAGAAGGCTTTCGCCGGGCTGGACGGGCGCGGGATCACGGCACGGGAGCATTTCGCCTGCTGCCGGTCGTGCGGGCTCAGCGAGATCCACGCCGCCGGGCAGGAGGATGCGCGCGGTTTCGTCTTCTTCCATCTGCAGTGCACGGAGAGCGCGGCGGCCGGGCACGGTCTGTCGCTGTACTACGGCGGGTTCGACGAGTCGGCACAGACGACCACCGCCGTGGGCCGGGAGGTCGCTGCGGCGCTGGGCGAGGCGGGGCTGACGGTGGAATGGGACGGTTCGCCGGACCAGGCGATCGAGCTGACCAACCTGGACTGGCGCAAGCGGCTCGTCGGTTGAGGCGGGCGGCGGCCCGTGGGCCGAGGCGGATGGCGGCTCATCGGTTACGGCAGCCCGGGGTGAGGAACGTAACGCAAAGCGTCCGTATCGACGAGTGAGAGAGGCCTGCTGCGCCGTCGCGTTCTCTGGTTCAATGGGGGCATGGCCAGCATCCAGTACACCTCGACAGGTCGCAGCGACCTCGAACCGTTCTGGCCGTCCCGTCAGCATCACGACTTCGACCGGGTGTGTTGCCGCGCGTTGAACGCGCGGGCCCTCTAACGCCGCTCACCCGGCCTTCGGTCCGCGCGCAAGCAAGTCCGTCCATCGACGACTCCTTCGCGCGAAAGAGCTGACCCTCATGGCGAACACTCGTACCTTCTCCGCCGCAGTCGCTGCCACCGCGGCGCCTTCGGCGACCGCTGCGGCCACCACCCCCGCCCGCTCCCTCTCCCCCAACCGCCACCGGCTGCGTGCCGTCGCCCCCGACGAGGTCGTCCAGCTGGCCGATGTGGCCGAGTTCCTGCCGCCGGGTGCCACCTGGCTGCCCGCACCCCAGCACACCGTTCCGGCGCTGCCGGGCCGGCCGCCGATGATCGGCTACCTGGTGCTCGTACCGGCCGATCAGCAGCCGGCCGTCACCGCGGCTGCCGCTGCGGCCGCCCAGTACATGGTGCCGTCGCCGGTGGAGGACCCGTCCGCGGGTCCGGTGCGCATCGACCCCGTACAGCGCACCGCTGCGGTGGACGGGAACACGCTCGACCTCACCTTCCTGGAGTTCGAGCTGCTCGCCCATCTGGTCGCGCACCCGCACCGGGTGCACACCCGCGACCAGTTGGTGACCACGGTCTGGGGCTACGGACATGTGGGCGACGGACGCACCGTGGACGTCCATGTCGCCCGGCTGCGCCGCAAGCTGGGCGCCGAGCACCGCCGGTCGATCCAGACGGTGCGGCGCGTCGGCTACAAGTACGCCCCCTGACGACACTGAAGGCGCATGAAAGCGGCCCTGGTCCGGTACGTACGGTGCCAGGGCCGCTTCGTGTGCCGGGTCCGGTCAGCCCCGTAGCCCCGACCCCACCGGGGCCTCGGCCGGCCCCGTCCCCCTGCCCGTCTCCGGCTCTCCGTGCTCCAGGCCCGGCAGTCGGGACAGCCCGCGCGGGGTCCGCCAGTTCCGCTCCCCCAGCAGCGCCATCACGGAGGGCAGCAGGATCATCCGTACGATCGTGGCGTCCAGCAGCACCGCGACGGCGAGGCCGACGCCCATCTGCTGCATGTCCTGCATCGACAGCGTCCCGAAGACCGCGAACACCGCGACCATGATCACGGCCGCACCGGTGACCGCGCCCGCCGTCCGCCGGATGCCCTCGTCGATCGCGGCCCGGGTGTGCAGACCGCGGTCGCGGGCCTCACGGATCCGGGAGACCACGAACACGTGGTAGTCCATGGAGAGTCCGAACAGGACGACCAGGACGAACAGCGGAATCCATGCCTCGATCGCGCCGACCCCCTCCGAGCCGATCAGCGAGGCCCCCCAGCCGTGCTGGAAGACGGCGACCATCACTCCGTACGCGGCGGCCACGGAGAACAGGTTGAGCAGGATCGCGGTCACGGCGATGACGTACGAGCGGAAGCAGAACAGCATCAGCAGGAAGGTCACCGCCGTGATGAAGGCGAAGACGGGGACGATGCCGCGCTTCAGCTGGTCGTTGAAGTCGACGGACCCGGCGATCTCCCCGGTGACGTACACCTGGGCCCCGGTCCCGTCGAACGCGGCGGGCAACCGCTCCTCGCGCAGCTCGGCAAGGCCGGCCTTGCCGTCGGGGAGCGGTACCTCGATCTCGGCGACGTTCTGCGCCTTGTGGACGGCCACCTTGTCGAAGCCGTCGAACGCCTTGCGCAGTGCGGGCGCCTCGATGTTGTCGGCCTTGACCACCACCCGCGCCGGAGCGGGGCCACCGGGGAAGCTCTCGTTGATGTGCCGGTAGGCGACCGACAGCTGCGAGTTGGAGCCGAACTGCTTCTCCAGGCCCAGCTGTTCGGTCTTCATGCCGAGGGCGGGCGCGGCCAGGGCGAGCAGTACGACGACCGAGGCGACCGCGAAGATCTTCGGCCTGGACAGGACGGGCTTCAGCACCGTGCCGGCGATCCCGCCGCTGGTGCGTGCGCGCCGGCTCCCTCGCCGGTTGAGGAAGGGCACGCGTCCCGCGTCGATCCGGTCGCCCAGCCAGGACAGCAGCGCGGGCAGCACCGTCACCGAGCCCAGCATCGCGATGAAGACCACGATGATCGTGGCGAGGGCGAAGCCCTTGAACAGCATCAGTCCGGACAGGAACATGCCGGCCATCGCGACCATGACCGTGAGCCCGGAGACGAGCACGGCCCGGCCGCTGGTCGCCGCCGCGATCCGCAGCGCCGTCTCGGCATCGCGTCCCGCCGCCCGCTCGTCGCGCTCGCGCCGCAGGTAGAAGAGGCAGTAGTCGACGCCGACGGCGAAGCCCATCAGGAACATCACGGAGTACGTGGTCTGGAACAGGTGCAGCTGGTGGCTGGCGAGCGACAGCAGTCCGAAGGCGGCCATGCACGCGGTCAGTGCCAGCCCGACCGGGAGCAGCGCCGCGACGACGGCGCCGAAGGCGACCAGCAGAATGCCCAGGGCCAGGGGCACGGCGGTGAACTCGGCCTTCTTGAAGTCCTCGGAGAGCAGGTCGCCGAGCCACTTCCCGGCGCTGGCCTCGCCGAACTGGTGGATGGTGACGTCGGGGTGGTGCGCGCGGACGGCGGACACGGCGTCGAGCACGGGCTGCACCCTGTCCGGCGCCGTCGCCGCGTCCCCCTTCATGTCAAAGGTGATCAGCGCGTCCTTGCCGTCCTCGGAAGGGATCGGCGCCGCGAGGTTCGCCACCTCGCCGGTCCTCCCGATGGCCGCGGAGACCTCGCGGGCGGCGCCCTGCCAGTCACCGGCCTTCGCGGTGGACACCATGACCAGCTCGCCGGCGGGCTGCCCCAGCCCGGCATCGTCCAGGATCTGCTCGGCCCGCGCCGAATCACCCGCGGCGTTCTCCGAGTCGGTCATCTCGACCAGACCGGATGCGCCGCCGATGCCCGTGGCGAGCACGACGAAGAGCAGCCAGCCGAGAATGGCGGTCTTGCGGTGGTGTGCGCTCCACACACCGATGCGTGCCGCGAGGTTGCGCCTCATGGCGTGTTCGCCCCCAGATGTCAGACAGAATTGGAAGGCAGTCGACGGCGAATGCGTCGCTGATGAATGCTGATGAATCTAGGAGCGGGGCGCCGCCCGCCCCAGCCGTCAGAACCCCCTCTCACGGAGCCGTAGGGCGAGGTCGGCGGGGTGGTGCTGGGTACACCCCTCCCGGGTGGCGAAACGGCTGACGCCCGGGGAGTCCGCCGGGTGAGACTGGCTGCGGACGGGCACTGCCACGAGGGCCCGGTGAGGGGAGACGGACCGAGATGAACGCGATACGGACCCGGGTACGGGGCGCACTGCTGGCCGCGGGGCGCGGACTCGTGCTGTCGATCGTCAGCCTGGCCGGGTCGATCACCCTCTTCGTGTGGGCGGTGCTCTCCATCGCCTTCATCCCGCTGGGCATCGGCCTGGTCACCACCCCCTACGTACTGGAGCTGGTCCGCAAGCACGCCAACCGGCGCCGGCTGCTCGCCGTCACCTGGTCCGACGTCCGCATTCCGGTCCCGTACCGGCCCTTCCCGAAGGATGTGCGCACCGGATTCACCGGACAGGTGGAGCGGACGACACTGATGCTGAAGGATCCGGCGACCTGGCGGGACATCCGGTGGCTGCTGGTCGACATGACGGCCGGCTATGCGGTGTCGATCGTGGCCGGCGCACTGCTGCTCTACCCGGTGGAGGGTTTCGTCCTGGCGGCGGGCCTGTGGCGGGTCTTCACCGACGACCGTTACTGGTACGCGTTCGTGCCGGTCGACAGCCAGGCGACGGGTCTTGCCGCCGCCGCGCTCGGTGTGGTGCTCTTCGCGACCGGCGTGCTGGTCAGCGAACGGCTGCTGCGGCTGCACTTCGTGATCGCCCGCGCGGTGCTGGCCCCCACCCAGGAGCAGGAGCTGGCCCGGCGCATCGACCGGCTGACCGAGACCCGGCACGAGGCCGTGGACACCGCCGCCTCCGAACTGCGGCGTATCGAGCGCGATCTGCACGACGGTGCGCAGGCCCGGCTGGTCGCCATGGGCATGAACCTGGGCACTGTGGAGGCACTCATCGAGAAGGACCCGGCGCGGGCGAAGAAGCTCCTGGCCATGGCCCGCGAGTCCTCCGCCGAGGCCCTCACGGAGCTGCGCGATCTGGTCCGGGGAATCCACCCGCCGGTCCTCGCCGAACGCGGACTCGGGGACGCGGTCAGGGCGTTGGCGCTGCGGCTGCCCTTCGAGTCGGAGGTCCAGGTGGAGCTGAGCGGCCGGGCTGACGCCGCGGTCGAGTCGGCCGCGTACTTCGCGGTGAGCGAGACGCTGACGAACGCCGCCAAGCACTCGGGGGCCGACCGTGTCTGGGTGGACATCCACCACGCGAACGCCATGCTGCGGGTCTCCGTCACGGACAACGGCAGGGGCGGTGCGGCGGTCGGATCCGGCTCGGGCCTGAGCGGAATCGAACGCCGACTCGGTACATTCGACGGCATCATGGCCGTCAGCAGCCCCGCGGGCGGTCCCACCATGGTGACCATGGAGATCCCTTGCGAGTTGTCCTAGCCGAAGATCTCTTCCTGCTGCGCGACGGCCTGGTCCGCCTGTTGGAGGCGTACGACTTCGAGATCGCGGCAGCCGTCGAGACCGGGCCCGAACTGACCCGGGCTCTAGCCGAGTTGGAGCCGGACGTCGCGGTCGTCGACGTCCGGCTTCCGCCGTCCCACACGGACGAGGGCCTGCAGTGCGCGCTGGCGGCCCGGCAGGCCAGGCCGGGGCTGCCGGTGCTCGTGCTCTCGCAGCATGTGGAGCAGCTGTACGCGCGCGAGCTGCTGGCGGACGGCATCGGCGGCATCGGCTATCTGCTCAAGGACCGGGTCTTCGACGCGGACCAGTTCATCGATGCGGTACGCAGGGTCGCCGCGGGCGGCACCGCGATGGACCCGCAGGTGATCTCGCAGTTGCTGTCGCGGCGCTCGCAGGACAAGCCGATGGGCGGGCTGACTCCGCGTGAGCTGGAGGTCATGGAGCTGATGGCGCAGGGCCGTTCGAACGCGGCGGTCGCCTCGCAGATGGTGATCACGGAGCGGGCGGTGGCCAAGCACACCTCGAACATCTTCGGGAAGCTCGGCCTGCCGCCGTCCGACGACGACAACCGCCGCGTTCTTGCGGTGCTCGCCTATCTGGACCGGGGCTAGCCGGCCGACGCGGCGCTCAGGTGCAGCGTCGTCGCCCCCAGATGCGGCGTGGCGCGGGACTCCAGCACCTTCACCCGTACCGCAGTGGCCGTGACCGGCGCGGCCAGGGACAGGATGCGGCGGTGGCCGATCGTCGTGCCCTCGGCAATCTGCTGCCAGGTCCCGCCGATCCGGGCCTCGACGGCGAACTTCTCCACCCGCTGCCCGTGCCGGATGTCCTCACGGACGGCGACCCGGTCGAAGGTGTACGGTGCCGGGCCCTGCTTGCGTACGTCGCTGCCGTAGATCCGGCGTACGTCGGAGCCGAAGGCGGTCAGTGACGCGACGTCGGCGTCGTCGATCCGGCCGTCCTTGTTGGGCGGGACGTTCAGCAGCAGGGAGGCGTTGCGGCCGACGCTCTTCTCGTACAGGTCCATCAACTGGGCCGGAGTCTTGGGCTGTTGGTCCGGGTGGTAGAACCAGCCGGGCCTGATGGAGACGTCCGCTTCGGCCGGGTACCACTGCAGATAGTTGACGGCCGGGTCGAGGATCTTGGCCCGGGAGCCGATGTCGGGGTCGGTCGAGTCGTTGGGGAGGCTGCCGAGCCCCGTCCACGGGTCGGTGATGTGCGGGGTGACGCTCCACTCGGTCTCGCGGGCGATGCCGCTTTCGTTGCCGACCCAGCGCACGCCCTGCGGGCCCTGGAAGACGACGGTGTTCGGCGACAGCGCCTTGACCATGTCGAACCACTGCTTGACGTTGTACTTCTGGGTGATGCCGGAGCCGGACCAGGGGTTGGCGCCGTCCAGCCAGAGTTCCTCGATCGGTCCGTACTGGGTGAAGAGTTCGTAGAGCTGGTTGAGGTAGTACGCGTCGTAGTCGTCGGCCATCACCTTGAAGGTGGGCAGCTTCCCGCGCTTGACGGCGGCGGCACGGTCGTCGCCGGGGACGAGGGTGGGGATGGTGCGTTCGGTGACCGCGCTTTCGTTGCCGAAGCGGCCCTCACCGGCCGGGGCGCGGTCGCCGTCCTCCAGGGCCATGCGCTCGGGCAGGCTGAGCGGCTTGCCCTCGGCCTGCTTCTTGCGGATCGTGTCGACCCACTGCGCATGCCAGGCGTGCGGGAGTTCGGCGCCGTCGGACGGCGAGAGATACAGCCCGACCTTCAGGCCTGCCTTGCGGGCGGCCTTCACATAGGCGGCCACGACATCGGGGCTGCCGGGGCTGAGCGCGACCGAGTGGTCGGTGTAGCGGCTCGGGTAGAGAACGAAGCCGTCGTGGTGCTTGGCGGTGAGCATGACCTGTTCGACACCGGCCGCCTTGTAGGCGCGCATCCACTGGTCGGCGTCGATGGCCTTGGGGGCGAAGAGCTTCTCGTCCTCCGTGCCGGATCCCCACTCACGGCCGGTGAACGTATTCATCCCGAAGTGCGTGAAGGCGGTGACCTCCCGCTGCTGCCAGGCGAGTTGGCCGGGCGTGGGGACGATGTTCGCGGCCTTCTCGATGATCCGGTCCGGGCCGTCGCAGGACTCGACGGTCATCTGCGAGGCGGGCTTCACGGGCCCGGTGCACGCGGCTCCCGGTGGCGCCGACTGCTGGTTCGCGGGCTGCTGCGCAATGGCCTGTACGGGGACGAGCGCGGCGGCCGCCGCCAGTGCGAGCGCACTGAGCACACGGGTACGTCGTGCCATGGTTCCCTCCCATTCCCGACCACCATTGGTCGGATCTCTTGGGTACCGACGTGCGCATGTTGCCGCACAGGAGGGCCCACGGGAAGAGTGCGACAACATACGTCCTATCTCTCGCCCCCAAAGTCCAAGCGCTGTCCACCCCGGCCGCGATCACGGCAGCCGGCGCCGTCGACGACGGGACATTCCAGAAATGGCGGCCTTCGCCTGAGAGCTGGTCATTCCATCCGGTTTACGGATGGAGCTTCCCACGAATTCCTCGACCGACTGAACGGACCGCGCGCCGGGGCCGTATGGAACATCACGCTTCTCCCTCGAAACAGAGGAGTTCAGGATTTCCATGGGACGCACATCGCGCAAGAAACGTTCGACGCCGGCCAACCGGGCGATTGTCGCCTCGGCCGCACTGATTCTGGGCGGGGGCGGTCTGGTCGCGCTCAATGTCCACGCATCGGCGGGAGAGGGATCTTCCGGCTCGCCTCCCGACCGGTCCTGGAATACGGGCCGCCAGATGTCCACCATCGACTGCCCCGACGTGGGAAACGAGCTTCCCGACGTGCCCGATCAGGCACGTGGTGAAGTCGACCGCGAACTCGCGGCGATGGACACCCAGATCACCGACGCCTATCAGCAATTCGCGGACCGCAAGGACGAGATCGCCAGAGATCCGGATCTCGCCGAGAATGCCGTGCTCGGTCCGCTGATGGACAAACGGACGGCAAGCATCGACCGCATCGCCACCGCCATCGAGCGCAACGCGGACCGCCCGGAGGAATTGGACGGGCTGGCCCCGTGCAGCCTGCGCGCCGACGACGGGAACCAGGACAGCCAGAACCAGGACGCATATGGCCAGGACGGCGGAGACCAAGCCGGCCAGGACCAGACAGGTCAGGATCAGACGGGCCAGGATCAGGCAGGTCAGCCCCCGGCCGGCAACGGCCCCGACGACTCCGACTTCGTCGACATCCGGTCCGTCCAACCCCATGCCGACACCCCCCGTCAACGCCGTGGCGCCTCGCGCGGCACGTTCATCACGGAATGCGGACGCAACGAGAACGGCAAATTCAACCCTGACAATGTCATCGTCGCGCCCGGAGTGAGCAATGGCGCTCACCATATGCACGATTACGTCGGCAATCAGGCAAACGACGCCTTTGCGGGCGACGACGACCTGGCCAAGGGCGACACCAGCTGCCGGAACCAGGGCGACAGATCCACGTACTACTGGCCCGTGCTGCGTCTGCAGAACGGGCAGGCCGAGAACGACGCGGACGCGGACGGCGGCGGCAAGGACCAGAACGTCGGGGAGATTCAGACCCCGTCGCAGGTCACACTGAAATTCATCGGCAGTCCCACCGGGAAGGTGACGGCCATGCCGCGCTTTCTTCGGATCATCACCGGTGACGCCAAGGCATTCACCAACGGGGACGCCAACGCCAATGCCTCATGGAGCTGCACCGGATTCGAGGACCGGCAGCTGAAGGACAAATATCCGATCTGCCCCAAAGGCAGCCAGGTGGTCCGTTCCTTCGCATTCCAGAGCTGCTGGGACGGCCGGAACATCGACAGCGCGAACCACCGCACCCATGTCTCCTTCGCGCAGGACGACGGCAGGTGCCCGAACGGCTTCCGGGCCATTCCCCAGCTGGTCCAGCGCATCGTGTACGCCGTTCCGCCGGGCCCCGGCTTCGCCGTCGACTCGTTCCCGGAGCAGCTGCACAAGCCCGTCACCGATCACGGCGACTTCATCAATGTCTTCGACGACAACCTGATGCAGAGGGTGGTCCGCTGCATCAACGGCGGCAGCAAGTGCCGCTGAGGCGGCTCCGGCAGCAGAAACCCGCCCTTCCCGGACCTGCGCGGTCAGCTCCCGTGGTGACCGGAGTGCCCTGTCTCGCTCCCTCCACCGGCATCGCTCCCCGACGAGTGGTGCGGCGAGGCGGTCTCCACCGTCCCCCCGAGCCGGCCGCGCAGCGCCGCGACCACCTGCGGCTCTCCGACGGCCACCCACTTCCGGCCGACCAGGTACGAGCCGCCGTAGTCGTTGGCCTCGTTGATCCACTCACGCTGCCCGCGATCGGTCGCGAAGGTGGCGAGCACATAACGCCCGTCGTCCGTCGAGCAGTTGGCCTGCCGCAGCTCCTCGGCGTCGGTCCCGATGCTCGGCTCGCAGTGTGCTTTCGAGGCCAGCTGCTCCAGGGTGCCCGTCGCGGTCGGTGGAACATCCTCTGCCCCTCCGCACCCGCTGAGCAGGACCATGCCGGCCACGCATACCGCCAGGGCGGCCGACACCCCGGATCCATGCCCGCGTCGCGTCTCCCGCTGCGTCACCATCCGGCCATCGTGCCCCTTCCCACCCGGTTGAGGCGGCCGAACGGCTGGATCGGAACAAACCGCCGTACGCCCCATTGCCCGCCCCCTCTCCCGTCATTAACGTGCGCACCGCACACCTGTTGTCACATGCACGACCATGAACAACACCGAGGAGTGCGGACCATGACGGAACCTTCCCTGCCCTTCAGCTTCTCCCGACTTTCGCGACGTACGCTGCTGGGCACCGCCGGAGCCATCGGCGCCGCCGCCGCAGTCGGCGTCGCCGCAGTCGGCGTCGCCGCACCGGCGCAGGCCACCCCCGTACCGCCCGCTCCTCCCCGCCCGCTCCAGGACCTCACCCCCGCACGCGAGGCACTGCGCCGTCTGCTGCCGGACCACGCGGACCAGTTCCGTATCCGCGCCCTGTCCCGAGACGGCCGCAGCGACGGCGCAGATGCCCCCGACCGCTTCCGCGTCACCGGCACCACCGGCCGGATCGAGATCGCCGCCACCACCCCGGCCGCCGCCCTGACCGGAGCGCACTGGTACCTCAAGTACACCTGCCACAGGGTCATTTCATGGTCCGGCAGCCGCACCGACCTCCCTCACCGGCTGCCCGCACCCCGCGCCCCCGTCGAGCAGACCGCGACCGTCGCGCACCGGTTCGCCTTCAACGACACCCACGACGGCTACACAGCCCCGTACGCCGACTGGCCGCGCTGGGAGCGGATGCTCGACGTCCTCGCCCTGCACGGCTGCAACGAGGTCCTGGTCACCGCCGGACAGGAGGCCGTCTACCACCGGCTGCTCCAGGACTTCGGCTACACCGATACCGAGGCCCGCACCTGGCTGCCCGCCCCCTCCCACCAGCCGTGGTGGCTGCTCCAGAACATGAGCGGATACGGCGGTCCGCTGGGCCCCGAGCTGATCGCCCGGCGCGCCGAGCTGGGCCGGCGCATCGCCGACCGGATGCGGGAGCTGGGCATGGCGCCGGTGTTCCCCGGCTACTTCGGTACGGTCCCGGACGGCTTCGTCGCTCGTAATCCGGGGGCGCGGGTCGTCCCGCAGGGCACCTGGAACGGGCTGCGCCGTCCCGACTGGCTCGACCCGCGCACCCCCGTCTTCGCCGAGGTGGCCGCCGCCTTCTACCGGCATCAGGAGGAGCTGTTCGGTCCGGCGGCCCACTTCAAGATGGATCTGCTGCACGAGGGAGGCACCGCCGGTGACGTCCCCGTGCCGGATGCCGCCCGTGCCGTCGAGTCCACCCTGCATGCCGCGCACCCTGACGCGACCTGGGTGATCCTCGGCTGGCAGGCCAATCCGCGGCCGGCCCTGCTGGAGGCGATCGACACCGACCAGATCCTGATCGTCGACGGCCTCTCCGATCTGGACACGGTCACCGACCGGGAGAAGGACTGGGGCGGAGCTCCGTACGCCTTCGGCACCATCCCGAACTTCGGCGGCCGTACGACGATCGGCGCCAACACCGACCGCTGGACGGACAAGTTCACGTCCTGGCGCGACAAGCCGGGCAGCGCCCTGGCGGGCACGGCGTACATGCCGGAGGCGGCGGAGCGCGATCCGGCCGCGTTCGAGCTGTTCGGCGAGCTGGCCTGGCGGACCGAGAAGATCGACCGGGATGCCTGGTTCCGGGAGTACCCGCAGTTCCGTTACGGCGGCCGCGACCGTTCGGCCGAGGCGGCCTTCGCCGCGCTGGCCGCCACCGCGTACCGGCTGACGAGCACGGACGGCCGCCCCGTCGACTCCCTCTTCTCCCGTCGCCCCGGCATCACCTCGTCGGTCAACTTCGCCTTCGACCCGGCCGGGTTCGACCGGGCGTTCGCGGCGCTCCTCGACGTACGCCCGTCCCTGCGCGATGCGGACACCTACCGCCACGACCTCACCGACCTGGCCCGGCAGGCGCTCGCCAACCGGTCCCGGATTCTTCAGCCACAGCTCCGGGCCGCCTACGCCGACAAGGACGGGGACAGATTCCGTACGCTCGCCGCTCTCTGGCTGAAGCTGATGCGGCTGACGGAGGCGATGTCGGGCTGTCATCGGGCCTTCCTGCTGGGGCCGTGGCTGGAGGATGCCAAACGGCTGGCGACGAGCCCGGCGGAGGCGGTGCGACTGGAGTGGACGGCGCGCACCCTGATCACCACCTGGGCGGACCGGACGGCCGCCGACAACCTCAGCAACTACGCCAACCGCGACTGGCAGGGGCTGATGGGCGAGGTCCATCTCCCGCAGTGGCAGGCGTACTTGGACGAGCTGACCGACGCGCTCGACACCGGCAGGGCCGCGAAGCCGTTCGACTGGTACGTGGGCGAGGAGGAGTGGACCCGGCGGACCACGGGCTTCCCGGTACGCGCGACGGGCGATGCCCACCGCACGGCGCAGCGCGTGTTCGAGGCCCTGTCCACCGCCCCGTACCAGGGCACCGTCACGGTCATTGCCGATCCGGTGGCGTTCACCCCCGGCAGCACCGGCACGGTGACGGCCTCCTTCCGCAATCTGAACGGTCTGCGGTCCACCGGACGGGTCGACTTCGCGCTCACGGGTCTCGACGCCGCCGCGACGGGCGACACCTTCATCGAGGAGGTCGCGGCCGGCGGTTCGGACTCGGTGGGCTGGCGGGTCACGGCCCCGTCCGAGCCGCTGACCGCTCCGCTGCGGCCGATGCCGTACGAGCTGCGCACCGCGTACGGGCCGCGCGGCGAGGACCGGGTGACCGATCTCCAGCGCGGCGCGGTGTACATGGCGGCGCCGCCGGAGCCCGGCTGGCGTACGTACACGAGCAACGCGGCGGTCTTCGGGCAGCTCGGCGAGCGGTACGCGGTCAACGGGGCGGGCCAGGACCTGTGGAAGGGCACCGCCCAGTTCGGCACGGTGTACCGGGAGGGGGCGTGGGCCGACGGGACGAGCGCGACGGTGCGGGTCGACGCGCAGGAGAACACCGGGGGCTGGGCGCGGTCGGGCATCGTGGTGCGCAACAGCCTCGCGACACCGGGCTCCGCCGGGTTCCTGAACCTTGCGGTGACGCCGTCCAACGGTGTGGTGCTGTCGTACGACACGAATGGCGACGGCACGCTGGACACTTACCAACGGATCACCGGGATCAAGGCCCCGGTACTGCTCCGGCTGACCCGGACCGGGAGTACCTGCACCGGTTCCTGCTCCACCGACGGCGGGGCGACCTGGCGGGTGGTGGCCACGGTCTCCGTGCCGGGGGCGGCCGCGGCCGGGGACGTGGGGATCTTCATGAGCGCGACGAACGGCGGGAGCGGGCTGCGCGGCACGGTCGAGTTCAGCGGATGGCAGCTGTCGTGAGGGGGTGCCCCGGTGCATCGCACATGAGCGCACCGGGGTGACCATCGCACGATTCGCTCGTTCTGTTGAACGTGCGCCCACTGCCAGAGGTACCTTCCGCAGCCGCCCCGGCCGATGTGGAGCAGGCCGGGGCCGCGCTCGTCGAGCACTATCCGCGACTGGTCCGGCTCGGCTATCTCGTACTGCCGCCGTCCCTCGGCAGCCATCGCCGTGTTCTGAAGGCGCACGCCCTGGCCCAGCGGTACCTGCTGCCGGGGCGCCGGGGAGGGTGTGCGGCCGAGGGCAGCGTCCCGCCACCGCGCAGGTCCGCCGGTGGGGTGGTGGTGGACCCGTCCTATGCGTACGTCCGAGGGAGGGTGCTGCGTGCGGCGCTGGAGGCGGGCCGTCCACTGCGCCGCGCCCAGGTGGCACCCTTCCTTCCGCTGGTGTGGGGACTGCGACTGTTCCCGCATCCCGGCGGTTCGGATGAACTCGCCCTAGAACAGGCCCTGTCGGCCCTCTCCGCTGCCGCCCGCGCCGCCTACGTGCTGCGCGGGCTGGAGCGGCTGCCCGACGCGGAGGTGCGGCGGGTACTCGCCGCCGCCGGAGTGGCGGACCCGCATGCGGCGCTCGCGGAGGCGCAGGACGTTTCGGCGCCGTACGCGCTGCTCGAATCCGCGGAGTTCGACCCCTGTTCGCTCCAGGCCCGCCCACCGGATCTGCTGCGTCGCCGCCAGCACGCGAAGGCGGCGATGGCGGCCGTGGCGGCGCTGCTGGTGTGCGGGGCACTGCTGGGGCTGCCGGGCAACGGCTGGGCGGGCAACGGCTGGGGGCGCGGCACGCCGCCCGTATCGGCGTACGCCCGTAACGCGGTCGCCGAACAGGCCCTGGATCCGGGTGCGTTGCGCCGGGTGCCGGCGGCGTTCTGGCGGCGCTCGCCCCGTACCGACTTCACCTCCTGGCCCACCCGTGGCGACCGCGCCGGGGACACCCGGCTGCTGCGCCGCGCGCTCACCGTATGGGCGCACCCGGACGGTGCGGTGCGCATGTCGGCGACTCCGAGAACCCCTGTCGGGCCGCCGATGGGTGCGCCGCAGCTGCTGTACGCGGGCGGGGTGGACCGGGCGACGGTGGTGCTGTTCTACGACGGGCTGCGCATCGTGCGGTACGCGGAGCCGCGTGAAGCCGCTCCGGCCGAGGGCGTGGCGCTCGACTTCGCCCGGGTCGACAGCGCGGACATGGCCTCGGCGGGCGCCCTGATCGCGGGCCGTACGCGCGACCGGGTCCGCTACCTCACCGCACCCTGGGTGCGTGCGGTCTCCGTACGGAATCTGCTCGCGCCGGGCAGCGCCCCGCGGCCGCTGCGCCGCACCCCCGACGGCGTGACCGCCGCGCTGACCAGCCCGGCGACGGCCAGGAGTTGCCGTGCCTGGGACGCGATCGAGCTGCGCGACGGCTCGGCGACCCGTCTGATGACGGACCTCGGCGAGCTGACCCCCGCCCGGCTGACGTCGGGCCCGCCGTCCGCACCGCACGACGTCTCCGGGCGGGCGGAGCGGGACAGCTGGGCGCGGACGGCCTGCCTGCTGCCCGCGGTCCGTTCGCACGGCGTACGGTCGGTGAACTCCTGGCAGTACGCCGAGCAGTCGCTGCCCGAGGACAACGGCTCGGCGCGCTGGCTCTGCACCAGGGCGGAGACCTGGCGGGGTCCCGGAAGCCGGGTCCTCGCCCAGTTCCAGGCCCCGTCGGCACCGTCCGTGGCGACAGGCGGCCCGCCCGGGGCGGTCGCGGCCCGTGCCGAGGACTCACCGGCCTGCGGGATGCGCGATCCACGGGTGCTGGCCGGGGTGCTGTGGAAGTCGCACGGTGGCCGCTGGTACGTACTGGCGGCGGGCAGCGAGCAGTTCGCCTCGCTGACCACGTCGGGCGGGGTGGAGGGGCGGTCGGACAGCCGTCTCCTCGCCGTCCCGGCCAGGGCGGGCGACCGGGCACGGCTGAACGGGACGCTGACGGACGGCAGTCGGGTGGGCGCCCTGCGCTGACCTTGCTTCCGTGTCGCCGTGCCGTTTCCCGTAATTTCTTGTCGGGTGGCTGTCTCGACCGGTGTGGTCCGACGTCGGTGTCGGCAGCGGCGCAATCAGCCTGCCGATCCACGTTCCGCCCGGGCACGAGGCTCGTCCGGGCGTCCGGGCAGCAGCGGCAGCTCGGTCGTCATCACCGAGATCTGCACCTTCTCGTTCAGGTCGTCCAGTGCGCATCGGTGCGCGCCGTGATCCCCCACTCGGCCCCTTCATGTTCATGGCGCCCAGCGAGCCGGCCTTCCGGCGCGTGCTCGTGGATCCGGACGCGGAGTCGCTGCCGGACACGCGTGCCCCGGTACCTCGGTGGAGGACTGGCAGGTGGGGCGGGGCGCCGAGGGGCGGGTGGCGACAGTCGCGGGATGGAACGGAGGGCTGGGCGAGGTCCACGGTCTGCCTACAAGGGTTGGTTCCACGATCAACGACATTCCAGCAGATCGGGTGTCTTGGCGAGCGTGGCGCAGTCATCGGCGGTGGTCGGGGGGCGACGGTTGCCGTGACCAATCCGAGCAGGCGCTTCGGCGCCTGCTGCGACAGGAGATCGTTATGCATGTTTCCCGCTTGGCTGCCGCAGTCTGTGTGGCCGCCGTCGTCGCGCTGGGCGGTGCCGGCGTGGCCCAGGCCGCCGCCCCCGGCGCCGCTGCCGGTACCCACTCCGTGCAGGTCCATGACGGCCGGCACGGGGATGGCGACCACCGCGACCACCGCGACCACGGACGCTGGGGCCACGACGAGGGCCGGTACCGCGACCACGGACGCCGGAACCACCACGAGGACCGGTACCGCGACCACGGACACCGGAACCACCACGAGGACCGGTACCGCGACCACGGACACCGGAACCACGACAATGACCGGTACCGGGAGCACCGCTCCCACTGATCCGGTCCGAACCGCTGTATGACCCGGGCCCGTGGCGCCCCCCACCGAGGGGGACTGCCACGGGCCCGACGCGTGCGCCCCGGATCGGCCGGGCCGGGAATCCGACACGGCAGACGGGAACCCGACCACCGATCAGCGGCTGCAGGAATTCGCCGCACGCCCCTGTTCCCCCTGCGTACCCATCAGTACATTGACAACATGTCTAACACGCAGCCAGCGCCGGTCGCGTCGGAGCGGACGCAGCTCAAGGCCCGCAAGGTCTCCTTCGCCTGGGAGAAGACGCCCCTGCACTGGGTACCGGGCGACCCGTTCGCGACGCACACCATCAACGTGCTCCATCTGCTGCTGCCCGCCGGGGAACGCTGGTTCATCCATGTGTACCGACAGGTGCTGCCGTACATCCACGACGAGCAGCTGCGCCAGGACGTCATCGGGTTCATCGGCCAGGAGGCCGTGCACTCCCAGGCCCACGACGACGTCCTGCCCCATCTGAAGCAGCTCGGTCTCGATCCGACGCCGTACACCGCGCAGGTCGACTGGTTCTTCGAGAAGCTCCTCGGCGACCGGACGCTGCCGCCGGGCCGGGCCCGGAAGTGGTGGCTGATGGAGCGGGTGGCGACGATCGCGGCGATCGAGCACTACACCGCGTTCCTCGGCGACTGGGTGCTGAACGCCGACGAGCTGGACCGGCGCGGCGCCGATCCGACGATGCTGGATCTGCTGCGCTGGCACGGTGCGGAGGAGGTCGAGCACCGCTCGGTCGCGTTCGATGTGTTCATGCATGTCGACGGCGGCTACCGGCGGCGGGTACGGACCTGGGCCGCGGCCTTCGCCGCGCTGCTCTTCCTCTGGCAGCGCGGCACGCGTTTCTTCATGGAGAACGACCCGAGCCTGTTGCACGGCAAGGCGTCGTTCAAGGAGTTCTACACCAGCGGCAGGCGCGGCACCCTGCCCGCGACCGGCGATCTGCTGCGCTCCATCCCCCGCTATCTGAGCCACGCCTACCACCCCTCGCAGGAAGGCAGTACGGCCCAGGCGGTCGACTATCTCGCCCACTCGCCCGCGGCCACGGCCGCCGAGGCCCGTACGACGGGAACCAGCTGACCATGCCGCTCCCCCTGCCCCGTCTGCGCACCGTCGTCCTCGTCGCCGGCGCCGCGCTGCTCGCCAAGCGGGCCATGCGCCACCGCATCGAGAACTCCCCGCTCTGGCCGCTGCCGGCCCTGGAGCACCCGGTCTCGGGCCACTCCGACCGTCGCTCCACCACCACCCGCCGCCTGCTGATCACCGAGCGGACCGCCCCCGCCGACGGCGTGGTCCAACTCCGTCTGGAGGGCCCCGGTCTGCCCGCCTGGCAGCCCGGCGCGCACCTCGATCTCCTCCTTCCCTCCGGCCTGGTCCGCCAGTACTCCCTCTGCGGGGACCCGGCCGACCCCGACACGTACACCATCGCGACCCGCCTGGTCGAGGACGGCCGGGGCGGCTCCCGCGAGGTCCACGACCGGCTCCGCGAGGGCGAGGAGGTCGAGGTCCGCGCGCCCCGCAACCGTTTCCCCCTCGCCGAAGCCCCCGCGTACCTCTTCATCGCGGGCGGCATCGGCATCACCCCGATCCTGCCGATGCTGCGGTCCGTCGCCGCCTCGGGCGCCGACTGGCGGCTGCTGTACGGCGGCCGGTCCCGCGCCTCGATGCCGTTCCTGGACGAGATCGAGAAGCTGGGCGCGGAGGGCGGCCGGGTGACGGTCGTCCCCGGGGACGAGGCGGGCCGCCCGGACACGGCCGCGGCCCTGGCGGACACGGCGGAGGGCACAGCCGTCCACTGCTGCGGCCCCGAACCCCTGATGGACGCGGTCACCGCCGCCCTCCCGCCCGGCCGCACCCTGCACCTGGAACGCTTCACCGCAGCGACCACGGCATCGGCCGACTCCGGCCCCTTCGAGGTCGAACTGCACCGCTCCGGCCGCACGGTCCAGGTGGCGGCGGGCCAGTCGGTGCTGGCCGCGGTGCGCGAAGAGCTGCCGTACGTCTCGTACTCCTGCGAACAGGGCTTCTGCGGAACGTGCCAACAGCGCGTCCTGGAGGGCGAGATCGACCATCGCGACGAACTCCTGACGGACTCGGAACGCGGCGACTCGATGCTGATCTGCGTGTCGCGGTGCCGGGGGGAGCGGCTGGTGCTGGATCTCTAGGCGTGGGGTCAGGCTGTCACTCCGCATCCTGGGCGGCCCGGCCCACCACCCCTCTCCCACCGCCCCACTCGGTACCCTGTCCACCATGACGACCGGGGTGCGGCGCAGGATGGGCGTCGAGGAGCGCAGGCAGCAGCTGATCGGTGTCGCGCTGGAGTTGTTCAGTCACCGCTCCCCGGACGAGGTGTCGATCGATGAGATCGCGGCCGCTGCGGGGATCTCGCGACCGTTGGTCTATCACTACTTCCCGGGGAAGCAGAGCCTGTACGAGGCGGCACTGCGGCGGGCGGCCGACGAGTTGGCGGCGCGGTTCGTGGAGCCGCGCGAAGGGCCGCTCGGGGCACGGCTGTTGAGGGTGATGGGGCGGTTCTTCGACTTTGTCGACGAGCACGGACCGGGGTTCTCGGCGCTGATGCGGGGCGGGCCCGCGGTCGGGTCGTCGACGGCGAACGCGATGATCGACGGGGTGCGGCAGGCCGCGTACGAGCAGATCCTGGCCCATCTGGGGGTCGAAGATCCGTCGGCACGGCTGGAGTTGGTCGTGCGGTCGTGGGTGTCGCTGGCCGAGTCGACGGCGCTGATCTGGCTGGACGGACGGCAGATTCCGCGCGAGGAGCTGGAGATGCAACTGGTGCACGACTTCGCGGCGCTGGCCGCGGTGAGTGCCGCGTACAGCACGGAGATGGCGGGCATCGTGTTACGGGTCCTCGCGCAGGAGCCGGCGGACGGGCCGTTCGGGGAGCTGTTGAACCGGCTCTCCGCATTGGCGCCCGCCGTGCCGGCCGTTCCCGTGCAGCGGCTGCCGTAACGGCTCAGCTCTTGCGGTAGGACGGGTCCAGATCGCGGATCTCCGCCTCCCTGAGGACGGTGAGGCCGTCGACGGGCTTGAGGTAGGCGGTCAGCAGCTCCAGTACGGACTCGGTCAGTTGCGCCTTGAGCTCGTCGGTACGGCCGGGCAGCACGGCGATCGAAACGTTCAGGACCGCGTTGCCGGTGGCCGCGTCGCCCGCCACGAATTCCTCGATGCGGTAGAAGCGGGTCTTGCAGGCGGCGCTCTTCGTGGTGATCGTCTCGGCGATCAGCGGGTGCAGGGCGAGTGCGAAGCCGCGGCGGTCGAAGCTGTCGTCGAGCTCGGCGGAGTAGTCGACGGTGATCTGCGGCATCATGCGCTCCTGGGTGCGGGTCCAGCGGGTACGGCCGGTTGTCGGAGCACACACTTGCGCTGATCGGGATGACCGCACAAGAGGATTCCGCTACATGAGCAGTTCGCCCTGGAGCGCGGCCGCGAGGCCCACCTCCGCGTTCTCCGCCCGGCCCCGTTCGAAGGCGCGCTGGTAGGCGGCGTCGCCGACGGCCGCGCGGGCCCGGCGTTCGCAGGCCTCGCGCAGGGGCGCCAGTTCCGGGGTGCCCCGTTGCGGGTGGCCGACCATGCGCCAGTAGACCTGTCCCGTGCCGTACACCCGGGCGGCGCGGGCGCCCGCGCCCTGGGCGGCGATCGCCGCGGCCAGGATGTCCAGGCCGAGCGCGATGCCGAAGCTGTCCCGGAGGCGTTGCTTGCCCGCGAGCATCGAGCGGGCGTGGGCGGCGGAGGCGTCGGCGTCGCCCTGCAGCAGGGCGATCAGGGCGAGTTGGTAGTCGACGTAACTGCGGGTCCAGCACTCGTCCTGGGCCTCGCAGGCCGCGCGCAGGACCATGGCCGCCTCCGCCGCCTCGTCCAGCCGTCCCAGGCTGGTCAGGGCGAAGACGGTGATGAGGTGGCAGCGCAGCCGGTACGCCGATTCGAGCGGGGTGGCGGCGCCGGTGGTGCGCAGTACCCGGTCGACGTGGCGGAGGCTCGCCTCGGGGCGGCCGGTCATCACATGGGTGAGGCCGCACAGATAGGCGGCGGCGAGGATGCCCTCGTCGGCCCCGTCGCGGGCCGCCGCCCTGACGCACTCCCTGCCCAGGCGCCGGGCGGCCGGGTAGTCGCCCTGGAGCATGACGGTGATGCCCAGCACCCACAGGGCGCGGGTGCGGTGGGGGCCCTCGGCCGGTCCGGCGTCCAGGGCGCGCTGGGCGTATTCGCGGGTCTGCGGCAGATGGCCGCAGCAGCACCAGAAGAAGCCGATCCGGCCCGCCAGCTCCTGGGCGGCTTCGGTGTCATGGGCCAGCAGGTGGTCGAGGGCGGCACACAGGTCGGCGTGCGACTCGGCGATGCGGTGGTACCAGATGATCTGGTCGTCGCCGGTCCAGCCCGCGTGGGCATGGCGGGCCAGGCTGAGGAAGCAGGCGGCGTGCCGGTCGGCGGCGGCCCGTTCCTCGCCGAGCTCGGCGAGCCACATCCGGCCGTACTCGCGGATGGTGTCGAGCATGCGGTGCCGTACGCCGTCGCGTCCGACGACGGACTTGGCGACCAGTCCGTTCAGTGCCTCGGTCACACCGTCCGCGGTGAGCGGCCCTTCTGTGCAGACCTCACGGGCCGCGGCCTCGTCGAAATCGCCGCGCAGGACGGTCAGCCGAGCCCAGAGCAGCCGTTCCAGCGGTGTGCACAGCTCGTGGCTCCAGCCGATGGCGGTGCGCAGGGTGCGGTGGCGCGGCAGCCGGAGTGATTCGTCGGTCGGTACGTCGAAGCGGGAGCCGATCCGTACGGCGACCTGCTCGACGGTGTCCCGGCCGAGGGCTCCCGCCGCGAGTTCGATGGCGAGCGGAATGCCTTCGAGGCGGCGGCAGATCTCGGCGGCGGCCTCGGCGTTGCCCGGCGCGTCGAGGGCGAGCCCCGGGGCCGCCGCGGCGGCCCTGTCCCGGAACAGGGTCAGTGCGTCGGCCGCGCCCTCGACGGGCAGCGGTTCCACCTCGACGAGCTGCTCGCCCTTGATGCCCAGGGGCTGCCGGCTGGTGGCGAGCACGGTGAGGCCGGAGGACGTGGTGAGGATTTCGCCGAGCAGATGCGCGCACGCGGAGCGCAGATGCTCGCACGAGTCGAGGACCAGCAGCAGTTCCTTGTCGACGAGCCACTCGCACAGCGCGTCGATGGGCATGCGCAGGGTGTGGTCGGAGAGCCCGACCGCGTCGGAGACGGTCGCGATGAGCAGTCCGTCGTCGTGGAACGGTGAGAGATCGGCCCACCAGGCGCCGTCGCGGTGTCCGGCCGCCGTGTGCCGGGCCGCGCGGACCGCGAGCCTGGTCTTGCCGACACCGCCGCTGCCCGTGAGTGTGGTCAGCCGGTGCTCGGCGAGGCTGTGTTCGAGCCTGACAAGTTCCGCTTTCCGTCCGACAAAGCTCGTTGTCTCCTCGGGAATGTTGCTCGCCATGGTCACCGTCGCTGAAACAGGTGGACCGGCCGGTCCCGGCCCCTGATTCCCGTACTGCACAGGCATGGGAGGACGCCTGGCGTACCGGAAAGGGGCCGGGACCGGCCGGGGGGTAGGAAGGCACGCCCGGGAGCGCGGTGCTGCGGCACTCCCCGGCGGCTGCTGCCTCTCAACGTAGTCCCGTAGGGCTCAGCTCAGGGAAAACACCGCCACCGTGCGCCCCGGGACGGTGAAGCTTCCCGAACTCCTCTCGTACGTCGACTTCTTGACGGTAGAATCCGCGCCCGCAACCTGGACAGGATGCAGGGCGTACTGCTGCCCCGCCAGGCCGGCGATCTTCTGGGTCTCGGTGCCGGGAGTCGCGTTGAGGACGACCACCAGCTTGCCGAGCCTCATGGTGATCACACCCGGTGTCTCATCCCTCCCGGAGAGCGGGAAGGACAGGGCGGACTGGACCTGCTCGGTGGAGGAGAGGTCGAAGTCCTTCTCCGTGGAGCGGATGGTGAGCAGGTCCTGGTACGCGGCGGACGCGCCGTTGATCTGTGCGCAGCCGGGGCTGAGCGCGGCCCCGGTCAGCAGCGGCCTGGCATAGGACCACTTGGACTCGTTGTCGGCGGCCGGGGGCAGTCCGCGGCCGAAGCCGTTGCCGTCGCGGCAGTCCCAGTGCAGGGCGTTGAACCAGTCGCCGCTGTCGTACGAGTTGCGGTCCAGGGACTTGGAGCGCAGCAGATCGGTGCCCGCCTGGGAGAGCGAGGGCCCCTGCGAGAGGGTGGCCGTCGCCATCGCCAGGACCTGCATACGGGCCCGGTCCGCCGCCGATGTGCCCGCCGGGAGCTTGAACGCGAGTGCGTCGTACAGCGACTCGTTGTCGTGGGCGTCCGCGTAGGCGAGGGCGTCACCGGGGGCCGCGGCGTATCCGGCCGGGGCGCCGTTGTAGTCGACGCCGGACCCCTTGACCGTGTTGCCGGAGGAGTCGGTGAAGGTGTAGCCGGCGAGGTTGCCGGTGAGGCCGACCTTGATCAGGTCCTGGTAGTGGAGCAGCCGGGCCTTCTGTTCGGCCTTCGTGCCGTTGGCGGCCGAGCTGTTGGGGTCGGTGTAGAGGCCGGTGGCGAAGCCCTGCACGCCCGGGTCCTCGTCGAAGGGGCTGCCGCCGCGGACGGCGTCGCGGGACCGGTCGGAGAAGGTGGCGATGCCGGTGCCGGCCATGTTCTTCTGAGTGGCCTGGACGAAGCGGGCGTCGTCGGCGATCTCGCCGAAGTTCCAGCCCTCCCCGTACAGGATGATCTTCTTGCCGTCGACGCCGTCCTTGGCCACGGTCAGCGCGTCGAGCGCCTTGCGGACGGCAAGGATGTTGGCCTTGGGATGGTGGCCCATCAGGTCGAAGCGGAAGCCGTCGACCTTGTACTCCTTGGCCCAGGTGACGATCGAGTCCACGACGAGCTTGCCCATCATGGTGTTCTCGGGTGCGGTGTTGGCGCAGCAGGTGGAGGTGGCGACGGTGCCGTCCTCCAACAGCCGCTGGTAGTAGCCGGGCACGATCCGGTCGAGCACGGACTTGTCGTCCTGGCCGGAGGCGACGGTGTGGTTGTAGACGACGTCCATGACGGTACGCAGACCCGCGCCGTTCAGCCCCTGCACCATCTGCCGGAACTCGACGGTGCGCCGGGTGCCGTTCGGGTCGGAGGCGTACGAACCCTCCGGGACGGTGTAGTGCAGCGGGTCGTAGCCCCAGTTGAACCCGTCCTGCGCCGCGGCCGTCGCCACGCAGGCCTGCTGCTCCTCGGAGTCGGGGGCGTACACGGACAGATCGCAGGCCGGCTTCTGCTGGGCGGACTTCTTCTCGGGGATGGTGCCGATGTCGAAGGCGGGCAGCAGATGGACGTAACTGGTGCCGGAATCCGCGAGCTGCCTGAGGTGCTTCATCCCGTCGGAGCCGGTGTCGGTGAAGGCGAGGTATTCGCCGGGGTGCTTCGAGGTGCGGTCCGCGATCGAGAAGTCGCGGATGTGCAGCTCCTGGATCTGTGCGTCACGCAGCGGGACGGCGGCGGGCTTCCTCAGCCCGGACCAGCCCTTCGGCGCGAGGCCCGGGTCGTCGAGGTCGACCACGAGGCTGCGCGCGGAGTCCGTGGTCAGGGCGGTGGAGTAGGGGTCCGTGACCTTGTTGGTGACGATCTTCTGGACGGTGGGTGCCCAGACGTCCACCACATAGCGGTAGGGCTTGCCCGTCCACTTCTTCGTGCCCGTGACGGACCAGACGCCCGTGCGGTCGTCGCGCCGCATCGGGACGCTCCGGCCGTCGAGTTCGAGGGCGACGGTACGGGCTGTGGGCGCCCAGACGGACAGCGTGGGGCGGCCGTGGTCGAAGACCGGGCCGAGCGAGGCGGTGGCCGCGTTCTTCCCGTACAGGTCGTCGAGCACGCCCGCGCTCTGTACGCCGGTGGCGGCGAGCAGCGCACCGTTGGCGGCGCGCTGGGTGGCGATCAGCTGGCCGCGAAGCGCCTCGCGCACCCTGTCCCGGTCGCGGATGTCGACGGTGAACGCCGGATAGTCCTTGAGGTGCGGGTACTTCGCCTTCTGCGCGTCGGTCAGCGCGGACGGTGTGAGCCGCAGCCACTGCCCCTCGTCGGAGAGCGCCCCGTCGACGACGGAGATCCCGCCGTTCCTCGCGTAGACGAGCTGCTGGCTGGTGGCTTCGGTGGCCTTCACCTTCCATACGACGGTGTCGGAGTCGATCCACTGCGCCTCGGCCTCGGTGAGGTCGGGCGTGGGTACGCCGCCGGTCTGCGGCAGCAGATAGCCGGGCGCGCCGCCGAGCATCCAGACCTCGTGCCCGTAGGTGGCGATGTCGAGCGACTGGTCGCTCGGCAGATCCTTCTCGTCACCCTTGTGCAGGATGTAGCTGAGCGAGGTGGCACCGTCGGTGAGCGGCACCTCGAAGGTGACGCCGGAGGCGTCCTTCTTCACCGGCTGGAGCGGCTCGGCCCAGTCGGTGGGGTCCTTGGCACCGGTCCAGGTGTGCAGCCCCCAGCCGTCGTAGTCGCCGTCGGCCCGGTAGTAGTGCAGTACGGCCTTGGTGGTGTCCTGCGGCGGGTAGGCGCCGTCGGGGGCCTCGTCGGCCTGGCCGTCCTTGCCCTGCTCGATCCAGACCTGTCCGGTCCTCGCGAGTTCGACGGTGCGCTGCGGCCCGTCGGCGGTACCGGACTTCTCCACGGTGTACGGGACGGAGGAGGTGCCCTCGGCGAGCTTGATCCAGGCGAAGGCGCCGTAGGCGTCCCGCCCGATGAAGTCGGCCGTCGTGTCGCCGGACTTGACCTGCCAGCCGTCGTAGTCGCCGTCCGCACGCTTGTAGTGGACGACGGCGTAGTCGCGCTCGACCGCGACGGGCTTCTCGGCGGCGGGTGCCTGGCCTGCGGTGGACGAGGCGAGGGCGCTCGCGGTGCGGCCTGTGCGGTCGACGACAACCGCCTTGTAGCGCAAGGGGGTTCCTGCCGGCACCGTGTCGCCCACGGTCTGGGTGACCTTGTACGGGGCGTGGTCGGCGGAGCCGAGGGTGACCCACTTCCCGTTGCCGGTCTGGGCGGCGAAGACGACCCGGTTCAGCTGTCCGCCGTCGGTGTCGGCGGTGATCTCCACGGTGCCGGTGGCTCCGGCGGCGGGCGCCTTCAGGGTGATCGAGGGCTTGGCGGCCGGGGCGGCCAGGGGCTTCTCGGCGCGCAGCACGATGCTGGAGAGGGCCGGCACGGTGACGGTGATCTTCTGGTCGGCACCACTGCGGGTCACACCCGAACCTCCGTACAGCGTACGGAAGTTCATACCGGCGGACGCGGTGGGCAGCTCGACGGTCTTCGGCCCGGTGCCGTTGTTGGTGGCGACGACGTACTCGTTCGACTTCTTGGGGTCCGTACGGGAGAAGGCGTACACGGACCCTTCCGCGTGGCGCTCGCTCTGGACGCCGTTGCGCAGAGCCGGGTTCTTCCTGGTCAGCTCGGAGAGCGCGGCGATGTTCCGGTAGAGCGGGTGCTTCGTGTCGTACGCGTCAGAGGCGTGGGTGCGGTCGGTGCCCAGCTCGTCGTCGTCGAGGTAGTCGGCGGTCTTCGAGGCGAACATGGTCTGGCGGGCGTCCTTGTCGCCGCCCGCGCCGGTGAAGCCCTGCTCGTCGCCGTAGTAGACGACGGGGTTGCCGCGGCTGAGGAACATCAGCTCGTTGGCGAGCCGGGCGCGCTTGACGAGTTCCGCGTCGTCGGCCTTCGGGTTGTCCTGCTCGATGAACGAGCCGATGCGTCCCATGTCGTGGTTGCCGAGGAAGGTGACCTGCTCGTAGGCGTTGGCCTTGTCGGTGGTGTACCGGTAGTCGTCACCGAAGACGGCGGCGAGTTTCGAGGCCGGGGCGCCCTGCGAGGCGTACTGCCTGGCCGCGTCCTGGAACGGGAAGTCGAGCGTCGCGTCGAGCCGCCCCTGGGTGACGTAGGGCGAGGTGATGGCGGTGTCGGCGGAGTAGACCTCGCCGAACATGAAGAAGTCCTTGCGCCCGTGCTTGGCCGCGTAGGCGTCCAGCGCCGTCGCCCACTGGGACCAGAAGTCCAGGTCGACGTGTTTGACGGTGTCGATCCGGAAGCCGTCGATATCGAAGTCCCGGACCCACTTCTCGTAGATCTTCTCCATGCCGGAGACGACCTCGGGCCGCTCGGTCCACAGGTCGTCGAGCCCGGAGAAGTCGCCGTACGTGGTGGACTCGCCGGCATAGGTCGAGTCGCCGCGGTTGTGGTACATCGTCGGGTCGTTGAGCCAGGCCGGGACCTTGCTCCCGGTGTTCTTCGGTGTGTACGGGAACGAGTCCGCGTCCACCTTCGCCAGGCCCTTGCCGTCGTCGAACGGGCGGCCGTCCTTGTCGAGGTACGGGTAGGCGCCCTTCGGCTTGTACCCGTACTGCTTCTCGGCGTAGTCGACGGTGTCCGCGGTGTGGTTGGTGATGACGTCGAAGAAGACCTTCATGCCCTTGCCGTGGGCCTTGTCGATCAGTTTCGACAGGTCGGCGTTGGTGCCGAAGTGCGGGTCGACCTGGGTGAAGTCGGTGATCCAGTAGCCGTGGTAGCCGGCCGATGCGTCCTTGCCGGTGCCCTGGACGGGGCGGTTCTTGAAGATCGGGGCGAGCCAGATGGCGGTGGTGCCGAGACCCTTGATGTAGTCGAGCCGCTCGGTCAGGCCCTTGAGGTCGCCGCCCTGGTAGAAGCCCTTGTCCGTGGGGTCGTAGCCGGTCTCCAGTCGCGAACCGGTGAGCCCGCCGCGGTCGTTGGAGGTGTCGCCGTCGGCGAACCGGTCGGGCATGACGAAGTAGAACTGTTCACGCGTCAGATCGTGGCGGGCGGGCTCGGCGGCCAGCCGGGCGTCCGAGGGCGGGCCCGGGGGCCTCGGCGCGGCGGACGCGGATGCCGCCGGGACGACGGGGAGGAGCGCCGCGCAGAGTGCGGCGACGGCTCCCCGTCTGAGGGTGGAACGGGACACGGGCGGGGTCTCCTTGTGTGCGGGGCGGTTCTCGGGGCGGGCGGGCTTGTTGGGTGGCGGGGCGGGGGCGGACCAGGGCGTCTCCTCGGACGACGCAGAACCGTCCTGCACCGCGGGCAAGCCGTCCTCTTCCTGCGTCGTCCTGCGGGGATCGTCCTGGAACGCCCCGCCCCCGGGCGCCCCTCTCCCGGCGCCGGACGCCCACGTGAAGGCGACGGTGTGCCGGGAGGGGACGTCTCGGGGTGATCCCCGCAGGGTGACGCAGCGATGGGGCGGTTCGCCCGCGGTGTCGGACGAGTCCGCGTCACCCGAGGGGACGCCCCGATGCGTCCCCGGACCGGGGTGATATCAGCTGCGCCAGACGTCGCTCGTCAGCGCCGCCGTGCCGGAGGACGGCACCGTCGCGGTGCGGTTCGCGCCGCTCTCCCAGGTGACGTTGCCGCTCGCGTCCTTGCGGAGGTACTTGTACTCGAACGCCGTACCGGCAGGCATGCTCACATCGAGCTTCCAGACCGGGTACGTGGCCGGGTCGAGCTTCAGCGCGCTGCCGGTGTTCCAGTTGCCGAGGGCGGACTGGTTGCCGGTGACGTAGATGTTCTGGCCGAGCTGTGTGATGGCGTCGACGCCGAACGAGGCGCCCGAGGTGCTGGTGCCCGGGTCCGTGATGCCACCGCCCGCGCAGGTACGGGCGTTCACCTGCAGCGCGACAGCGGTGTTCGCGCCGAGCGTCGCGGTGAACTGGCCTGAGCCGTTGACGGTGACGCCGTTGCCGGACTGGACGTCGCAGTAGTCACCGGCGGGCAGCGACGTCTGGAACGTACGGGTCAGCGAGGAGCCCTCGTGGTTGATCGCGACATACGCCTTGGAGCCGCGGCCGAACGCGATCTGGTCGCCGCCGTTGTCCCACCAGTCGGTGACGGGCTCGCCGCGTGCGGTGTTGCGGAAGCCGACCATGGAGGAGATCTCGCGCCAGGCGTGCTGGCACTTCCAGCCGTCGCTGTAACAGGCGTTCACCGTGCCGCCGTTGGGCGGACCGGCGTCCTTGTCGGACCACTCGTAGCCGGAGTGGACGTCGGGCGAGCCGTACGGCCAGGCCAGCATGAAGACACTGGCGAGGGTGTAGTTGGCACCGTCCTTGTAGTTCAGTGTGTCGCCGCCGCGCTCGGTGTCGTGGTTGTCGACGAAGACCGCGGCCTTCGACGACGGCATGAAGCCCCAGCCCTCGCCGAAGTTCTTCAGGTGGGCGAGGTTCTCGTTGTTGAAGACCTGCTTGAGGCTGCGGGCGTAGCGGAACTCCTGGACGTCCCCCGTGCCGGTGTACTCGTCGGGCGAGACGGCCTCGCCCGCCCCGTAGATCGCCTCCTGCTTCCAGTAGACGCCGGGGTTGCTCAGCCGCGACTTGATGTCGGCGAGGTCGGCGGCGGGCATGTGCTTGGCGGCGTCGATGCGGAAGCCGTCGACGCCGAGGGAGAGCAGGTCGTTCAGGTATGCGGCGATCCTGCCGCGGACGTAGTCCTCACCGGTGTCCAGGTCGGCGAGGCCGACGAGTTCGCAGTTCTGGACGTTGGCCCGGTCCTGGTAGTTGCTGATCTGCGCGGTGCAGTCGTCCATGTCGGCCGCGGAGTACACACCGGGGTAGTTGTACTTGGTGTACGAGGAACCGCCGGTGCCGGTGCCCGATCCCGCCGACATGTGGTTGATGACGGAGTCGGCGACGACCTTGACTCCCGCGCTGTGGCAGGTGCTGACCATGCCGGCGAAGGAGGCGCGGTCGCCGAGCCGTCCGGCGATCTTGTAGCTGACCGGCTGGTACGAGGTCCACCACTGGCCGCCCTGGATGTGTTCCTGGGGCGGCGAGACCTGTACGTAGCCGTAGCCGGCCGGGCCGAGGGAGTCCGTGCAGGCCTTGGCCACGGAGTCGAACTTCCACTCGAAGAGAACGGCGGTGACGTCCTTGTCGCCCGGCGTGGACGCCTGGGCGGTCGTGGTGGGGGCCACGAGGGCGGCGGCGCCTGCTATCAGGGCGAGCGCTGCAGACAGTGGTCTGCGTGCCATGTTTCCTCCTGCTGTGGGGGAAATGCGGGTGACGGTGCAGCCTCACGTGGCAACGCGCCCTGCCCTCAAGGCTCCTGAAGGTTCTTGCTGCAAGAATGCAAACCTTGCCGCGGTGGAGACCGTACGAGCCTGTCCGGCCTCGGTCAACCCTTTGGACACCGCCCGCTTACATCCACGAAACCCAGCAGTTTTCTTTCTGCAAGGTCTTACGCAAAACATTGCAGCGCTGTTAAGTTTCTCCCGACTCCGGTCCGGTCGGCCGGGGGTTCCGGTGACCCCGGACCCCACGCGCCCGGCCGGCCGGGCCGGTCACGGACAAGAGAGGCACCCGGAGTCACCCACTCCCCGCCGGCCCATTCAGGGCCGACTCCCGGTGCCTCTCCTGTACGCCCGGACACCTCCGGTCCGGGCGTCAGACGCCGCGGACCGCGGCGGTGGATCCCCGTACCACCAGCTCGGGCTGGAACACATACTCCGTACGCTGCACGGGGCTGCCGCCGATCTCCTCCAGCAGGGCGCTCACCGCGGCCGCGGCCATCGCCTGTACGGGCTGACGCACCGTCGTCAGCGGCGGATCGGTGAACGCGATCAGCTGCGAGTCGTCGAAGCCCACCACCGACACATCGCGCGGCACGTCGAGCCCGCGCTCCCGGGCCGCACGCACCACGCCCAGCGCCATCAGGTCGCTGCCGCAGACGATGCCCGTGCACCCCTGGTCGAGCAGCGCACCGGCCGCGACCTGGCCGCCCTCGACGCTGAACAGCGTGGAGCAGACGAGGAGTTCGGCCTCGGCGCGGCCCAGGCCCAGCAGGTTCACGGCGGCCTCGACGAAGCCCTCCCGTTTGCGGCGGGCCGGCACGTAGCGCTGCGGTCCGATGGCCAGGCCGACCCTGCGGTGGCCGAGATCGGCGAGGTGTCCGACGGCCATCCGTACGGCGGCGGAGTCGTCGGGCGAGACGGACGGGGCGCTGATCCGTTCGTTGTAGCCGTTGATCAGGACGAACGGCACGCCGCGGTCGGTGAGCGCGGCGTACCGGGCCGGGTCGGCCGACATGTCGGCGTGCAGCCCGGAGAGGAAGACGATCCCGCCGACACCCCGTTCGACGAGCTGCTCGACGAGTTCGTCCTCGGTGGCGCCGCCGGGCAGCTGGGTGCAGAGCACCGGGGTGTATCCGTGCCCGGCCAGTACCTGTTCGACGGACTGCGCGAACGCCGGGAAGATCGGGTTGGTGAGCTCGGGCGTCACCAGTCCGATCAGCCCGGCGCTGCGCCGGCGCAGCCGTACGGGGCGTTCGTAGCCGAGAATGTCCAGCGCGGCGAGCACCCGCTGACGCGTGGTGTCCGCGACGCCCGGTTTCCCGTTGAGTACCCGGCTGACGGTCGCCTCGCTGACCGCTGCCTGGCCGGCGATGTCCGAGAGCCTCGGCGCACCGCCGGTCCCCGGGCCTCTCTTTCGGATCTTGCCGGGCTCGTGGGGGCTGACACGCGCATCTGCGGCGCTGTCGTCAGTTGCCGACGCTCCGCGTGGGCTCCTTCCTCCGCCTTGCAGCTGCACGCGCCGGCCCCCGCTCCCTGATCCGGCCTGATCCGAAAGAGAGGCCCTGGGCAGGGGGACGGTCACACCGTCCACCACACCGTGGTGTCCGCGGGCAGCTCGATCTCGGCGCCGTCGGTGACGACCGGGGTGCTGGACAGCAGGACGGTGCCGCGTACGGGGATGCGTACCGGACGGCCCGTCGTGTTGACGGTGCAGACGAAGCCGGGGCGGGCGAAGATCAGCAGACCCTCGGGGGCCTGGAGCCACTCCACCGCGGTGCCGGCGCCGAGCCCCGGGTGCACCCGGCGGGCGGTGATCGCGGCCCGGTACAGCTCCAGCGTGGAGTGGGCGTCGCCGGTCTGCGCCTCGACACTCAGCGCGCCCCAGCTGTCGGGCTGGGGCAGCCAGCTGCCGCCGTCACCGAAGCCGTACGAGCTGCCGTCGCGGGTCCACGGGATCGGCACCCGGCAGCCGTCGCGGAAGCCGTCCTGGCCCTCCGCGCGGAAGAACGACGGGTCCTGGCGGGCCTCGTCGGGCAGGTCGGTGACGTCGGGCAGGCCGAGCTCCTCGCCCTGGTAGACGTAGGCGGAACCGGGCAGCGCCAGCATCAGCAGGGTGGCGGCACGGGCCCGGCGCAGGCCCAGCTCACGGTCGCCGGCCGTGCGGATCTGGGTGCCGAGGCCGGACGGGTTGGCGAACCGGGTGGTGTGCCGGGTCACGTCGTGGTTGGAGAGCACCCAGGTGGTGGGAGCGCCGACCGGGCGCATCGCGTCGAGCGAGGTGTCGATGACCTTGCGGAGCTCGGCGGCGTCCCAGGCGGTGGAGAGGTACTGGAAGTTGAACGCCTGGTGCATCTCGTCGGGGCGCACATAGTTGGCGGTGCGCTCGACGGTCGGGGTCCAGGCCTCGGCGACGGCGATGCGTTCACCGGGGTACTCGTCGAGGATGGTGCGCCAGGAGCGATAGATCTCGTGGACCCCGTCCTGGTCGAAGAACGGCATGACGTCGTTGCCGAGCAGCTTGAGCTGGTCGTGGGTGCCGAGGTCGGGCAGGCCCTCGGCCTTGACGAGGCCGTGGGCGACGTCGACCCGGAAGCCGTCGACGCCCATGTCGAGCCAGAAGCGCAGGATCGAGCGGAACTCGTCGGCGACGGCCGGGTGTTCCCAGTTGAAGTCGGGCTGCTCGGGCGCGAAGAGGTGGAGGTACCAGTCACCCGGGGTGCCGTCCGGGTCGGTGGTCCGGGTCCAGGCGGGGCCGCCGAAGATGGACTCCCAGTCGTTGGGCGGGAGTTCGCCGTCCGCGCCCTTGCCGGTGCGGAAGTGGTAGCGCTCGCGCAGCGCGGAGTCGGGGCCTTCGGCGAGGGCGCGCTTGAACCACTCGTGCTGGTCGGAGGAGTGGTTGGGCACCAGGTCCACGATGATCCGCAGACCCAGGTCGTGGGCGTCCCGGATCAGCGCGTCGGCGTCCAGCAACGTGCCGAACATCGGGTCGATGGCGCGGTAGTCGGCGACGTCGTAGCCCGCGTCGGCCTGCGGGGACGCGTAGAACGGGCTGAGCCAGACCGCGTCCACACCGAGGTCCTTGAGGTACGGGAGTCTGCCGCGTACGCCTGCGAGATCGCCCATGCCGTCGCCGTTGCCGTCGGCGAAGCTCCGTGGATAGACCTGGTAGATCACCGCGTCCTGCCACCAGCCGGTCTGGTGGGCCGGAGCGGCGCCGGACGTGCCGGTGGAGGGGGCAGCGAGGTGCTGGGTCATGTCGTCCCTGGGGTGTCTGGGTGGGGAGCGTCGCCGGGACCGGGTCGGGATTCCGGCGGCGCCGTGACTTGGTGCGTGCGGGTCGAACGGGGCGTGCTGCGTCAGCCCTTGACGGCTCCGGCGGACATGCCGGTGACCAGATGGCGCTGGGCGAAGAGGAAGACCAGGGCCGCGGGTATCGCGATGAGCACGGACGCGGCGGTCATCGGCCCCCACTGGGCTCCGTACTGGTTGACGAAGAGCTGCAGTCCGCCCGCGAGGGTGAGGTTGTCCTCGCCGACCATGAAGGCGGAGGCGTACGCCACTTCGCCCCACGCGGTGATGAAGGAGTAGAACGCGGTGACGGCGAGGCCGGGCTTGGCGAGCGGCAGGATGAGCCGCCAGAACGTGCCGAACGGGGTGAGGCCGTCGACCTGCCCCGACTCGTCGATCTCGCGCGGGATGGTGTCGAAGAAGCCCTTCATCATCCAGGCACAGAACGGCACCGAGATGGTGAGGTAGGTGATGACGAGGCCGGCGGGCTGATTCAGCAGCCCCATGCCGGCCATGATGTTGTAGATCGGCACGATGAGGACGGCGACCGGGAACATCTGGGTGATCAGCAGCGTCCACATCAGCCCGCGCTTGCCGGGGAAGCGGAAGCGGCTGACGGCGTAGCCGGTGGAGGCGGAGATGATGACGCCGATAAGCGTGGTGAGCCCCGCGACGAGCAGGGAGTTGCCGAACCAGGTGAGGAACTTCGTGTTCTGGATCAGGTTCGTGTAGTTCTCGAACGTGGTCTCTTTGAAGAAGTCCGTGGTGGTCGCGTACGCGGCGGGCTTCAGCGAGGTGAGCAGGACCCACAGCACGGGGAAGACGGCGATCACGGACGCGACGATGAGCGTGAGGTGCAGCGCGACGGAGGCGATCGGCGAACGCGCGCCGCGCAGCCGGACCTTGCGCGCGGAGTGCCGTGCGGAGGTCGCCGGGGCGGTGGTTGCGGGGGCGGTGGTCACCAGTCGTCTCCCTGTGTGCGCAGGACTCGCCGGTAGACGGCGGCGAAGATCATCAGGAGTACGAGGATCAGCACGCCCCAGGTGGAGGACTGCGCGAAGTCGCGCGGGCTGATCTCGAAGGAGAACTTGTACGCCTGGGTGACCAGGATCTGGGTGGCTTCACCGGGTCCGCCACGGGTCAGCAGGTAGATCACCGGGAACATGTTGAAGGTCCAGATGGTGGAGAGCAGGATCACCGTGGTGGAGACCGGCCGCAGTCCGGGCAGCGTGATGTGGCGGAACCGCTGCCAGGCGGTGGCGCCGTCCATCTCCGCGGCCTCGTACTGCTCGCTGGGGATCGACTGCAGTCCGCCGAGCAGGGCGACCATCATGAACGGCACACCGAGCCAGACGTTGACGGCGATGACGGAGAGCTTGGCCCAGGTGGGGTCGTTCAGCCACGGGATGCCGTCGATTCCGCCACCGGAGAGGATCTTGTTGAGCAGCCCGCGGTCCTCGTTGTAGAGGAAGCGCCAGGCGAAGACGGAGACGAAGCCGGGGATGGCCCAGGGCAGGATGAGCGCCATCCGGTACGCGGAGCGTCCGGCGATCCTGCGGTTGAGGATGTTGGCGAGGGCCATGCCGAGGCAGAAGGTGATGGCCACACAGGAGACCGTCCACACCAGGGTCCACCCGAGTGTGCCGAGGAACTGATTGCCGGTGAGGGCGTCGGTGTAGTTGTCCAGGCCCACGAACTTGTACGTGGCGGGCATGTGGTTGACACCGATGGACCGCTCGACGTTGCGCTCATTGGCATCGGTCATCGACAGGTAGATGCCGCGGACCAGTGGATAGCCGATGATCACGCCGATCACGACGACGACCGGGGCGACCATGGTCCAGGCGTACCAGTGGGTCGACAGAGCCCGCCGGAGCCTGCTCGGCGGCGGGGGGGTGCCAGTACCGCGGCTCCGGCCGCGGGCGACGTCGTCGCCCGCGGCCTTCGCCACCGACTGGCTGGTGTGGACAGCCATCAGTCGGCCTGCCTTCCTGTTACTTCCAGCCCTTGAGGAGCTTGCGGTAGGAGTCGCCGGTCGTCTTGACGGCCTTCTCCGGCGTGGTCTGGCCGGTCAGGACCTTGGTGTACTCGGTGACGAGCGGCGCGAAGAGGCTGCCGGTCTCCGGGATCCAGGGGCGCTCGACGGCGGTCTCGACGACGGGCTTGAAGAAGCCGACGATCTCGTTGTCGACGACGTCCTCCTTGGCGTAGGCGGAGGTACGGGTCGGCAGGAGGCTCAGCTCCTTGGTGACCTTGGCCTGGGTGTCCGTGGACGTCATGTAGTCGACGAACGCGTAGGAGGCGTCGAGGTTCTTCGAGCCCGCGTAGACGGCCAGGTTGTGACCGCCCTGCGGGGCGCCCTGCGCGGCGGAGCCGGCCGGGACCGGGGCGATGCCCAGGTTGGCCTTGTCCTTGAACTCCTTGCCGGCGAAGGTGTCGGCGACGGCCCACGGACCGTTGATCATCATGGCGACCTTGCCGTCCTTGAAGGACGCCTGCATGTTCTCCCAGCCGTCCGTGGCATCGGTCTTGGCCGCACCGGAGTCGACGAGGTCCTTGACGACCTTCATCGCCTTGACACCGGCGGGGTTGTCGATCGTGACGGACTTGGTGGAGGCGTCGACCATGTCGCCGCCCTCGCCGTACAGGAAGGAGAGGAACCAGTACGCGTCGTCGCCGCGCAGGTACATACCGGTCTTGCCGGTCTTGTCCTTGATCTTCTCGGAGACGGTCTTCAGCTCGTCGACGGTCGTGGGGACCTCGACGCCGGCCTCCTTGAAGATCTTCTTGTTGTAGAAGATGCCCATGGAGTCGATGACCTGCGGCACCGCGTACGTCTTGCCGTTGTACTTGGTGGACGCGGCGGCCTGCTTCAGGAAGTCGTCCGGCTTCTGCAGCGCGGAGGTGCCGTCGAGCGGCGCCAGGTAGCCGAGGTCCGCGAACTCGGGGGTCCAGGCGACCTCGGAGCGGATGACGTCGGGGGCGGCGGAGCCGGACTGGGCAGCGTTCTTGAACTTGTTCTGCGCGTCGCCGAAGGGCACGTTGACGTACTTGATGTGGACCTTCGGGTGCTGCTTGGTGAAGTCCTCAGCGATCTTCTTGAAGACCTTGTCCTCGCTGCCCGCGGTGGAGGTGTCCCACCACGTCACCGTGCCGGAGAGCTCGCCCGAGCTCTTGCTCGTGCCGTCGGACTCGCTGTCGCTGCCGCAGGCGGTCGCCGCAAGCGCCAGGGCCGCGACCAGGGCGGTGGCCGTTATGCCACGTCGCATCTGAACTCCTTCAACTGCCGTACCGCTCCGTCGCGGCGCCGGGTCGACGTGAACGTAACAAGGATGAAAGAACGCCGAAAGAGTTTGCGGAAGATTTCTGCAAGCTTCGGCGATCGTTACATTCGCGTGTCCGCACGGTTGCCGTCAAGCCTCTTGACGCGAGCCGCCGATCCCTGGCAATGGCAGGCCACAGGCCACGACCCCGTAGTGCGACGATCTGACCGCGGTCCGCAAACCGGGCTCGCAAGACCTTGCAAGATGTTGCCGCGACAGCGCGCCGGACCGGCCCACAGGTACGGTCGTCCGATTCCTGCGGATGGTGGGCAATCCGACATACGCCCGGTACAGTCCACTTCCATGACCGCACGGCTTGCCGATATCGCAACTCAGGCGGGGGTCAGCGAAGCGACGGTCAGCCGTGTACTGAACGGCAAGCCCGGTGTTGCAGCGGCCACCCGTGAATCCGTTCTCGCCGCGCTCGACGTTCTCGGCTACGAACGGCCCGTACGGCTGCGCAGGCGCAGCGCGGGACTGGTCGGTCTGATCACGCCCGAGCTGGAGAATCCCATCTTTCCGGCGCTGGCCCAGGTCATCGGCCAGGCACTGACCCGGCAGGGCTACACCCCGGTGCTGGCGACCCAGACCCCCGGCGGCTCCACCGAGGACGAGTTGACCGAGATGCTGGTCGACCGCGGTGTCTCGGGCATCATCTTCGTCTCCGGGCTGCATGCCGACACCTCGGCCGATATGCAGCGCTACGAGCAACTGCGCGCCCAGGGCGTCCCGTTCGTCCTGGTCAACGGCTTCTCGCCCAAGGTGCAGGCGCCGTTCATCTCGCCGGACGACCGGGCTGCGATGCGGCTCGCGGTGACGCATCTCGTGTCGCTGGGCCACCAGCGGATCGGTCTGGCGGTCGGGCCCAAGCGGTTCGTGCCGGTCCTGCGCAAGATCGAGGGCTTCCGTTCCACCGTGCAGGAGCAGTTGAACCTCGCTCCGGACGAGGTGGAGGAGCTGATCCAGCACTCGCTCTTCACCCTGGAGGGCGGGCAGGCCGCCGCGTCGGCGCTGATGGAGCGGGGTTGCACGGCGGTGGTGTGCGCGAGCGACATGATGGCGCTCGGCGCGATCAGGGCCGCCCGCCGGCTGTCGATGGAAGTACCGCGCGATCTGTCGGTGGTCGGCTACGACGACTCGCCGCTCATAGCGTTCACCGATCCGCCGCTGACCACGATCCGTCAGCCGGTCACGGCGATGGGCCAGGCCGCCGTGCGCACCCTCCTTGAGGAGATCGGCGGCACACCCGCTCCGCACAGCGAGTTCGTCTTCATGCCCGAACTGGTCGTTCGGGGTTCAACGGCCGCAGGTCCCGGGCCCGCTCCGGCCTCCGCCGCCGGAGCCGTTCCAGGATCGCACGCCCGCTCCTAGCACGCAGTCCCAGCAGGCAGATATGCAGCCCGAACCCGGTCCGAGGATCATCGGGCGGGGGGAACATTTCTGGCAGACTCTGTTCCTATGGGTGAATTGAGCGTGACGTCACAGGAAGGCCGGCCGGAGGCCACCCCGTCACCCATCGTGGACGAGGCGGCCCCCGCGGCGAACGCAAGGCAGAACGCCGGGCGGCTGGGCAACGGCCCGGCGAGACTGCGTTCCCTGCGATCCCCTCGCCGGCCGCGCATCCGGTTCGAAATCCTGCTGATCGCAGCCAGTTACTGGGTGTACTCGCTGGTGCGCAACGCCGTCCCCGAGCAGAAGGCCGAAGCCCTGCACAATGCCGACTGGATCTGGTCGGTCGAGACATACCTGGGCATCGCCGTGGAGCAGACGGTCAACCATGCGGTGAATTCCGTGACATGGCTGATCGTGTCGATGAACTACTACTACGCGACGCTGCACTTCATCGTCACCGCATGTGTGCTGGTGTGGCTGTTCCACCGCCACCCCGGCCGTTACGCGGCGGCCCGTCTGGCCCTGTTCGCGACCACTGCCGTGGCGCTGCTCGGTTACTACCTGTATCCACTGGCACCGCCGCGCCTGATGAACGGCGGCCACTTCATCGACACCGTCCTGGTCCATCAGACCTGGGGGTCGATGGCCTCGGGCAACTTCAAGAATATGTCGAACCAGTACGCGGCGATGCCCTCGATGCACATCGGCTGGTCGCTCTGGTGCGGCCTGACCATCTACGCGCTGGCCGCCGCCCCCTGGGCGCGCATCCTGGGCCTGCTCTACCCGACGGTCACCCTGCTCGTGATCGTGTCGACCGCCAACCACTTCTGGCTGGACGCGCTGGGTGGCATGGCGTGTCTGGCCTTCGGATACGCGGTCTCGTACGCCTGGTACGGCTCGCTGCCGCACCACCTCGCGAAGCGGGTGCCGCTGCCACGGGGGAGGTCGCGGCTGGCCGGCCTGTCCACGGGCACACAGCACCCGATAGCGGACGCAGCGGCGCGCAATTCAAGCCCGTCCGGCGTGTGAGGGCACCTTTCGGCCCGTCCGGCGCTTGAAGACGCTTTTCAGTCCGTCCGGCGCTTGAGGACCGGGGTCCGGGGCAGAGCCCCGGTTTCGGGAAGGGGGCGGGTAGGGGAAGGCCCGCCGCAGGCGTCCACCCGCACCCCGCACCGCACCGCCCCCACCCCCGCTCACCCCTTGTGCACCACACGCCCCCCCCACACACCGTGACCCGCACCGGCGCCTCCCCCACCTCGTCCGCCGGGGCCGCCACCGGGTCCACCCCGAGCGCCGTCAGATCGGCCCGGTATCCCACGGCGATCCGCCCCGCAACACGCTGCTCCCCGGCGGCGACCGCCGCGTGCGAGGTGCAGCCCTCCAGCGCCATCAGCCCCGTCAGCGCCTGCTCGGCGGTGACCGGCTCGGTGTCGTACGCCCCGGGCAGCCGCCTCAGCCGGGCCGTGGCCAGCACCTGCCGTACGTCGTAGTGGGCGATCGGCCAGTCCGAGCCCAGCGCCAGATACGCCCCGGCATCGCGCAGGTCCCGGCAGCGCCAGGCCCGGCCGGCCCGCTCGTCACCGAGCCGTTTCGACCACGCGTCGGTGTGGTCGGCACGGGTGTACGCGGTGTGCGTGGGCTGCATCGAGGCGATCACCCCGAGCGAGGCGAACCGGGCGGCCAGGCCCCGCGGCACGGTCTCGATGTGCTCGATGCGGTGGCGGAGCAGGCCGCTCTCCCCCAGCGCCTCCACCGTGTCCAGCACATGCCGCACGGCCGCGTCCCCGATGGCGTGCGTGGCGGTCCCCACCCCGGCGTGGTGCAGATGGTGAACGGCAGCGGTGTACGCCTCCGGGTCCGGCCAGAACGCCTCGGTGCCCTCCCCGTGGCAGTCGGCGTGTTCCAGCCATGCGGTGCCGCCCTCGACCGTGCCGTCCATGAAGAACTTCACGCCGCCGACCCGCCAGAGCCGGCCCGCCTCGCTCTGCACGCGTACCAGCTCGTCCAGGGCCTCCTTGTCGGCGCCGGGCATGCACCAGGGGGCCAGTCGGAGCCGTACCGGCAGATCCGTCTCCTCCTCCACGGCGGCCAGCAGCTCGGGCACGGAACCGTCGCCGAGGTCCATCACATGGGCCCCGGTCAGACCGGTGGCGGCCATGCCGGAGAGGAGTTCCACGAGGCGGGTGCGGCGCTCGGCGTACGAGGGCCTGGGCAGCCGTTCGGCGACCAGATCCATCGCGGCGTGCTCGATCAGATGGCCGGTGGGGCGCCCGTCGGGGTCGCAGACGACGGTGGAGCGCTGGGCGAAGGCGCGGGGGCCGGTGATCCCGGCGCGTTCCAGGGCCGCGCCGCTGACCAGGGCGGAGTGTCCGTCGTAGAGCCGGATGAAGGCGGGGGTGCCGCCGATGGTGTCCTCGATGAGGGCCCGGTCGACGGGCCGGGCGCCGAAGGCGTTGTGGTCCAGGCCTCAGGCGATGACCCAGCCCTCGGTCCGTTCGGCCCCGGCGAGTGCGGCGCGCAGCTGGTCGAGGTCACGGACGGCGGTGAGGTCCGTGCCGGTGGCCATCTCCAGGCCCCAGACGGGGTGGCTGTGCGCGTCGACCAGACCGGGCGTGAGGGTGGCCCCGGCCAGGTCGACCCTCTCCGTGCCCCTCCCTCGCCACTCGCGCAGCTCGGCCTCGTCGCCGACGGCGGTGATCACCCCGTCCTTGACCGCCACGGCGGTGGCTTCGGGCCGGGCCGGGTCGAGGGTGCGGACACGGGCCCCGGTGAGGAGGAGATCGGCTGCGGGCACGGTGGGACTCCTTAGACGGTGGAGGTGGGTGTGGCGAGGCCGGGGACGGTCGCGGCCCCGTTCCCCTCCGGTGGTGACGGCTCGGCCGCGAACCGGGCGTACACCTCGGGCTTGGTGCGCTTCAGCCGACGCGCGAGGCCGAGCCCGATGGCGATTGAGGACCGGGGCCCGCTGAGGCGCGGAGCCCCGAGAAAGGCCCCACACCTCAGCAGGCACCCCCTCACGCCCCGTAGAACCGCTCCTCCACCACCGCCCGCGCCCGCCGCGTCATCCGCCGGTAGTCGTCCAGCATGTCCCCGACATGCCCCGGCTCGTACCCCAAGTACCGCCCCACCGCGGTGAGTTCACGCGGCCCCGACGGAAACGTGTCGCCCGGCCGCCCCCGCACCAGCATCACCGCGTTGCGCACCCGCGTCGCCAGCACCCACGCCTCGTCCAGCGTCTGCGCGTCCTCGCCCGAGATCAGCTCCGCCGCGCACGCCGCGGCCAGCGCCTCGCGGGTACGGGCCGTCCGCAGCCCGGGTTCCGCCCAGCCGTGCTGCATCTGCATCAGCTGAACCGTCCACTCGACATCGCTCAGCCCACCGCGCCCCAACTTGGTGTGGAGCGTCGGGTCCGCGCCGCGCGGCAGCCGTTCGGACTCCATCCGGGCCTTCAGACGGCGGATCTCGCGGACCGCGTCCTCCCCGAGGCCCTCCATCGGGTAGCGCAGCGGATCGATCAACTCGATGAAGTCACGGCCGAGTTCCTCGTCGCCCGCCATCGGCTCGGCGCGCAGCAGCGCCTGGCTCTCCCAGACCAGCGACCAGCGCCGGTAGTAGGCCTTGTACGACCCCAGCGTACGCACCAGCGGCCCGCTCTTGCCCTCCGGCCGCAGATCCGCGTCGATGATCAACGGCGGGTCGGCGGTGGGCAGTTGCAGCAGTCTCCGCATCTCGGAGACCAGCTGGTTCGCGGCCCGGCCCGCCTCCTGCTCGTCGACGCCCTCGCGTGGTGAGTGGACGAACAGCACATCGGCGTCGGAGCCGTATCCGAGCTCGTGCCCGCCGAAGCGGCCCATGCCGATGACCGCGAACCGGGTGGGGAGAGTGTCCCCCCACTGTTCGCGCACGGCGGCGCGCAGGGCGCCCGCGATCGTGACGGCGTTCAGATCGGTGACCGCGTTGCCGACCCGGTCGACGAGGGCCCCGGGGTCCTCCTCGGCGGGGCTCTCCTCCGTACCGTACGAGCCGATGAGGTCCGCGGCCGTGGTCCGGAACAGCTCGCGCCGGCGCACCCCGCGGACCACGGCGACGGCGGATTCGGCACCCTCCGCACGCCCCACCGCGGCCAGTACCTCCTGCTCCAGGTGCTCCCGGCTGCGCGGCTTCAGCCCCTGCGGATCGCCGAGGATCGCCACCGCCTCGGGCGCACGGAGCAGCAGGTCAGGAGCGAGCCGGCCGGCCGAGAGCACCCGGGCGAGGTTCTCCGCGGCCGCGCCCTCGTCCCGCAGCAGCCGCAGGTACCACGGGGTCTTGCCGAGTGCGTCGGACACCTTGCGGAAGCCGAGCAGCCCGGCGTCCGGATCGGCGGAGTCCGCGAACCAGCCGAGCAGCACCGGAAGCAGGGTCCGCTGGATGGCGGCCTTGCGGGACACCCCGGACGACAGCGCCTCCAGGTGCCGGAGCGCGGCGGCCGGGTCGGCGTATCCGAGGGCTTCGAGCCGGTGCTTGGCCGCCTTCGCGCTGAGCCTGGACTCGGCGGGCGCGAGCTGGGCGACGGCGTCGAGCAGCGGCCGGTAGAACAGCTTCTCGTGCAGCCGCCGCACCACGGAGGCGTGCCGCTTCCACGCCTGGTTGAGCTCGGTGATCGGGTCCGTACGCATCCCGAGGGAGCGCCCGAGCCGCCGCAGATCCGGCTCGTCCTGCGGGACCAGATGGGTGCGGCGCAGCCGGTAGAGCTGGATGCGGTGTTCCATGGCGCGCAGGAAGCGGTACGCGTCGTCCAGCTGCGCGGCGTCCACCCGCCCCACGTAGCCGCCCGCGGCGAGCGCCCGCAGGGCCTCCAGGGTGGTGCCGCTGTGCAGGGAGGCGTCGCTGCGGCCGTGCACCAGCTGGAGGAGCTGTACGGCGAATTCGACGTCCCGCAGCCCGCCGGGACCGAGCTTGATCTCGCGGTCGACGCGGTCGGCGGGGATGTTGTCGACGACGCGGCGGCGCATCTTCTGTACGTCGGCGACGAAGTTCTCACGGTCCGCGGCCTGCCATACGAGTGGCGAGACGGCCTCGACGTACTCCGCGCCCAGTTCGGGGTCGCCGGCCACCGGCCGGGCCTTGAGGAGCGCCTGGAACTCCCAGGTCTTGGCCCAGCGCTGGTAGTACGCGAGGTGCGAGGACAGCGTCCGTACGAGGGGCCCGTTGCGGCCCTCGGGGCGGAGGTTGGCGTCGACGGGCCAGATGGTGCCCTCGACCGTCGTGTCGGAGCAGATCCGCATCATGTGCGCGGCCAGTCGGGTGGCGGCCTGTACGGCTGCGCTCTCCTCGTAGCCGTCGACCGGTTCCGCCACGAAGATGACGTCGACGTCCGAGACATAGTTCAGCTCGTGCCCACCGCACTTGCCCATCGCGATGACGGCGAGCCGGCACTGGGCGGCGTCGGAGGGTGCGGCCGTACGGGCGATGGCGAGCGCCGCCCGCAGGGTCGCCGTGGCCAGATCGGCCAGTTCGGCGGCGGCCTCGGCGACGTCCGTCGTACCGCACACATCGCGCGCCGCTATGGCCAGCAGGCACCGGCGGTAGGCGACGCGCAGCGAGTCGGGGTCGTCGGCCCCGGCGAGCCCCTGCTCGAATTCGGCCACTCCGGGGTGCAGATCGGTGGCCTCGTAGGTGACGAGCGCATGCCAGTCGCGGGGGTGGCGGGCGAGATGGTCACCGAGCGCCTCGGACGCCCCGAGCACCCCGAGGAGCCGGTCCCGCAGCGGTTTGGCGGTGACGAGGGTGTCCAGCAGGACCTGCCGCTCGTCCGGCTCCTCGGCCTCCACAAGCCGGACGACGCCGCGCAGTGCCAGATCGGGGTCGGCGGTGGCCCCGAGGGCGTCGAGAAGCACCGGATCGGAGCGTACGGACGACAGCTCGGGCAGGTCGAGGAGCCGCTCGGCGGCGGAGGGATCGGTGAAACCGTGCCGCAGCAGTCGGGTGAATGTACTGCTCCTGCGCCCCGGCACCGTCGTCATTCCGCGCTCTCCTGCTCGCCGCCCACACACAATCCAGCATTCCGAGCCTAGCTGCGCACCGATGAATTCGTAGCGGGTGCGCGGTCCGTACTTCGGAGGCACGATCGCTTCAAGGACCCGACCGGGAGGCCCGCATGTCCGGATTCGAACCCTTCGCCGAGCTGGATACCCGCTACAGCGCCAAGAGCGCGACGGCCAGCCCGTGGTCGGCGGCGAAGGAGCTGCTGACCAGGGCGGAGATGTACTGGCTGAGCACGGTCCGTCCGGACGGCCGCCCGCATGTCACCCCACTGATCGGGGTGTGGTCCCAGGGCGCGCTGCACTTCAGCACGGGTGCGTCGGAACGCAAGGGCCGGAATCTGGCCACCAACCCGGAAGTGGTACTGACCACCGGCAACAACACTCTGTCGGAGGGGATCGACGTGGTGGTCGAGGGCCGGGCCGAGCGGGTGACGGACGAGGACCGGCTGAACCGGCTGGCCGCGGCCTGGGAGTCGAAGTACGGCCCCGAATGGCACTTCGACGTCCAGGACGGCACGTTCCGGCACGCGGGCCATACGGCGTTGGTGTTCGAGGTGTCACCGCGTACGGTCTTCGGCTTCGGCAAGGGCACCTCGTACAGCCAGACGCGGTGGCGGTTCAGCTGATCGGTGGGCGTCGGCGGACCCAGCTCTCCATGCGGCGACGCTGCCCGAGCCCGACCGCGTCGAACTCGTCCGCTTCCCCGTCCACCACGGCTCCCGGCCGACGCAGCGCCTGTGAGACCGGGCTGCCGTCGGCGGGGCCCGGTTCGCCCTCATTCGGCGGGAGCGGCGGCGCGGCACCGGGCGTTGGGCGGGCATGGTGATGATGTCGAGCCTCTTGGTGACGGCCGTGCTGGTGACGGTGCCGTTCCTGCCGGCCGCGGCCCGCCACGGCGTCGTCCGCACCGGCCGGCCCGACTGGTTGCGACGTGTTCTCGCCGCCCGCACGCCCTGTCATGGGCTGGGTGTGGGGGCCTCGGTCGCCGATGAGCTGCAGGCGTTCCTCAACTCGGCGAAGCGCGTGGAGATCGAGCACCGGGTGGAGGAACAGGTTCTGAAGGATGACGCGCTGGACGGCGCGCCGCCCCGGATGGGGGTGGATCCGGATGCCGGGACGGCGGTGGTCCGTCGGCAGCCGGAACCCTGAGCACGGACCGGACCCGGCGGCTGGTCCACGCACGGTCCCCGGCAGCCGGTTCGCGCTCAGTCCCCGGACGGAGCCGAAGGGCCCGGCCGGGTCGCGATGACGACGGTCGCGTACAGCTCGTCGGAGGTGACCACGCGCGGGATCAGGCCGCTGCGTGCGACGGCCTCCTCGGCCCGTGCCGCCTGCCGTTCGCTCGTCTCGACCAGCAGATGTCCGCCCGGTGCCAGCCAGCGCGGAGCCTCGGCGGTGACCCGCCGCAGGACATCGAGGCCGTCCCGGCCCCCGTCGAGTGCGACGAGTGGCTCATGGATACGGGCCTCCGGGGGAAGCAGCTCGACGTCCTCCGTCGGTACGTACGGCACATTGGCGAGCAGAATCTCCACCCGGCCGCGCAACGAGCCGGGGAGCGGCTCGAAGAGGTCGCCCTCGTACACCCTGCCCGCGTCGCCGATGTTGCGGCGGGCGCACCGTACGGCTGCGGGTTCCACGTCGGCGGCGTGCAGTTCGATCCGTTCCAGCGTTGCGGCGAGCGCGGTACCGAGGGCTCCCGAACCGCAGCAGAGGTCGACGACGACCGCCCCGGGCCCGGCGAGGGCGGCGGCCTGCCGGACCAGGAACTCGGTGCGGCGACGGGGTACGAAGACGCCGGGGTCCACGGCGATCCGAAGCCCGCTGAACTCGGCCCAGCCGAGGACGTGTTCCAGGGGCAGACCGGCGACCCGCCGTTCGACCATGGCCGCGAGTTCGGCGTGGTCGGCGGCCGTGGAGACGATCAACTCCGCCTCGTCCTCGGCGAATACGCAGCCGGCGGCGCGGAGTGTGGTGACGATGGAGGAAACGGCGAGCGGTGAGGCGGAAACCGACATGAAGCGGAGCCTTTCGGGAAAGCCGATGGGCGCTCCGCGGTCGATTATGTCGGGTCGACCACGCGATCGTGAGAGATGAGCACCCAGCCTGATACAGCGGTAATGGGTCTCACCTCCTTGGTCGGTCCCCGTGTTGGGATGCGTCACACTACCCCAGTCGCGCGTCAGGTGGCCTTCCCGACCGGGAAGGCCACCTGACGCAGATGTCCGGGAAGGCGCCGGTACTGCCAGTCGCGTTTCGCCGCCGTGGCTGCGGTGGAGGCCGCCTTGCACGAGGAGGCGGCCCCGGGCTCTCCCGTGGCACGTGCGGCGTGGGTGGCGGCGGTCGCGGTGCAGGTGGCGGCGTGGCCCGGGACATGGGCGGTCGCCACCGCGTGTCCGGCCGCGCGGGCCGCGGCACGGGCGGCCGGTCCGTCGGCGTCGCGGGCCGCGCTGTGGGCCACGAATGCGGCGGCGCGAGCCTGAGTCATGGTCAGCGCTCCGCGCGCCCAGGCTCGCCCCGCTTCGACGGCCTTGCGCGGCCGGTCGTCACCCGGGTTCCGCTGCTCGAAGTGCGGGAGTACGTGCTCGGCGCGGTCCGCGGCCCGGAGCGCCGGCGCGGCGTGGTCCCGCGCACCGAGCCTGCCGGGGTCACCCAGCTCCTCGTACTCCCTCCCTGCCCACCCGACCGCACGGCCCCCACCGCAGCCGTGGCGCACGAACGGCCGGGTCGACCGGCGACAGGTCCACTACAAGTCCACGCTGTCGCGCAGCTTCGTCGGCGTCAGGAACAGGGTTGCGATCACGCCGATCACCGCGATGCCCGCCGAGATCAGGAAGATGGTGCCGGTCGCGTCACCGTACGCGGCGCGCACCACCTCCTGGATCTGCGGCGGCATCGCGTCGATGTTCAGGGTGGCACCGCCCGAGGACGAGGCCACCGGGTCGATGCCGAGCTTCGCCAGGCCGTGGGTGATTTTCGTGGCGACCTGGTTGGCGAGCACCGCCCCCAGCACCGAGACACCGATCGTGCCGCCGAGCGAGCGGAAGAAGGTGATCGCGCCGCTGGCCGCGCCGAGTTCGGCGAGCGGGACAGTGTTCTGGAGGACCAGGACCAGGTTCTGCATCGACATGCCGACACCGGCGCCGACGGCCAGCATGCCGATCGAGACGAGGATCAGTGAGGTCTCGTGGTCGATGGTGGACAGGCCGAGGAAACCCAGGGTGAGGACGACAACACCGGTGATGATGTACGGCTTCACCTTGCCGGTCCTGGAGACCAGACGTCCGGCAACGGTGGAGGAGACCAGCACGCCGAACATCAGCGGGATGGTGAGGAGTCCGGCCTCGGTCGGTGAGTAGCCGCGGCCGATCTGGAAGTACTGGCCGAGGAAGACCGCGCCACCGAACATCGCCATGCCGACCGCCAGGCTCGCGACGATGGCGAGCGCGGGGTCGCGGCGGCGTACGACGTGGAGCGGGACGACCGGCTCCTTGACCCGGCTCTCGACCACGACGGCCGCGACCAGGATCAGGGCGCTGGCGCCGACCATGACGAGGGTCTGCCAGGACAGCCAGTCGAAGTCGTTGCCGACGAAGGTCACCCAGAGCAGCAGCAGGCTGACGCCGCCGGCGATCAGCGAGGCGCCCAGGTAGTCGACCTTCGTATCGGGGCGGCGGACCTCGGCGAGGTGCAGGGTGCGGGTGAGCATCACGAAGGCGATCAGCGTGAACGGTACGGCGATGAAGAAGCACCAGCGCCAGCCGAGCCACGACGTGTCGGTGATGAATCCGCCCAGCAGCGGCCCGCCGACGGTGGCGACGGCCATGACGCCGCCCAGGTAACCGTTGTAGCGGCCGCGTTCCTTGGGGCTGATCATCGCGGCGATGATGACCTGGACGAGCACCTGGAGTGCACCCATACCGAGGCCCTGCACGGCGCGGAAGGTGATCAACTGCCCGGTGGACTGGGCGAATCCGCAGGCGATCGACGAGATGACGAAGATGCCGATGGATATCTGGAGCAGCAGCTTCTTGCTGAACAGGTCGGCGAGCTTGCCCCAGATCGGGGTGGAGGCCGTGGAGGCCAGCAGGGATGCGGTGACGACCCAGGTGTACTGCGACTGGGTGCCGTTCAGCGAGCCGATGATCTTCGGCAGCGCCACCGAGACCACCGTGCTGCTGATCATCGCCACGAACAGCACGATCAACAGCCCGCTCAGCGCCCGCAGCACATGACGGTGATCCATCGGCGCGACTTCGGTCGGGGCGGCCGTTTGTGCGCTCACGCGCAACCTCCGGAAGGGTTCGAACATGGGCAGGAAAGGCTTCACCATACATGCGCAGTGAGCAATTTTGCTCACTGCGCAATTATTCCCTGCACGGAGATAATGAACCCATGGAGAGCTCTGTGGGACTACGGGAACGCAAGAAGGAAGCCACCAGGCAGGCCGTGCACGAGGCGACACTGCGGCTGACCGTCGAGCACGGCTTCGACCACGTCACGGTGGAGGCCGTCGCGGACGCGGCCGGGATCTCCCGCAGAACGTTCTCCAACTACTTCACGGGCAAGGAGGACGCCCTCCTCTACGGGGAGGAGCAGCAGATCACGGACCTCGTCCGGGCCGTGCGCGACCGGCCCGCCGAGGAGACGGCATGGGCGGCGCTGCGGGCGGCCGTTGCGCAGTTCGCCGAACGGGTCGCACCGCCGGAGCGCGAGTGGGCCCTACGGACCAGGCTGGCGATGCGGCACCCCTCACTGCTGGCCCGGCAACTCGCCAACCACGCAGCCCTGGAACGGGACTTGGCCGAGGCCGTGGCGTCCCGCCAGAGCCCGTCGGAGAAGTCGGTCCGCCCCCTGGTCCTGGCCGCGGCGTTCCTCTCCTCGCTACGGATCGCCATGCGTATGTGGATCGAGGAGGACCTGGCCCGGGAGCCCGCCGAGGTGATCGACGAGATCCTGGACGAGATGGGCTGCCGGTTCGACTGAGGCGGGCGGGGACGCGCCGGAGGGCAGGCACCACGGCGGTGCCGGCCCTTCGCCGCCGACGAGGATGAAGAGCGCTGGGGGCAGACGGCGGGCGATGCACGGCGGAGATCGGAAAGGCTGGGCTGTGATGCCATGCCCGACCACCCCGCAGAAGCCCGCGGGACTCCCCGATTCGCGACGTACGCGCGTGGCCGCGGGCCGGGAGAAGCCGGCGTGGAGTGACACCTGCGCAAGGTGCTCGGCCGGACATGAGGACGTTGTGGCAAGCCCCGGGCCGCCGGCCTGGGACTTTCAAGTTCGGGCTGCGGAGCGGGGGACGAGAATCGAACTCGCGCCCTGCGCTTGGGAATCACCGCTCCCTCACCGGCTTTCACGGTCCCGGCATGCGGATTCGCGGGCAGGCCGGGCCAGGCAAGGCTTGATCTTTTGCGGGCCCCGGTGGCGTGCTGGTGAGCGCGCACGATCGTGGAGTCCACCGAGACGGCCCAGTTCGAAATGGCTGTCCCCCGCACCCTGGGTACGGGTGCGGGGGACAGCGTGCGTGCGAAGACTCCGTCGGACGGGCTAGCTGCCTGCGGCCCTGCGGCGTCGCATCCACCACGTCAGCGCGCCGCCTGCGACGGCGAGCGCCGCGGCCGCAGCGGCGATCTGGCCGACGGGGGTGCTGTTGCCGGTGTCGGCGAGGTCACCGTTCGGGTCCTTCGCCGGCGGAGTCGTCTTGCCACCGCCGTGCGTGGACGGGTCGGGTGCCGGCGTCGACGGGGTGCCGCTCGGCTTCGGGTCGTCCGGGCCGGTCGGGGTCGGCGTCGGCTTCGGGTCCTCCGGGCTGGTGGGCTGGTCGGAGGTGGTCCCGCCGAGGTAGGCGGTCTCGCTGTCCCGGTAGGTCACCTCGGCCTGGACGGATGTCCTGGTGGTCTTGTCCAAGCCGCGATGCTGCGTGTTGAACTGGGTGCGGCTGATGTTCTTCTTCGGCGCCTTGGAGAAGTCGACCCCGCCCATGGACAGGATCCACACCTTGCCGTCGTAGACGCGCTCGAACTTGTAGTCGCCGTTCTTGAACGAGTCGACGTACTTGTCGTAGACGGTCTTCTTGTCCCAGTCCTTGTTCTCGGCCCTGAGCGGCCACCGCTTGACGTCGTTGCTGTTGATGATCTTGCGGAAGTCGGTGGGGCCGACCGCGTCCTGGCGGCGGATGTACTCGGCTGCCACCCGCGAGGAGTAGACGCGGCGCAGGTCGGCGTAGGACTTGTCGTCGTTGACGCGACGCTCGAGCTCCGGCTGGATCATCGTGAGGATCAGGGTCTCGGCCTGCTTGGTCTGCGCCTCGGTGAGCTTGCAGGCGTTGGGCGGCACGTCCGGTCCGGTGGGGACCTCCATGTTGACCTTCAGCGGCGCGTCCAGGATGTAGATGCCGCCGTCCTGCTCTCGGATCTTCGCAGGCTTCGGGGTGATCCACTGGCGGATGATGGGCAGGCACGGCATGCCCTCGGGGGTACGGGGGGCCGCGCGCCAGAAGCGTTCCCCGCGCTCGTACTTGTCGGGGTTCATCGCATCCGCGTAGTCGTGCTTGAGGGTCAGATCGGACTCCAGCAGGACGCGCCCGGCGTCGGTCTTGGCGAACTCCTTGTCCATGATCATGTCGGGGCGGATCGGGTTGAGGTTGACCCAGAACTTGTCCGGGGTCAGGGCGAGCCAGGTGAAGAAGGCGTCCGAGGCGAGCTGGAGCTTGGCGTCACCGCCGTAGCCGGGGTTCTCGTCCGGGTCCTTGACGTAGTCGGCCCTCATCGAATAGTCGAGGCCCTTGCCCTTGACGGGGGTACCGACGTAGTTGATCTCCAAGGTGGAGAAGTCGATGCCGCCCGGCCCGCGGCCGAAGTAGCCGCCGCGGTTGTTCTGGTTGTACATCGCCTGAAGCCGGCGCGCTTCCTCGACCGTCTTCCCCGACCGCAGGGCCTGGTCGATGATCGGTCCCCGGCCGCCCTTGAGCGGATCGGGGTTGAACCGCTTGTCGTAGTTGGTGTAGACGTTCGGCTTCTGGGTGCGCTCGATGGCGTTCGACCGGCGTTCGTTGACCCCGGCCTGGGTGCGGTTGGTGCCCCGGTCCCGCTTGAGGTCGTCGTCGAACTGCTGGATCTTCTTCTTCGTCGAATCCTCGGTCCTGGCACCGGTCAGGTACCGGAACGTCGACTTCGGCTTCTCCTTGGCGATCTGCCGGTCGGCCTTGAGCTGGTCGTTTTCGATCTTGCCGTTGGACTTCATCTCAACCTTGCGCTCGGTGCGCCGGTTGTGTGCGTCCACGACGCGGGTGCGCTTCTCGCCGGTCTCGGGGTCGGTGTACTCGATCGGGTCCTGGCACCACCAGTCGGGGCCGACCATGTTGTACTTCTTGACCATGCGGGCCTCGAACGCTTCACCCCGGGGCGGGTTGCCGTGGTTTCCGATGTAGCGCACGTCGAGGTAGCGCTTGAAGTCCTGGTAGCCCTGGGGGTTGTTGTACTGGTTGTTGTAGCGGGCGTAGATCTCCATGACCTTGTCCGCCGGGTTCTTCGACTTGTTGTACTTGCGCTGCCACTTGCGGTAGTTCTTTCCCGCGGCCGTGCGCTGGGCGTCGGTCGGCGGCTGCACCCCGTCATACGCCTTGGCGGGGTTGTCGTACGTGTAGTTCTCGTCGTTCGGCCACGCGTCGTACGGAAGGCTGTCCGGCGGCCCGGAGTCGGCCGGGGTGGACGGGAGCTTCTGCTTGAGGAACTTCTCGTCGCACCGCACCGGCTTGACGTTGGGCGCCTTCGCGGCCTCCGCCTCGTCGAGCCCGGGCAGGCCGGTCAGGGTCACGGCTGCCGCGGCAGTGAGGGCGAGCGCGAGGCGCGCCCACACGCGCCGGCGGCGCGCAGGTTGATGTATCTGAATGCTCACTAACTTCTCCCCCTGGGAACGCGGCGCCATGGAGTCCGAGGTCAACTGGTCTGGTTGCGCCGCCTGTTGTCCACACTAGGGGTGAGCCGGCCGGGGGTTTCGGAGTTAAGGCGGCATGTCCCCGCCAACTCGCCGGTGTTTTCGGATCGTTACGGTCAGAACTCGTCGAACTCGCCGATCCAGGTGTCTTCCAGGTCGCCGGTGATCTCTTCGGTGTGCCGGACGCGGAACGCGGACAGGGTGCGGCCCTTGCGGAGCAGCGGGGTGACGCGCTGAAGGGCGAGCCGCGTAAGACCTTCCCAGGAGAAGGCCCCGGGGTCGGCGTCGAGGTCGATGTCCTGCCGTTCCAGGGCGTCGGGGCCGATACCGAAGGCGTTGATGACCTCTTGCGGGGTGCCTTCGCGGTCCCAGTCCCCCTCTCCGCTCCACCCTGCGGCGAACAGGCGCGCCCCGTCCGGGTGGTAGATCACGTGGGTGCCGTAGGTCACGTTGTAGTCGATCGTCGCCGAGCCGATGATGACCGCTCCGGGGAAGCGCTCGGCCAGCTCGTCCGCCTGCTCCGCGAGAGGGAAGGTCCCCCCGGTGAACACCAGGGCGGGATCGTTGATCTCGGTCACCGTTCCCCAGCATCCGACGCTGACCAGGTCGAGGTCCGCGCGGGTGGCGAAGGGAAGCCGCTCGGTCGCCTCGATCCGGTCGACCTCCTCCACCACCGTGTCGATGGTGCCGAAAGCATCGGCGAACTCCCGCGCCCGTGCCGGGTCATGAGCGGGCAGAGCCCTTCCTCCGGTGGGGAAGGGCCGCTCGATGAGGGTCAGCCTGAACTCCCCGTGCTGCGCGACGCCCTGCTCCGGCGGGCACTCCCAGAAGTCGTTGTCAGTCATCGGATTACCTCCGTGGCTATCAGGAAGGCTCACGGCGCGAGCCGTGAGAATCCCCTCCCCTGAGGGAGGAGAGCGTCAAGGGCACCACGATAGCGAGGGCCCTCGACAGTCACCAACGGGCCCTGACTTCCCGTTCCTTGGCTCAAGGCCGTGGGGCCGACCGCCCCAGCCACAGCGGGTTTCTCCCCACCACTGCCCTTGCTCCAGCCGCGCGACGGGCGCAGCCGGGGCCGGAGCGGAAGTTCTGGCGCTCCGGGATCAGGTGCTCGCCATCGTGGCTCCTGATGTGTGGGCCATCCCCGTCCAGGACATCAAGCATGCGGTTGCGTGCTCGGATATCCGCTGGGTGATCTCTTCCGGCGCGAGTCGGGGGGCGCTGGATTCTGCAGGGGTGCTCTCGGTAGCTCTGGAGGGCTTGCGCCGGATGGGGTGACGATGGTGTGGACTTGTCCGGTGAGGAGCGATGGGTTCGTTTCTCTGCGGCAGAGCAGTCAGCTGCGTCCGCCTTCAACTGACGGTGTGCCGTGCCCGTGCCCGTGCCGCAAGAGCGGGGATGACGGCGATCTTCTCCGCGGCGAGGTCGTCCCAGTGAATGCCGGCGGGCCGGCAGGGAGTCGGGCAGATGATGGACTCTTTCGGGGACGGCCTTGATGACCGTGGCTTGCTGCCAGGCCGGGGGTTCAGCGAGGCGGTCCGCCGCTTCCGCCCGCGAACTGCGCGCCTGGCCTGTCCCTCAGCTTCTCGGCCGCGCTGGTCAGCAGGGACTCGGCGCGTCGGTGGTCTCTCCGAGGGGGAGATAGCAGGAGCCCGCGAGACGGCCGAACTATGTCACGAACAGGACCCGCACCTCGCCGGCTCCGGACGACCCCGTCCGGAGCTCCTTCAGCGGTCGACCAGGCCATGCGCTTGGACCGCGTAACCGCCGGTGGGCGCCAGAAGGTATGTGCCGCCGACGGCGAGTACGTCTGCCGGCGGGCGGGTGAGACGGCTTCGGGCCGACGGCGCGAGACCGTCGGCCCGAAGCCGCGTACGTCACTGAAACAGGGCTGACCTGCACCTACAGCACCGGCAGCAGCGCCTTCAGCTCGAAGGCCGTGACCTCGCTGCGGTACTCCTCCCACTCCTGCTTCTTGTTGCGCAGGAAGAAGTCGAAGACGTGCTCGCCGAGCGTCTCGGCGACCAGTTCGCTCTTCTCCATCAGTGAGATCGCCTCGCCCAGGTTCTGCGGCAGCGGCTCGATGCCCATCGCGCGGCGTTCCGCGTCGGACAGTGCCCAGACGTCGTCGTCGGCGCCGGCCGGGAGTTCGTAGCCCTCCTCTATGCCCTTGAGGCCCGCGGCGAGCAGCACCGCGTAGGTCAGGTAGGGGTTGGCGCCGGAGTCGATGGAGCGGACCTCCACGCGGGCGGAGCCGGTCTTGCCGGGCTTGTACATCGGGACGCGGATGAGCGCGGAGCGGTTGTTGTGGCCCCAGCAGATGTACGAGGGGGCCTCGCCGCCGGCGCCCGCGGCGCGGGAGGAGCCGCCCCAGATGCGCTTGTAGGAGTTGACCCACTGGTTCGTCACGGCGGAGATCTCCGCGGCGTGGGTGAGCAGGCCGGCGATGAAGGAGCGGCCGACCTTGGACAGCTGGTACTCGGCGCCCGACTCGTAGAAGGCGTTGCGGTCGCCCTCGAAGAGGGAGAGGTGGGTGTGCATGCCTGAGCCGGGGTACTCGGAGAACGGCTTCGGCATGAACGTCGCCTGCACGCCCTGCTCCAGCGCGACCTGCTTCATCACCAGGCGGAAGGTCATGATGTTGTCGGCGGTGGAGAGCGCGTCCGCGTACCGCAGGTCGATCTCCTGCTGGCCGGGGGCGCCCTCGTGGTGGCTGAACTCGACCGAGATGCCCATGGATTCGAGCATGGTGATCGCCTGGCGGCGGAAGTCCATGCCGACGTTCTGCGGGGTGTGGTCGAAGTAGCCGGAGCTGTCGGCGGGGGTGGGGCGGCTGCCGTCGACCGGCTTGTCCTTCAGCAGGAAGAACTCGATCTCCGGGTGGGTGTAGAAGGTGAAGCCCAGGTCGGAGGTCTTGGCGAGGATGCGCTTGAGGACATAGCGCGGGTCCGCGAAGGACGGCGAGCCGTCGGGCATCAGGATGTCGCAGAACATCCGGGCCGTGCCGGGGGCCTCCGCGCGCCACGGCAGGATCTGGAACGTGCCCGGATCCGGCTTGGCGATCATGTCGGACTCGTACACCCGGGCGAAGCCCTCGATGGCCGAGCCGTCGAAGCCGATGCCCTCGTCAAACGCCTGCTCCAGCTCGGCAGGGGCCACGGCAACGGACTTGAGGTAGCCGAGAACATCGGTGAACCACAGCCGTACGAAGCGGATGTCGCGCTCCTCAAGCGTCCTGAGGACGAATTCCTGCTGCTTGTCCATAGCCACATCCTTGCAGTTCAGACGGTCCGTGCACCACCGCCCGGGGTAGGGGAGAAGCTCCAGTATCACGACCCGGGATTTCACCCAGATTACGCACACGACGTGAGATGGAGCACCCGGCCACCCACTACGATCGGCGCCCATGGTGCGCAAGGGGTGGAACGGCCTCGCAACTGCCCGGTGCGCACCGGTTTTCCCGACCCGCTCCTTGTCCCTCCCCGCCCCTTCGCAGAAGGACCTGACGACATGAGCTTCGACCGCAGGACCCGCATAGAGCAGATGCGCAACGCCGACCGCGCACGGGACCGCCGCAACCGTGTCCTGGCCATAAGCCTGAGCGTCCTCGTCGTCGCGGGCCTGGTCGGTTTCGGCTCGTACATGGTGCTGGACAAGTCCGAGGCATCGGAGAAGAAGAAGGCCGTCCAGGCGGATGACGCCAAGGCGTCCGCGGCCGAGCAGAAGAAGCCCGCCGCCGAGCCGATCGAGGGGCTGAAGACGTGGGACGCGAAGAAGCTGACCCGCAACCATGTCACCACGCCGGTCACGTACCCGATGAAGCCCCCGGTCGGCGGTGACCACAACCCCGTATGGATGAACTGCGACGGCGAGGTATACAAAAAAGCGATCCCCGACATGAACGCCGTGCACTCGCTGGAGCACGGATCGGTGTGGGTGACGTACACGGACAAGGCCTCGGACGCCGATGTGGCGAAGCTCGCCGAGCGGGTCGGCAGGACGCCGTACTCGCTGATGAGTCCGTACAAGGGCCAGGCCGGGACAATCATGCTGAGTGCCTGGGGCAATCAGGTGACGGTGGACAGCGCCGATGACCGGCGGGTCGACCAGTTCTTCGCCAACTTCGTCCAGGGGCCGCAGACGCCCGAGCCGGGCGCAGCGTGCACGGGCGGGGTGGGGGCTCAGTGACCGTGGTGAAACGCGACCGGCGCATCCAGTGGGTGGCGGGCTCCGCCGTCGTGCTCGCGCTGCTGTTCGCGGGGGTGGCGACGGTCGCGTCCGCGCGGGACGACGGTGCGGACCATGCCGCCGCCCCCGCCCCGCGCACACCCGCGGTGGACTCGGCGGACGCCGGTTTCGCCCGCGACATGGCGGTCCACCATCAGCAGGCCGTGGAGATGTCCTTCATCGTGCGTGACCGTACGCAGGACGAGGAGGTACGCCGTCTCGCGTACGACATCGCCAATACGCAGGCCAACCAGCGGGGCATGCTGCTCGGCTGGCTGGACCTGTGGGAGCTGCCGAAGGCGGCCGCCGGGCAGGAGCCGATGGCCTGGATGGCGGCGGGGCACGAGGGGCACTCGATGGAGGGCATGGGGAACGGATACCGGGCCCATGACGGCTCCCTCATGCCCGGCATGGCTACCAGGACCGAGCTGGACCGGCTCCGCGGGGCGAGCGGCAAGAAGGCCGAGGTCCTGTACCTCCAGCTGATGACCGACCACCACAAGGGCGGCATCGACATGGCCCGCGGCTGCGCCCGGCTGTGCACGGTGAAGGTGGAGAAGCGGCTGGCCCAGGGAATGGCCGAGGCCCAGCAGTCCGAGCTGGACACGATGGCCCGCATGCTGGCGGCGCGAGGGGCGAAGCCCCGGTCCTGAAAGATTCCCTCCGAGCCGCACAGGCACCCGAACGGGTGATAGCGGTCGCGTGCCCCGAACGGGCCCATGACGATGGGTTCGCTCGGGGTCGTACAGCATGCCCACCGGCACGCAGGAGGAATCCCTCATGACCACCGCCAAGGACATCATGCACACCGGGGCCACATGGATCCCCGCGCACGAGACACTCGACCGCGCCGCACAGCTGATGCGCGACCACAAAGTGGGCGCGCTGCCCATCTCTGCCGAAGGCGAACAGGACCGGATGATCGGCATCCTCACGGACCGCGACATCGTGGTCGGCTGTGTGGCGATGGGACACGATCCGTCGAAGATGACCGCGGGCGACCTCGCCCAGGGCACCCCTCGCTGGATCGACTCGGGGGCGGCCGTGGAGATGGTTCTGGAGGAGATGCAGACCCATCGGATCCGCCGGCTCCCGGTGGTCGAGAACAAGAAGCTGATCGGCATGATCAGCGAAGCCGATCTGGCACAGCACCTCACCGATGAGCAGATCGCCGGCTGGGTGGAGAAGGTCTACGCCCCCAGCTGACCGGCTCGCGAACACACAGCTCGACGGCCCGGTACCCCTCGCCCACGAGGGGTACCGGGTCGCTGTGCGTCCGCGCCGTCGGGCCCTGTGCCGTCAGGCCCTGTATTGCGGAGGCGATACGTTTCCGCGCGCGGTGTATACGGGGCGGGGGTAGGGTGCTCGACATGACCCTGAGTAGATGTGTGACATACGGACAGTTGTTGCTGTTCGTTGTGCTGCTCATCGGGATCGCTCACCTCCTCAGGGGTGTCGTGGCGCGGGTGTCGCCGGTCGCGGGGCCGGTCACCCGGCCGGGCCGGACCCATCTCGCTTCGTTGTCGGTGCTGTGCATATAGGAGGGGCTCCGCCCCCTCCCCCAGCAGACCGAAATACCGACAACACCCCGAGGTGCTCACCGTCATGCGCACTCCACCCACCCGACGCGCCGTGCTCGGCGCCGCTGTCGCCACTGCCGGTACCGCAGTTCTGGCCGCCTGCTCCGGCGAATCCGACAAGGGCCGCAGCGGCACGAAGTCCGGCAGCGCGAACGCCGGCGGTACGAGCCACGGCGGCGCGAACCACGGGACCGCCCCCCGCGGGAAGTCCGAGGGCGAGTACGTCTCCCCCGACGGGGAGGAGGTCGCCGCAGCCGAGGCGAAGCGGGTCTCCGGCCCCGTACGGAAGATCGACCTCACCGCCACTCCCTCCCGCCTCGATCTGGGCGGCGGGCTCGTCGTCGGCTCCTGGGCGTACGAAGCCCGGCTGCCCGGCAAGGAACTCCGGGTCACGGTCGGCGACACCCTGGCACTCACCCTCGCCAACCACCTTCCGGCGACGACCAGCCTGCACTGGCACGGGCTCAATGTGCGCAACAACATGGACGGCGTACCCGACCTGACCCAGCCGCCCATCAAGCCGGGCGCCGAATACGCGTACCGCTTCAAGGTGCCGCACCCGGGAACGTACTGGTTCCATCCGCACACGGGCGTCCAGCAGGACCGCGGGCTGTACGCGCCACTGATCGTCGAGGACCCGAAGGAGCCCCTCAAGTACGACAAGGAGTGGGTCGTCGTCCTCGACGACTGGGTCGACGGGGTGGACGGCTCCACGCCGGACGGGGTGCTCGACGAACTCAGCGGAGGCCGGGGCGGCATGGACCACGGCGGGACGGGCCATGACGGCATGGGCGACATGGATGGCATGGATGGCATGGATGACAAGAGCGATTCGGGCGACGGCGGGCACGGAGGTTCCCCCAAGTCCGCCAAGGGCCGCTCCGGCCCCTCTCGGATCATGGAGAATTCGTTCAGCGAACTGCTCGACAGCCACGGGGGCAATGTCGACTACCCGCACTACCTGATCAACGGCCGCATCCCGACGGCCCCCACCTCCTTCGCCGCCAAGCCCGGCGACCGGATCCGGATTCGCATCATCAACGCGGGCGGCGACACCGCTTTCCGTGTCGCGCTCGGCGGCCACCGGATGACGATCACCCACACCGACGGCTACCCGGTCCGGCACACCACGACGGACGCCCTGCTGCTGGGCATGGGCGAGCGGTACGACGTGGTGGTCACCGCCGGGGACGGGGTGTTCCCGCTGACCGCGCTCGCCGAGGGCAAGAGGGCGTCGGCGCTGGCCCTGCTCCGTACCGGACGGGGCGCGGCGCCCACCGCCTCCGTACGGCCGAAGGAGCTGGACGGAAAACTGGTGGAGGCGGGTGAGCTGTCGCCGGACGAATCCGTGGCGCTGTCCGTCCGCGAGCCCGACCGGACCATCCGGTTCAAGTTGACCGGCAACATGGCTGCGTACAACTGGGGCTTCGACCACAAGCCGTACGAGCCCGGGCAGCGCCATCCGGTCAAGGCGGGCGAGCGGGTCAGGATGGAGTTCTACAACATCACGGAGATGTGGCATCCCATCCATCTGCACGGACACTCGTTCGGGCTGGTGGGATCGGCAGGGCCGGAGCACCGGGCCTCCCGCCGGCGCGAGGGCGCATGGGCGCGCAAGGACACCACGATCGTCCGGCCGAGCAGCTCGGTCGCCGTGGAGTTCGACGCGGACAACCCGGGTCTGTGGATGCTCCACTGCCACAACATCTACCACTCGGACGTGGGCATGATGACGGTCCTCGGCTACCGCCGCTGACCCGTCCCGCACCTGTTCCCGACCCGTCCCGCATCCGTTCCCGACCCGCTCCCGAGCCGTTCCTGGCGGGCGGCTCCGCGATTTGGCGGCCCGCCAGGACATCGCGTCAGTCAGACGATTACACTGGGGCGCGTGCCTCAACTACGCCTCGCACTGAATCAGATCGACTCGACCGTCGGTGATCTCTCCGGCAACGCCGAGGCGATCGTCCACTGGACCCGGCACTCCGCCGAGCAGGGCGCCCATCTGGTGGCGTTCCCCGAGATGATGCTGACCGGCTACCCCGTCGAGGACCTGGCCCTGCGGTCGTCCTTCGTCGAGGCCTCGCGTCAGGCGCTGCGTGCGCTCGCCGCCCGTCTCGACGCGGAGGGTTTCGGGGAGCTTCCGGTCGTCGTCGGTTACCTCGACCGCTCCGAGACCGCCCAGCCGCGCTACGGCCAGCCCGCCGGCGCCCCGCAGAACGCCGCCGCCGTGCTGCACCGCGGGCAGGTCGCGCTGACCTTCGCCAAGCACCACCTCCCCAACTACGGCGTCTTCGACGAGTTCCGGTACTTCGTGCCGGGCGATTCGATGCCGGTCGTGCGGGTCCACGGCGTCGATGTGGCGCTCGCGATCTGCGAGGACCTCTGGCAGGACGGCGGCCGGGTGCCGGCCGCGCGGGCCGCCGGCGCCGGGCTGCTGCTGTCGGTCAACGCCTCGCCGTACGAGCGGGACAAGGACGACACCCGGCTGGAACTGGTCCGCAAGCGGGCCCAGGAGGCCGGCTGCACCACCGCTTACCTGGCGATGATCGGCGGCCAGGACGAGCTGGTCTTCGACGGCGACTCGATCGTCGTCGACCGGAACGGCGAAGTGATCGCCCGCGCCCCGCAGTTCGCCGAGGGCAGCGTCGTACTCGACCTGGACCTGCCGGCCGCCGCGGCCGAGGCGCCGTCCGGTGTCGTGAACGACGGGCTGCGGATCGACCGCGTGGTGCTCTCCGAGGAGCCCCTGGCGGCGTACGAGCCGGAGCTGGCCGGCGGTTACGCGGAGCGGCTGGACGACGACGAGGAGCTGTACTCGGCGCTGGTCGTGGGCCTGCGTGCGTACGCCGCCAAGAACGGCTTCAGCAGTGTGCTGATCGGGCTCTCCGGCGGGATCGACTCGGCGCTGGTCGCGGCCATCGCCTGCGACGCGCTGGGCGCACAGAACGTGTACGGCATCTCGATGCCGTCGAAGTACTCCTCGGACCACTCCAAGGGCGACGCGGCCGAGCTGGCCCGCCGTACCGGGCTGAACTTCCGCACCGTACCGATCGAGCCGATGTTCGACGCGTACATGGGCTCGCTGGGGCTCACCGGCCTCGCCGAGGAGAACCTCCAGTCCCGGCTGCGCGGCACGATGCTGATGGCCGTCTCCAACCAGGAGGGCCAGATCGTCCTCGCGCCGGGCAACAAGTCCGAGCTGGCGGTCGGCTACTCGACTCTGTACGGCGACTCGGTCGGCGCGTACGGCCCGATCAAGGACGTCTACAAGACGTCGGTCTTCCGCCTCGCGCAGTGGCGCAACCGCGCCGCCGAGGAGCGCGGGCAGACCCCGCCGATCCCGGAGGCGTCCATCACCAAGCCGCCCAGCGCCGAACTGCGCCCGGGACAGGTCGACACGGACTCGCTGCCCGACTACGACGTACTGGACCGGATCCTGGAGCTGTACGTCGACCGGGACCAGGGTCTGGACGAGATCGTCGCGGCCGGGTTCGACGAGGCGCTGGTGACGAAGACGCTGCGGATGGTGGACACGGCGGAGTACAAGCGGCGGCAGTACCCGCCGGGCACGAAGATCTCCCCGAAGGGCTTCGGCAAGGACCGGCGGCTGCCGATCACGAATCGGTGGCGCGAGTCGGGCTGAGCGGGGGTACCGGGGCCACCCGGTGACCGTTTTGTCCTCAATCGCCGGACGGGCTTGAAATCAAGCCCGTCCGGCGATTGAGGACAAGCGCGCCCGGAGGGTGCGCGGCCCCGGCGTCAGTGCACGTCCGCCCCGGCCTCGCTTCGCGCGGTCCGCGCATGCGCATCCGCGCTCGCGACGATCCGTGACACGCCCCCGCGCTCCCGGTCCAGCATGCCCGCCGTGGCCGCCACCGCCAGGCCCGCGACCGCGAGGGCGGCACCGACCAGGGCCGGGGACGTCCAGCCCCAGCCCGCCGCGATCGCCGCACCGCCCAGCCATGCGCCGCCCGCGTTGGCGAGGTTGAACGCGGAGTGGTTGGAGGCGGACGCCAGGGTCGGGGCGTCCTTGGCCTTGTTCATGACCAGCATCTGGAGCGGGGTGGTCGTCATGAAGCCGACCCCACCGAGCAGCACCACCATCACCAGCGCCGCCCACCGCACATGGACGGCGAACGGGAAGACGACCAGGACGACGGCGAGTGCGCCGAGCGATCCGTACAGCGTCGGGCGCAGCGCCCGGTCCGTGAGCGGGCCCGCCGCGAGAGCGCCGAGGGTCATGCCGATACCGAAGAGCGCGAGCACCAGCGTCACCGATGACTCGCCGAAGCCCATCACCTCGGTCGTCATGGCCGAGAGGTAGGAGTACACGGCGAAGACCCCGGCGAAGCCGAGTACGGCGGTGAGGAGGCCGAGCAGCACCTGCCGGTTGCCGAGGGCGCGCATCTCGCGGCCCAGGCTCTGGCGGGCGTCGACGGGTACGTACGGTATGAGCCGGGCGAGCGCCGCCATCGCGCAGAGTCCGATCGCCGAGACGACGAGGAACGTGGCCCGCCAGCCGAGGTGCTGGCCGAGCAGGGTGGCCGCCGGGACGCCGACGATGTTGGCGACGGTGAGGCCGAGGAACATGGTCGCCACGGCTCGCGCCCGGCGCCCCTCGGAGACCAGCTGCGCGGCGACGACCGCGCCGACGCCGAAGAACGCCCCGTGCGGCAGCCCGGCGAGGAACCGGCCGGCGAGCAGCCAGCCGAAGTCGGGGGCGAACGCGGAGGCGAGGTTGCCGACCGTGAAGAGGGCCATCAGCATCAGGAGCATCCGCTTACGAGGGATCCGGGAGCCGACGGCGGTGAGCAGCGGGGCGCCGAGGACGACGCCGATCGCGTACGCCGAGACGAGGTAGCCCGCGGTGGGTACGGAGGTACCCAGATCGTCCGCGACATTGGGCAGCAGGCCCATCATCACGAACTCCGTGGTACCGATGCCGAAGGCGCTCACAGCGAGTGCGAGCAGGGCCAGGGGCATGAGGAGAGACCTTTCCGCAGTGAAGCCGGCGTCCGCCCCGGCCGGGCATGGCTGACCGGCCGGGGCGTGAGCAAGGGGAGGGAACCGGGGCATGACAGCGCGCGGCCGGGCCGGCTCCATCGCCGGCCCCCTTGGTTCCCAATCGGAACAAATTCTCTCAGACGGTTTGTTCCGGCAGGTGAACGGACCGTTGCGGCAGTGTTGGACGCGGGCGGCGATACGGCTCACTGCGTCGCAGTTCCGCGCAACAGCGATACGGCTCAGCGCGTCGCTGTTCCGCGCGGACAGCGATACGCCTCAGCGCGTCACAGCTCGATCCGAGTCACAGTTCGGCCTGCGTCACAGTTCGGCCTGCGTCACAGCTCTACACGCGCGGCGATCGGAAGGTGATCGCTGTCCGTCGCCGGGAGCGTCCACGACGACATCGGCTCGACACCCTTCACCATGATCTGGTCGATCCGTGCCATCGGGAACGACGCCGGCCAGCTGAAGCCGAAGCCGTCGCCGGCCGCACCCTGGGTGGACCTCATCTGCGAGGTGACCGCGTTGAGCGAGCGGTCGTTCATCGTGCCGTTGAGGTCACCGAGCAGGACCACCTTGCCGAGCCGTTCGTCGGCGATGGCCTCGCCCAGGGCGTCCGCGCTGTCGTCGCGCTGGTTGGCGGTGAATCCGGCGTGCAGTTTGACCCGTACGGACGGCAGATGGGCCACGTAGACGGCGACCTCGCCCTTCGGTGTCGTCACCGTGGAGCGCATCGCCCGGGTCCAGCCCATCTTGATGTCGACCGGCCGGGTGCTGCTCATCGGGTACTTGCTCCACAGGCCGACGGTCCCCTGCACCGAGTGGTACGGGAAGCGGTCGGCGAGCGCCGCCTCGTACGCCGGGACCTGGTCGCCGGGCAGTTCCTGCAGGGCGATGATGTCGGCGCCGGAGCCCGCGACCTGCCGGGCGGTGCCCGCGGGGTCGGGGTTGTCGGCGTTGACGTTGTGGGTGGCCACGGTGAGGTCGCCGCCGCTGCCCGACTTGTCGGAGAGCATCAGCCCGCCGAAGAGATTGAGCCAGACCACGACCGGCAGCACCAGGGCGATCAGCGCGGTCGCCGAGCGGCGCACCAGGCCCAGGATCAGCAGCAGCGGGACGAACACGCCGATCCACGGCAGGAACGTCTCGGTGAGGCTGCCCAGGTTGCCGATGGTGTTCGGGATGTCGGCGTGGAAGACCATCACGAGGGTGAGAAGGACCGCGCAGACGGCGAGGACGATTCCGCGCCGCCACATGCCCTTGTCGCGGGTCCATCTGTCGCGCAGGTCCTGGAAACGGGATCCGGACCCGGTGCGCTGCGGTTCCGCACTGTCGTTCCCGGTGTCCGCTCCGTACGCCTGCACCATCGCGCTGTCCTCACTGCCTTGCCGTGCCTGTCGCCGCGCCCTCGACCCTAGGCGATGGGCGGCGTGTTTCCTGCCGTCCACGACGGCTGTACTGCCACGAGGACGAAAGGCGGGGTCCGATGGGTTCCGGCCAGGAGTGGTCTGCGGGGGCTTGTGACAGAACGATCACACTCGGGCGGGTCCGGGGGTGTCAGCCGTCGGCGGGCGGCCGGGGGCGAGGCCCTCGGTCAGGACCTGGATGATGCTGTCGGCGAGATCCTCGGGCAGCGGTGCGTCCGGCCGGTGAATGGTGCGTACGAGCATGGGCCCCAGGAACAGGTCGTTCATCAGTTCCACGTCCAGGTCCCGGCGGAGCTCGCCCGCGTCGACCGCCCGCTGCACGGCGGCCAGCATGGCGGCGTGGCGGGGCGCTATGACGGTGCAGTGGTATTCGGACCACAGCTTGGGGTGGCTCTTCATCTGCGCGAAGACGTTGTGGAGCAGGACGGAGGAGCGCTGGGCGAGGTCGCGCCTGCGCAGCGACTCCAGCAGCAGCCGCAGGTCGTCGAGTCCGGCGGTGCCGGAGACGGTGGGTTCCGGGGGCTCGATGTCGCGCAGAACGTCGACGAAGAGCTCTTCCTTGCCGCTCCATCGCCGGTAGATGGTCGCCTTGCCGACCCCGGCGGTCCGGGCTATCCGTTCGATGGACAGGCCGGCGAGGGGCTCTCCGGCCTCCAGTAGTTCGGCGACGGCGTCCAGGATCGCCCGCTCGGCCGCCGCACTGCGCGGCCGGCCCCTTCGCGGTTCCGGATCCTCCCGGACCGGGCGGTCTCGCCCCTGCGCCTGTGCCTCTGCCTGTGCCTGCACGTGAATCCACCTCTCGCCGCACCGTCCGCCGTTCCGATTCTCGCCGACGGCGGCGGTGCTTCCGTGAGCCGCCCTCGGGTTCCGGGGTCGCCCGGAAACCCGGGGCGGCATATTCAGCTCTCCGGGGCCATCGCCGTCACCGGCCCGCCCCGGCACGTACCGACCGCTCGCCCTCGCCGGACTCCTCTCCGGCGGACGTCTTCCCCGGCAGGAACATCGCGACCACGAGAGCGCCCACCAGGGCTATGGTCGCCGAACCGATGGCGGCTACATGCATCGCCTTCAGGAACGCGTCGTTGGCCGCGGCGATCAGCGGCGCGCCCGCCGGGCCCAGCTTGTCCGCGATGCCGAGCGTCGCCTCGATCGACTCCCCCGCCGCCTCCCTGGCACCGGCCGGGAGCGCACCGAGGTGCCCCTCGATGTCGCCGCGGTAGACGGTGGACAGCACCGAGCCGAGCACTGCTACGCCGAGCGCCCCGCCGACCTGCCGGAACGTGTTGTTGACGGCCGATCCGGAACCGGCCTTCTCCCTGGGCAGCGCCTGCATCACGGAGACCGTGACCGGCGTCATCACATGCGCCATGCCCGTGCCCTGGACGAAGAAGAGCACGCACAGCACCCAGACCGGCGTGGTGGCGTCGAACAGCGCGAACCCGGCGAGGCCGAGCGCGACCAGCAGCATGCCGACGGTGCAGACCACACGGGCGCCGAACCGGTCGACGACCAGCCGGGCGCGCGGCGCGAAGAACATCTGGGCGGCGGCCAGCGGCAGGATCAGCAGGCCGGCCTGCAACGCGCTCCAGCCGCGCACGCTCTGCATGTAGAAGGCGGAGAAGAAGGTCACGCCCATCAGCGCGAAGAAGACCAGCGCTATGGCGGCGACGGCCGCGGAGAACGACGGCTCCTTGAAGTACGAGATGTCGATGGCCGGGTGGGTGGTGCGCTTCTCGTGCCAGACGAACGCGATCAGGACGACCAGACCGCCGATGATCGGGAGGAGCACGGTGGGGTCGGCGAAGTCGGCGAGCTGGCCGCCGCGGATGATGCCGTACACCAGCAGGACCAGACCGACGATGGACAACAGGACACCGAGCGGGTCGGTCCGGCCCGGGTTCGGGTCCCTGGAGTCCGGCACCAGCACCGCCATCGCGATCAGCGCGACGATCACCACGGGCACATTGACCAGGAAGATCGAGCCCCACCAGAAGTGTTCGAGCAGCAGCCCGCCGGTGATCGGGCCGATCGCGATGGCGAGGCCGACGCTGCCGGCCCAGATACCGATGGCCTTGGGCTGCTCGTCGCGTTCGAAGACGTTCATCAGGACGGCGAGCGTGGCCGGCATGACGAACGCCGCGCCGAAGCCCATTACGGCACGCCAGGTGATCAGCTCGCCCGGCGAGCCGGACATGGCGGCGAAGGCGGAACCGACGCCGAAGAGGAGGATGCCGAAGAGCAGCACCTTCTTTCGGCCGATGCGGTCACCGAGCAGGCCCGCGGTGAAGAGGAGTCCGGCGAAGACGAGCGTGTAGGCGTTGATCGCCCACTCCAGCTCGCTCTGGGTGGCACCGAGGCCGGTGGGTGCGGGGCTGGCGATGGTCTTGACCGCGACGTTCAGGATCGAGTTGTCCAGCACCACGATGAGCAGGCTGAACATCAGAACGACGAGGATCGCCCAGCGGCGGCGGTGGACCGCCTCGGGGACCTGGGGCAGGGCGGCGCGAGCGCCCGACGGTATTGACATGCCAGGAGCTTATCTGATTTCGATACGATACCGTCTCGTATTATAAAGTCTTTACCGGGTGGACGCCTTTCGGGGACGTGTGCGGGCCCACTTCCCGTGGACGGCCGCGGGATGCCACCATGGAACCGGTCCGGGGACGCCGTCAGGGCGCCTCGAGATGACGAAGGAGCCGTTGGCAATGTCGCTTCAGGCTGCGCAGAACAAGTCCGCCGCATCCCCCTCGGGTGCCCCCACCGACAGCAGCAAGGCGCTGTACGGAGGTAAGAGCACCCGCCGTATCTCCATCCATGACATCGCCGCCGCCACCGAGCGCGGCGAGAAGTGGCCCATGCTCACCGCCTACGACGCGATGACCGCGTCCGTCTTCGACGAGGCCGGTATCCCGGTCATGCTCGTCGGCGACTCCATGGGCAACTGCCACCTCGGTTACGAGACCACCGTGCCCGTCACGATGGACGAGATCGCCATCCTTTCCGCCGCTGTCGTACGGGGCACCAAGCGCGCCCTGATCGTCGCCGACCTGCCCTTCGGGGCGTACCAGGAAGGGCCCGTCCAGGCCCTGCGCAACGCCACCCGGCTGATCAAGGAGGCCGGTGTCGGTGCGGTCAAGCTGGAGGGCGGTGAGCGCAGCCACGAGCAGATCCGGCTGCTGGTCGACGCCGGTATCCCGGTCATGGCCCACATCGGTCTGACCCCGCAGTCCGTCAACGCGATGGGCTACCGGGTGCAGGGCCGCGGCGAGGAGGCCGCCCAGCAGATGCTGCGCGACGCCAAGGCCGTGCAGGACGCGGGCGCGTTCGCCGTCGTCCTGGAACTCGTACCGGCCGAGCTGGCCGCCGAGGTCACCCGCACCCTGCACATCCCGACCGTGGGCATCGGCGCCGGTCCCGACACGGACGCCCAGGTGCTGGTCCACACCGACATGGTCGGGCTGACCGGCGGCAAGGTGCCGCGCTTCACCAAGCAGTACGCGAACCTGCGCAAGGTGCTCGGTGACGCGGCGAAGGAGTTCGCGGAGGAGGTCGTGGGAGGCAGCTTCCCGGCCCCTGAGCACACCTTCCACTAGTTCCACCGGTACGGACCACTGCCCGCACCACCGACAGCCCGCCGACATCCCCCATCGGCGGGCTGTCGGCCTGTTGTCGGTGGACTGTCGGTGGCGCCTGGTCCCATGGTGGACATGACGCGAATCGACAAGAACCCCAGGAGCGGCCCGAACGCCGTCGAGGTCCGGGGGCTGGTCAAGCACTACGGCTCGACCAAGGCTCTGGACGGCGTGGACCTCGATGTCCGCGAGGGCACCGTGCTCGGCGTGCTCGGCCCCAACGGCGCCGGCAAGACCACGCTCGTACGCTGCCTGTCCACCCTGATCATCCCCGATGCCGGACACGCCACCGTGGCGGGTTACGACGTGGTGAAGCAGCCCCGGCAGCTGCGCCGCACCATCGGTCTGACCGGGCAGTACGCCTCGGTCGACGAGAAGCTCTCCGGCTGGGAGAACCTCTACATGATCGGGCGGCTGCTCGATCTCCCGCGCAAGCAGGCGCGGTCCCGCGCCGACGAGCTCCTGGAACGGTTCTCGCTCACCGACGCGGCCAGGAAGGCCGCGATGGACTACTCCGGCGGCATGCGACGCCGTCTCGACCTGGCCGCCTCGATGATCGGCAGCCCGGCCGTCCTCTATCTGGACGAGCCGACGACGGGGCTCGACCCCCGGACCCGTAACGAGGTCTGGGACGAAGTGCAGCGGATGGTCGCGGAGGGGGCGACCGTTCTGCTCACCACCCAGTACATGGAAGAGGCCGAGCAGCTCGCCAGCGAGCTCACCGTCATCGACCAGGGCAAGATCATCGCCCGGGGCGGTGTCGACGAGCTGAAGGCCAAGGTCGGCGGCCGCACCCTGCAGATCCGGCCCTCGGACCCGGCGCAGCTGGCCGCCATGGCCCAGGCGCTCAGGGAGGCCGGACTGGACGGGGTCGCGGGCGCACAAGCCGTCCCGGACGAGGGACTGCTCTACGTGCCGATCCTCAGCGACGAGCAGCTGACCGCGGTCATCGGGCTGCTCGGCACCCGCGGCTTCTCGCTGGCCCATGTCGCCACCGCGCTGCCCAGCCTGGACGAGGTGTTCCTGGCCATCACGGGCGGCAAGTCCACCGCCGCCACCGACACGATTCCCCAGGAGGTCGCGGCATGAGCACGACGACTCTGACGCCCACTCCCACCGACGCGGCCACGTCCGCCCCGGCCACGAAGCTCCACGACGAGGGCCGGATCGGGCTGCGGAACAACCTGCGCCACATCGGGGCACTGGTGCGGCGCAATCTGCTCCAGATCAAGAAGGATCCGGAGTCGATGTTCGACGCGCTCCTGATGCCGATCATCTTCACGCTGTTGTTCGTGTACGTCTTCGGCGGCTCCGTCGGCGGCAGCATGGGCGGCGGTCGGCAGGAGTATCTGAACTACCTGATCCCCGGCCTGATGGCGATGATGGGCATGAACATCGCCATGGCCGTCGGAAGCGGTGTCAACGACGACTTCCGCAAGGGGGTCATGGACCGGTTCCGCACCATGCCGATCGCCCGCTCCTCGGTGCTCATCGCCAAGATCGTGGTCGAGCTCGGCCGGATGATGGTCGCCACGCTGATCCTGCTGGGCATGGGCTTCGCGCTCGGCATGGAGCTCCAGGCTTCGGTGTTCGGGCTGATCGAGGCCGTCGCCCTGTCCGCGGCGTTCGGCGCCGCCATCATGTGGATCTTCATCCTGCTCGGACTGACCATGAAGACGGCCCAGGCGGTCCAGGGAATGGGGATGCTCGTGCTGATGCCGCTCCAGTTCGGTTCCTCCATCTTCGCCCCGACCAAGACGATGCCCGGCTGGCTCCAGACGTTCACCGACTACAACCCGCTGTCCAACCTGGCCGACGCGGCCCGCGCCCTGATGATGGGCGGCCCGCTCGCCCACTCGGTCTGGGTGACACTCGGCTGGACCGTGCTCATCACCGCGGTGATGGCCCCGCTCGCGGTGTCCAAGTTCCGCAGCAAGTCCTGACGGACGAACTCAGTCCCGGTACGCGTCGACGAGGGCGGTGGCCTCCTCCAGGGAGAGGCCGCCGCCCTCGGCGTACGCGGCATCGTAGGCGGCCCGGCCGAGGACGGCGACGGCCAGTTCTTCCACCTGGGCGTAGTCGTGCCGCTCCATCGACGTCGGCACATACCCCTTGGGCAGCAGCCCCTTGCCGGCCCCCAGCAGCCGGGCCGCGAGCGCGGCCCGGCGCTCGCCGCCGAGTCCGCCCAACGCCCGTGCGAGGGTGACGAGATGGATGACGGACATCTGGGGCGCCACCATCTGCGACAGCGAGTCCTGGGACCGCGCCAGCGCCCCCAGGCCCCGGGGCAGGGCGTCGGCGTACAGCCCGTCCTGGTTGTCCAGCCAGGCCAGTGCGCCCAGCACGAACCCTTCGAAGATCGCCACCGTCTCGGAACGGAACTCCTCGCGCAGCTCCGCCAGTTGCTCGCGCGCCTCGCCCGTACGGCCGCTGCGGCCGAGCCACATGGCGAGATAGAGCCGGGCGAAGGGCATCGCCTCGTGCCCCGCCCGACGCCCCTCGGCGAGCAGCGCCCGCAGGATCGTCTCGCCCTCGTCGCCGCGGCCCAGTTCGATGAGCGCGGACGCGAATCTGGCGCGCAGGACCGACACCTGGGACTGGGCGCCGAGCTTCTCCGCGTAGCCGATGGCGGCCCGGAAGTCCTCGGCCGCGCGCGAGTACTCGCCCCGTTTCTCGTTGGCCTCGCCCCGGGAGGAGAGCGATTCGGCGAGGCCCCAGTCGTCGCCGAGCCTGCTGAAGATCTCCAGGCTCTCGTCGGCATCCGCCCGTGCGTCGCCCGCCCACTCGGACCGGTTGGCCAGCACATTGGCCCGCATCTGGAGGGCCGCGGCCAGCTCCCACTCGTAGCCGAACTCCCGGCTGGCGCGGACCGTTTCGTCCAGCAGCTCGCGCAGGTCGTGCAATTCCCCGGTGAGCATGACCGCGAAGAACCAGAGCGATGCCGGGGTGCGGCAGGTCTGCGGCTGGCCCGCCCGGTAGGTGCCCGCGATGACGCGCAGCCGGGCCATGCTCTTCTCGTCGGCCCACTCGTCCTTGGCGTGGTCCATGCAGGCCAGCTGGATCAGGGCCACCTGGCGCCGGGCCTCCTGGAGCAGCTCGGGCCCCATGGGCGGCGGCGCGTCGGTGCAGCGTTCGTGGAGGGAGGGCGCGGGCTCGACGGGCGGGGCGAAGGGGTCGGGTCCCAGTGCGGCGGCCGCGTCGGCCCACTGCAGGGCGTCGGTGCGCAGATCGCGCATCTGCCAGTACCAGGACAGCGAGAGCACCATGCACAGCGTCTCCTGCTCGTCGCGGGCGGCGACGGCGCGGCGCAGGGCGGTGCGGAGGTTCTCGTACTCGCGTTGGAGGAGATCGATGACGGACCGCTGTCCGGCGCCGCGGAGTCCGGGTTCCGCGGTACGGGCCAGCTCCCGGAAGTACACCAGGTGGCGCCGTTCCACGGTGTCCCGCTCCCCGGCCCCGTCGAGCCGTTCGGCGGCGTACTCGCCGACGGTCTCCAGCAGCCGGTAGCGCATCTCGCCGTCGTCGGCGGGCGCGGCGACGACGAGGGACTTGTCGACGAGCGAGCCGAGCAGCCCGGCGACCTCACGCGCGTCCTGCGGCCCGTCCGCGCAGACGGCCTCGGCCGCGCCGAGGGTGCAGCCGCCCGCGAAGACCGACAGACGGCGCAGGACGGCGTGTTCGGAGTGGTCGAGGAGGTCCCAGGACCAGTCGACGACGGCGCGCAGGGTCTGCTGACGGGGCAGCACGGTACGGGCCCCGCTGGTGAGCAGGCGGAACCGGTCGTCGAGCCGGTCGGCGAGCTGGCGCGGGGTGAGCATCCTCAGCCGGGCGGCGGCGAGTTCGATGGCGAGCGGCAGTCCGTCGAGGCGGCGGCAGATCTCGGCGGCGGCGGCCGCGGTCTCCTCGTCGGCGTCGATCCGGAAACCGGGCTGCGCGGCGGCGCCGCGGTCGGCGAGCAGCCGCAGCGCCATCGGGTCGGGCAGCGGGTCGACGGGGCGGATGAACTCGCCCGGTACCCCGAGGGGTTCACGGCTGGTCGCGAGCACGGTGACGTCCGGGCAGTGGGCGAGCAGATGGTCGGCGAGGGCGGCGGCGGCCCCGACGAGGTGCTCGCAGTTGTCCAGGAGCAGCAGCATGCGGCGCCGGGAGCAGTGCTCGGTGAGGCGCACGAGGGGGTCGCCCGCGTTCCCCTCGGCGACCCGGAGTTCCTCGGCGCCCGCCCCACGCAGCACGGTCTCGCGGGCGCCGAGCGCGGTCAGCACGGCCTCCGGTACGGCCTCGGGGTCGTCGACGGGGGCGAGTTCGGCCAGCCAGACGCCGTCCGGCCAGGCGGGTCCGACGGATTCGGCGGCCTCCTGGGAGAGCCGGGTCTTGCCCGCGCCGCCGGGGCCCAGGAGGGTGACAAGACGGGCGTGCGAGAGGTCCTCGCGCAGGGCGTCTATGTCGCCCTCGCGCCCGACGAAACTGGTGAGCCTGGCCCGGAGGTTTCCCTGCGGGGCGGTGGGGACGTGGGTACGGGAGGGCCGGTGCCGGCCGGCTGTCGGGGCCGCCGTGGCCTGCGCGGCTGCTGTGGCCTGCGTGGCCGCTGCGGCCGGGCTCGCCGGGCCCTGGCGGAGCAACTCGGCGTGCAGGGAGCGCAGTTCGGGTCCGGGGTCGGTGCCGAGGCGGTCGGCCAGTACGGTGCGCACCTCGTCGTACGCGGCCAGCGCCTGCGCCGTACGCCCGGCATCGCGCAGGGCCCGCAGCCGCAGCGCCTGGAGGGGTTCGTCGATCGGGTGCTCGGCGCAGAGGGCGACCAGTTCGGGCAGGGCCTCGTCCGCGCGGCCGAGCGCGAGGGCCGCGGCGAGCCTGCTGCGGCGGGCGTCCAGGCGCCGGGCCGCCCAGCGGGCCGCGAGGGCGCCGCGGTCGGGCAGATCGGCCAGGGCCGGTCCGCGCCACAGGGCGAGCGCGTCATCGAGCACGGTCACGGCCTTCGCCGCGTCGCCCTGCCCAAGCGCCCGCGCCCCCTCCCCCGCGAGCCGCTCGAAGCGGTACAGGTCGACCGCGTCCGGCTCGGCGGCGAGCCGGTAGCCGCTCTCCGCGGAGCCGATCGCCGCATGGCCGAGGGCCCGCCGGAGCCGGCCGACGAGTGCCTGCAGGGCGCCCACCGCGTCGGCCGGCGGGTCGCCGTCCCACACCTCGTCGACGAGCACGGCGGCCGGAACGGTGCGGCCGACGCGCAGTGCGAGGACGGTGAGCAGGGCGCGCAGCCGCGCCCCGCCGATGGCGACGGCCGTGCCGTCGTCGCGGAGTGCCTGGGTGGTCCCGAGGATGCAGTAGCGCACGCGCCTATTCTCCGTGACCGGGATCGGGAAGTGGACATACGTACGGCCGTACCCGTGTTCGCTGTGTGCCGGGATCGCTCGTCATGCCCCCACCCTTCACGGAACCACCGCCCCGACGCGAGACGTTTGTGACGTGTCGCCTGTACGGTCGGGCTCCCCGCCCGCCGCCCCGTCCCCTTCCGTCCAGCCACCTGGAGTTCGCCGATGACCACCGCAGCAGCCCGCAGCGACCGGCGGATCAGCCCGGTCTTCCTCGGAATCGTCGCCGTGACGGCGGTATCGGGCTGGGCGGTGTGGACGGACTTCGCGCAGCGGCCCGGAATCCCGCTCTTCCTCTTCGTGACGGCGGCCTGGGTGGTGTCGCTCTGTCTGCATGAGTACGCACACGCCCGTACCGCGCTGCACAGCGGGGACATCTCCATCGGGTCGAAGGGCTATCTGACCCTGAATCCGCTGAAGTACACCCATGCGCTGCTGAGCATCGTGCTGCCGGTGCTGTTCGTGATCATGGGCGGTATCGGTCTGCCCGGTGGTGCGGTCTTCATCGAGCGGGGCCGGATCAGCGGGCGCTGGAAGCACAGCCTGATCTCGGCGGCGGGCCCGCTGACGAATGTGCTGTTCGCGATTGTCTGCACGGCGCCGTTCTGGCTGCACGCGCTGGACGGCGTCCCGGTCGTCTTCCAGTACGCGCTGGGTTTCCTGGCACTGCTCCAGGTCACCGCGGCGATCCTGAACTTCGTCCCGGTCCCGGGGCTGGACGGTTACGGAGTGATCGAGCCCTGGCTCTCGTACCGGATCCGCCGGCAGGTCGAGCCGTTCGCCCCGTTCGGGCTGATCGCGGTCTTCGGCATCCTGTGGATCCCCGAGGTCAACCACGTGTTCTTCGACGCGATCCACGCCCTGCTGCGGGCCCTGGGCATCAGCGAGTTCACGACGTACTGCGGTTTCGACGCCTACCGCTTCTGGCAGACGGCCGATCCGGTCTGCGCGCTCAACCTCTGACCGGCGGTCTGCGCACGCTGCCGGCGCAGGTAGAACCACGCCATGTTGGACGAGAGCCCGGCCAGCAGCACCCAGACGATCCCGAACCAGGTGCCCTGGACGAACGAGATCACGGCCGCGACGACGGCCAGGACGCAGACGGCGATGGCGTAGAGAGCGAGGCGGGGCATGGGGGGCGGCTCCTGTCCGGGGTGGTGCACGGTCCCGTCCAGTGTCCCTCATGCCCCTTTCCGCTCGCCGCAGGGTGCAACCGGGAACGTGTCCGGTCAGACGTCGGTGGTACGCAGCCCCGCGTGCGCCTTGTAGCGACGGTTGACCGAGATCAGGTTGGCGACCAGCGACTCGACCTGGTGGGCGTTGCGCAGCCGCCCGGCGAAGATGCCGCGCATGCCGGGAATCCGGCCCGCCAGCGCCTGTACGAGGTCGGTGTCGGCGCGGGCCTCGCCGAGCACCAGCACATCGGTGTCGATCTCCTCGATGGCCTCGTCCTGCAGCAGTACCGCCGAGAGATGGTGGAAGGCTGCGGTGACCCGGGACTCCGGCAGCAGGGCGGCGGCCTGCTCGGCGGCGCTGCCCTCCTCGGGCTTCAGGGCGTAGGCGCCCTTCTTGTCGAAGCCGAGCGGGTTGACGCAGTCGATGACGAGCTTGCCCGCGAGCTCGTCGCGCAGCGACTCCAGGGTCTTGGCGTGGCCGTCCCACGGCACGGCGACGATCACGACGTCGCTGCGCCGGGCGCACTCCGCGTTGTCCGCGCCCTCGACGCCGTGGCCCAGCTCGTCGGCGGCGGACTGTGCGCGGTCGGCGGCACGGGAGCCGATGATCACCTTCTGCCCGGCGCGGGCGAACCGGTAGGCGAGCCCGCGGCCCTGCGGTCCGGTGCCGCCGAGCACACCGACGGTCAGCCCGGACACATCGGGAAGGTCCCACGGGTCCTTGGCGGGGGGCTTGGGTGCGCTGCCACTGTCATTCGTAGTCATGGCTTCGACACTACTGCCCGCGATGGAGAGGAACGTTCCGTCGTCGGCCGCGCGACAAGGATCACTCCGCAGGGCCCGTTCGAATGGTTCTGCCGTCGTTCACCGGTGGCGGGGCCCGGCCTTGGGGCATGATGCCGGGCCATGGATGCCGTACGCGTCGCCCTGCTGCGTGAAGTGCTCGCCGGGACCGAGTGGCCGGCGGCGGCCCGGCGGTTCGCCGGGGCACTCAGGTCGTCCGTCGTCCCGCACGGCGGCGGGCTGCTGCTGGTGGGGACGGCGGCGTACGAGCCGTGGCATCTGGCGGCCCATCTGGTCGACGAGTCCACCTGGTCCGGGCTGCCCGAGCTGACACCGACCCTGGTACGCCACCGGGTGGAGCCGGGCGATCCGGCACATCTGGCCGTCGGTCTGGGCCGGATCGAGGCGGCCGGGCGGGGCGAGACGCTGCTCCTGGTGGCCCCGGAACGGCCCGGTGCCGGGCTGCTGGAGCGGGTGCACGACGCCCGCCGGGCCGGAGCGACGGTGCTCTCGCTGGACGACGGCGACCCGGAGGTGCGGGGGCTCGCCCACGAGACGCTCGCGGTGACCGGCACCGACGATGTCGACCTGGACACCGTGCAGCATCTGGTGAGCGCGGCGGCGGGGGAGAACAGTGCTCCCTCGCCGCGCGGCCGCCGCCGCTTCCGGGACCGGCTGTCCCGGCTCGCCGACCAGCTGACGGCCCCACCGCCGGCCCGGTGGTGAGAGTCCGGGGTGCCGCGGCGGGAGCGGCCGGGCGCCCGGCCGCCCGGGCCGCAGCGAAAAGCCGGCCGCCGGTCGCCCCGGCCGCCGCGAAAATCTGTTGCAGAGGGCACCTACAGCCCCCGACCATGACCCCTCGTGACCTCAGCTCCCTCCCCGGCTCCCTCCCTGGCCACCCGGCTCTCCGTTCTGCTGCCCGACCTCTCGCCCCTGCGCCACTCGGCCGACTTCCGGCTGCTGTGGATCCAGGGCCTGGTGACCTACTTCGGCAGCTTCATGGCCCTGATCGCGCTGCCGCTCCAGATCAAGGAGCTGACGGGTTCACCGCTGGCCGTCGGTGCGATGGGTGCGGTCGAGCTGGTGCCACTGGTCGTCTTCGGCCTGTACGGCGGGGCGCTCGCGGACTCCGCGGACCGCCGCAAGGTGATCCTGGGCACCGAGGCGGGGCTGGGGTTGCTCGCCCTCGTACTCCTGGTGAACGCCGCGCTGCCCGACCCGATGCTCTGGCCGCTCTACCTGGTCGCGGGCGGGGTCTCCGCGCTCGCCGGGCTCCAGCGGCCCGCGCTGGACTCGCTGATGGCCCGGATCGTGCCGCACGACCAGCTGACCGCGGCCGCCGCGCTGAACTCGCTGCGCTGGCAGTTCGGCGCGATCACCGGCCCGGCGGTGGCAGGACTGGTGGTGGCCTACGCCGGGCACGCCACGGCATACACGGTCACGGTGGTCACGTTCACCGTCTCCGTGTTCCTGTGCCTGCGGCTGGCGCCCGCGCCGCCCGCCCGGGACAGCGGAAAGCCTTCGCTGCGCGGCATTGCCGAGGGGGCGAGGTACGCCTGGAGCCGGCCGGTGCTGCTGGGGACGTACGCGGTCGACCTGGCAGCGATGTTCTTCGCCTTCCCGAACACGATCTTCCCGTTCCTCGCGGACGAGCTGGACGCCGAGTGGTCGCTGGGCCTGATGTACGCGGCAGGGTCGGTCGGCTCCCTGTTGCTGGGCCTGACCAGCGGCTGGACGTCACGGGTGAGGCGGCACGGGCTGTTCGTGGTGTTCGGGGCGGCGGCCTGGGGGCTGGCGATCGCGGCGGCCGGGTGGTTCAGCAATGTGTGGCTGGTGCTGGTCTGCCTGGCGGTGGCGGGCGCGGGCGACATGCTCAGCGGTCTGGGCCGCTCCACGATCTGGAACCAGACCATCCCGGAGGAGCTGCGGGGCCGGCTGGCGGGCATCGAGGTGCTCTCGTACAGCGTCGGCCCGCAGCTGGGCCAGGTGCGGGCCGGCGCGATGGCGGGCTGGACGGGGACCCGCTCCGCGATCTGGAGCGGGGGCGTGGCGTGTGTGGCCTCGGTCGCGCTGCTCACGGCAGCGCTGCCGAAGCTGCTGACGTACGACTCCGGGACGGACGAGGACGCGGTACGCAGGCGGGAAGCCAGGGAATCCAGCCCCTCCGGCGTGTGAGGAGCGGGGGCTTCGCCCCCGGGCCCCCAGTCCTCAATCAGTCCTCAATCAGTCCTCAATCATCGGACGGGCCGGAATCTCCCCCGGTCGTGCCCCGGTCGTGCCACTTGGGATCCGTCTCCCACTCAAGATTCCGTTCCTGCGCCGTCTGCATCGCATGCTCCGCCTCCTCACGGGAGGCATACGGCCCGAAACGGTCCTTGGCCGGGCACTCGGGGCCCTCCTCGACCTTCTGATGCTGCAGGCAGTAGTACCACTCGCCCGGCTTGCCGACCGTGCGCTTCTTGAACAGGGCCATCATCGGCTCCTTCCCTCGGGGCCATGCTGCCCCAAGCACGCTGGTTAGACTCGCTGACATGTCTGGCCAGTCGCTGCTCGTACCCGGGGAGATCACTCCCATCCGTTCCGTTCCCGGAAACATCCGGCGCCCCGAATACGTGGGCAAGCCGGCCCCCACCCCGTACACCGGGCCGGAGATCCAGGACACCGACACCATCGAGCGCATGCGCATCGCGGGCCGGATCGCCGCGCAGGCGATGGCGGAGGCCGCGAAGCACATCGCCCCGGGCGTCACGACCGACGAACTCGACCGGGTCGCCCATGAGTTCATGTGCGACCACGGCGCCTACCCGTCGACGCTCGGCTACCGCGGATTCCCCAAGTCGCTCTGTTCCTCGCTCAACGAGGTGATCTGCCACGGCATCCCGGACTCCACGGTGCTGCGCGACGGCGACATCGTGAACCTCGACGTCACGGCGTACATCAACGGTGTGCACGGCGACAACAACGCCACGTACCTCTGCGGCGACGTGGACGAGGAGTCCCGGCTGCTCGTGGAGCGCACCGAGGAGTCGCTGAACCGCGCCATCAAGGCGGTCCGGCCGGGCCGGCAGGTCAATGTGATCGGGCGGGTCATCGAGTCGTACGCGAAGCGCTTCGGGTACGGGGTGGTGCGGGACTTCACCGGGCACGGGATCAATTCCTCGTTCCACTCCGGCCTGATCATTCCGCACTACGACAGCCCGCACGCGACCACCGTGATGCAGCCCGGTATGACGTTCACCATCGAGCCGATGCTGACGCTGGGCGGCCATGACTACGACATGTGGGACGACGGCTGGACCGTGGTGACGAAGGACCGCAGGCGCACCGCTCAGTTCGAGCACACGCTGGTGGTGACGGAGACGGGCGCCGAGATTCTGACGCTCCCGTAACCACGCAGACAGCTCCTTTCGAAAGCGGCCGCCCCCGGGCGGCCGCTTTTGCGTGCTCCCGCTGCTCCCGCGCGGAGGCGGAGCCGGGCGTATCGTTTTTACCGACAGACTGTCGGGAAGCTGTTGACTTAGGTAAGCCTAAGTAGGAAGATCGGGGATGTCGACAGCCGCTGCCGTACGCAGTCGCTGCCGATGTCTCTGCCCCTGTTCCTGTCCCTTTCCGGACTTCCCGTCCCCCTCGGTCCCCGGAGGCCCGCCTTGGACGCAACCGCCGCCACCACGCCCTTCTCGACGCTCATCCGCACCGCGTCGCACGAGCAGCACACCGAGGCAGAGACCTCGACCTTCATGAGCGACCTGCTGGGCGGGCGGCTCGGAGTGGACGCGTACACGCGCTACACCGAGCAGCTGTGGTTCGTGTACCGGGCGCTGGAGGAGGGGGCCGAGGCGCTGCGGAGCGACCCGGTCGCCGGTCCTTTCATACAGCCCGAGCTGATGCGCACCACCGAGCTGGAGCGCGATCTGGCCCACCTGCGGGGTGCCGGCTGGCGCGAGGACCTGGAGCCGCTGCCCGCGACGGCCGCGTACGCCGATCGGGTCGCCGAGTGCGCCCGTACCTGGCCCGCCGGTTACATCGCGCACCACTACACCCGCTATCTCGGCGACCTCTCGGGCGGCCAGATCATCCGCGACAAGGCGGAGAAGACCTGGGGCTTCACGCGCAAGGGTGACGGGGTGCGGTTCTATGTCTTCGAGGAGATCTCCAACCCCGCCTCGTTCAAGCGGGGTTACCGCGAGCTGCTGGACGCGGTGAACGCGGACGACCTGGAGAAGCAGCGCATCGTCGACGAGTGCAAGCGGGCGTTCGCGCTGAACACGGCGGTGTTCCGGGAGCTGGGCGAGGTGTTCCCGCTCAGCGCGTAGCGCCTTGGGCGGCGCGGCGTCGGCGGGTGACCGGGTCCGCCGGTCGGCCCGGTCCGCCGCGCCGTTTTGTCCTCAATCGCCGTACGGGCTTGATTTCCCGCCGGACGGGCTCAATTCACGCCGGACAGGCTTGATCGAGCAGCCAATGCGACGCGGCCCCCGATCTCCACCGTGCCGTCAGGTGCGGGTGCGGTGAGGATCTGGGAGCCGCGTCCTTGCGTGATGTTGAGGGCGCGGCCCAGCTCCGCGCTGAGCAGCAGTGCCGCCGCGCCCGTCGCCTCGTCCTCCACGATGCCGTCGTCGCGGCGCGGGAACGCCCGCGCCCTGACCCGGCCCGCCGCTTCGTCCTCCCAGGCCCATACGTACACCCAGCCCTCGCCCGGCGGCGGCCCGGTCAGCGCCTCGACCTCGGCGACGGATGCGTACCGCTCCAGCTTGCGCGGCGGCGCCCACTCGGGGCGGGCGGTGATCCAGGTGAACTCCCCGTCCTGACGGGCGAAGATCTCCCCGACCGGCAGCTCCAGGATCTCCAGATCGAGCAGCCATGCGGTGCCGACGAGCGGATGTCCGGCAAAGGGGAGGCGGAGTCCCGGGGTGTAGATGTCGACGTGCCCGCGCTCCGGGTCGTCGACGAACACGGTCTCACTGAAGCCGAGCCGGCGGGCCAGCTCCTGCCGTGACGCCTCGTCGGGGTACGTACGCCCGTCGCGTACGACCCCGAGGGCGTTGCCGTACCGGCCGTCGGGACCGCAGAACACGCGCAGTACGTCGATGCCTGCGGGTACGTCGAAGTCGCTGTCGCTCACGTGGGCATTCAAGCACCGCCGGGGTGACGGCCGTACAACTGGGCCGCCACCCCAGCCGTGTCGCCGGGCGGTGGTGTCCTGTGGTGCGGACGGATCAGGCGGTACGGCGACGGCGGGCGGCGATCACGGCTCCGGCGCCGGTCGCCACGACGAGCCCCGAGGCCGCGAACAGGGCGCCGGCCGGGAGGTCGGAGCCGGTGGCGGCGAGGGAGCCCGAACCGCCGGCCGAACCGCCGCCCACGCTGCCGCCGCCGGTGGCCGTGGAGCCTCCTGCCAAGCCGGTGGAGCCCGTGCCGCCCGGGAGTGCGGCGTCCTTGTCGAGGGCGACCGCGACGGTCAGCGCGTCGAGCTGCTCGCCCGCCTGGTACATGCCGCCGAAGGCCTTGGTGCCGTCGGCGGTGAGGGTCGCCGGGACGGCCGAGAGGGTCACCACGCCGTTCTTGGCCGTGAGTTCGCCCTTCGGCAGCTTCAGGTCGGCGACGGCCAGACCGGTGTAGGTGTTGACCTTCTTGGTCTCGCGGTCCTTGGTGGAGACGTCCGCGATCAGGGTCCCCTTCGTCCCGTTCACCTGGATCTCCATGTCGGTGAGGGAGAGGTCGAGGGTGTAGGCGCCGTTCTCCTCATGGCCCAGGAAGCGGACCCTGCCGTCGAAGTCCGCGTCGAGGGTCTGCTTGTCGGCGTCGAAGTGGCCGGTGGCGTCCGGGAATCGGTAGCCGTCGCCGGATGCGGTGGCGCCGGCCGTCGTCTCGACCTTGCCTTGGGCGATCGGGCCCGTGACGTACGTACGGAAGGACTTCTTGACGCCCCAGTCCAGGGTGCCGTCGACGATCGCTCCCGGGTCGGCGGCCGGCTTGCCGGTGGCCGGGGCGGAGGAGGACGGGGATGCGGTCGAGGTGGGCTTCCCGGTCGGCTCGGTGGTCGGCTTCTCGGTGGGCTTCGTGGTGGGCTTCACGGTCGGTTCGATGGTCGGCTTTTCCGTGGGCTTCCCGGTCGGGGCTGCGACCGCCTTCACCGAGAGCGTGGCCGGGTCGAGCGCATCGCCCTCCTTGTACTGGCCGTTGAACGCCTCCGAGCCCGCCTTCGTCAGCGTCGCCGGGATGTCCTTGAAGACCATCGCGCCACCCGCACCCTGGCCAGGCTTCACCGCCGACAGGTCGAGAGCCGCGAACGCCACATCGTTCCGGGTGCCTTCGGGCGTCGCCACGTCGACGGTGATCGCGCCGCCGGTGCCGGTCGTGGAGAGCTTCACGTCCGAGAGCGTGATGTCGAGAACGCCCCCGTGGGCGTAGAAGTTGACGCCGCCCCCGAAGGCGGTGTCGGTGCCGTGCGTGGCCGTGTCGTAGGTGCCCTTGCCGTTGACGAACGTGAACACACCGTTGTCGGGCGCCTGGGTGGCGCCGTCCTTGACGGTGATCTTCCCGCCGGAGAACGACGAGGCGAGGTACTTGCGGAAGGACTCCTTGACGCCCCATTCCAGCGTGCCGTCCTTCAGTTCCAGCTTCGGCGCCGTGGCGGCTGCCCCGTCGGGGGCGGCGCTGTCGGCGGCGAGCGCCGGAAGGGCGAACACGGTCGCGCCGAGGGCGGCTGCCGTGGCGACGGCGGCGGCAAGAGCTATGGGACGGCGGGTGGCTGCCATGGTCGGTGGTCTCCTCAGGAAATGAAGGGGGGTGGGGACGGGGGTCTAGTTGTTGTTCTGCTGGGTGCTGCGGCGGCGGGCGAGGTACAGCGCGCCTGCCGCGGCGGCGAGCACGCCCGCGCCGCCGATGACGAGATACAGCCCCGTGCGTGAGCCCGAGTCGGAGTCGGCCGGTGATGCCTCGGTAGCGGTGGTCTTCTCCGTCGGCGGGTCGGACGGGTCGGGAGCGCTGCCCAGGTCGGGCAGGGCAGGCAGTTCGGCCTTGGTGTCGACGGCGACGGCCAGCGAGACCGGGTCCATCGCGGTGCCCGCCCGGTAGAGCGAGCCGAACGCCTTGGCGCCGTCGGCGGTGAGGGTGGCGGGGGCTTCGGTGAGGACGGCGAGACCGTCCTTCGGTGCGAAGTCCTGCGCGGTGAAGGTGACGAGCGGGACGGCCTTCTGCCGGTCGCCGTCGCTCAGGACGTCGGCCGAGAGCGTGCCCTTGCCCGCCTTCACCCGGACCGCGACCGCTGACAGTTTCAGATCGAGCCCGTCGGCTCCTGTGAAGCTGACGCTGCCCGCGAAGCCGGCGTCCAGGGTCTGCTTCTTCGGGTCGTACGTGCCCTTGCCGCGCGGGAAGCGGAAGAGCGCCCCGCCGTCCTGGGCGCCGTCGGCGAGGGTCCACTTCCCCTTCCCGATGGAGCCCGTGACGTACTCGCGGAAGGTCCGGCGCACACCCCAGTCGACGGCGGCGTCCTCGAAGCGGCCCGCGGCCCGACCGGCCTTCTTCGGCTCCGCCGGCTTCTCGGGGGACCTGGACGCGGCCGGCTTCCCGGCCGGGGCGGAGGTGTCCACGGAGAGGCTGATCGGGTCGAGCGGTGTGCCGGCCGTGTAGTAACCGGCAAATGCCTTCGCGCCCTGTGAAGTCAGTGTCGCCGGGATGTTGTTGAGGGCGATGGGGGTGGAACCGCCCTTCATGTTGATCCCGGAGAGACCGAGCGTCGCGAGCGGCACCTGGGAGGCCGAGGTGATGCGGCCGCTCCCCCGGTCCTTGCTGACCATGTCGGCGTGGACGGTGCCGGTGCCGCCCGTGATGCGGACGGTGGGGCGGCTGATGGTGAGGTCCAGTTCGTAGCCGCCGTCGGACTTCTTGTGGCCGATGAAGCGGACCCCGCCCGAGAAGCCCGAGCTGAAGGCGCCGGTCGCCGGGTCGTAGGAACCGGTGGCGGAGTGGAAGCGGAACCGGCTGCCGCCGACCGTGGCGGCGCCACCGGTCAGGCTCCAACTGCCGTTCGCGATGGGGCCCGTGACGTAGCTCTGGAAGGAGGACTTGATGCCCCAGTCCAGTCTGCCGCCCTGCACCGTGCGGCTCGCCGCTTGCGCGGCGGTGGCCGGGAGCAGGGCTCCCAGCAGCACCGCGAGAAGCGCGACAGCGAGCGCGCGGGCAGGTCTGGACGGCAGCATGGGGACCCCTCCGAGGTCTAGCAAGTCAGGTAAGGCTAACCTAAGCTATGTGCGTTCTGTGGTGGTACCCCTTCCACCACATTGCTCGCAGACCATTGCCAACTGCTCGCCGCAGAACGACAGGACGGTGCCCCAGTGCGCTTCTCGCAGGACTTCGCCCCGCCGGTCCTGACCGCCCGGCGGCCAGGGCGCGGGCCGGTCAGGACCCGTGGACCGCTGGGCGCGCTGACGGCCGTCGTCGCCCTGGCCCTCGCCCTGACGGGCTGCGGCGGCGGTGCGGATACGGGGACTCCCGCCGCCGGATCCAAGAGCGCCCCGGCCGACCGGGTCCAGCCACTGGCCACCGTGCCGAAGCCGCAGTTGCCGGTCACGGTGAAGTCGGCGGACGGCGCCGAGGTCACCGTCTCCTCGACGGACCGCATCGTCCCGCTGACCGGCAGCCTGAGCGAGATCGTCTTCACGCTCGGCCTCGGCAGGCAGGTCGTGGCCCGTGACATCACCGCCACCTTCGAACAGGCGGCGAAACTCCCGGTGGTGACCCGCGCCCATGACGTCTCGGCGGAGAGCGTGCTGTCGCTGAAGCCGACCGTCGTCCTCGCGGACACCACGACCGGCCCCGCGGAGGCCATCGACCAGATCCGCGATGCCGGCATTCCGCTCGTCGTCGTCGAACCGGCCAAGGAACTCGCCGATGTCGGCCGCCGGATCGACACCGTGGCAGCGGCCCTGGGCGTGCCGGACTCGGGCACCGAACTGAATGCGCGCACCCGGACCCGTATCGACGCCGTACAGAAGTCCGTGCCCGCCCCGGCGGACGGGCAGAAGAAGCCCCGGGTCGCCTTCCTCTATCTGCGCGGCTCGGCCTCCGTCCATCTGCTGGGCGGCCGGGAGTCCGGCGCGAGTTCGCTCCTCGAAGCGGCGGGAGCCGTCGACGCGGGCAAGGCGTCCGGGCTGAAGAAGGACTTCACCGCCATCACCAGCGAGGCCCTCGCCAAGGCCGCCCCCGACGCCATCCTGGTGATGAGCAAGGGGCTCGAATCGGTGGGCGGCGTCGACGGTCTGGTGAAGATCCCGGGCGTCGCCGAGACCCCGGCCGGGATGGACCGGCGGATCGTCTCCATCGACGACGGCGTGCTGCTGAACTACGGGCCGCGCACGGACCGGGTGCTGAGCGAACTGGTCGCGCAGCTCTACCCGAAGGACGGGGCGGCCAAGTGACCGCCCCGTACGAGGAACGCACGCGGCCGAGCACCCCCAGGAAACCGGAGCCTCAGCCGCCGACGGCAGCGAAGCCCCGGCGCTCCGCCGGCTTCGTACTGACCGCAGGGCTGCTCGCCGCCCTCGTGGTGTGCTGTCTGCTCTCCGCCGGGCTCGGCGCGTACAGCATCCCGCTCGGCGATGTCCTCGGCTCCGTCCAGCACCGGCTCGGTCTCGGTGGGGCCGCGCTGGACCGGGTCGGTGAGAGCGTGCTGTGGAACGTACGGCTGCCGAGGGTCGTCCTCGCCCTGCTCGTCGGGGCTTCGCTGGGCTGCGCGGGCGCCCTGATGCAGGGCGTGTTCGGCAACCCGCTCGCCGAGCCCGGGGTGATCGGGATCTCCTCGGGTGCGGCGGTCGGCGCGGTCGCCTCGATCGCACTCGGGCTGAATTTCTTCGGCAACTGGACCATCACCGTCTGCGCGTTCGTCGCCGGGCTCGCGACCGTTCTGCTGGTGTACGCGCTGTCGCGGTCGGGCGGGCGGACCGAGGTCGTGACACTGATCCTCACCGGGATCGCGGTCAACGCCTTCGCGGGCGCGCTGATCGGGCTGTTCATCTTCTTCGCCGACAACGCGCAGATCTCGCAGATCACCTTCTGGCAGCTGGGCTCGCTGGCCCAGGCGACCTGGCCCAAGGTGCTCGCCGTGCTGCCGTGTGCGGCGCTCGGGCTGCTCGTCGCGCCGTTCTACGCCCAAAAGCTGGACCTCCTCGCACTGGGCGAGCGGCCCGCCCGGCATCTGGGGGTCGATGTCGAACGGCTGCGGATCGTGCTCGTCCTTGTCGTTGCACTGCTGACTGCGGCCGCGGTGGCGGTTGCCGGGATCATCTCGTTCGTGGGGCTGCTGGTTCCGCATCTGCTGCGGATGGCGAACGGTCCCGGGCATCGCTTTCTCGTCCCCGCCAGCGCGCTCGGCGGCGCCCTGGTGCTGGTGGCGGGCGATCTCGCGGCCCGTACCGTCGCTGCTCCCGCCGAGCTGCCGCTCGGTGTGCTGACCGCGCTCTTCGGCAGCCCGTTCTTCTTCTGGCTGCTGCGCAGGACCCGTCGTAAGCAAGGTGGTTGGGCATGAAGGCCTTGAGGAACCCGTTCCGGGTACGGGGCCGGCAGCTGCCCTCTCCCGTCTCCCCCGGCTCCCCCGTCGCCGAGGCGCGCGGGCTGCGGGTGCGGCTGGGGCAGCGGCCGGTGCTCGACTCCATCGAACTGACCGCGCATGCGGGCGAGGTGCTGGCGCTCGTCGGGCCCAACGGGGCCGGGAAGTCGACCCTGCTGGCGGCGCTGGCCGCCGATCTGCCCGCCGAGAGCGGTGAGATACGGATCGACGGGCGCCCGGTCACCGACTGGTCGGCTCCCGAACTGGCCCTGCGCCGGGCCGTGCTGCCGCAGTCCGCCGCGCTGTCGTTCCCGTTCCCGGTGGAGGACGTCGTACGGATGGGGCGGGCGCCGTGGGCCGGGACGGAGCGGGCGGACGAGGACGATCCGGCGGTCGCCGCCGCGATGGCGGCCACCGAGGTGACCGAGTTCGCCGGGCGCCCCTTCTCCGCGCTGTCCGGCGGCGAGCGGGCCCGGGTCGCGCTGGCCAGGGTGCTTGCGCAGCGCGCCCCGCTGCTGCTGCTGGACGAGCCGACCGCCGCGCTCGATCTGCGCCATCAGGAACTGGTGCTGCGGATCTGCCGGGAGCGGGCCGCCGCCGGTGACGCGGTCGTCGTCGTGCTGCACGATCTGGGGCTGGCCGCGGCGTACGCGGACCGGGCGGCCGTGCTGCACGACGGGCGGATCGCGGTGGCGGGCCCGCCCACCGAGGTGTTCACGGGCGAACTGCTCGGCGAGGTCTACCGGCAGCCGGTCGAGGTGTTCCCGCATCCGCGGACCGGGGCGCCCCTCGTCGTACCGACAAGGACCGCTTGACCATTGCTTGACCCTCCCATGGGCCGCCCATGAGCCGCCCGTGATCGTCTTGTTCCCGCATCACGCGGATGAGAGCTGAATCACTGCACGAGGGGGTATCGGTCAGGTAAGCCTCGGTTAAGTTAGGTTCGCCTCACCTGCCTTCGTCCGATCTTCTCCTTTCTTTCTCCTTCATCTTGTGGAGCCCGCATGCGAGCCGTTCGTTTCTCCGTCGTCACCGCTGCCGCGACCGTGGCCGCCCTGACCGCTGTCACGGGCTGTGCCGAGAAGAGTGACGGCAAGGGCGACGGCGCCGTACAGGTCGTCGCGAAGGACGACTCCTGCGAGGTGTCGAAGAAGAAGCTGCCGGCCGGCCACATCGAACTGGCCGTGCAGAACAAGGGCTCGAAGGTCACCGAGGTCTACGTCCTGTTCCCGGACGACCGCATCGTCGCCGAGCGCGAGAACATCGGCCCCGGCACCAAGGCCAACATCACGGCCGAGATCAAGGCCGGTTCGTACGAGATCGCCTGCAAGCCCGGCATGAAGGGCAACGGCATCCGGCAGAAGATCGAGGTCACCGGCGCCAACGCGGCCAAGCGCAGCCCCGAGATGGACAAGGCCGTCGTTGGCTACCGCACCTATGTGCAGGCCCAGGCCGACGAGACGCTGCCGAAGGCCAAGGCCTTCACGGACGCCGTCGCCGCGGGTGACATCGAGGCCGCGAAGAAGGCGTACGCCGACTCCCGCATCGGCTGGGAGCGCACCGAGCCGGTCGCCGAGTCCTTCGGCGACATCGACCCGAAGGTCGACATCCGCGAGGACGGCCTGGAGGACGGCCAGAAGTGGACCGGCTGGCACCGCCTGGAGAAGGCGCTGTGGCAGGACAAGAAGCTGGGCGCCGAGGAGAAGGCCCTCGCCCCGGTCCTCTACAAGGACCTGCTCGACTGGCAGAAGCGGGTCGGCACGGCGGAGATCACCCCGACCTCGATGGCCAACGGCGCCAAGGAACTCCTCGACGAGGTCGCGACCGGCAAGGTCACCGGCGAGGAAGAGCGCTACAGCCACACCGACCTGATCGACTTCAAGGGCAACGTCGAGGGCGCGGAGAAGTCCTACGAGCTGCTGAAGCCGATCGCCTCGAAGAACGACGCGGCACTGACGGCGTCCCTGGACAAGCAGTTCGCGGCGCTGAACACGCTGCTGGACAAGTACCGCAAGGACAAGACCTCCTACGAGTTCACCTCGTACGAGAAGGTCGGCAAGGCAGACCGCAAGGAACTGTCGGACGCGGTCAACGCGCTGGCAGAGCCGCTGTCCAAGCTCGCCGCCGCGGTGACGAAGTGACGAGCGGGGAGGCTCCGGCCATGTCCGAGGAGACGCAGAACACCGCCGTGGGCGACGCCGCCGAGGCAACTGCCGCCGAGACCGGTGGCCGTGCCCCGTCCCGCCGGGCGCTGCTCGGCTGGGGCGGCGCCGGTCTCGCGCTGGGCGCGGTCGCGGCCGGTGGCGCGGTCGCCGCGGTGCGTACGGAGAGCGACGCGGTGCCGGCCGCGGACAGCGGTGCGGCCGTGCCGTTCCACGGTGCGCACCAGGCCGGCATCGCCACCGCCGTACAGGACAGGCTGCACTTCGCCGCGTTCGACGTGACGACGAAGGACCGCGCCGAGCTGATCGCGCTGCTCAAGGAGTGGACGCGGGCGGCCGAGCGGATGACGGCCGGTCACGCGGTCGGCGACGGTGCGTACGGCGGTCTCGCCGAGGCCCCGCCGGACGACACGGGCGAGGCGCTGGGGCTCAAGCCGTCCCGGCTCACGCTCACCATCGGCTTCGGCCCCTCGCTCTTCGCCAAGAGCCGGTTCGGCCTGGAGGACAAGCGTCCCGAGGCGCTCGTCGATCTGCCGAAGTTCCCCGGCGACAACCTCGACGCGGCCCGCAGCAGCGGCGATCTCTGCGTCCAGGCGTGTGCGGACGACCCGCAGGTCGCGGTGCACGCCATCCGCAACCTCGCCAGGATCGGCATGGGCCGCACCGCGATCCGCTGGTCCCAGCTGGGCTTCGGCAAGACGTCCTCGACGACGCCCGACGCCCAGACGCCGCGCAACATGATGGGCTTCAAGGACGGCACCCGGAACATCGCCGGTACCGACACCGCCGCCCTGGACAAGCATGTCTGGGTCGGCGAGAAGGACAAGGCGGGCTGGATGACCGGGGGCTCGTACCTGGTGGCCCGGCGCATCCGGATGCACATCGAGACCTGGGACCGGACCGGACTCCAGGAGCAGGAGGACGTCTTCGGCCGGGACAAGGGCGAGGGCGCCCCGGTCGGCAAGTCCAAGGAGCGCGACGAGCCGTTCCTGAAGGCGATGCTGCCGACCGCCCATGTGCGGCTCGCCCACCCGGACAGCAACGACGGTGCGACGATTCTGCGCCGCGGCTACTCCTTCACCGACGGTACGGACGGCCTCGGCCGGCTCGACGCCGGGCTGTTCTTCCTCGCCTACCAGCGCGATGTCCGCAAGGCCTTCATCCCGCTGCAGCGCCGCCTCGCGGCGCACGACGCACTCAACGAGTACATCCAGCACGTGGGTTCGGCGCACTTCGCCGTCCCGCCGGGCGTCCGTGACAAGGACGACTGGTGGGGCCGGGCGCTGTTCTCGTAACGGGACTCGAAGCGGAAAAAGGAGAACCGAAACGTGTTCAGCAACTTCCTGATCGGCCTGCGCGAAGGGCTTGAGGCCAGCCTGGTCGTCTGCATCCTGATCGCCTACCTGGTGAAGACCGGCAACAAGAACAAGCTGGTGCCGATCTGGGTCGGTGTCGGGATCGCGATCGTCGTCAGCCTGGCGTTCGGTGCCGGCCTCGAATTCGGTTCGCAGGAGATGACGTTCAAGGCCCAGGAGGCGCTCGGCGGCTCGCTGTCGATCGTCTCGGTCGGTCTGGTCACCTGGATGGTCTTCTGGATGCGGCGCACCGCCCGGCATCTGAAGGCGGAGCTGCACGGCAAGCTCGATGCGGCACTCGCGATGGGCACCGGCGCACTGGTCGCCACGGCGCTCCTCGCGGTGGGCCGGGAGGGCCTGGAGACCTCGCTGTTCGTGTGGCGTGCGGTGCATGCGGCGGACGACGGCTGGCACCCGATGATCGGCGCGTTCCTCGGTATCGCGGCCGCCGTCGTACTGGGCTGGCTGTTCTACCGTGGTGCGCTGAAGATCAATCTGGCGAAGTTCTTCACCTGGACCGGCGGCATGCTGGTGGTCGTCGCCGCGGGCGTGCTCGCGTACGGCGTCCATGACCTGCAGGAAGCCGAGTTCCTGGGCGGTATCCACAACCAGGCGTTCGACATCAGCGCCACGATTCCGCCGGACAGCTGGTACGGCACGCTACTGAAGGGCACATTCAACTTCCAGCCCGACCCGACCGTTCTTCAGATCACGGTGTGGGCGCTGTATCTGATCCCCACTCTCGCACTGTTCCTCGCCCCGGTAGGGTTCGGACGGTCAGTGGGGGCGACGGATCAGAAGGCGCGGAAAGCAACGGATGAGAAGCCTGAGGCCGATTCGGCTGGCGACGGGGCTCGCGACGGCGACGGTGCTGTCCATGACGGCGAGCGGGTGCGTGACGGTGCACGGCGAGCTGGAAGTGGTGCCGGGAGCAACGAAGTCTGAGGCCGCACGGGCCCTTGCCGACTTCACCACCGCGTACAACGCGGCGGACAAGGCCTACGACCCGGCTCTGGACGCGGACCGGGTCACGGGCCCGCTCGGCGCGATCAACCAGGCCGGGCTGAAGGCGCGGCAGAAGAACAATCCGGACGGCAACACGAACCACACGCCGTTGGAGCTGACCGACGCCACGTATCTCATCCCGAAGAAGGCCGGCTGGCCCCGCTGGTTCCTCGCGGACACCGACTCCAACCGCGACGAGGACAGCGGAAAGCTGGACACCCGCTGGCTGCTCGTCTTCGTCAAGTCCGGGCCGGACGCGGGGTGGAAGGCCTCCTATCTGTCGGTCGTCACACCGTCCCGGCTGCCCGGCTTCGCGAAGGACAGCGACGGCCTGGCCGAGGCGGTGGCCGCGGACAGCACCGAACTGGCCGTGGCGCCGGAGGACTTGGGCACCCAGTACACGGGGTACCTGCAGAAGGGCGCCCCGGACGTCTTCGCCCCCGGCACCGCCACGTCGGGCTGGCGGGAGGCGCGCCGCACCACCCGGCGGGCGGGCTTCTCGTACCAGTACATCGACCAGCCGCTGGACAACGATACGTTCGCCCCGCTCGGCCTGAAGACGGACGACGGCGGGGCGCTGGTCTTCTTCAGCAGCAAGCACTTCGAACGGCAGACCGCGGCGAAGGGGCTGCGGCCGCCGCTCAACGCGGATGTGGAGGCGCTGCTGACCGGTGAGGTGAAGTCCACCCTCACCAAGGAGCGGGTCTCCAGCCAGCTGGTGTACGTCCCGAAGAAGGGCGCGGGGGACGGCAAGGTGGTCATGCTGAACCGGCTGCCGGGCCTGACGGCGGCGAAGGGGTCGTGACCGGATCAAGCCCGTCCGGTGTGTGAGGACAGAGCGGCCACCGGACGGCCCCGGTCATTCCGCTAGCGGCTCAGCGGCCACGCCACCGAGTCATGGTCCAGATCGCTCTGGTCCGCCGCGTCCGCGTACTGCGCACACGCATCGGTGAGCGTCTCCAGCAGCGTCAGCGGATCGGGCAGCGGGTTCTCCGGACCCCGCACCCACTGCACATCCACCTCACCGGGCAGCCTGGCCGGCGGCAGGAGCACGTAGCTGCCGCGGCAGTGCCACCGCAGTCCCGGATGCTCGTCCATGGTCTCGGGGTGGCAGTCCAGCTCGCACGGCCACCACTCGTCCTCGTCCTCGGGCGTACCGCGGGTGGCGGTGAAGAAGAGCATCCGGTCGTCGCCGGAGCGGGCGACGGGGCCGACGTCGATGCCTGCGGCGAGGAGCCGTTCCAGCGCCTGGCTGCCCGCGGACAGGGGCACGTCGAGAACGTCGTGGATCATGCCGGTCGCCGTGATGAAGTTGGCCTGCGGCTGACTGCCGGCCCAGCGCTCGATCTGGGCGCGGTCGGTGGTGGACTGCGTCTGCCAGGCGAAGGAGATGGGATGCCGGGCGGGGGTGGGGCAGCCGATGCGTTCGCACGAACATCGGTAGCCGACCGGATGGGCGGCGGGCGCGATCGGCATTCCGGCCTCGGCGACAGCGAGGAGCAGCGCCTCCCGGGCGGTGTCGTCGACCTCGTTCTGCTGCGGTTTGGGTCGGCGGCGAAGCCATTGGGAAAATTTGCTCTCTGAGCCGCGATAACGGCCGAAATCGGCGCCCATCTATCCCCTTACCTCAGCGTTGCCCCTGCCCATGGTCCCACCATCCTGCGCCTCGGGTGGCCAGAGTCCCGAAGCGGGGTACGGGGGACGATGCCATGAGCTGGGCACTATGCCATTTCTTGTCATGAAATGACGGGTGCGTCTCAAGGGTGCGACAGCCCGCGCAGGGTGCAGTCGACGATCGCGCCCGCGTACGCATGGGTGAGCGGGAGGGTACGCGGCAGCCAAAGGGCCCACGAGAAGCTCCAGGGCAATCCGCGGGTCGATGTCGGCGCGCGGCGGTCCGGTCACCGAGAGCGACGAAGATCTCCGGGAGGGCGGCCGCCCTGGAGAGCCACCACCGATAGATCGCCTGCTTCCCGACGCCGGCCCGCGCGGCGATGGCCTCGATGGTGGTCCTGGGGTAACCCACCTCACCGGCCGGGCCGAGCGCCGCGTCGTGGACCGCTCGGCGGGAGAGCTCGCTGCGACGGCTGGAATCGGGTGGCCGGTTCTCTACCATGCCGGTAAATCCAGCAGCCGCACGAGTCGATACGTGTCGTCTCATCACCGTGCGAAACCACCCGATCGGATCACTGCGCGCGGGCCCCGGAAAGTGGACCATGGGCTCACGCACACACCCGTGCGATGTCCCCCGGCAGGCGACCCCTGCTTTTCGTGAGGAGCCTTCATTGCCTCGTGAAGCCACACCCCGCCGTTACCTGATGTGCGCTCCGGCCCACTTCAGGGTGACGTACTCCATCAACCCCTGGATGGACCCCAGCAAGCCCGTGGATCTCCCCCTGGCCCAGACCCAGTGGGAGGACCTGCGCGACCGTTACCGCGCCCTCGGACACACCGTGGAGCTGCTCACCCCCCGCCCCGGGCTGCCCGACATGGTCTTCGCCGCCAATGGCGCCACCGTCGTCGACGGCCGGGTGCTCGGCGCCCGGTTCGCGTACCAGGAGCGGTACGAGGAGGCCGGGGCCCATCGCGAGTGGTTCCGGGACAACGGTTTCACCGAGATCCATGAACCGGACCACGTCAACGAGGGCGAGGGCGACTTCGCGGTCACCGCGTCGTACATCCTGGCCGGGCGGGGCTTCCGGTCCAGTCCGCTCTCGCACGACGAGGCGCAGGAGTTCTTCGGGCGCCCGGTGATCGGGCTCGATCTGGTCGACCCGCGCTACTACCACCTGGACACGGCCCTGTCCGTGCTCGACAGCGCGGGCGACGAGATCATGTACTACCCGGGCGCCTTCTCGCCGGGCAGCCGTTCGGTGCTGGCGCGGCTCTTCCCCGACGCGCTGATCGCCGAGCAGGCGGACGCGGCGGCGCTCGGCCTGAACGCGGTGAGCGACGGGCGCCATGTGCTGCTGCCGCAGGCCGCCACGGGGCTCTTCGATCCGTTGCGGGCGCGCGGCTTCGAGCCGGTGCCGATGGATCTGGGCGAGCTGCTGAAGGGCGGCGGCAGTGTGAAGTGCTGCACGCAGGAGCTGCGCGGGTAGCCCGGGGGGCCTCCGGCAGCCGCTCTGTCCTCAGTCTCCGGACGGGCTCGAAGTGTGGGGCGGCGGCCACTCGTCGCCCCACGCGGTGTCCCGGGCGGCCCGGTACAGCGCGCCGTGCCGCTTGGTGACCGTGGAGCGCTGCAGGGCCTCGTCACGGGTGCACAGGTCCAGCAGCACCTGCCCCTTGCGGATCTGCGGCTTGCGGGTGACGCGCGCCCGGACGGGTTCCGTCTCGAAGCGGGTCGCCACGACATAGCTGAACTTCTCGTCCTCGTACGGCAGCGAGCCGCCCTTGACCTGCCGGTGCAGCGAGGAGCGGCTGACCCTGGCCGAGAAGTGGCACCAGTCCGTGCCCGGCTCGATGGGGCAGGCGTCGTTGTGCGGGCAGGGCGCGGCGACCTTCAGCCCGGCGGCGATCAGCCGGTCGCGGGCCTCGATGATCCGGGCGTAGCCGTCGGGGGTGCCCGGCTCGACGACCACGACCGCCTGTGCGGCGGCGGCCGCGGTGTCGACGAGGCCGGCGCGGGCGTCCTCCGTCAGCTCCTTGAGTACGTAGGAGACGGTGATCAGGTCCGTGGGGGCGAGTTCGAGGCCCGCGCCGATCCGGGCCCGGCGCCACTCGGCGGCGCGCAGGGCGGGGATGCCGGAGATCGCGGCCAGCTCCCGGCCGAGGGCGAGTGCGGGCTCGGCCCAGTCCAGGACGATCGTCCTCGGCCCCTCCCAGGCCCCAGCCACGGCCCAGCTCGCCGCTCCGGTGCCGCCGCCGATGTCGGTGTGCGTGGCGGGCGCCCAGTCCGGGGCGGCCTCCTGGAGCGCGGCGATCGCGGACCGTACCGCTTCGAAAGTCGCGGGCATCCGGTAGGCGGCGTACGCGGCGACGTCGGAACGGTCGCGGAGCACCGGGGCATCCGTGGGGGTGGTCCCCCGGTAGTTGGCGATGAGCCGGTCGACGGCCTGGGCGGCCTGCTTGGGCGGCAGCCCGTCGAGCAGTCCGGCCAGCGCCGTGCGCAGGGCTTCCGCGGTGGGGAGGGTGGCGTTCACCGACAAATTGTAGGCGGAGGCGGCCGGCCCGCTTCCGGCCCGGTGCCGACACCGGCACCGGGCCGGCACCGGCAGCAAACAGCAGCGCATGCGAACTGCCGCGACACCTGCGCCAGTTGCTACGCTGACCGGCGCGAGGTCGGGATCGCCCATCGAGGGAAACCATGAGACAGAAGATCGTGCGCCTGGTTCTGGTCGGCGGAGTGCTCGTGCTGGCCATGCTTCTTCTGCTCGCCACCTGCGGCAGCGGCGAGAAGAGCTCCGACAAGCCGAAGAAGCAGGTCAAGGCGAGTACGGCCCCGGTGACACAGCTCACCGTCCCCTCCGTGTTCGCGACGGAGCACGGCTGGGAGCTCATCGGCACCTCGCCCGACTACGCGCTCTCCCGGACGACGGGCAGCCTCGCCTACCTCGTGCGGATCTCGGACACCAAGTACCAGCTGAGGACCATCGACTCGGAGACCGGGGAGGCCGGCTGGCACGGGGAGAGCTGGCGGCCCCCGTCCCCGCAGCACTTCCCGAGGCTCCTCCCGGTCACCGTGGACGACCACGAGTACTTCGTGACGTGGTCGTACGGGAAGGTCGGCGAGAACGCGCTGACCCCCGCCGACACGATCGTCTCGCTGGATGTCTACGACGTGCAGGACGGCTCCCGGCGGCGCATCGAGGTGCCGTGGAACTCCGTACCCACGGTCACCACCACCGGCCCCGGCATCCTCATCAGCGACGGCCGGACGAACAGCGCGGTGGTCGACCCGGTGACCGGCCGGGTGTCGGAGATCACCGCCCCCGCGCTCAAGTACCCGAAGGGCTGCACGACCTGCAAGCAGCTCACCGAGGTACGCGGGCTGACGAAGAAGGGCCTGCTGGTCAGCGGGGCCAAGGAATTCTGGGTGCAGGGCGGCTGGTTCAGCCGCAATGTCGCCCCCAAGGGCACCGACCGGCTCAGCGGAATCCCGACATCGGTGATCCCGGGCCTGGTACTGGCGAAGTGGCAGCTCGCGAAGGGGGCGAAGCGCGCCACCACCCATGACCTGTGGACGGTCCAGGACATGGAGACGGGCAAGCCCCTCGCCTCGGTGGAGTGCAGCAAGCCTGCGATCAAGCCGGGGCAGTACCCGCAGCTCATCGCCGCCCCCTCGGGCAACTTCCTGGTGGCCGGGCCGCTCGCCTTCGACCTGTTGACGAAGCGGGGGTTCTGCTTCGAGGGGACGGACGGCACGAAGCCGCTGACGCTCGCGTCCGTGAACGACGAGGGCATCGCGTACGGCGCGGCGAACGCACGCAACGCGGCGGACGTACTGGCCGGTGGCGGCACCCCCGTCGCGGTGGCGATCAGGAGCGGCACGACGGGCGCCCTGCCCTCGAACCAGCTGATTCCGGGCGCGGTGACGTCGGACGGCGTCGGCCTGTTCCGCTGGACGGACGAGAAGGACCGCCCGCATCTGATCGGCTATCCGAGCGCGAACTAGGCGTGCCACTCGGTCCGACCGGGCCTGCGGAAACACGCTCGCGCCGCACCGGACCCCGCTGTTACAACAGGGCATGGGAATCTGGACCGACGCCTTCATCGCGCCCGCGCAGCCGGCTCTGCTTCCGCCGGAGGCCTTCGGCCGCTTCGTGGTCGAGCTGGCGCGTGAGCGTCTGGTCCGGACGCCGTGGGCGCTCGTTGCGGGAAAGCTGTGCGTCAACGCCAGCCTCAACTGGGGAAGTGTCAGCGGGCAGGCGCGCTGGGACCGGCCTCCCGTCGGTACGGTGCTGTGCTCCGACGAACGTCCCGAAGACCTGCGGGACGACGACCCGCCGCCCTGGGGCGACTCCCACGAGGAGGCCCGGCTGCTCGCCGCCGGCGACGCGGTCCTCGACGTGCTGCCGGCCCTCCGGGCGGCTCCGTACGGCAGCGAGGACGTCGCCGTCGCGTTCGACTGCATGGACTTCGGCAACCGGGCGATCGCCGATCACTTCCGGTACGAGGACCACCGCACGATGCTGGTCTGCTTCGCCCTGGCACACCCCCAGGACCGGCCCCTGTCAGCCAACGACTGCGGATTCCCCGGCGGGCCGATGCACCCGGTGCAGACCTGTGTGGTCCACACCTTCAAGCACGCATCGGAGGAAGGCGCGGTACCGGCGCTCGCCTCCGTCGTCTCCCGCCACCTCGGGCCGGACCTGATCAGTGGCGAGACCTGGGGCTGAAACCGGTCCCCGTTACGAATTCCGCTGCCAGGGCCGGCACAACCCCAGGAAGCAGGCCATCGCGCCCACCGCGCACACCAGCTGCACGACAGCCATCGGAACGGCCGTCCCCTCGCCCGCGATCCCGACGAGCGGCGAGGCGACGGCACCGATCAGGAACGACGACGTGCCGAGCAGCGCGGAGGCGGACCCGGCGGCGTGCTTCGTACGCATCAGGGCCTGCGCGTTCGTGTTCGGCATCGCGAGCCCCATCGCCGACATCAGCACGAAGAGCCCGCTGGCCACCGGGACCAGCCCCACGTCCCCGAAGACCCCGGACGTCATCAGCAGCAGCGCGGCCGCGGCCAGCACGATGACCGACAGCCCGAAGCCGAGCGCCTTGTCCAGGCTGATCCGGCCGACCAGCACCTTGCCGTTGATCTGTCCCACGGCGATCAGGCCGACCGAGTTGATGCCGAAGAGCAGGCTGAACGTCTGCGGCGAGGCCCCGTAGATCTCCTGCACGACGAACGGCGAGGCGCTCACGTACGAGAAGAGGGCCGCGAAGGCGAGGCTGCCCGCGATCATGTAGCCGGTGAAGACCCGGTCGGCGAGCAGCCCGCGCATGGTGCGCAGCGCGTCGCCGATGCCGCCGGTGTGCCGGTCCTGCGGCGGCAGGGTCTCGTGCAGCCACTTCCAGACGACCAGGGTGAGCACCACGCCGACGACGGTGAGGACGGCGAAGATCCCCCGCCAGTCGGTGAACCGCAGCACCTGTCCGCCGATCAGCGGCGCGACGACCGGTGCGACGCCGGAGATCAGCATCAGGGTGGAGAAGAACCTGGCCATCTCGATGCCGTCGTACATGTCGCGCACCACGGCACGGGCGATGACGATCCCCGCCGCACCGGCCAGACCCTGCAGGAGGCGGAAGGCGATGAGGAGTTCCGTGGTGGGGGCGAAGACACAGATCGCGGTGGCGACGACATAGATGACCATGCCGAGGAGCAGCGGCCTGCGCCTCCCCCACCGGTCGCTCATCGGTCCGACGACGACCTGCCCGAGCGCCATGCCGGTGAGGCAGGCGGTGAGGGTGAGCTGGACGGTCGCGGCGGGGGCGTGCAGGGACTCGGTGACGGCGGGCAGGGCCGGGAGGTACATGTCCATGGAGAGCGGCGGCAGTGCCGTGAGGCCGCCGAGAACCAGGGTGACGAGGAGTCCGGTGCGCCGGGCCGCGTCGATGGCGGCCGGATCTCCGGGAGGTGTGCCGGTGGCTGTTCCGGGAGGTGTGCCGGTGGCCGCGGACTGTGCGGCCCGGGTCCCGGTGGTCGATATGTGTGTACGTTCCTGCTGGGCCCGGCTTGCGCCGCTCTCCGGCATTCTCATCTCCATGTCGTTGAATCCGCATCTATGCTCTCAGCTCAGCGGGGCTGGTCGAGACCTTTTTTGGGGAGCGGGCATGACAGGCATGAGCGGGACTGTGCGTTGGGGCGTCCTGGCGACCGGCGGTATCGCCGCGACGTTCACCGAGGACCTGCGGTCGATGCCGGACGCGGAGGTGGTGGCCGTCGCATCCCGTACGGACGCCTCGGCGAAGGCGTTCGCACAGCGGTTCGGGATACCCCGGGCGTACGGCAGCTGGGCCGATCTGGCCGCCGACGACGAGGTCGATGTGGTGTACGTCGCGACGCCGCACTCGGCGCACCGGGAGGCGGCCGCGCTCTGTCTGAAGGCCGGAAAGCACGTGCTGTGCGAGAAGGCGTTCACGCTCAACGCGCGGGAGGCGGACGAGCTGGTGAAGCTCGCCCGGGACCGCGGCCTCTTCCTGATGGAGGCCATGTGGACGTACTGCAACCCGGTCATCCGGCGCATGACGGAGCTGGTGCGCGACGGCGCCATCGGCGATATCCGCACCGTGCAGGCCGACTTCGGGCTCGCGGGTCCTTTCGGTCCCGGACACCGGCTGCGCGACCCGGCACTGGGCGGCGGCGCGCTGCTGGACCTCGGGGTCTATCCGGTGTCGTTCGCGCATCTGCTGCTGGGCGAGCCGGACCGGGTGCAGGCCGACGCGCTGCTCTCCCCCGAGGGCGTCGATCTGAACACCGCGATGCTGCTGAGCTGGTCCCAGGCGGGAGCCTCGGCGCTGCTGAACTGTTCGCTCGTCGCGGACACGCCGCTGACCGCCTCGGTCACGGGCACGAAGGGGCGGATCGACTTCCCGCGCGGCTTCTTCTACCCGGAGCGGTTCGTGCTGCACCGGGAGGGACACGAGCCGGAGGAGTTCACCGCGGGGGCGGCGGGCGAGGGGCTGAGCGGGATGCAGTTCGAGCAGGCCGAGGTGGCGCGGGCGCTGCGGGCGGGCGAGACGGAGTCGCCGCTGGTGCCGCTGGACGGTTCCCTCGCCGTGATGCGGACGCTCGACGCGGTACGTGACCGCATCGGCGTCCGCTACCCGGCCGACGGCCTCGGCTGACCGGGATCGTTCGCGAAGGGCCTTACGCGGGCGTGAGGCCCTGGTTCCCCACCTCCGTGACGAACGATCCGGCCGTCTTCACGGGTGCACCGGGCGTGGTGACGGCCGACACCGTGCGGAAGTCGGCGCGCGCCTGCTCCTGGCCCAGCGTGACGACCGCGTACCCGCGCCGTCCGTTGAAGAACTTCATGTGCGGGTTGGCCTGCATCTGGTTGTTCCAGCTGGCCGGCTTGTCGGAGCCGTCCTTGCCGCTGGTGATGGACGTGGCGACGATCTCCGTGCCGAGCGTGCGGGACGACGGGTCGGCGAAGTCCTTCTTCAGGTCGAAGCCGTAGCCGACGTGCACATCGCCGGTCAGCACCATCAGGTTGTCGATCCCGGCGGCCTCCGCGCCCTTCAGGATCCGGTCCCGGGAGGCCGGGTAGCCGTCCCACGCATCCATGGACAACTTGAAGGCGTCGGTCGGCACGTCGCGCCGCTGGGCGAAGGTGACCTGCTGCGGTACGACGTTCCAGGTGGCCTTCGAGGCGTGCCAGCCGTCGAGCAGCCAGCGTTCCTGGGTGGCGCCGGTCAGGGTGCGCGAGGGGTCCTCGGACTCCGGTCCGGGCTTCTGCCAGCCGTCCCCGTACGCCTGGTCGCTGCGGTACTGGCGGGTGTCGAGGATGTCGAACTGGGCGAGCCGGCCGAACTGCAGGCGCCGGTAGAGCTTCATGTCGGGTCCGGTCGGCCGCTGCGGGGTGCGCAGCGGCTGGTTCTCCCAGTACGCGCGGTACGCGGCGGCGCGCCGCAGCAGGAACTCCTCCGGCGGTACGTCGTTCTCGGGGGTGTCGCCCGCGTAGTTGTTCTCGGTCTCGTGGTCGTCCCAGGTGACGACGAAGGGGTGCGCGGCATGGGCGGCGCGCAGATCGGGGTCGGACTTGTAGAGGGCGTACCGCAGCCGGTAGTCCTCCAGCGTGACGGTCTCCCTGTTGAAGTGGGCGGGGAGCTTGCGGTCGGTGTAGTTACGGGCTCCGCCGGCCGCGTTGACGGCGTACTCGTAGAGGTAGTCGCCGAGGTGGAAGACGACATCGACGTCCTCCTGCGCGAGGTGGCTGTACGCGGTGAAGTAGCCGTCGTGGTAGGCCTGGCAGGAGACGGCGGCGAGGGTCATGGCGCTGTTGCGGGCGTGCCGGGCGGGGGCGGTGCGGGTCCGGCCGACCTGGCTGATCCACTTCCCGGCGCGGAAGCGGTAGTAGAAGACGTGGTCCGCTTCGAGGCCCTTGATCTCGACGTGGACGCTGTGGTTGAACTCCGGGTGGGCGGTGGCCGATCCGCGCCGGACGATGCGGGAGAAGCGCTCGTCGTGGGCGAGTTCCCAGCTCACCTCGACACGGGCCTGGGGCAGTCCGCTGCCGGTCTCGTACGGGCGGGGTGCGAGTCTCGTCCACAACAGGACCGAGTCGGGCTGCGGGTCGCCGGAGGCGACGCCGAGGGTGAACGGGTCCTCGCCGATCTTCCGGCCGCTCATCTCGGCGGCGCTCGCGGTGCCCGCGGCCGGCAGATTGACCGAGAAAGCGAGCGCGGCAGCGGCACCGGTGACGGTGAGGAAGCGGCGGCGTCCGACATGCCTGGCGGCGTCGCGCATCTCCTGCTGGTGCGATGAGTGCGTCATCTGTCCCTCCCCTGGCTGGTGGTGTACTCGATAAGTGCACCGGGCCGGCGCATCGAGCGGCTGTCGTGTTCGCGTCGCTCGGGCGTCGCGCGGATGAGGATTGCGGCAGGAATGGGTTCACGGGGGCAAAGTGCGCATACGCGACGGAGACCATGATCATCATTTTCGGCCGTCCGGAGGGCGAACCCGCCGTCCCGCACGCCTCCTTGACCCCATGTGGCCCCACGCGGCCCGCAGAACGGGAAGGCGTACGCTGCGGCGTCATGAGCAACAAACTGTTGAACTCCGGCCCGAAGACGGCGGTCGTGACGGGCGCGGGCTCCGGAATCGGCCGCGCGGTGGCTCTCGCCCTGACCGGCGCCGGCTGGTCGGTGGCGCTCGCGGGCCGGCGCCCGGAACCCCTCGCCGAGACCGCCGCGCTGGCCGGGGAGAACGCCCGGGTGATCACCGTCCCCACCGATGTGTCACGCCCCGAGGACGTGGACGCGCTCTTCTCCTCGGTACGGGAGCGCTTCGGCCGCCTCGATCTGCTCTTCAACAACGCGGGTACGTTCGGCCCGCGCTCCGTCCCGGTCGAGGAGCTCTCGGTGGAGGACTGGCGCTCGGTGGTGGACGTGAATGTGACGGGCGCGTTCCTGTGCGCGCAGGCGGCGTACCGGCTGATGAAGGCGCAGGACCCGCAGGGCGGCCGGATCATCAACAACGGCTCGATCTCCGCTCACGCACCGCGCCCGCACTCGGTCGCCTACACCGCGACCAAGCACGCCATGACGGGCCTGACGAAGTCGCTGTCGCTGGACGGCCGTCCGTACCGGATCGCCTGCGGGCAGATCGACATCGGCAACGCGTCCACGGACATGACGGAGCGGATGCAGACCGGCACCCTTCAGGCCAATGGTGAACTGGCGGTGGAGCCGGTGATGTCGGCGGCGGACGTGGCCCGGACGGTGCTCCATATGGCGGAGCTGCCCCTGGAGGCGAACATGCAGTTCGCGACGGTCCTGGCGACGGCGATGCCGTACGTGGGCCGCGGCTGACGGGCCGCCCGAACCGGCCGCCCGACGTGGGCGGTTGCCACCCGAATGACCACACCCTGGCCGGAATGCGCACCTCCTGTCCGGGTCGGCGTGCGCTGCCCTTATGCTCACAGCTCTTCACCAGAACTCCACGCAAGGATCACAGCATGCACATACGCACCGCCGCACCGCTCGCCCTGGCCGCCGCCACCGCCCTGGCCGGCTCACTGCTCGTCACGGCCCCGGCCTCGGCCGCCTCGCACCAGGGCGGGCTGCACCTCGGCAAGATCCAGTACGACAGCCCCGGCAAGGACACCCGCACCAAGGCGTCCCTCAACGCCGAGTGGGTGGACATCCACAACAACGGCAAGTCGAAGCTGCAGCTCAAGGGGTACAAGCTCAAGGACAACACCGGGTACACGTACACCTTCGGCAGCTACACCATCGGCGCGGGCAAGACCGTCAAGGTCCACACGGGCAAGGGCAAGAACGCCTCGGGCCACGTCTACTGGAACCGCGGTTCGTACGTCTGGAACAACACCGGCGACAAGGCCCGGCTGATCAAGCCGAGCGGCAAGCTCCAGGACTCCTGCTCCTGGACGAAGTCGAGCAAGGGCACCAAGAACTGCCACTGAGCCGGGCAACCGCGGCCCGGGGCGGCCATCCGGTCGGCCGGACCGGGAATGCCCCGGGCCGCGGCAGGGTTGACCTGCGGCATGAGCCAGAATTCAGGTACCGAGATCCTGCGCTACACCGCCTTCTCCGCCGACCCGGAGGGCGGCAATCCGGCAGGCGTCGTCCTTGATGCGTCCGGTCTCGACGACGCGGCGATGCTCGCCGTCGCGGCGGAGCTGGGTTACAGCGAATCGGCCTTTCTGACCGGGCGGGACGAGCCGGGCGACGAAAGGCCGGGCGACGACGGGCCGTCGGCCGCCCGGGGATACACGATCCGCTACTTCAGCCCGAAGGCCGAAGTCCCGTTCTGCGGCCACGCCACCGTGGCGACGGCCCTCGCACTCGCCGAGCGCGACGGCCCCGGCGATCTGGTGTTCAGCACCGCCGCGGGTACGGTCCCGGTCACCGTCACCCGGGAGGGCGGCGAACTCCGCGCCACGCTCACCAGCGTCGAACCGGACGTCATGGACATCGCCCCGGACGACCTGGCGGAGGCGCTCGCCGCCCTGGACTGGCCGGCCGCCGATCTCGACCCTGCTCTGCCGCCCCGGATCGCCTACGCGGGCGCCCGCCACCTGGTGCTGGCCGCCGCGACCCGTGAGCGGCTCGCCGATCTGTCGTACGACTTCGCGCGGCTCGAAGCCCTCATGCACCGGCTGGACCTGACGACCCTGCAGCTGGTCTGGCGCGCGGCGCCGGCCGTCTTCCATGTCCGTGACCCGTTCCCGGTCGGCGGCGTGGTCGAGGACCCCGCCACGGGCGCGGCGGCGGCCGCCTTCGGCGCCTATGTGCGCGCCCTGGGCCTCGTCCCGGACACCGCGGTCCTCACCCTCCACCAGGGCGAGGACATGGGCCGCCCCGGCACGCTCACGGTCGAACTGCGGGCGGGCGACACGCGGGTGCGGGTGAGCGGTACGGGTACCCGGATCAAGGCCTGACGAGGGGGCGCCGCGGCGCCGTCAGCCGCTGAGGTGCCGGCGGTACCACGGCGCGTGCCGGGCGAACGCGGCCGCGAACCCGTCGCCCGGCTCCCAGTCGAAGTCCTGGCCGACCCGTTCGTCGGTGAACCAGTGGTCCACGGCGAGCATGCCGAGGTGGTGCAGCGCGTACGGGACGCCGGCGAGCCGTTCACGGGCCGTGTCCACATCGATGCCCGCGGCTCCCCAGGGCAGCCGCAGCTCATCGACGACCGTGGACAGCAGCTGCGAACAGCTCACCGGTTCGGGATGGTTGACGTGGTAGACCCCGGCCGGCTCCTTCGGGGACAGCGCCGCGCCCAGCAGCGCCCGCCCCAGCGTCTGTACGTCGATCATCGAGTGCCGCGCCTCGCACCCGGTCAGTCCGGCCGAAAGCTGCCGGACCAGTCCGACCAGTCCGGGCACGGCCCATCGGTCCCCGGCCCCGTACACGATGTGCGGACGCACGACGACGCCGCCGGCCGCGAGGACGTGCTGCTCGGCGGCGGCGCGGGTCAGGCTGGTGGCCGAGGCCGGGTCCGGCTCGGCCTGTCCGGGCCGCAGTCGGGTGAACGGGCCCCGGCCGTAGACGGATGCCGTGCTCAGGTAGACGATCCGGGTGATCCCGCAGCGGGCCGCCTCTTCGGCCAGGGCGCGAGTTCCGTGATCATTTACGGACCGGGCGGCCGGTTCGTCGCCACCGATTTGGGAGGCGCAGTGGATCACCGCGTCGATGCCCTCACAGCTGCCGCGCAGCGTTGCCGGGTCGGCGAGATCCCCGTACACCGTCTCGACGCCGGGCCCGGCGCCTGCCGTTGCGGATGCGGTGAGTGCGGTCCGGTGGGTCATCAGACGCAGCCGGAGGCCGGGGGTGGTGCGGGCCGCGGCCACCACGTGGCTGCCGATGAAGCCGGTCGCGCCGGTGATGAGTATGCGCAGTGTCATGACTGTTCATTCTGCCGGTCGTCCGGCCGGCTCCCCTGATTCCCCGGGGAGCCGAGGACACAGGTGAAGACCGGCTCGCCGTCCTGTGTCGCCGAGACGTGCACCTCGGTCGTCGTGCGGTCGCCGGCCGGGACGGACCGGGCCTCGATCCAGCAGGGGCGGTCGAGTTCCACGTACCGGAGGAAGTCGGTCTTCACCGACGCCGGGAGGAAGTCATGGCCGGGGGTGACGGCGACGGCCGCCTGACGGGCCGCCTCCAGCAGCAGAATGCCCGGCACATGGTCGTTGGGCCGGGCGAACAGCGTCGGATGCCTGGTGTCGAGCCGCAGCTGCCAGACGTTCCGCCGCGGCCCCGGCGCCAGTACGACATCGCGTTCATCGGTCCTGCCCACCTCGGCCGGTGCGACGGCGGGCAGGAGGGGTATCGGGGCACCGATCACGTCCTGCCGGTCGCCCCGCATCCTGTCGTACACCTTGGCCGACGTGCAGCTGATACGTCCTCCGCCGCTGGCGAGGACGGTGCCGAGGCGGTGCAGGAGCAGCTCGACGTGCATGGAGCCGATGCTCCGGCCGCGCCGCCGGATCAGGGAGCAGGACACATCCACCGTGATGTCCCAGGGCGCCTCGCCCAGGAGCAGCTGATCGGGCTCGGAGACGTACGCCAGCTCCCACATCACGAACTGGTCCCCGACCGGGACGCCGAACGCCGCATGCCCCAGGAGCATCGTCGTCTGCCGCATGGTTTCCGCAATCAGCAGCGGATCCTGGTAACGGCCCGACACGGGGGCGAAGAAGCGGTGCTCCTGCGGCCAACGGGCCGATACCGAGAACTGGGTGTCGGTCTGCGGGGTCCAGCCGGTGGGAAAGACATCCTCGGCATCGGACCGGTGGACCAGGTGTCTCGGAAAGTCCGCCTCACCATGTCTGCCCCTCGGTGCCGCCTCGTCCGCTCCGGGGGTTTCGGTGAATTCGGCGGCGCCGGCGTCCTCGGCGGACACCGAAGCGCTGTGCGAGGTGAGCTGAACCATGAAATTTCCTCCCAGAGGATCCATACCGGGAGGGCGGCCGCCCTCGCAGTAAGATACTGACAGTCCGGTTTTCCTATCCAGCCTTATCCCAGTGGCGCTGACCACGCCACGACTGAGAGAGACTCGTAGCTGATGGCACAGCAGGCGCGCGCGATCCAGACTCGACGGTCAATCCTGGTGGCGGCCGCCGCCGTCTTCGACGAACGCGGCTACAGCAGCGCCACCATCAGCGAAATCCTCGCGCGGGCCGGAGTGACAAAGGGCGCCCTCTACTTCCATTTCACCTCGAAGGAAGACCTGGCACTCGGGGTGATGGACGTACAGCTGGACAGCGATCCACTTCCCGCCCAGCTGACGAAACTTCAGGAACTGGTCGATCAGGGCATGCTGCTCGCCCACCGGCTCCGGCATGAGCCACTGGTACGCGCCAGCGTCGGACTTGCCATGGACCAGGCGGTGGAAGGCCTCGACCGGGGCACCCCGTTCCGCGCCTGGATAGACCGGCTCGAACATCTGCTGACCGCCGCGAAGAACCAGGGCGAACTCCTGCCGCACGTCGACCCCTGCGAGACCGCCGAAATGCTGGCGGGCTCCTTCTCCGGCATTCAGGTGATGTCTCAAGCCCTGTGCAAGCGTGAGGACTTGGGGCGACGGATCTCGGTCCTTCTGCATTACGTACTGCCGAGCATCTCGACCCCGGCCGTGCTGGCCACACTCGACATGGCCGAGGACCGGGGCGAGCGCCTGATCAGCACCCTCGGATCGGTACCCAGCCAGGCCGGCGCGACCGGCTGACGGATGGGGTCCGGTCGGCCACGCCCGGCGCGAGCGCGGCGTGCGCCAGGTTGTCGATCGGCAGGCGGGCCACCGTGTCCACCGTGACCGTGACGACTGGCAGGGTGAGCGCCATGGACCGACACAGTGGCCACGACACCCATCACGACGCCCATCACGACACCTGGAAGACGATCGACGAGCTGCGCGGCTGGCTCGATGCGGAGACCGGCATTCCGCCCGAGCAGGATCTTCTGCTGCGGATGCTGAAACTGTCGGAGGAGGTCGGCGAGGTCGCCCAGGCCGTCATCGGGGCCACGGGCCAGAACCCGCGCAAGGGAGTCACCCACTCCTGGCAGGACGTGGAGGCCGAACTCTGCGACGTCATCGTGACGGCGATGGTCGCCCTGCGCACCCTCACCCCCGATGCGGCCGCCACCTTCGACGGGCATGTGCGGCGCATCGCGGCACGTTCGCACGGCCGGCCCGGCTCCGTACGGCACACCCCCGACACCTCACCCTGACGAACAACCACGGGGCATGGCACAGCAGCAACGGGACGCTGAACATCGGGCGACGACGGGTTGCGGCTACGATCACGGGCACCGCAGCGAGACCAGGAGTGCCGACCGTGTCCCAACCGCGCATCGCCGTATCCATCGTCACCATGGGCGATCGCCCGCAGCAGGTCGAGGCCCTGCTGGCCTCGGTCGCCGGACAGGACGTCCGGCCCGCCCGGCTCGTCGTCGTGGGTAACGGCTCACCGCTCCCGGACTTCACCGCGTTTCCGGGTCTGTCCGATCTGTCCGGCGGTGTGACCACGATCGAACTCGCCGAGAACCTGGGCTGCCCCGGTGGCCGTAACGTCGCCCTGCGCAAGCTGGCGGAGTTCGGCGATGTCGATGTCGTCATCGAGCTCGACGACGACGGACTCCTGGTCGACGACGGGGTGTTCCGCAAGGTCCAGGAGCTGTACGCCGCCGACCCGCGGCTCGGCATCGTCGGCTTCCGGATCGCCGACGAGCACGGCGAGACCCAGCGCCGCCACGTCCCGCGCCTGCGCGCCGCCGACCCGATGCGGGGCGGCCCGGTCACCGCGTTCCTGGGCGGCGGTCACGCCCTCTCCATGAAGATGCTCGCCCAGACAGGGCCCTGGCCGGCGGAGTTCTTCTTCACTCACGAGGAGACGGACCTGTCCTGGCGGGCGCTCGACGCGGGCTGGAAGATCCTGTACGAGCCCGATCTGCTGCTCCAGCACCCCAAGACCTCCCCGGCCAGGCACTCCGTCTACTACCGGATGACGGCGCGCAACCGGGTCTGGCTGGCCCGCCGCCATCTGCCCCTCCCCCTGGTCCCGGCCTACCTGGGCACCTGGACCCTCCTCACCGTGGCCCGCACCCGGTCGGCGACAGGGCTGCGCGCCTGGGCCGGTGGCTTCGCCGAGGGGGTCCGTACGCCGTGCGGGCGGCGACAGCCCATGCGGTGGAGCACGGTGTGGCGGATGACGAAACTGGGACGGCCACCGGTCATCTGATCCGCTGCTGCGCGTCGAGTCCGCCGAGGCCGACGCCACCACCGTCGTCGTACGGGAGGATTCGCCGCAGGAGCCCCTTGGGGTGGCCCCGCGCGCGCCATTCCCTGGGGTAACCGATGGAGACCTCCTCGAAGCGCACCCCGTCGTACCAGGTCGTACGGGGGATGTGCAGATGTCCGTAGACCACGGCCGCCACATTGAAGCGCCGGTGCCAGTCGGCGGTGAGTTCCGTGCCGCACCACTGGGCGAACTCGGGATACGTCAGGACGGCCATCGGTTCGCGGACCAGGGGCCAGTGGCCGGCGATGACCAGCGGAATCTCCGGATCGTGTGCGGCGAGACGCCGCTCCGTCTCCGCCACCCGCGCCCGGCACCAGGCGTCACGGCTCGGGTACGGGTCGGGGTGCAGCAGAAACTCGTCGGTGCAGACCACCCCCGTCTCGTGCGCGTACGCCAAGGACTCCTCCTTGGTCGTCGTGCCCGGCGCCCGGAAGCTGTAGTCGTACAGCAGGAACACGGGCGCGACGGCCACCGGCCCTTCGGGGCCGGGCCACAGCGGATACGGGTCCTCCGGAGTGGACACCCCGAGGCCCCGGCACAGCTCGACCAGATGCTCGTAGCGTTCCTGGCCCCGCAGTTGGACCGGATCGTGCTTGGTCGTCCACAGCTCATGGTTCCCGGGGGTCCAGATCACCCGCGAATACCGGCCCGCGAGCAGCCGCAGCGCCCACTCCACGTCCTCGGCCCGCTCCGCGACATCACCGGCGACGATGAGCCAGTCCTCGTCCGAATCCGGCCGCAGGGACTCGATGATGGGGCGGTTGTCCGCCATCCCGACGTGAAGGTCGCTCACCGCGAGCAGAGACCCACGGTTTCCGTAGGCGCGATCGGACATGGAGAACCTTTCCCGAGGAAGGACTGAAGGAAGGACTGAACGAGATCGTCTCCCATGATGTGGCCCGGCGCATCACACCCCGTTCGGCTGTCATGCGTGTGTCACAGGAGTTTGCCGCGATTGCATCGGTCATCCCGGAGTTGATAGGCCCGAAGCCACAGACGATCGATTGGCTTGGCAGGGGGACTTGATGAAGTTCGACATGGGGGCGCAGGTTCTGTCGACTCTGACGTCGAAGTCGCGTGGGTCGAGTACTGATCTGGGGACGTTGATTCGTCAGTTGGTGCAGGCCGCAGCGCCGTTGGAGGGGAAGTTCAACGGTGCGGGGCGTGCGGCGTTCGATTCGTTCAAGGGGCGGTCGGACGAGATCACAGCCGCGTTGAACGGTTCGCTGTCGGCGTTGAGACCCTGACGCGGAGGATTTCTTTGTCTGAGCAGTTCCCCGCTGTAGCCTCTTCCCTGCTTATCGGCGGCCAGGTAGTCAGTCACACCAGCTTGATCGGGGAAGGCGCCGCCAAGCTCCACCCGGCCATCTGGGCGTTCGTCAACTCACTGCCGACCGACGTACGCAAGCTCTTCACCGGACGCTGCGCCGAATCAGCTCTGTTGTCCGACCAGTTGTGGGCGCTCGACTCCGCACGAAGCGACGGTGGCACGACGACCCTCGGCGAAACGGCGCCCCACTTCGAGGAATCCGCCATCGTCTCCAAGATGATTCGCGGCCACGGGCACCCCGATCACGGCAAGGTCACCGAACCGTGCAGTGTCTGCCAACTCCTTCTTCAGGAGTTGGGCGTGCGTGTGATCTCCTGAAGCTGCAACGCCGCGTCCCGACGGCTTCTGGCCACGCCTTCCGACGCACGGATACCGCGCGACCTCAAGGGCTGCGCTCAGCCTGCTGCGTACGCGACAGACGCCCCTCGGCGCGCGCTCTCCTGCTGCTCGGCCCGGAGAACTGGATTCCCTCATGGAACTGCAGCGAATCGACATCGACGACCCCGAGGTCGACATGGATCAGGGACAGCGCCTGCTGTACCGGGGGGAACTCTTCACCGGCGAGGTCGAGGAGCACCTGGGGGATGCTGTTGTCAGCCTGGATTCCTACGTGGCCGGGGTGCAGCACGGTCCCAGCCGTGAGTGGTACAAGGACGGCACACTCCGGTCCGAGGCAACGGCCCGCGAGGGGCGTCCGGTAGGGGTGTCAAGGCAATGGCACCCGAACGGCACGCTCGCCGCCGAGGTGGTGTTCGCCGAAGACGGTCTGACCATGCCGGCGGACCGCCGATGGGACGAAGAGGGCCAGCCCACGAAGGACTGGCGCAAGAGCGAGGACTGAGTTCCCCGACGGCTTCGCAGGTGACGCCGACTGCGCGTCGAAGGGCTGCTGTGCACGGGCTCCAACCCAAGGTTGGCATCTTCTTGATGGCTTTCCTGCCGCAGTTCGTACCGTCCGGGATGGACCCGGCGGTCGGCGTTGTTCTCCCGGCCACCTGCTATCTCGCTACGGGGCTCATCTGGCTTCTGATCTGGATGCGGCTGGTACACCGGTTCGCCCGGCATATGCACTCCGCCGGGACGGCGCGCGTCGCTCATGGACTCACCGCCGTGATCTTCAGCGCCTTCGCGGTCCGCCTGGCACTCGGCGGATGACGCCCGGCCCGGGACGCGGCCCGCCGCCCTCCTGGAACGGCGTCACCGGGATGGCCCGCGATGTCACCTCGGAGGTGCACATATGGCGCACCTCTGAGCCTGAGAGCGGCAGACGAGTCGGGCTGTACGCCGGGTTCTGTCGCCCGGTCGCCTCGCGGCGGCCGGGGAGACGGCCATCCATCTAGGACCGGCATTGCTGCCGGCCTCGTGCGGTCTACCCGCGAACTCGGGCGGGCAGCCCTCGAACATTCGCGCAGGGCCGTCTTGCGACGGCCCCTCTTGACCTTGCTCCGGGTGGGGTTTACCTAGCCGCCTGAGTCACCTCAGGCGCTGGTGGTCTCTTACACCACCGTTTCACCCTTACCGAGGACCGAAGTCCCCGGCGGTCTGTTTTCTGTGGCACTGTCCCGCGGGTCACCCCGGGTGGCCGTTAGCCATCACCCTGCCCTGTGGAGCCCGGACGTTCCTCGGGGGGATCCGAGGATCCCCACGCGGCCGTCCGCCCGGCTCGTCTGCCGTGCCGACCATGCTACCCGCCTGGTGGGGGCCGCCGGACGGGGCGCTCAGATGAACGCCTCGGTCTCCAGGTCGAAGGCGAACGGAGCGGGAAGGGAAAGCGGCTTACCGAACGGAATCGTGCAGTGCTGACGGTAGTCGGCCCCCTCCGGGTCGCTGAACAGCGTGACCGAAGACTGCTCACGGTCGACCAGGAGGTGGAGGGGGACGGGTCCGCGGGCGTAGCAGTGACGCTTGTCCGTGCGGTCGGCCCGGGGCTTGGACGAGGTGACCTCGACGACGAGGGCCACCCCCTCGCACGGCATCCAGGGTTCGGCTCCCCGGTACAGACGTAGCTCGGTGGGGGCGAAGGTGCCGTCGGGAATGACGTGATTCTTGGGGCAGCGGCCGCCGCTCTTCAGCTTCAGTCCCTTGTTCCCGGAAAAGTCCATGTCGATCCGGGCGAGCCTGATCACCTGCTTCAGAATCAGGCTGATGTAGTCCTCGTGGTCCCCGTCCGGCGGCGGCGTCACGACAATCTCCCCCTCGATCAGCTCGGCCCGGAAGCCCTCCGGCGTATCCAGCGCCAGGAAGCCCTCCAGCAGGACGTCCGCCTGCGTGAGCGGTTCGTGCGGCATGGCAGTCATGTCACGCCCCTTCCTCGGTCGCTCGCCAGATTGGGACATCAGTGGATCAGCCGTCCGTGAGTTGGGAGTGCTTCCTTCGATCGTGGCACAGCAGGGTGCGGAGTTGTCAGATGCGGACGGGTGCGGGGAGTACTTGACCCTGTCGTTGCGTCAACGTTTCTACTGGACTCATGCGCATCGGAGAGATCGCCGCGCTCGTCGGGGTCACCTCGCGGGCGATCCGGCACTACCACCACATCGGACTGCTTCCCGAGCCCGGGCGCCGGGCCAACGGCTACCGCGCCTACAGCGTGCGCGACGCCGTGGTGCTGGCCCGGATCCGGCGGCTCACCGAGCTCGGGCTCGGTCTGGACGAGGTACGGGACGTCCTCGCCGATGACGCCGGGCGCGAACTCGTCGAAGTGCTCGTCGAGTTGGATGCGGATCTGGCCCGGCAGGAGAACGAGATCCGGGAGCGGCGGCGTCGGCTGGCCCGGTTGCTGGACGGCCCGGTGAGCGCCGAGGAGCTCGTATCGCCCGCGCTGGCCGAGCTGCTGGGCACGGCTCCGGCCACCGGCTCCCCGATGGCCGCCAAGGACCGCGAGCACCTGGTGCTGCTGGACACGCTGGGCGTCGGCAGTGAGGTCTACGCCGCGTTGCGGCCCATGGCCGAGGACCCTGCCGTGCACGCACTGTACGAGCGGCTGGACGCACTGGCTGCGGCGCCCGTGGACGATCCGCGGATCTCTCCGCTCGCCGCCGATCTGGCCGCCGCCGTGCCGGACGAGGTGCTGGCGGCGATCCCCTCCGGCGGCCCGGCGATGACGGGGTTCGGTCAGGCCCTGCTCGATGACTACGCGCCCGCGCAGGCCGAGGTGGTGCGCCGGGTGATGGCAGCCATGACGGCACGCGTGGCGGGGAGAGGAACAGGATGAGCGTGCGGATTGCACGGTATGCCGTGGGGGCTGTGCCGGCTGTCGAATTGGGTCTGGGCGGCTGCCTGCTGGCGGGGGTCCGGATACCGGGTGCGGTTCTGCTCGGTGCCGAGGCCCTGGTGGTCGCCGCGCTCGGGTTCGAGGGCGTGGTCCTGTGGCGGCTCTGGCTCGTGGGCCGGCGCGCGGGTGCCGGGCGGCGGGAGGCGGTGGGTGCGGCGCTCCGTACCGTCGTGCCCGAGAAGGTGCGCCGTCTCGTCGCCCACGAGGTGCGCGCCCTGCACAGTCTCGGGCTGTGGGTGCTGCGGCGGCGTCATGCCGTGCCGGAGGGCGCCCTTGCCGTCCCGTACACCGGGCCGCAGACCGCCATGGTGTACGGCCTGGTCTTCGTCGCCCTGGTCGAGACGGTGATGCTGGCGCTGCTGATCCCGTGGCCGGTCGTGCACAGGGTTCTGCTGGTGCTCGATGTGTACGGGGTGGTTCTGGTGCTCGGCTTCCATGCCGCGTGTGTGACCCGGCCGCATGTGGTGGACGTCGACGGGGCTTTGCGGATTCGGTACGGCGGGCTGTTCGACCTGCGCGTTCCCGCAGGCATGGTCGCCGGTGCGCGGGTCGAGCGGCGTTATCCCGAGGGCGGACCGGTGCGGCTGGGTGCGGACGGGGTTCTCGACCTCGTCGTGGGCGGTCAGACGACGGTGACCGTGGAGCTGGTCTCTGCGGTGGCGTTCGTGCGGCCGCTCGGGAAGCGCGGGTCGGCGCGGACGGTGCGGTTCCACGCGGATGATCCGGGTGCCGCCGTGGCCGCGCTCACGCGGGGGCGAAGAGGACCTTCGCCGAGCCAGGATCCGCCTGGGCGAGCCTGACCCGCAGCCGCTCCCCCAGCGGGAGCCTCGCCGTGCCGCCCTCGACCCGGGCGACGACGGCCGGGTCGTCGATGTGGACGGTGCCCGTGGTGGGCTCCTGTTCCTTCACGTCGACCACGTACGCGTCGAAGACCTCACCGATCCGGTCCTTGAGCAGCGCTGCCTCGACCACGTCGACGCACTCGCGCTCCACCGTGTTGGCGCGCCTGGTTCCGTCCGCCATCTCCTTCGGCAGGCCGGGCAGCGCGGCGAGGACCCACTCGGGCGGGTCCTGTTCCGCGACGGCGGCGAGGCACAGCTCGGCCGCGTACCGGTCGACGAGTCGGCGCAGCGGGGCGGTGCAGTGCGTGTAGAGGTCGGCGACGGCGGCGTGGACGGCGGGGGTGGGGAGTTCGCCGTGGTCGAAGACGGTGTAGCCGGCGCCGCGCAAAAGGGTGGTGCACTCCTGGAGGAACGCGGCGTGGTTGGTCCTCCTCGGGTCGAGGGAGCGGACGACCTGGGCGTACGGGACATGGTGCGGCCAGTCGATGTGCAGCGCCTCGGCCGAACGCCGGAGCCGGGCCACGGCGCCGTCGGGGGCGACCGGCAGGGTCCGCAGGATGCCGGTGCCGGTCTGAGTCATGAGGTGGGCGGCGGCCATGCCGGTGAGGAGGGAGATCTGGGCGTTCCAGCCGTCGGCGGGCAGCGGGGCGCGGTATTCGAGGCCGTACGTGCCGTCGCGCTCGACGATCTCCTGCTCGGGCACGTTGAGGGAGATGCCGCCGCGGGCGACCTCCTGCTCCTCGCGGAGCCGTCCGATGTCCTGGAGCAGCGCCAGGGGCTCTTCGGCGGTGCCCGTGTCGATCTGCCGCTGGACGCCCGCGTAGTCGAGCTTGGCGCGGCTGCGGACGAGGGCCCGGCGTACCGAGGTGGAGACGGCGCCGCCCTCGGAGTCCAGGTCGATCTGCCAGAGCAGGGCGGGGCGGGTCTGTCCGGGGAGGAGGCTGGCGGCGCCCTCGGAGAGCACGGTGGGGTGGAGCGGCACCTTGCCGTCGGGGAAGTAGAGGGTCGTCACCCGGCGATGGGCCTCGGTGTCGAGTGCGCCGCCGGGGCGTACGAAGGCGGCGACATCGGCGATGGCGTAGTGCACGCGGAAACCCTGGCGGCGGCGTTCGAGGTGCATGGCCTGGTCGAGGTCGGTCGACGTGGGCGGGTCGATGGTGAAGAACGGCAGGTCCGTCGCGTCCTTGTGGGCGGACACCGCCGGGTCCTTCACCGCCTGTGCCGCCTCGGCGAGGACGTCGGGCGGAAAGCCGTCGGGCAGTTCGAGCTCGGTGCGCAGCTTGCGCAGGGCCGCCCTCAGCGGAGTCTCGGCCGGCCCGGTCATATGGAGATGGCGGCGGGGCATGGACCGAGCGTATGGCGGGGCGGGCCGGGCGGCATCCCGGGTGCCGGACAGGCTCCGGTCCGCTGCCGGTGTCCCCTTACGCTGGTGCGCGGGCCTCCGCAGCCCGCTTGCCTGTGCGTACGTACGAAGGAGAACCGCCGTGCTCGTGCTGTTGCCGCCCTCCGAAGGAAAGGCCGCGTCGGGGCGCGGAGCACCCCTGAAGCCGGAGTCGCTGTCGCTGCCGGGCCTGGCCGCTGCGCGGGCCGCGGTCCTCGACGAGCTGGTCGAGCTGTGTGCGGCGGACGAGGAGAAGGCCCGTGAGGTGCTCGGGCTGAGCGAAGGGCTGCGCGGCGAGATCGCGAAGAACGTCGGGCTGCGGACGGCGGGGACGCGTCCGGCCGGGGAGATCTACACGGGGGTGCTGTACGACGCCCTGGATCTGGCCTCCCTGGACACGGCGGCCAGGCGGCGGGCCGGCAAGTCGTTGCTGGTGTTCTCCGGGCTGTGGGGCGCCGTGCGGGTGGGCGACCGGATTCCTTCGTACCGCTGCTCGATGGGCGTGAAGCTGCCGGGGCTGGGCGCGCTCGGGGCGTACTGGCGCGACCCGATGGCGGAGGTCATGCCGGAGGCGGCCGGGGACGGACTCGTCCTGGATCTGCGGTCCTCCGCGTACACCGCGGCCTGGAAGCCGACGGGTGCGGTGGCAGAGCGCACGGCGAGCGTGCGGGTGCTGCACTCCCAGATGGTGAACGGGGTCGAGAAGCGGTCCGTGGTCAGCCACTTCAACAAGGCGACGAAGGGGCGGATGGTCCGCGATCTGCTGCTGGCGGGCGCCCGGCCGAAGGGGCCCGCGGAGCTGGTGGAGACATTGCGGGAGCTCGGGTACGTGGTGGAGGCCGAGGCCCCCGCACGGGCCGGGCGGGCGTGGTCGATCGATGTCGTGGTGACCGAGATCCACTGAACCGGGAGTCCATTGCATTGCAGCATATGCAACGGTCGTTGCGTTCTGCGCTGTGGGCGCGGCAAGATGAGCGCATGACCTCCTCCGTGCTGGACCTTGCCGCCGTCGTCCCCGTTGTCGTCCTGGAGGACGCCACCGACGCGGTGCCGCTCGCCCGGGCCCTGGTCGCGGGCGGGCTCCCGGCCATCGAGGTGACGCTGCGCACCGCTGCGGCACTGGACGCGATCAAGGCCATCGCGGCCGAGGTGCCGGACGCGGTGGTGGGGGCCGGCACGGTGATATCCGTACGGAACGTCTCCGACACCGTCGCCGCGGGGGCCCGGTTCCTGGTCAGCCCCGGCTGGACGGACACGCTGCTGGATGCGATGAAGGCATCGGGGGTGCCGTTCCTGCCGGGCGTCTCGACGACGTCCGAGGTGGTCGCGCTGCTGGAGCGCGGGGTGACCGAGATGAAGTTCTTCCCGGCGGAGGCGGCGGGCGGTACGGCGTATCTGAAGTCGCTCTCCTCGCCGCTGCCGCAGGCCCGGTTCTGCCCCACGGGCGGCATCTCGCTCGCCTCCGCGCCGTCCTATCTGGCGCTGCCCAACGTCGGCTGCGTGGGCGGCAGTTGGATGGTGCCGGGAGATGCGGTGGCGGCGAAGGACTGGGCGCGGGTGGAGCGGCTGGCGAGCGAGGCGGCGGCGCTGCGCGGCTGATTTTCCCCTACCCGCCCCTTCCCGAAACCGGGGCTCCGCCCCGGACCCCGGTGGGTGGGAGCGGGGGTGCGGGGTACCCCCGCCACCCCCTGAGGAAGCGGCGGCTTCGCGCCGCCAAGGAGTCGCTCCATTGCCCACCCCGGAGCACCCACGGCAGCTTCGCGCCGCCGGGGAGCCGCTCCGCTCCCCCGCCGGAGCACCCACAGCAGCATCACACCGCCAAGGAACCGCTCCATTCCCCCGCCGGAGCACCCACAGCAGCATCACACCGCCAAGGAAGCGCCCCCTGCCCCCGCAGCACCCACGCCCACGTGGGAGCCTCCGCTCGCTATCGCAGGTGCGACGTGTCGTTCAGCAGTCTCAGTGACGCGTTGCCGTCCGCGTAGTACGCCACCGCGGACACCGAGGCCGCCGAGAGTTCCATACGGAACATGGCTTCCGGCGGGGCGCCCAGCGCCAGCCGGACCAGGGTCTTGATCGGCGTCACATGGGTGACCAGGAGGACCGTGCGGCCCGCGTAGCGGGCGGTGAGGCGGTCGCGGGTGGCCGCGACGCGGCGGGCGACCGCGGCGAAGCTCTCGCCGCCCCCGGTGGGGACCGCCTTCGCGGAGGCGAGCCAGGCGTCCAGGTCGGGGCCGTAACGCTCACGCACCTCGGCGAACGTCAGACCCTCCCAGGCGCCGAAGTCCGTCTCGCGCAGGCCGTCCTCGATCCGGACCTCCAGGCCGAGCCGGGCCGCCACCGCGGCCGCTGTTTCGCGGCAGCGGCGCAGCGGGGAGCTGACGATCTCCTCGATCGTGCCGCGGGCGACCAGCGACTGGGCGATGCGTTCGGCCTGGTGGCGGCCGGTCGCCGAGAGTTCGGGGTCGCTCCCGCCGCTGCCCGAGAACCGCTTCTCGGGGGTGAGGGCCGTCTCGCCGTGCCGGAGCAGTACGAAGGTGGTGGGTGCGCCGAGATCGGGCGCAGCGGCCCAGCCCACCTGGGGTGCGCTCGGGGATGCGGCAGCCGTGGCCGTTGCCGTGCCCGTCCCGGCTCCCGGGCGGGAGGCCAGGGCCGCGCGGGCCCTGGCCGCGCCCGCTGCCGCGTCGCCGGGCGGGCCGGAGACGGGCGGCAGGCCGGCGGTCGTCGAGGGCCGGGGGGTGTCGAGGGCGGCCGTCGACGACGACGGCTCCCACTGTTTGCCACGCTTGCCCGCGTCCATCGCCTCGTTGGCGAGCCGGTCCGCGTGCTTGTTCTTCTCGCGCGGGATCCACTCGTACGTGACGGCGGAGGCCGGCAGAATCCTGGCGGCCTCCGCCGCGAGCGGCTTCATGTCGGGGTGCTTGATCTTCCAGCGGCCCGACATCTGTTCCACGACCAGCTTGGAGTCCATCCGGACCCGCACCTGGAGCGCACCGTCCGCCGAGGCGTCCGGCACCAGCGCCTTCGCCGCCTTCAGGCCCGCGATGAGGCCCTTGTACTCGGCGACGTTGTTCGTCGCGACGCCGATGTACTCGGCGGCCTCGGCAAGGGTCTCCCCCGTCACCGGGTCGATGACGACCGCACCGTAACCGGCGGGCCCGGGGTTGCCCCGGGAGCCGCCGTCGGCCTCGATGACGAACCGGCGCGGCTGGGTCATTACAGGCCCGACTCCGCCGTACGGACCAGAATGCGGTGGCAGTTCTCGCAGCGCAGCACCGTGTCCGGGGACGCCGCCTTCACGTCGTTGACCTCGGTGATGTTCAGCTCGAGCCGGCAGCCCTCGCAGCGGCGCTGGTAGAGGCGGGCTGCGCCGACCCCGCCCTGCTGGAAGCGGAGCTTGTCGTACAGCTTCAGCAGGTCCGCGGGGACGGAACCGGCGACGATCTCGCGCTCCTTGGTTACGGTCGCGGCCTCCTCGTCGAGCTCCTTGGTCGCGGCGTCACGGCGGGCGGTCGCGTCGTCGGCCTTGGCCTGGACGGCGGAGACCCGGTCGGACAGCTCGGTGACGCGCTCCTGGGCGGACTCGCGGCGCTCCATCACTTCGAGGACGACGTCCTCCAGGTCGCCCTGGCGCTTGGCCAGCGAGGCGATCTCGCGCTGGAGGCTCTCCAGGTCCTTGGGCGAGGTGACCGCACCCGAGTCGAGGCGCTGCTGGTCACGGGTGGCGCGCTGGCGCACCTGGTCGACGTCCTGCTCCGCCTTGGTCTGCTCGCGGGCGGTGTCGCTCTCCTCGGTCTGCGAGGCGACCAGCAGGTCACGCAGTTGCGCGAGGTCGCTGGTGAGCGACTCGATCTCGGTGTGCTCGGGCAGCGACTTGCGCCGGTGCGCAAGCTGCGACAGGCGTACGTCGAGGGCCTGGACGTCAAGGAGTCGGATCTGGTCGGCGGGCGCGGCGTTCAGTTGGGGGCTCCAGAAGAGTGGTGGGTGGTGGTGGTCCAGGGGTCGGTGACCTGGTTCGAGACATGGACCCGCAGGTCCCATCCGTGGCGGTCGGAAATCGCGTCGAGCTGCGCTGCGGCCTGTTCGCACCAGGGCCATTCGGTGGCCCAGTGTGCGGCGTCGACCAGGGCGAGCGGGGAGCGCTGGATGGCTTCGGAGGCCGGGTGGTGGCGCAGGTCGGCGGTGAGGAAGGCGTCGACGCCGGCGGCGCGCACCGCGTCGAAGAGGCTGTCGCCGGAGCCGCCGCTGACCGCGACGGTGTGCACCGTCGCCGCCGGGTCGCCCGCGAGCCGGATGCCCTGCGCGGTGGCGGGCAGCCGGGCGGCGGCGCGGGCGGCGAAGTCGGCCAGGCTCTCGGGGTGGTCGAGCACACAGATCCGGCCGAGGCCGCGACGGCCCTTGGGGTCGGCCGGATCCGGTACGAGGGGACCCTCGACGCGCAGGTCGAGCGCACCGGCGAGGGCGTCGGAGACGCCCGGGTCGGCGGTGTCGGCGTTGGTGTGGGCGACGTGCAGCGCGATGTCGTGCTTGATGAGGGTGTGCACGACCCGGCCCTTGAAGGTGTCGGCCGCCACCGTCGTCGTACCCCGCAGATAGAGCGGGTGGTGGGTGACGATCAGCTGGGCGCCGAGCCCGATTGCCTCGTCGGCGATCTCCTGGACGGGGTCGACGGCGAAGAGCACACGGTCGACCTGCGATGCCGGATCTCCGCAGACGGTGCCGACCGCGTCCCAGTCTTCGGCCCGCTCGGGCGGCCAGAGAGCGTCGAGCTCGGCGAGGACTTCAGACAGACGGGGCACAAGGAAAGGCTACCTGTCCTCCGTGCCCCGTCGCCCATGGCTTCGGTGACCCGTGCTGACGGGCCACAGCGTGCCAGTGAATCGTTACTTCACGAGGTCGGCACGGAGGTCGTCGAGGACCAGGTTCGCGGCCGTGACACCGAGGCCGAGGTACCAGGTCTCGTCGGAGACGTCCTTGGCCCGGCCGTCCTTGACCGCCTTGAGGTTCTTCCACAGCGGGTTGGACTGGGTGGTGTCACGCTTGGTGGCCTTCACGTCGCCGTAGACGCCGGTGAAGATCCAGTCGGCGTCGGCCTCGTCGATCTTCTCCGGGCTGACCTCCACGGCGAGGTCGTTGATCTGCTGGTTCTTGGGCCGCGGCAGACCGGCGTCGTCGAGGATGGTGCCGATGAAGGACGCCTTGGCGTAGAGACGGATCCGGTCCGGCATGTAGCGGACCATGGAGACGGTCGGCTTGTTCGGGCCGACGTCCTCGCCGAGCTTCTTCGCCTTCGCCTCGTAGGCGCCCAGCTTGCTCTTCGCCTCGGCGGTCTTGTCCAGTGCCTCGGCGTTGAGGAGGTAGTTCTCCTTCCAGGTGAAGCCCGGGCGGATGGAGAACACGGTCGGCGCGATCTTGGAGAGCGCGTCGTACTTGTCGGCGGCGCGCAGCTGGCTGCCGAGGATCAGGTCGGGCTTCAGGCCGGCGATCGCCTCAAGGTTGAGGTTGTTGATCGTGCCGACGTTCTTCGGGTTGCCCGCCGCCTTCTTCAGGTACGAGGGGACGGACGCGTCGCCCTCGGAGGGGGCGTAGCCGACCGGCTTCACACCCAGCGAGACGACGTTGTCGAACTCGCCGACGTCCAGCACGACGACTCGCTTGGGGGCGGACTTGATCTCGGTCTTGCCCATGGCGTGGGTGAGGGTCCGGGGGAACTGGCCGGCCTTGGCGTCCGTCCCGTACTCCGCCGTCTTCTTCGCGGCGTCGGCGAAGTCCTTGCCGCCCGTCGCGACGGCCGCCTTCTTGTCACCGCCGCCCTCGGACTTGGCCGAGCCGCCCGAACCTCCGTCGTCGCCCCCGCAGGCCGAGAGGGAAAGGGCGGCAGCCACTGCCAGGCCGACTGCGGCAGTACCGCGGCGACGAAGGGACATCACTTGCTCCAGTTCAAGGTCACACAAGTATCGCTTAGGGCTGCCTTACCTTACTCACCACGTCTCGCGCCGAGCACAGGCACCCCCTCACCCTCAGGCGAATCCGGGCATCACCACCCTTATGTGTGAAGTGGCGGGTCTCGTGTTGTTCGGCAGGAAGTGCGAAAACTAGCTTCGGTTGCCGGAGGTGACCAGTCCATGACTGCCTGTGCCATCGAGAACGAGACCGCGGAGGCGGCCGGGTCCGCCGGGGACGCCGGGGACGCGGTGCTGGAAGACGACGAGCCGGGTGAACCGGGCGTGCCCACGGGGGCCGCCCTCGCCCCGCCCACGTTCACGATTGCCGCGGACGGTTCGTACGCGGCCCGGCTCGCCCTCCGCAACGTCGCCGCGGAGGCCTCCAACGAGGCCGCGCAGGCGTGGTTCGTGGAGCGCTGGACGCTCGACGGGCACGAGCCGTACGCGGTGCCGCTCCCCCTCGATCAGCCGGAGGAGCCGGACTCCCAGGTGCTGCCGCTGGCCGACGGGCGGGTGCTGATCCGACGCCGGGTCGCGGACCGGCATGCGTTCTCGCTGCTCTATCCGACCGGCCCCGGTACCGGTGAACTGCCGCTCGGCACCGTCGGATGCGCGGATCTGACCCTGTTGCCGCCGTCACCGGACGGCGCGAGCGCATACGCCCTGTCGGCCGGTGCGCACTCCACCGCCGTCTGGCTGGTGGCGGGCGGCGCCTTCGGGCCCGAGCAGGTCGCGGAGGTTCCGGGGCGCTGCTCCGGCGGGGTCTGGCTGGACCGGGCGGGGCGGATGCTGGCCCTGGACCGGGAGATGCCGGGCGGCGGTCCGGTCAAGGCGGTGGCCGTGGACCTGGAGCGGGGCGGTGAGGTGACGCCGCTGTTGCAGATCGCGCCGGAGAGCAACGACCGGCTGCTGCTCGCCGACGCGGACAGCGGGCTGCTGCTGATCCGCTCGGACGCGCCGGGGCACGACCGGCTCGGATGGGGGGTGCTGGGCAGCTGTCTGCCGGTGCGTTTCCCGGAGTGCCTGCGCCCGGCGGATGTGGCGGTGACGCCGTTCGCCGTGCAGCCGGGGCAGATGCTGATGCCGGAGAGCTGTGCGGTGGCCCTGCGGATCGACGGGGCGGCGGGCAGCTGGCTCGGGGTGTGGCGCCCGGCGGGGCGCCGGCTGCATCAACTCGCCGCACCCGAGGGGTGGCAGGCCGGTCGCGGGGTGTGGACCCGGGACGGCGTACTCAGACTTCCGTACGCCAACGAGAACGTGGTGTGCGGGGTGGCACTGCTGGAGGCGCCGGTGGACGGGGAACGCGGCACGGGACCGGCGGCGGAAGCGGGCGCGGAATGCGGCATGCACGCGGGTGCGGAAAGCGGTATGCAACCGTCCGCCGCCGCCGCGCCTCTACCGATGTGCAAGCCGATTCCACTGGGGCAGGCGCCTCTCATGGGGCGCATGGTGCCTGGTTAAAATCCTGGGCCTGGGCTACGCAGCCGTACATCGGTCGCCGACGGTGACCGTGCCGTGTTGCGGTGGCGTGATCGGCCCTGGTGACACACACGTAAGCGATCACAACGGGGTGACTTCCCACATGTCTGAAGCCCGAACCGACACGACCCAGACGCGTCCGCCGGGGGCGGACGCGGAATGGGCCGGAGCCGGCGGCTCCGGAAAGCACCGAGGGGGTGTGTCGATGGAGGACACGGCAGCACAGCCGCACGGCCGCCACCGCCGCCCGTCCGAGGGGAACAGCAGGGCGGCCTGACCGCGCGGAACATCAACGAGGGACGGGTGGGCCCCGGCAGCCGATCGGCTATCGGGGCCCACCCGTTTCCGTTGCGGTCAGCCCCGCTTCAGACCGAGCACCTCCGCCGCGGCGAAGGTCTCGCCCGTCGGGCGGTCCTCGTAGTACGGGGAGATCAGCTCGTCCAGCTCGTCGAAGGAGAACGTCTCCTTCGACGAGTCGAACTTCGCCGCCACCCTGGGGCGTTCGACGATCGCGACCATTCCGCCGTGCACGACGAGCAGTTGCCCGTTGACCTTGGCGGCAGCCGGGGAGGCCAGATAGCCGACCAGCGGCGAGACATGCTCGGGGGCGAGCGCGTCGAGCCGGCCGTCCGTCGGTTCCTGGAAGCCCGCGAAGACGTCCTCGGTCATCCGGGTGCGGGCCCGCGGGCAGATGGCGTTGGCGGTGACGCCGTACTTGGCCAGGGCCAGGGCCGTGGAGGTGGTGAGGCCGACGATGCCGCCCTTGGCCGCCGCGTAGTTCGGCTGGCCCGCCGAACCGGCCAGGAACGCCTCCGACGAGGTGTTGACGATCCGGCCGTAGACCGGGCCGCCGGACTCCTTGGAGCGGGCGCGCCAGTGGGACGCGGCGAAGTGCGTGGTGTTGAAGTGGCCCTTGAGGTGGACCCTGATGACGGAGTCCCACTCGTCCTCCGTCATCGAGAAGACCATTCGGTCGCGCAGGATGCCCGCGTTGTTGACCAGGACGTCGAGCTTTCCGTACGTGTCGACGGCCAGCTCCACCAGGGCACGGGCCTGGTCGTGGTCGGAGACGTCGCCGAGGTGTGCGACCGCCCGGCCACCCGCCGCCCGGATCTCCTCGGCGACCTCCTCGGCGGGGGTCGCGGACGCCTCGCCGGAGCCGTCGCGGCCCGGCTGCCCGTAGTCGTTGACGACGACGGACGCGCCGAGCCGCGCCAGTTCCAGCGCTTCGGCGCGTCCGAGGCCGCGGCCCGCGCCCGTGACGATGGCGGACATGCCGTCCAGGGGAAGTGACATCGGAATCTCGGAGTCCTCTCAGGTGGAAGCAGGGAGGGGGCAGGGTGGGGACAGGATGGGGACAGAGCTGGAGGGGGTCAGAGCTCGATGCAGGTGCGCAGCGACTCGCCGGTCCTCATCTGGTCGAGGGCGTCGTTGATGCCGTCGAGCCGCACCCGGTGGGTGATCATCGATTCGAGGTCGATCCGGCCGGCCCGCCAGAGCGCGATGGCCCGTTCGTACGACCGGAGCACATCCCCTCCGCCGTACATGGAGGGCAGGATCCGCTTCTCGTCGAAGAACAGCTCGAACATGTTGACCTGGAAGTTGTCGTCCATCGCGCCCGCGCCGACGATGCAGAGGGTGCCGCCGCGCCGGGTGTTCTCGTACGCCGTGCGGGCGGTGGCCGACTTGCCGACGACCTCGAAGACGTAGTCGAAACCCTCGCCCGCGGTGATCCGCTGCTTGGCGTCGGCGAGTTCGTCCGGGGACACGGCCTCGGTCGCGCCGAACCGCAGTGCCGCCTCGCGACGGGAGGCGACCGGGTCGACGGCCACGATCTGGGCGGCGCCCTGCACCTTGGCGCCCTGGATCGTGGAGATGCCGACTCCGCCGCAGCCGATGACGGCGACCGACGAACCGGCCTCCACCTGTGCGGTGTTGATGGCCGCGCCCAGCCCGGTGGTCACCCCGCAGCCGATCAGCGCGGCGATCTCGAACGGTACGTCGTCGGGGATCGGCACCGCGCAGCCCGCGCCGACGACGACCTCCTCGGTGAAGGTGCCGGTGCCCGCGAAGCCGAAGACATCTCCCCCGGGGCGCTTGAAGTTGGGGGTTCCCGCGTTCATGAAGCCGGCCAGGCAGAGCTGGGTCTGGCCGCGTTTGCAGGACGGACACGCCCCGCATGCGGGCAGCCAGCAGACCAGTACCCGGTCCCCCGCGCTCAGCCCGGTGACACCGTCGCCGATGTCGACGACCTCGCCCGCGCCCTCGTGGCCCGGGATGAAGGGGGCGGGCTGCGGCAGCACGCCGCTCATCGCGGAGACATCGGAGTGGCACAGTCCGGTGGCCCGGATGCGGAGCTTGACCTTGCCGGGGCCGAAGCCCACCGCCTCGACGTCGTCGAGGACTTCCAGTTTGTCCTGACCTATCTCGTGCAGTACGGCTGCGCGCATGGTGCGGCTCCCCTCATGGGCCTGTGGACCTCTTGGAGTTGGTTCAGGAGTGTTCGACGAAGGTGTCGCCGAGGACCGGGGCGTCGTCCCGCTCGACGGCCCTCACCTCGACCCGGACGCGGTCCTTGCCGGTCCACATCTGGATACGGAGGGTCTCGCCGGGGAAGACGACCCCGGCGAAACGGGTGCGGTAGGAGCGGATACGGGTCACATCGCCACCGAGCAACGTGTCGGTGACGGCCTTGAGTGTCATGCCGTAGGTGCACAGCCCGTGCAGGATCGGCCGGTCGAATCCTGCGAGCCTGGCGAACTCGGGGTCGGCGTGGAGCGGGTTCCAGTCCCCGGAGAGGCGGTACAGCAGCGCCTGGTCCGGGCGGATCGACCGCTCCACCACGTGGTCGGGGGCGACGGCTGGGTACGCGACCCGCTCGGAGGGGCCGCGTTCGCCGCCGAAGCCGCCCTCGCCCCGGACGAAGATCTGGGCGTCGTTGGTCCACAGCGGGCCCTCGTCGTCGGCGGCCTCGGTGCGCAGCACCAGCACGGCCGCCTTGCCCTTGTCGTACACGGCGGCGGCCTTCGAGGTCTGTACGGCGCTGCCCTTCACGGGGATCGGCCGGTGCACCCGTACGCTCTGCCCGCCGTGCAGGACGGCGGCGAGGTCGACGTCGATGCCGGGCGAGGAGAGTCCGCCGACAACTCCCATGCCCGCGCCCGCGACGGTGGCGAAGGAGGGCAGCACCTGGAGCCGGGACTCCAGGGTGTAGCGCAGCTCGCCGGGACCGGCGCCCGCGCCGATCCCGAGGTGGTAGAGCTGGACGTCCTTGTGGTCCCAGCTGATCCGGGTGGACCGGGGTTCGGCGGCGACAGCCTTTTCGGCATCAATGGGCATGGGGAAGCTGCTCCTTGATGGTGGGAAGACCTCGGCGCGGCCGTCCGCACCGTCGGCCGCACCGAGGTCGTGCGGGACCGGCCTCCGCGCCCGTTCTAGAACGCGTTCTAGCCGATGACTCCCATGTATAACGCAGCTCCCAGCAGTTGTGAAGACTGCTGCTGACGTAGCGTCAGATCCAATCCGCGGGCGGCCGCCGGGCCATGACATATGTCATCGCGAAGTCCGTACGCACACCTCTGCCGGGACCCGGGGCGCCCTCCGTATCGTCGTGGTCATGAAGCAGACAACGGGGAGCGCGGCCGCGGTGGTCCTCACCGCGGCGGTCAAGACCTTCGGCCGGGCGGGGCGGACCGTACGGGCCGTGGACGGAATCGATCTGTCCATCGGCCGCGGCGAGACCGTCGCCCTGCTCGGCCGCAACGGGGCGGGCAAGTCCACCACCATCGGCCTTCTGCTGGGTCTGAACGAGCCGGACTCCGGCAGTGTGCGGGTGCTGGGCCGAACCGCCGAGCAGGCGGTACGGGCCGGCCTGGTCGGCGCCATGCTCCAGGACGGGCGGCCCATCCAGCGGGTCACCGTCCGCGAGCTGATCGCCTTCGTCGCCTCGACCTACCCGCAGCCGATGCCGGTGGCCGAGGCGCTCTCGCTGGCGGGCGTCTCTGCGTACGCGAACCGGCGCATCGACAAACTCTCCGGCGGCCAGACCCAGCGCGTCCGCTTCGCCGTCGCACTGGCCGGCAACCCGGAACTGATCGTTCTGGACGAGCCGACGGCCGCCCTGGACGTGGAGGCGCGCCGTACGTTCTGGGACTCGATGCGGGCCTACGCCCGGCGCGGCAACACCGTCCTCTTCTCCACCCACTATCTGGAGGAGGCCGACGAGAACGCCGACCGGATCGTCGTCATCGACCGGGGCCGGATCGTCGCAGACGGCAGCGGCGACACGATCAGGGGCTCGGCCGGCAGCAGTCTCGTCTCCTTCGACCTGGCGGGCCGGCCGACCGAGGGCCTGGAGCTGCTGCCCGGCGTCGTCACCGTCGAGGTGTCCGGGGACCGGGCGCTGCTGCACACGGACGACTCGGACGCCACCGTCGTGGAGCTGGCCCGCCTCGGCGCGATCCGTGACCTCCAGGTCTCCCGGGCCACGCTGGAGGACGCGTTCCTCGCCCTCACCGCACCGGTCGCCGCAGCGCCCGCAACCGATTCCGAGAGGGAGACCGTGTGATGTTCCGCTACATCGTGCTCGAAGTGCGCAGGACCCTGCGTGACGGCTTCTTCCTGATCTTCGGCACCGGGATGCCGGTGATGATGTATCTGCTCTTCACCAACATCGGCGGGGGCGAGGGCGTCGACGGCTGGAAGACGGCCTCGATGGTCGGCATGGCCGCGTACGGTGCACTGGGCTCCGCCATGTCGATCGGTACGGGGGTCGCCTCCGACAAGACGCTCGGCTGGCTGCAGCAGCTGCGGGTCACCCCGCTCGCCCCTTCGCAGGCGGTCGTGGGCCGGGCGATCAGCGGTTCGGTGACCGTCCTGCCGACGATCCTGACGGTGCTGCTGGCCGGCGGACTGCTCAACGGGGTGCGGCTGGACGCCTGGCAGTGGATCGCTCTGGCACTGCTGCTGTGGATCGGCGCGCTGCCGTTCACCCTGCTCGGCCTCGGCAACGGCTACCGGCTCACCCCGCAGGGCACCGGCGTCGTCAATGTGGCCTGTCTGATGGGCTTCGCGATCGTCGGCGGGCTGTGGTTCCCGCTGGACCTGCTTCCCGAATGGCTGCGTTCCATCGGCAGGTTCACCCCCGCCAACCGGTTCGCCGACCTGGGCTGGGCGACCACCGAGGGGCACGCGCCCGACACCGGCACGATCGCCGTGCTCTGCGCGTGGCTCCTGCTGTTCGGTACGTACGCCGTGATCTCGTACCGTCGGTCCGCGAGGACCGTGTGACAGGAGTGGACCATGTGACACGAGAAGACCGTGTGGCAGGAGTGGACATGGCCAGGAGACGAACGGGCACGGGGACGAGTACGGGTACGGGTACGGGTACGGGTACGAGTAGGCGTACGGGCACATGGCGGGAGCGGCGCAGATGCCGCGACGACCGGCGCCCCGGCCCGCCCGGACCGTACACCCTGCTGCCCTGGCTCCTGATGGGCATGGGCGCCTTCTCCAACCTCTTCCAGGGCGAGACCCCCAACCCCTGGCTCGGCGGTCTCGGGCTGTTCACCTTCAACTCCCTCTACATCTCCGTGGTGTTCCGCGGCTTCGACAAGAAGAAGCGCGAGAGTCCGGTGTCGTACTGGCTGCTCGCGGCGATGGCCACCGTCACGTTCGGGCTCGCGATCGGCTACGGCGGGAGCTGGCTGCTGTTCTTCCCGCTGCTCTCGCTGGCCTGCGGCACCATCCTGCGCCACCGGCAGCTGGCCGCCGGCCTGCTCTCCCTGGCCGTGGTCGCCAGCCTCATCGCCGTGTGGCGCGGAAACGGCGGCTCGGACCCGTGGACGATCGGATACGGCACCTTCATCTCGGGCGCGGTGACCGCCGCGATCCTCACCCTCGCGGAGACCGTGATGGAACTGCGCGCCACCCGGCAGGAACTGGCCCGTACCGCCGTCGAGAAGGAACGGCTGCGGTTCTCCCGCGATCTGCACGATCTGCTGGGCCACACGCTGTCCGTGATCGTGGTCAAGTCGGAGGCCGCGCGCCGGCTCGCGCCGCGCGACATGGATGCGGCGCTCCTCCAGGTCGCGGACATCGAGTCCGTCGGCCGCCAGGCCCTCACCGAGATCCGTGAGGCCGTCACCGGCTACCGCGAGGGGAGCCTCGCCACCGAACTGGACCGGGCCCGGTCCGCGCTGACCGCCGCCGGGACCGAACCGGTGCTCCGCCGCTCGGGACCGCCGCTCGCCCCGCAGACGGAGGCGCTGCTGGGCTGGGTGGTACGGGAGGCCGTCACCAATGTCGTACGCCACTCCAACGCCACCACCTGCTCGTTCGTCGTCGACGGCACATCCGAACGGGTCCGGCTGACGGTCACGGACGACGGCTACGGCCCCGACCCCGACGCACCGGCCACGCCCGGCATCGGCGGCACCGGACTGACCGGCCTGACCGAGCGCCTCGCCGCGGCGGGCGGCTCGCTCCGGGCGGGCCCGGGGCCGGAGCGCGGCTTCGTGCTCACCGCGGAACTGCCGGTGGACGGGCCGGACGAGGCCGCTTCCAGCGACGCCTCGGACTCGCCTCGCACGCGGGGCCGGTGAGCGGGGCCCGAAACACCGTTCCGCACTGCTTCACCACGTCAACGCGCCCGGCACTGACGCCGTTTACGTTCGGGGCGTTCTACGCTGCCTGCGGCTTCCCCGTCTCGGCCTGACGGCTCACGTGATCTACCGATGGGTGGCGAGGAATCGGCATCGGATGCCCGTCGGCACACCGGCCTGCGCGTTCCCCCGTACCTCCGACCGAAAGTCCTCCATGTCCCAGGTACCCACCTGTATTCTCAGCAGCTTCGAAGCTCCCCAGGTCATCCACGGCCATCAATTGGACCAGTTCGTCCAGATCGGCTCGCTGACCAAGGCACTCACCGGGACCGTGCTGGTCCGGCTGGCTTCAGCAGGAGTGCTCCAACTCGACGATCCGCTCGAACAGTTCCTCCCCGTGCCGACGGGCACGGGCATAACCCTGCGGCACCTCGCGGAACACACCGCCGGCCTGCCCAGGGTTCCACCGCGTCTGCGACGGCTCGACCCTTATGCCTCCTTCGACGCTCAGGCCCTGGACGCCGTCGTACATCGGCTCGACTCCCTCACCACCAGCGCCCCGGGCGAGGCGGAGGAATACTCCAACCTCGGCTATGCCATCCTCGGCGCTGCGCTCTCCTCAGCGGCGCGCACACCTTACGAGGATCTCCTGAACCAGTACGTGCTCACGCCCCTGGACGTCAGCGAGGTGACCTCGGACCCTCCGCAGGACAGGCGGCTTCGCGGGCGCGGGCTCTTCGGCCGGCCGCGCCGCCCCTGGACCATGAACGGTGCCATCCTGCCCGCCGGAGGGCTGTGGGCCACCCCGCGCGCGGCCGCCCGTCTGGTGACCACTCTGCTCGTCGACCGAAAACTGGGCGACCCCGCACCGTCCTGGCAGACATCCGGCCCCCTGCTCTGGCACAACGGCGCCACCCGCGACGACTCAGTCTTCGCCGGCGCGATGACGGACGGCAGATGGGTTCTGGTCCACCGCCTCTCCGGGCCGCCAGAGGCTACCGACAACCTGGCCATCGAAATCCTGAAGAACGCGGGTACCGAACCGCCCCTCTGAGCCTGGTCGGCGGCTGCCGTACACCTACGCGGGTGCCCTGTCTGAGACGCTGGCCGTATGACTGACATGCCCGGCGGGCGCCCCTCGAAGTGTGTACGTGTCCTCCTCGCCGAGGACCAGGGCATGATGCGGGGTGCGCTCGCCCTGCTGCTGGGCCTGGAACCGGACATCGAGGTCGTGGCGCAGGTGGCCGCAGGGGACGAGATCGTGGATGCGGCGCTGCTGTCGCGCCCCGATGTGGCGCTCCTTGACATCGAGCTCCCGGGCCGAAGCGGTCTGGACGCCGCCGCCGATCTGCGCGAGGAGGTGCCGGACTGCCGGGTGCTGATCCTCACCACGTTCGGCCGGCCCGGCTATCTGCGCCGGGCGATGGAGGCCGGGGCGGCGGGGTTCCTGGTCAAGGACGGCCCCGTCGAGGAACTCGCCACCGCGATCCGCCGGGTGCTGAGGGGTGAGACGGTCATCGACCCGGCGCTGGCCGCCGCCGCGCTCAGCGCCGGACCGAGTCCGCTGACCGCGCGGGAGCGGGACGCGTTGAACGCCTCCGTGGACGGGGCGACGGTCGCCGACATCGCGGCGAAGCTGCATCTGTCCGAGTCGACGGTACGGAACTATCTGTCGTCGGCGATCGGCAAGACGGGTACGCGCAACCGGATGGAGGCTGTCCGGGCGGCGCGGCAGCAGGGCTGGCTGTAGGCGGGCCAAGGACGGGGCGGGCGGGCGACGGCGGTGTCCGGTCCGGTCCGGTTCCCCGCCCGTCCGGCACGTGAGGACATGCCGTGGCCACGTGCCACCCGGCCCCGGCCCCGCCGCCGCGCACGAGCCACCCGCCCCTGCCCCTGCCCCTGCCCCTGCCCCTGCACTACCGCCGCAGCAACGTCACCACCGCCGCCCCGCCGAGCCCGATGTTGTGGGCCAGGCCGACCCGGGCGTCCTTCACCTGCCTGCCCTGCGCCTCCCCCCTGAGCTGCCAGGTGAGTTCGGCGGCCTGGGCGATTCCGGTGGCGCCGAGCGGGTGTCCCTTCGAGATCAGCCCGCCGGACGGGTTGACCACCCACCGGCCGCCGTACGTGGTGGCCCCGGACTCGACGAGTTTCCCGGACTCGCCCTCGCCGCACAGCCCGAGCGCCTCGTAGGTGAGGAGTTCGTTGATGGAGAAGCAGTCGTGCAGCTCGATGACGTCGAGGTCGGTGGCCGAGAGCCCCGAGGCCTCGTACACCTGCCGGGCGGCGGCCCGCGACATCGGTTGTCCGACGGCGTCGATGCAGGTACCGGAGGCGAAGGAGTCACCGGTGTCGGTGGTCATGGCCTGGGCGACGATCTCGACCGCCTTGTCGCCGAGCCCGTGGCTCTCGACGAAGCGCTCCGATACGACGACGGCGGCGGCCGATCCGTCGGAGGTGGGCGAGCACTGGAGCTTGGTCAGCGGGCGGTGGATGGTCCTGGCGGCGAGGATCTCGTCGACCGTGTACGCGTCCTGGAACTGGGCGTACGGGTTGTTCACCGAGTGCCGGTGGTTCTTGGCGCCGACCGCCGCGAGCTGCGCCTCGGTCGTCCCGTACCGCTCCATGTGTTCGCGGGCCGCGTTGCCGAAGATCTGGGCGGTCGGCGGGGTCATCTCGAAGCCGTGGGCGGCGGCCATGATCCCGTAGTGCCGGGCGACGGGGGACGTCTTGAAGTCGCCGCCGTCGGAGCCGCCGCCGAGCGCCCCGCGCGCCATCTTCTCGAAGCCGAGCGCGAGTACGCAGTCGCTGATACCGCCTTCGACGAACTGCCGGGCCATCATGAGCGCGGTGGAGCCGGTCGCGCAGTTGTTGTTGACGTTGTAGACGGGCACTCCGGTCAGGCCGAGTTCGTACACCGCCCGCTGCCCGGCCGTGGAGGCCTGGAAGCAGTAGCCGACGGGGACCTGCTGCACCTGCTCATACGCGATCCCGGCGTCGGCGAGCGCCGCTGTCCCGGCCTCCTTCGCCATGTCCCAGTACTGCCAGTCGCGCGTTTCGGGCTTCTCGAACTTCGTCATCCCGACGCCGACGATGAACGCCTTCATGGTCTCCCTCTCGGGCCGCTTCCGCTGCCACTTTCCGACACATCTGACGATGCGTCAGATAATGGCAGCGGGAGTCGGTCAGCGGAAGGCTGCGTGCCCGGTGAGTGCCTGGCCGAGCGCGCGCCGATGTGCGGCTGGATCCGCTCGGTGCGGAACTGACGGACGGTGTCGCGGACCGCCCGTGTCCCTCGTCGGTGAGGAGGTTCTCCAGGCCGGGCGGGTCGGACGGGTCGAGGGGGATGCGGGCACGTAGCTCCACCCCCGGACAATGCCGGCCCGGCGCGGACGGGACGCTCCCCGCGTCACTGATCGCGCGGGAGGCCGAGGATGCGCTCGGCGACGACATTGAGCTGAACCTGGGTGGTGCCGCCCGCGATGGTCAGACAGCGGGACATCAGGAAGCCGTGCACGGCCCGCTCCCCCGCCCCTTCGCCGACCGCCCCGGCCGGGCCGAGGAGTTCGAGGGCCAGTTCGGCGACCTTCTGCTGGTGGGTGGTCTGGACGAGTTTGCGGATGGAGGCCCCCGCGCCGGGTTCGAGTCCGGACACCTGCTGCAGAGTGGTCCGCAGTCCGATGCAGGCGAGAGCGTGGGCCTCGGCGGCGAGTGCTCCGATCCGGGCCCGGTACGTGCCGTCGAGTTCGCCGGAGCGGGCGATCAGCGCCTCCAGGTCGGTGTCGAAGGTCATCTGGTCGGCCATGTGGACGCGCTCGTTGCCGAGGGTGTTGCGGGCGACCCGCCAGCCGTCGCCGATCTCGCCGACGAGGGCGTCGGCGGGCAGCAGGGCGTCGTCGAAGTACACCTCGTTGAAGAGGGAGTCGCCGGTGATCTCCTTCAGCGGGCGGATGTCGATGCCCTCGGTGTTCTTCATGTCGACGAGGAAGTAGCTGAGCCCCTGGTGCTTGGGTGCGTCCGGGTCGGTCCTGGCGAGCAGGATTCCGTGGTCGGCCCATTGAGCGGCGCTCGTCCAGACCTTCTGCCCGTTGATCCGCCAGCCTTCGTCGGTCTTCTCCGCCCTCGTCCGGAGCGAGGCGAGGTCGGAGCCCGCGCCGGGTTCGGAGAACAGCTGGCACCAGAGGAGTTCGCCGCGCAGGGTGGGCAGCAGGTAGCGGTCCTGTTGCTGTGCCGTCCCGTGGGCGATGAGTGAGGGGACGACCCAGGTGGCGATCCCGAGGTCGCTCAGCTTCACCCCTTGCTCCTTCAACTCCTGCTGTACGGCGAGTTGTTGGACGGGGTTGGCGCCCAGTCCGTAGGGGGCGGGGAGGTGCGGGGCCGCGTAGCCGGTCGGCGCGAGGGCGTGGCGGGCGGCCTGCGGGTCGAGGCCACGGGCAGCGGCGACGGCCCAGCCCGCCTCGGCGCGGTGGGCCGCGGCCTCTGCGGGGAGTTCGAGGGTGAGTTCGCGGCGCGCCCCGCCCTCGGCCAGCCGTACGGCCCGCAGCCGGTGGGCGTCTCCGGCCCCCAGCAGCTGCCGGGCCACCAGGGCCCGGCGCAGATACAGATGGGCGTCGTGCTCCCAGGTGAAGCCGATGCCGCCGAGGATCTGGATGCAGTCCTTGGCGCAGCCGTACGCGGCGTCGAGGGCGTCCGACGCGGCGAGGGCGGCGGCCATGGACCGTACATCCGGGTCCACCTCCTCGTCGGCGGCCCGGACCGCGTCCCACACCAGCGCGCGGGCCCGCTCGACCCGTACGAGCATGTCGGCGCAGAGGTGCTTGATGCCCTGGAACTGTCCGATGGGGCGGCCGAACTGTTCGCGGACCTTGGCGTATTCGACGGCGGTGTCCAGTGCCCGGGCCGCGGTTCCGCACGCTTCGGCGGAGAAGAGGACGGCGGTGAGGTCGCGGACGTGTGCGGTGTCGGTCCGTACGACGCGTTCCCTGGGGACGAGTACGCCCTCGGCGCGTATCTCGGCCGTGGGGCGGGTCGGGTCGGCGCTGCGGTGCGGGCGTGCGGTCAGTCCCTCGGTGGCGGCGTCGACGGCGAACCAGAGGGTGCCGGTGGCCGATTCGGCGGGGAGCAGGAGGAGGTCGGCATCGGCGCCGGAGAGTACGGGCGGGGCCGTGCCGTCGAGGAGGTGGCCGTCCTCGTGCTCCACGGCGGTGAGGGTGCCGGGGCCGAGGGCGACGGCGCCGATGCGCGTACCGGCCGCGAGGCCGCGTACCGCCTCGCCCGCCCCCGACGCGTGCAGTACGGCGGAGGTGAGGGCGCTCGCGAGATACGGGCCGGGGAGCGCGGCCCGGCCCGCCTCCTCCAGGACCACGGCCAGATCGAGGAGCCGGCCGCCCCCGCCCCCGCACTCCTCGGGCAGATGGATGGAGAGGAGGCCCTGTTCCACGAGCCCGTCCCAGTACCCGGGGCGCACGCCGGGGGTACCGGGGGCGTCCGCGTCCAGGAGTTTGCGGATCTCCTCCGGCGGTACGGCGCGCGCCAGCCAGCCCCGTACGGCCTGCGCCAATTCCCTCTGCTCTTCGGTGATTCCGATGCCCATGCGGATCCTCGCCGGTCGCAGCCACTGGAACGGCGCAAGAGTAGAACACGTTCCAATCCGACGGAAGGTCGGACGACAGGGGAATCGGCGCACGCTTCGGACCGGGTGCGCGGCCGTGCCCCGTTCGTACCCCGCTCACCGGAATACCTCGGACATGCGGAAGGTTTCACCCTGCACACACCTGGCGGTCGGTGCTGCCCGCCCAAGGACCCGCACGCCTCTTCAGACCCTCGATCACGCCGCCGGAGGCCGCACGTATGCCACAGACGACGAACGAACAGCACGCCGGGGAACTCCCCGATCCGCGGCCGCGCAAGGCGGGCGGCGGTGTCGTCCCCGTACTCGCCTTCGCGGGTATCACCGTCGCGGTGATGCAGACCCTGCTCGTCCCCGTCATCAAGGATCTCCCCGCCCTTCTCCACACCGATCCGTCCAACGCCACCTGGGTGATGACCGCGACCCTGCTCGCGGGGGCCGTCTCCACCCCGATCATGGGGCGGCTCGGCGATCTCTACGGCAAGCGGAAGATGCTGCTCGCCAGCCTCGCCGTGATGGTGATCGGCTCACTGATATGCGCCTTCACCGACGATCTCGTCGTCATGATCGTGGGACGCGCGCTCCAGGGCTTCGCCATGGGCGCCATCCCGCTGGGCATCGGCATCATGCGCGACGAGCTGCCGCGCGAGAAGCTCGGCTCGGCGATGGCGCTGATGAGTTCCTCGATCGGGGTGGGCGGCGGACTCGCGCTGCCCGCCGCCGCGCTGGTCGCCCAGCACTCCGACTGGCACACCCTGTTCTTCGGTGCGGCCGGTCTCGGTGTGCTGTCGATGGCGCTCACCGTCCTCGTCGTGCCGGAGACCACGCTGCGTGCACCCGGACGGTTCGACATCGTCGGTGCGCTCGGGCTCTCGCTCGGTCTGGTCTGCCTGCTGCTGCCCATCACCAAGGGCAGTGACTGGGGCTGGACCTCGGGCACCACACTGGGTCTGATCGCCGCCGCCCTGGTGATTCTGGTCCTGTGGGGCCTCTTCGAGCTGCGCAGCCCGGCGCCGCTGGTCGATCTGCGGACCACGGCCCGGCGCGAGGTGCTGCTCACCAACCTCGCCTCGATCATGGTCGGGGTCGCCTTCTACGCCGTCTCGCTGGTCCTGCCGCAGCTGCTCCAGCTGCCGGCGTCGACGGGATACGGCCTCGGCCAGTCGATGGTGGTCGCCGGGCTGTGCGTGGCGCCGCTCGGTCTGACGATGATGTTCGTCGCCCCGCTGTACGCCCGGCTGTCCGCCCGCCGCGGCCCCAAGGTGTCGCTGATGCTCGGCATGCTGATCATCGCGATCGGTTACGGGGCCGGGCTCGGGCTGATGAGCGCCGCCTGGCAGACCGTCGTGATCGCGGTGGTGCTCGGGGCCGGTATCGGACTCGCGTACTCCTCGCTGCCCGCACTGATCATCGGGGCCGTCGATCCGTCCGAGACGGGTGCGGCCAATGGTCTGAACACCCTGATGCGGTCGATCGGTACGTCGGTGTCGAGCGCCGTGATCGGCATGGTGCTGGCGAACACCTCGGTGCGGACGGGCGGGGTGTCGTTGCCCTCGATGGAGGGGTTCCACATCTCGTTCCTGATCGCGACGGGTGCGGTGGTGGTCGGGCTGGTGCTGGCCGCGTTCCTGCCGTCGCAGCGCGATGCGATGCGCCCGGCGCTGCTGGCGAGCAGCGACGACGACGCGTCGGCCCCCGCACTCTCCGTATCCCGCCCGGTCGCCGGCTCGGGCGGCTTCCGCGGCCGGGTGCTGGACGCGGACGGTACGCCGGTGGCCCGCGCCAATGTCACGCTGATCGACCACCGGGGCCGGCAGGCCGGTCTCACCGTGGCGGACGAGGACGGCCACTACATGCTGGCCGCCCCGTCCGGCGGCAACTTCGTGCTGGCCGGATCGGCCGCCGGATACGCGCCGCGCGCCTATCCGGCGGCCTACCCCGGCAACGGGCTGCCGGTCGATGCCGATCTGGTGCTGAGCGTCAGCGCACCGGAGCGTCGAACCGCGGTGTCGTCGTGAGCAGATGAGAGACGTCCGCCCCCACCGGAAGCTCCTGCGGCTGTGCGCCGCGGGTGAACAGCCGGGCGGGGCGGGCGCCCTGCACCCGGGCCTGGCGCCCGTTGACCCGCAGCCATGACCCCTCGCGCAGGCCGAGCACCGGCACGTCGTTCTCCTCCAGGAACTCGGTGAGCCGCTCCTCGCGGGTCTCGCCCTTGTGGGTGCTCTCCGGGTCCGGGTCCAGATAGTGCGGGTTGATCTGGAACGGGACGAGGCCGAGCGTCTCGAAGGACGGCGGCTGCACGATGGGCATGTCGTTGGTGGTACGGAGGGTGGGCGCCGCCATGTTCGTACCCGCGCTGGCCCCCATGTACGGCAGCCCGTCGCGCACCGCTTCGATCACGGCGTCCCGCAGACCGGTCCGGTACAGGGCGCTCAGCAGCCGGAAGGAGTTGCCGCCGCCGATGAACACGGCGTCGGACGCGGCGAGTTCGGCGACCGGGTCGGCGTTCTCATGAACCCCGCGGACGGTGATGCCGGACGGTGCGAGGGCATCGCGGACGCGTGCGGTGTACGTGGTGTAGTCGGCGAGCGCGTAGGGGACGAAGGCCAGTCGGGCGCCGGAGGGCAGGAACGCGGTGACGGTGTCGAGGGCGTGTTCCAGATAACCGCAGCCGTACTGGGTGGAGTTGGAGAGCAGCAGCAGATTCACGAGGTTCCTCTTGGTTCTGTTCTGATTCGTCAGGTGGTGCGCGTGCGGCGGGGGCGGGGCTTCGGGCGCTGCGGAGGCTGGGTGAGCCGCCTCTCCAGCAGCTGGGCCGCATGGCGCAGGGCGTCGAGCCGGTCCTCCGGCGCCCCGCGGAAGAGCTCCTCGGCGCCGCCGAGGCTGAGGCTGCCGTACGGTTCGCGCCCGAGGAAGACCGGTACGGCGACGGTCGCGATTCCGGTGTCGTACTCGCCGACCGTCCAGGCGTACCCCTGGGCGCGGACCTTGAGGAACTCCTCCTCCAGCCGGTCCGGGTCGGTGACCGTCCGGTCGGTGAAGCGGGCCATCGGGCGGCCCCGGAAGAGGCGGTGGCGCTGCTCGTCGGGCAGATACGCGTAGTACGACTTGCTGGTCGCCCCGGCGTGCGCCGGGTAGAGCTCGCCGACCAGCGGGTAGTAGCGCAGCGGCCCGGCCTCCCCCTCCTCCGCGGCGACGCACCGCATGTGGAAGCTGTCCGGCAGACAGAACAGGACCGTGTCGCCGGTGACCCGGCGCAGCTCCTCCAGGACCGGCCCGGCCAGCAGTTCCAGCGATCCGGAACGCTCCCAGAGCCTGCCCAGGCGCAGTACGGCGGGGCCGATGCGGTAGCGGCGGGTGACCGGGTCCGAGACCAGGAAGCCGCGCCCGGCGAGGGTGGCGAGCAGCCGCTGGGCCACCGAGGTGTCCCAGCCGAACTCCTCGGCGACCTCGGTGACGCCCCAGTCGGGCCGGGTCCGCTCGAAGGCGAGCAGCACGAGGAGCGCCCGGTCGACGGTTTGCAGCGCCCCGGCGGGCGTGCGCCGGTCCATATCGAAGTCCGCCATCGTCATCTCACCATTCAGACCTGAATTGCAAATAACGGGAAACAGTTGCGCTCAACGCTATCCGATCCCGAATGTTGCCTGAGCACCCCGCCCCGCGCTTCCCCCGTCGAGCGCCGGCCCGGGTGCCCGGATGAGCGAGAAAGGCCCCCCATGTTGAAGTACGTGCTGGACATCGTCGATCTGCTGGACGATCCCCAGGTCAATGGCAAGACGGTCGCCGGGTACCTCGACTCCGTGAGCGGGGCCAAGGGTTCGTCGGCGCAGGTCACCACGGTCGTCGGCGAGCAGGGCTCGACGGACTTCGTGATGGTCCGCATCCCGGGCGCACAAGGGCGCACATCCGGGGGCAGCGCCCGCACGCTGGGCGTGGTGGGCCGGCTCGGCGGCATCGGCGCCCGGCCCGGGGTGGTCGGCATGGTCTCCGACGCCGACGGCGCGGTCTCGGCCGTCGCCACCGCCGCCAAGCTGCTCGACATGCGCCGCCGCGGCGATGTGCTGCCCGGCGATGTGATCGTCGCCACCCACATCTGCCCGAACGCGCCGACCGAGCCGCACGACCCGGTGCCGTTCATGGGCTCGCCCGTGGACATCGCCACCATGAACAGCCACGAGGTGACCGGTGAGATGGAGGCTGTGCTCTCCATCGACACCACCAAGGGCAACCGGATCATCAACCACAAGGGCCTCGCCCTGTCGCCCACCGTCAAGGAGGGCTGGGTGCTCCGGGTCGGCGAGCAGCTCGGCGAACTGCTCGCCGTGGTGACCGGTGAGCCGTTGGTCACGTACCCGGTGACCACGCAGGACATCACCCCGTACGGTAACGGTGCACACCACATCAATTCGATCCTGCAGCCCTCCACCGCGACGGCCGCCCCGGTCGTCGGCCTGGCCATCACCTCGGCCGCCGCGGTACCGGGCTGCGGTACGGGCGCGAGCCACGAGGCGGACATCGCGTCCGCCGCCCGCTACGCCGTGGAGGTCGCCAAGGCCTACGGCAGTGGCCACCTGGACTTCCACGACGCGGTGGAGTTCGACAACCTCGTCAACCGCTACGGGTCGCTGGCTCACCTGCAGACCTTCGGCCGTACACCCCAGGAGTCCTGATGGCAGCCGCCCCGCAGGCCGAGGCCGTGGCCCCCGAGGCCAAGAGCATCGGCAGCGACGACTACGCGCTCTCCCGTGTCCCGCGTGACAAGCGGTTCGGTTTCTGGTCCATGCTGCTGCAGTGGCTGGCCCAGTCCGGCTCGATCTCGCAGTTCACCCTCGGCGCCACCATCGGCGTCGGCATGACCTTCGGGGACGCCTTCCTCGCCTTCACGCTCGGCGCGGTGATCCTGGAGGTCGTGATCTTCGCGATCGGCCTGGCCGGTATGCGCGAGGGTCTGGCGACACCGATGCTGACCCGCTGGGTCGGCTTCGGCCGCAACGGCTCGGCGCTGGTCAGCTTCGTCATCGCGGTCAGCCTGGTCGGCTGGTTCGGCGTCCAGAACACGATCTTCGGCAACAGCGTCTCGGCGCTGGTCGGCGGCCCGTCCTGGATGTGGTGCGTACTGGCGGGCATCGCCATCACCGCACTGGTGATCTTCGGCTTCAAGTACATGGCCGCCTTCGCCAAGATCGTCACGCCGCTGTTCTTCGCGATGGTCGCCTGGTCGGTCATCTCGACACTGAAGGACCACTCGTTCAGCGAGCTGATCCACTCGCCGCCGCCCGGCCAGACGATCCCGCTCGCCGTCGCCGCCACCGCCATCGCGGGCGGCTACATGACCGGCGCCATCGTGTCCCCGGAGATGACCCGGTACAACCGGAAGGGCTCGCACGTCTTCCTGCAGAGCGCCTCGTCGATGATCCTCTCCGAGTACATCGTCGGCCTGACCGGTGTGCTCCTGGGCCACCTGGTGAAGAGCAACGAGGTCTCGCACATCGTGCTCTCCACCTCCGGCGCCTTCGGCGTCATCGTGGTCCTGATGTCCACCGCCAAGATCAACGACTGGAACCTGTACGGCTCCTCCCTCGGCGTCGTCAACTTCTTCCAGGTCGTCTTCGGCAAGCGGCTGCACCGCGGCGCGGTCACGATCGTCCTCGGCATCGCGGGCACGGCCCTGTCCGCGGTCGGGATCATGACCCACTTCACCGAGTTCCTCTCGGTCCTCGGCGTCGCCATCCCGCCGATCGGCGGCATCATCGTGGCCGAGTACTGGGTCGTCAAGCGGATGCGCAAGCCGCTGGACGAGACCCGGGAGTCGGAGACCCTGCCGAAGTCCTCGCCGACCTGGGTGCCGATGTCCATCGCCATCTGGATCGCGGCGTTCTGCGTCGGCAAGTTCTACGACGGCGGCATCCCGGCCCTGAACTCGCTGGCCACCGCCTTCATCCTGTACAGCGTCCTCGGCCTGCTGGGCTGGGTGAAGCCGTACGGCACCTCCACCCTGGACGACGAGGACGACGCCGCCCCCGCCGCCCGCGCGACAACCCCTGTGGGAGCAGCATGACCCCCCTCGACCCCACCGCCCCCTCCCTCGTCCCGGCGTCCGCCGAGGCCCAGGACGAGGTCATCGAACTCTGCGCCGAACTGATCAGGTTCGACACCTCCAACCCCACCAGCAACGAGCGTGCGAGCGCCGACTGGGTGGTGGGCCGCCTCGCCGAGGTGGGCATCGAGTCCGAGCTGGTCGAGTCCGCCCCGGGCCGCGCCAGTGTCATCGCCCGGATCGCGGGCGCCGACCCGGAGCGCGGCGCCCTCCTGGTCCACGGCCACCTGGACGTGGTCCCGGCCGACGCCTCCGAGTGGCAGGTCCCGCCGTTCTCCGGCGAGATCCGCGACGGCTACCTCTGGGGCCGCGGCGCGATCGACATGAAGGACACGGTGGCCGTCATGCTGGCGACCGCCCGCCACTTCGTCCGCACCGGCACCAGGCCCTCGCGCGACCTGGTCCTGGCCTTCCTCGCCGACGAGGAGGCGGGCGGGAAGTTCGGCGCCCACTGGTTGGTCGAGCACCGCCCGGAGCTGTTCGCCGGGGTCACCGAGGCGATCGGCGAGGGCGGCGGCTTCTCCTTCGCCATCGACGACACCCGTCGCCTCTACCCGATCGAGAACGCCCAGCGCGGCATGGCCTGGATGGAGCTCACCGCCACCGGCCGGGCCGGCCACGGCTCGTCCCCCAACGACGAGAACGCGGTCACCGACCTCGCCGAGTCCCTCACCCGGATCGGCCGCGAGACCTTCCCCATCCGGCTGATCGAACCGGTTCGCGCCCTGCTCGAAGAGGCCGCCCGCCTCTACGGTGTCGAGTTCGACGAGAACGACATCGAGGGCAGCCTCGCCAGGCTGGGCCCGGTCTCCGACTTCATGCAGGTGGTGCTCCGCAACTCCGCGAACCCCACCATGTTCGACGCGGGCTACCAGACCAATGTCATCCCCGGAAAGGCGACCGCCCGGGTGGACGGCCGCTTCCTGCCCGGCCACGAGCAGGAGCTGATCGACACCATCGACAAGCTCCTCCTCCCCTCGGTCAGCCGCGAGTGGGTCAACCACGACATCGCGCTGGAGACCACGTTCGACGGCCCGCTGGTCGACGCCATGTGCGAGGCCGTGCGCGCCGAGGACCCGGACGGCCACCCCGTCCCGTACTGCAACCCGGGCGGCACCGACGCCAAGGCCTTCACCCACCTCGGCATCCGCTGCTTCGGCTTCAAGGGCCTCAAGCTCCCGCACGACCTGGACTACGGCCGCCTCTTCCACGGCGTGGACGAGCGCGTCCCGCTGGAGGGCCTGCGCTTCGGCGTCCGGGTCATGACCCGACTCTGGCAGAGCTGCTGACCTCCATATCGCAGCCCCGCCGGGGGCGCCCCGACCCGGGCTCACCCCTCGTATGCCCCCGCCGATGCCTTCGGCGGGGGCGTACGCACTGCGGCGCGGCACCACATAGCACCCAATAGCACACGGTGCTACGTTGTTGCCATGGCAGCGCAGCAGGAGATCACGCAACGCGACCTGCGCAACAGGTCGAAAGAAATCATGGACGCCGTCCAGGGTGGGCAGGCCTTCACCGTCACGCGGGACGGACACCGCATCGGCGAGCTGATCCCGTTGCGCCGACGCAGGCGGTTCGTCCCGCGCGGTGAGTTCGCCGCCATGTCCCGCACCGCTTCCGACATCTCGTTGGACGCCTTCCGGGCGGATCAGGACGCCACCGCCGAGCAGAGGCTGGACGACCCGTATGCCCGTTGAATACGAACAGGGACTACTCGACACCAACATCATGATTCTGCGTAGATGGGTGGATCCCGAGGAACTCCCCGCAGAGGTGGCGATCAGCGCCATCACACTGGCCGAGCTCTCCGCCGGACCGCACGAGGTGCGGCGGAACGAAGAGCAGGACGACTACGACGAGTTCGCCGAGCGGGCCCGTCGGCTGGATGTCCTCCAACGTGCCGAGAACGAGTTCGACCCGATCCCCTTCGACGCGGAGGCAGCCCGAATCTACGGCAGGGTCTGTGCTGCCGTGATCGGCGCCGGTCGCAAGCCGCGGCGCCGGGTGGCCGACTTGATGATCGCGTCCATCGCCATCGCCGAGGATCTCCCCCTCTTCACCACGAACCCCGATGATTTCAAGGGACTGGACGACCTGCTCACGGTCGTCCCTGTCACAAGGCCGCAGGTTCTCCACGACCGATAGGCCGCCGGGTGCACCCAGCCCCGGGCTCACCCCTCGTACGCCCCCGCCGATGCCTTCGGCGGGGGCGTACGGCACGATGGGGCGCCGTCGAACGCGTACCCCGGTCTTAGAACCGTCCCCACCAGGAGGAACCCGTGCCCGCCGAGTCCGTCGCCGCGCCCAAGCCCGAGATTCTCGCCGCCTTCCAGGCCGCCAAGGGCTTCATGCCGGTGGTCGAAGGACTCGCGCTGTACCGGGCCGCCGTCGAGGCCGCCGCGCTGGGGCTGCCGGTCCTTGAGGTCGGGACGTACTGCGGGCGCTCCACCATCCTGCTCGCCGATGCCGCCCGGGCGGCCGGCGTGACCGCTCTCACCGTCGACCACCACCGCGGCAGCGAGGAGCAGCAGCCCGGCTGGGAGTACCACGACCCGACCGTCGTGGACCCGGAGGTCGGCCGGATGGACACGCTGCCGACGTTCCGCCGGACCCTGCACGCAGCAGGTCTCGAAGACCATGTCGTGGCCCTGGTCGGACGGTCTCCGCAGGTCGCGGCCGTCTGGGGCGGGAAGCTCGGCTTCGTCTTCATCGACGGCGGTCACACCGACGAGCATGCGAACGGTGACTACGAGGGCTGGGCGCCACATGTCGCCGACGGCGGGCTGCTCGTGATCCACGACGTGTTCCCGGACCCCGCGCACGGCGGCCAGGCCCCGTACCGCGTCTATCTGCGGGCGCTGGCCTCGGGCGCGTTCAGCGAGGTCTCGGTGACGGATTCGCTGCGGGTGCTGCGGCGCACGGGACCGGGGATCTGAGACCGACGCCCCGATAGCATCGCGGGGTGCCGTACGACGAGAGCGTTCCCCCCACCCCGCGCCGCCGGCCCCTGTTCGTCGCCGCCGCGCTCGCAGCCATGTGCCTGACTGCCGCGGGCTGCGGCGCGGGCGGTGGCAGCGGCGGGGCACAGGACCTGCCCCGGCAGGGCAGCAGCGGTACCTCCGCCGCGCCGCCGTCGGCCTCGCCGTCGAAGAGCGCTCCGGCGCCGGAGAAGACGTCCGCATCGCCCACCCCGTCCGCGAAGCCCTCGAAGTCCACGGGCGGCCGGGCCGCCGGGCCGCTGTCCGGGAAAACCGTCGTCATCGATCCCGGGCACAACCCGAACAACCATCTGCACACCCGCGAGATCAACCGCCAGGTGGACATCGGCACCACGCACAAGGAGTGCGACACCACCGGAACATCGACCAACTCCGGCTATGCGGAAGCGCAGTTCACCCTTGACGTGTCGCATCGGCTGCGCACGCTCCTGCGGGCGCAGGGCGCGAAGGTCGTGCTGACGTACGACAACAACCGCCCGTACGGGCCCTGTGTCGACGAGCGGGCCCGGATCGGAAACGATGCCGAGGCCGATGCGGTGGTCTCGGTGCACGCGGACGGTTCCGCGGTCGGCAACCGCGGCTTCCATGTGATCCTCCCCGCGCCGGTGCGGGGAGGCGCGGCGGACACCTCCGAGATCGTCCAGCCGTCGCGCGATCTCGGCACCCGGATCGCAGGTCTCTTCGTCCGCGATACCGGAAGTGCGCCTTCCAATTACGTAGGCGGCAATACGGGGTTGGACATCCGCAAGGACCTGGGCGGACTGAATTTGTCGACCGTGCCCAAAGTGTTCATCGAATGCGGCAATATGCGTGATCCGAAGGATGCCGCCCTGCTCACCAGTGCGAGTTGGCGCCAGAAGGCGGCGCAGGGCATCGCCGATGGCATCAGCAGCTACCTGAAGGGGTAGCAAGAGGTAGTTCTGAGGCGAAATTGGGGGGAAGTGCGCCCAGGTCCCGGGCAGGGACACAACCAGTCCGGGCAGACGATAGATTCATCCGTACGATGGGGAGCCGCCCCCGAGCTTCGCGCCGTGCCCGCCCTACCGGTGGCAGCGACGACCGCCCCGACGAGACGATCGACTAAGGACCTTCACGTGAATATCCGCTCCCTCACTCGAGGCGATGGCGTGGTGATCGGAGCAGCGGTCGTGCTGTTCATCGCCTCTTTCCTCGATTTCTTCTCCTACGGCGACCTCAACGTAAACTCGCCGAACGCCTGGGAGTCGTTGGGCAACGCGCTCGGTGTCTACATGGTCGGGGTGGCCGGTGCGGCACTGATCATCCTGTCCCGCTCGCAGCCCCAGCCCCGCAAGGTCGCGGGTCTGGATCTCAGCCAGTTCGGTGTCGCGGCTACGGTCTTCGCCGCCTGGAACCTCTTCTGGACGATCATCGACCTCGGCCAGGTCGACGCCGGTGCGGGTCTCATCCTCGGCCTGATCGCCGCCCTGGCGCTGGCCGCGGGCGCGATCGCCACTCCGCTGGTCCCCGCGCTCAAGGCCCCGCTGGCCGCCGCCCCGCGTCCGCAGGCCGTGCAGTCGCCGTACGGCGGCCAGCCGCAGCCCGGCCAGGGATACGGCTACCCCGGCGCCCAGCAGCAGCCGTACGGTGCGCAGCCGGGTCAGCCGCAGCCGTACGGTGCGCAGCCGCAGGCCGGTCAGCCGCAGCCCGGTCAGCCCGAGCCGCAGAAGGCCCAGCCGGCTCCGGCGGCCGGTGCTCCGGCGGCCGGTGCGACGGCCGGTGACTTCACGCCGTTCTGGTTCGCGGTGCCGGTGGCCCGCCCGCTGTACGGGGAGGACGGTTCGCCGTCGCCGATCGCCGAACTGGCGCCCGGTACCTGGTATCTCGCGGTGGAGCAGCGCGGTCCGGGCCTCATCGCCCAGACGCAGGACGGCCGTCGTGGTGTGCTCCAGGACACCACGGGCATCCAGCGCGGCTGAGTCCACGCTTCCGTAGTACGAACAGCGGCCTCTCGCCCCTTCCGGGCGGGGGGCCGCTGTCGTACTCTCCGTCCGTGCGTCAATGATCTGACGTGACGTCAGAAATGGTGGGAGGCAGCGGAATGCGGCTCGGACTCGCACTCGGTTACTGGGGCCGCGGCCCGAACCCCGCCCATCTGGAGCTCGCCCGGGAGGCGGAGGAGCTGGGGTACGGCTCGGTGTGGACGGCGGAGGCCTGGGGCTCCGACGCGTTCACCCCGCTGACCTGGATCGCCGCGCACACCTCCCGTATCCGGCTGGGCACCGGCATCGCGCAGATGGCGGCGCGCACCCCGACCGCGACCGCCATGCACGCCCTGACCCTCGACCATCTCTCCGGCGGCCGGATGATGCTCGGTCTGGGGCTGTCCGGGCCGCAGGTGGTGGAGGGCTGGTACGGGCGGCCGTTCCCGAAGAGCCCGCTGAACGCGACCCGCGAGTATGTCGACGTCATCCGCCAAGTGCTCCGCCGCGAGGCCCCCGTTGAGCTGGACGGGCGCTTCCACTCCCACCCGTACAACGGTCCGGACGCCACCGGTCTGGGCAAGCCGCTGAAGCCGATCACCCATCCGCTGCGGCCGGAACTGCCCGTACTGCTCGGGGCGGAGGGGCCGAAGAACATCGCGCAGACGACCCGGATCGCGGACGGCTGGCTGCCGCTGTACTGGTCGCCGCTGCGCACCGATGTGTACGAGGCGTCGCTCACGGACCTGCCCGACGGATTCATGATCGCGCCGATGGCCCGTGCGCAGGTCTGTGACGATGTCGCCGAGGGGCTGCTGCCGGTGAAGGCGATGCTCGGCTTCTACATCGGGGGGATGGGGCACGCGGCCCGTAACTTCCATGCCGATCTGATGGCGCGGATGGGTTTCGAGGAGGAGGCGCGGCGGATTCAGCGGCTGTTCCTCGAAGGGCGCAAGCAGGAGGCGGTGCTGGCGGTGCCGGATGCCTTCGCCGACGAGATCTCGCTCGTCGGACCGCGCCAACGGATCGCGGAACGGCTGGAGTTGTGGCGCAAGGGGCCGGTGACCGACCTGCTGGTGACGGCGCCGGACCCGCACACCCTGCGGGTGCTCGCGGAGCTCAACTAGGGCCCGGACGGCCTGGATCCGCCGGCCAGGACCCGGTGCCGACCGGGGCGGGGCGTACGCGCCGTCGTGGCGCGGTGCGCTCCCAGGGCTGGGGGTCGGGGTACGTCAGGAGTTCCAGGGTGCTGCCCCACGGGGTGCGCAGATACGCGAACCGGTTGCGCTCCCCCGCCTCGGGGCCCGGCAGCGGCTGCGCCTCGGCGAGCAGCGTGGCTCCCGCGGCGACACAGTCCCGTACGGCCGCGTCCAGATCGTCGGCGTAGAGCGCCACATGCTGCCAGCCGAAGTCGCAGGGCAGCACCGGGGGTTCCCGGCGTGGGCCCTGGAACTCGAACAGCTCGATGCCCGGGCCGTCGCCAGGAAGGGCCAGCATCCGGATCGCCAGCTGCTGTGTGCCCGCCGGGACACCGAGCCGTCGCTCGACGTCCGGCCCGCCCTGCGGGCGGTCCTGGCGGCGCAGGGTGTCGTACAGCACCTCGGCGCCGAACGCCCTGACGAGAAAGAGGGTGGCGGTCTCCAGGTCGGGGACCGTGACTCCGATGTGGTCGATGCCTCGCACGCTTGTGGCCGTCATGGGTTCACCGCTCCTGTCCCGGGGCTGCGCAGACCGCCCCGTCCGCCCCGGAGCGGGCCCGCTCCGGGGTCGTGCCCCCGTGCGACCAGGCCAGCAGTTCGTCGGCCGGCCACGTGCTGATGACGCGTTCCGCCGGGACGTGGCACTCCTCGGCGCGGGCGCAGCCGTGGATCTGCCAGTCCAGCTGTCCGGGCGCGTGTGCGTCGGTGTCGATGGCGAACAGGGTGCCCGCGGCGACGGCGCGGCGCAGCAGCCGGCGGGGCGGGTCGAGCCGTTCGGGCCGGCTGTTGATCTCCACCGCCGTGCCCGCCTCCGCGCATGCGGCGAAGACCTCGTCGGCGTCGAATCGGGACTCGGGGCGGCCCCGGCCGGTGATCAGCCGCCCGGTGCAGTGTCCGAGAACGTTCGCCCGCGGGTGGCGGACGGCCGCGAGCAGGCGTCTGGTCATCGGGGCGGCGTCCATCCGTAGTTTGGAGTGTACGGAGACCACCACGACGTCCAGCTGTTCCAGCAGCTCCTCCTCCTGGTCGAGGGAGCCGTCGGGCAGGATGTCGCACTCGATGCCGGTGAGCAGCCGGAACGGCGCCCAGCCCGCATTGAGCTCGGCGATCACGTCCAGCTGCCGGCGCAGCCGCTGTGGGGAGAGTCCGTTCGCCACGGTCAGCCGGGGCGAGTGGTCGGTGAGGACCGCCCACTCATGGCCCAGTTCCGCCGCTGTGCGGCCCATCTCCTCGATCGGGCTGCCGCCGTCCGACCAGTCGGAGTGCAGATGGCAGTCGCCGCGCAGCAGGGCGAGGAGGCTCTCGCCGCCCTCGGGGAGCGGGGCGGCGGCGGCCTCCTCCTCCAGCCGCTCCAGGTAGCCGGGCACTTCCCCGGCCACCGCCTCGCGGATCACCTGCGCGGTCTTCGGCCCGATGCCCCTGACCGACTCCAGCGAGCCGTCCGCCACCCGCTGTGCGGCCTCGCCGTCCGCCATCGCCGCCAGCGCGTCGGCTGCCGTTCGGAATGCCTGCACGCGGTAGGTGTCGGCCCTGCCGCGTTCCAGCAGGAAGGCGATCCGTTTCAGGGCGCGGACGGGCTCCATCGGCACCTCCACAGGGGCCGCCGGACACAACGGGCTGTCCTCTCCAGCTTGGCTCAGCACCGCCGCGCCCGCACAGCGGACGGAGACCGCACAGCGGGCGGCGGCCGGTATTGACTCAGCCGAACGCCGCGCGCTCCAGCCAGAAGTCCAGCAGCTCCGCGTCCCCCAGCACTTCGACCCGGTCGCTGTCCGGAGCGAGGCGCCGGTTGAAGACCAGCATGACGTCGGTGAGCGTGCCCCGCAGCGCCACGGTCGCCTTCCCGTGGGCGCGCCGCCAGGTGAAGCCGTCCTCACCGAACTCGATCAGCCACTCGGCACCCGGCACGTCCGTGGCGTGCAGATGGATCGAGCGCCCGCCGCCGCGCAGTTCGGCGGCCTCCTTGTCACCCTCGGCCTGCGCGAAGGCGACGATCTCCAGCCACTCCTCGATGGTGTCCGCGGCCAGCTCCGCTGCCACCTCGTAGCCGGTCTTCGCGGTGAGTGCCGCGTCGGCCTGGTGGACGATCGACTCGTGCGCCATGCGACGTGCCCAGAAGCCCGTGTTCTGCTCCCCCGCCCAGGACCAGACCTTCTGGTCCGGGCCGGCCGCCCGCAGCGCCTCGGCGGTCTTCGCCGCGCCGTCCGCCAGCCAGGCGTCGAGCACGGCAAGGTCGTCGCCCTCCGGTGTGAACTCGGGTACCCGTTCGTCCGGGACCTCTTCGGTCGCCCGGGTACGGACGATCTCACCCACCCAGCGATGGGCGCCGCCGAGATGGACGGCGAGGTCGCGCAGGGTCCAGTCGGGGCAGGTCGGTACGGTCGCGCCGAGGTCGGCGCCCTTGATCACCGCCCTCAACGCGTCGGTGCGGCTGATGATTTCGTCACAGTAAAGGTCGTGCGCAAGTGAGCTCATGCCGCGCACCGTAGTGCGCGGCGGCCCCTCGCGCATGTGATTATCCGCCGAGCTGAGAGCTGGTGGGCACCTGGTCCTTCACTTCGGCGCCCGCGCTCTTGCCCGCGTCCTTGATGCCGCTGATCACGCTCTCGAAGGCGCCGATGTCGCCCTCGCCCGCCTGGCCCTTGCGGAGCTTGCTGCCGAGCCCCTTGAGCGATTCGATGCCCGCCGTCAGCGGCGCGACCGCCTTCGACAGCAGCGGGTCGCCCTTGGCGTTGACCACCGCGGCCTTCAGCCGGTTGTAGGCGAAGCCGCCCGCGAGCCCGGCCTTGACCAGAGCGAACGTCCGCCCGTCCGCGCCCTTCTTGAACTTGCCCGCACGGTACGGCTTCACGATCCACTGGTACGTCGCACCGGCCGCGAGCCCCGCATTGGCGACGAATCGCGTCTTGGCGAACTTCTGCGCCTCGGCCGAGGACGTACCGCTCGGGGAAGCGGAACTGCTCGCGCCGCCGCTCTCGTTGCCGCCGCACGCGGTGGCGCCCATCAGCACGGCGCAGGACAGCAGCAGTGAGACGAGCAGACGGCGGAGCGGTACGGGACGGTTCACGGCGGAACTGGGCACAGCGGGCCTCCCTGGCCGGGCGCATCACGGTGATCTTTACGGTGAGTGACGCCTCTCGGCACTCTCCGTAAGGCTCGCCCGGCCCCGGGCGGCGTGCCACCCGGGGCCGCCGTCCGGGTTTCTCCCGCCGGAAAACGGCAACCCGGAATCCATGTCTCCTCGAACAGGAACGAGAAGCACCACCGCAGCACGTGTCATAGCCGTCGTGGCCGACATCATGGCCTTCGTCATCGGCTTGTGGATCCTGATGTACCTGCTGGACGCCAACCGGGGCAACGACCTGGTGAACGTCGTCCAGCACACCGCACGCTGGCTGGCGAGCTGGTCGTACGACCTGTTCACCTTCGACGATGCGTGGGCGCGAGTGGTCTCCGGATACGGGCTGGCCGCCGTCGTCTACCTCTTCGTGGGTCACGCGGTGGCCGGCCGCATCCGGCACTAGCGGGCCGGTCCAGGGCCTGTCGTCGAACTGTCGTCTGCCGCGCGACGCCTGGCCCTAGCCGCAGCAGTCCGGTTCCAGCCCGTGCGGCAGCCGTTCGCCGCTGAAGACCGCGGTGGTCGCCTCGTCGCCGCCGAGCGCGGCCACGGCGAGCAGCAGCGAACCGGCGGTCCAGGTGGTGAGCTCCTCCGGCCAGAACGCCCGGTTGCCCTCGAAGACGTACCCGGTCCAGTACATGCCGCCGTCGGCACGCAGGTGCTGGATGGACTGGAGGATCTCCAGCGCCCGGTCGGACTCGCCCATCACCCAGAGCGCCAGGGCGAGTTCACAGCTCTCGCCGCCGGTCACCCACGGATTGGGCAGCACGCAGCGCACTCCGAGGCCGGGGACCACGAAGCGGTCCCAGCTCTCCTCCATCCGCTCCTTGGCGGCCGCTCCGGTGAGCGCGCCGCCGAGGACCGGGTAGTACCAGTCCATCGAGTAGCGGCTCTTGTCGAGGAAGCGTTCCGGGTGGTTGCGGATCGCGTGGGCCAGCGCACCGGTCGCCAGCTCCCAGTCGGGCTGCGGCTCCTCGCGCCGTTCGGCGATGGCGAGTGCGCAGCGCAGCGCCTGGTGGATGGAGGAGCAGCCGGTCAGCAGAGCGTCGTCGACGGGGGTTCCGTCGGCTTCGCGCTTCCAGCCGATCTGGCCGCCGGGCTGCTGGAGCCGGAGCACGAATTCGACGGCGGCGTAGACGGTCGGCCACATCCGGTCGACGAACGCGTCGTCGCCGGTGGCGAGGTAGTGGTGCCAGACGCCGACGGCCACGTACGCGCAGAAGTTGGTCTCCAGACCGCGGTCGGTCGGCCGCTCCGGGTCTCCGTCGTGGTACGCGGCGTACCAGGAGCCATCCTCGTTCTGATGCCGGGCCAGCCAGTCGTACGCGCGTTCCGCGGCGGCGTGCTCGCCCGCCGCGTCGAGGGCCATGGCGGCCTCGGTGTGGTCCCACGGGTCGAGATGGTGGCCGCGGAACCAGGGCAGCGCACCGTCCTCGCACTGCGCGGCGAGGACGGCGGCGACGGTCTCGGCGGCCTGCTCGGCGGTGAGGACTCCGGGCAGTACGAGGTGTTCGGTCTGCTCGGGAGTGGTCACGCCTCGGCCCTGGAGAGATCCTCGGCAGCGGCTGCCACGGGCAGGTGCGGCTTGGTCGCGTACGCCACGAAGCTCTTGCCGACGACCGGGTTGAGCAGCTGCTCGGCGACCCGCGTGACGGCCGGCTTCTTCATGATGTCCCAGACCAGCAGCTTGTGGTACGCGCGGACGGGCAGCGCTGCGTCCTTGCCGTCGCGGCCCACCCCGAACGCGCACTTGAGCCACCAGTAAGGCGAGTGCAGCGCGTGCGCGTGGTGGGTGCCGTACGGCTTGAGGCCGGCGCCGCGGATCCGGCCGAGCAGTTCGTCGGCCTTGTAGATGCGGATGTGGCCGCCCTCGACCTCGTGGTACGCGTCGGAGAGCGTCCAGCAGACCTTCTCGGGGCCGTAGCGCGGCACGGTGATCGCGATCCGGCCGCCGGGCTTGAGGACCCGGACCATTTCGGCGAGCACGCCCTTGTCGTCGGGGATGTGCTCCATCACCTCGGAGATGATCACGACGTCGAAGGACTCGTCCGGGAACGGCAGATTGAGCGCGTCACCCTCCATCGCGGTGGCGGTGGCGCCCTCGGGAGCCTCTCCGGCCTCCTTCATCGCGGCGAACCACTTCGCGACCTCGCGGATCTCCTCGCCGTTCTGGTCGAGGGCCACGACCTGGGCGCCGCGCCGGTAGCACTCGAAGGCGTGGCGTCCGGCGCCGCAGCCCAGGTCGAGCACTCGGTCACCTGCGGCGAGCGGGAAGCGGGTGAAGTCCACGGTCAGCACGAATGCCTGCTTTCGCGGTCGAGGGGGATCAGGGGGCGGAGACGAGGACGGACGGCGGTGTCAACGACGGCCGCCGGGGTTCGTGGTGGCTGCGCGGGCGGCGATCGCCTCCCGGTAGAGCTCCGCGGTGCCGATGGCGGCCTGCTTCCAGGTGAACCGGGACAGCACCCGGGCGCGGCCCGCGGCGCCGAGCCGGGCCCGCAGTTCCGGGTCGCCGAGCAGCCGGGCGAGCGCGCCGGCCAGTGCCCCGGCGTCGGCGGGCGGGACGGCCAGGCAGGTCTCGCCGTCCGCTCCCGCGACCTCGGGGATCGCGCCGCCGGTGGTGGCGACGAGGGGCGTGCCGGTGGCCATGGCCTCGGCGGCGGGCAGCGAGAAGCCTTCGTACAGCGAGGGGACGCAGGCGATCTGGGCGCTGCGCACCAGGTCGACGAGTTCGGCGTCGCTGATGCCCTTGACGAACTCGACGGCGTCCTGGAGTCCGTGCCGCTCGATGGCCTGCGCGACCGGTCCGTCCTCGGCCCGCTTGCCGACGACCACGAGGTGCGCCTGCGGGTTCTCGGTACGGAGCTTGGCGAGCGCCTCGACGAGGTGGACGAGGCCCTTCAGCGGGACGTCGGCGCTGGAGGTGGTGACGATCCGGCCGGGGACCTCGGCGACCGACGGGTCGGGCGACCACAGGTCGGTGTCCGCGCCGATGTGCACGACGTGGACACGGTCCCCCCGCACCCCGAGATGGTCGACGATCTCCTGCTTGGAGGAGCCGGAGACGGTGAGCACCGAGGGCAGCCGGCGCGCGACCCGCTTCTGCATGCGGGTGAAGGCGTACCAGCGGCGTACGGAAGCGCGTCGGCGGCGGGTCTCGGCGGCGTCCAGGTCCAGCTGCCGGTCGACCGTGATCGGGTGGTGGATCGTGGTGACGAGCGGGGCGCCGAGGTCCGCCAACAGCCCGTACCCGAGGGTCTGGTTGTCGTGGATGACGTCGAACTCGCCGCGGCGGGCGGCGAGATGGCGTCGGGCGCGCAGGCTGAAGGTGAGGGGTTCCGGGAAGCCGCCGGTCCACATGGTGGCGACCTCCGCGACGTCGATCCAGTCCCGGTACTCGCCGCGCTTCGGGGTGCGGAACGGGTCGGGCTGGCGGTAGAGGTCCAGGCTCGGCAGCTCGGTGAGCGGGACGCCCTCGTCGAGCACCGGATAGGGCTGGGCGCCGATCACTTCGACGCTGTGGCCGAGGCGGGCGAGCTCGCGGCCGAGGTGGCGTACGTAGACGCCCTGGCCGCCGCAGAAGGGGTTGCCCTTGTAGGTGAGGAGTGCGATGCGCAACGGACGGTCGCCGGCGATGTCCGACGTGTCGCTGCCCGTGCGGGGGCCCGTCTCTATGGCCTCAGCGGTCACACTCGGCCCCCTTCTCACTGCGTGTTCGCCGGAGCGTAACCGCTCACGCTAATCTAGAACAAGTTTCAGACTGGATCGTTCAATGAGCTACGAATCTACCGGCAGGTAGCGTCGGCGCAACGGCCGGATCAGGTGATTCGCGCCACGACCGGCCACCCTGGCATGCTGTGCGCCGCCGGGAGACCGAGCGCCTCCCTCCGGTTGCGGACAGAAGCCATGGATGGGGACACATGACAGCCGAAGCCAAGCCGGCATCGCCGCCCCTGACCGAGCGGCAGGAGGCCCGCCGCCGCCGCATCCTGCACGCCAGCGCCCAGCTCGCCAGCAGGGGCGGCTTCGAGGCGGTGCAGATGCGCGAGGTCGCGGAGGCCGCCGAGGTCGCCCTGGGCACGCTGTACCGCTATTTCCCGTCCAAGATCCATCTGCTGGTCGCCACGATGCAGGACCAGCTCCAGCACATGCACACGACGCTGCACAAGCGCCCCCCGGCCGGGGACGACGCGGCGCAGCGGGTCGCCGACACCCTGATGCGGGCGTTCCGCGCCCTGCAGCGCGAACCGCACCTGGCGGATGCGATGGTACGGGCGCTGACCTTCGCGGACCGCAGCGTCAGCCCGGAGGTGGACACCGTCTCGCGGATCACGACGGCGATCATCCTGGACGCGATGGGCCTGGAACATCCGACGCCGCAGCAGCTGTCCGCGGTCCGGGTCATCGAGCACACCTGGCACTCGGCGCTGATCACCTGGCTGTCGGGGCGGGCATCGATCGCCCAGGTGAAGATAGACATCGAGACGGTGTGCCGGCTGATCGACGTGACGGCACCCCGGGACGCTTCCTGACGGGTCCTGGCGGGCCGCGCCCCGGAGGGCCTTTCGTCACACATCCCTCACCGTTCTGTCCGGAAGGGCCACAAACCTCTCCTTAACATGGTCATGACCAGCACCGATGGAGAGGAAGACATGGCTGACCAGTCAGGCAGTGCAGGCGGCGCGGCGGGGACGCAGGACCCGGGCGCATACCCGGGGGGCGTGTCGGGCTACGGCGCCCAGCCGCCGTACGGCTACGGGTACCCCGGTGGCGCTTCACTGCCCAGCGGCAAGGCGACGGCCTCGATGGTGCTCGGCATCCTCGGGCTGCTGCTCATCCCGATCATCCTGCCGATCATCGCGCTGTGCCTCGGCATCTCGGCCCGGCGCATGGCGGACCGGGGCGAGGGAGGCGGCCGCGGCCAGGCGACCGCCGGAATGGTGATGGGCATCATCGGCTGCGCGTTCGCCGCCCTCGGCGTGATCGCGGCCACGGTCCAGGCGATCGCCGGCGTGTGACGGGTCACCGCCCGCGGCGCTGAGACCTCGGTGCCGCGCCGCGCCCCGGACCGTACGATCAGGTCCCCGGGGCGCGGCCCCCGGCTTCGGCCCATGTGCGGCCCCCACATGCGCACCGCGTCAGGTGGGGTGCCCTGCACCATGTCGACGGCGGCACGGTGTTCATACGGTTCGGCGACATCACATGAATACGCCGAGGAGCCGGTCACCATGCGTCGCAGAGCCACAGGCACCGCCCGTCACCACAGATCCCTCTCCGCCGTCGTCACACTGGCCTCGGCCGGCCTTCTGCTCGTCGGGTGCACCGCCGCCGGGAAAGCGGGCGAGGCCGATTCCGCGTCCGGCAAGGACGCGAAGGACCAGAGCGTGAAGGTGGGCCTGGTCTACTCCCGTACGGGGCTGCTCGCGGACTACGGGAAGCAGTACCGCGACGGGTTCATGGCGGGCCTGGACTACGCGACGAAGGGCACCGGAAAGGTCGCCGGGCACCGTATCGAGGTCACTGAGCAGGACGACGCGGGCGACCCGGGCAAGGCAGTCTCCGCGGCCAAGAACCTGATCGGCAAGGGCTACAAGGTGCTGGCCGGCACCACCGATTCCGGGGTGGCCCTCCAGATGGCACCACTCGCCGCCCAGAACAAGGTGCTGTACATCAGCGGCCCGGCCGCCACCGACGCCGTGACCGGCATCAACGACTACACCTTCCGCTCGGGCCGGCAGTCCTACCAGGACATCCTCACCGCCGGGGCGATGCTCGGCGAGGCCAAGGGCAAGAAGGTCACGGTGCTGGCCCAGGACTCCACCTTCGGCCAGGCCAATGTCGCCGCCGTGAAGGCCGTGCTCGGGGCCAAGGGCGCGAAGGTGGGCTCCGTGCTGGCTCCGCCCAGCGCCACGGACCTGACCCCGTTCGCCCGGCAGGTGAAGGCGGGCGGACCCGATCTGGTCTTCGTCGCCTGGGCCGGCTCCACCGCACCGGCGCTGTGGACCGCACTGGACCAGCAGGGCGTGCTGGGGGCGGGCAAGGTCGTCACGGGTCTCGCCGGAACGGCCTCGTACCCGATCTTCGGGAACGCCGGTTCCAAGGTGTCGTTCCTGGCGCACTACTTCCCGGGCGCGGGCGGCGGCAACGCCGTGGAGAAGTCCATGCTCGACTCGGTCACCGAGGCCGGCGGCACCCCGGACCTGTTCACCCCCGACGGCTTCACCGCGGCGCAGATGGTCGTGCACGCCGTCGAGGAGGGCGGCGCCACCGATTCCGCCGCCATGGCCAAGGCCCTGGAGGGCTGGAGTTTCGACGGGGTGAAGGGCAAGGAGCAGATCCGTGCCGAGGACCACGCACTGGTGCAGCCGATGTTCGTCGCGAAGCTCAAGGGGAAGGGCGCCAGTGCCCGGCCGGAGCTGGTGAGCACCGAGCCGATGGACAAGGTGGCGCCGCCCGCGAAGCCCTCGGCGGGCTGAGAGATGGCCGTACCGGACATCACCGCCAAGCGCCCGGGCGGGGCGCGGACCACCGCCCCGGTGCTTCAACTGGCCGGGCTCGGCTGGGGAGTCGGCGGGGCGACGATCGTCGAGGACGTCACGCTGAGCGTCCACGAGGGCGAGTTCCTCGCCTTCATCGGTCCCAACGGGGCCGGCAAGACTTCCCTGTTCAACCTGATCAGCGGGCTGACCACGGCCACGTCGGGCACGATCGCGCTGGACGGTACGGACATGACGGACCGCCCCGCGCACGCACGCGCGAGGCGCGGCATCGGCCGCACGTTCCAGACGTCCAGCCTCTGGCCGGGGATGACCGTGGCCGACCATGTCCGGCTGGCCGCTCAGGCGGCCGGGGGCGGCTCGTACCGGCTGTGGCGGCGCGCCTCCCCGTACACCGCCGAGGTGGACGGCGTACTGGAACGCACCGGCCTCGGCCACCGGGCGCACGCGATGGCGTCCGAGCTGTCGCACGGTGAGAAGCGGAAGCTGGAACTGGCGGTGCTGCTGGTGGGCGAGCCGCGGCTGATGCTGCTGGACGAGCCCATGGCCGGGGTGAGCGCGGAGGAGGTCCCCGCGCTGACCGAGCTGATCCGCACCCTGCACCGGGACGAGGGCCGCACCGTCCTGATGGTCGAGCACCACATGGACGTCCTGCTGGGCCTGGCCGACCGGCTCGCCGTGATGCACCACGGCCGGCTGCTGGCGCTGGACACCCCACAGGCCGTGACCGCCGACCCGACCGTTCAGCAGGCGTACCTCGGGGAGGGGCTGTGACGACAGGGCCCCTGCTCACCGTACGGGACCTGCGGGTCCTGATCGGCGGCCGGCACATCCTGCACGGCGTGGACCTGGACGTCGCCCGTCACGGGGTGACCGCGCTCCTCGGCCGCAACGGCGCCGGGAAGACCACGACCGTACGCGGCGCACTCGGCCTCGTCCCGCGCACCGGCAGCGTACGGCTGGACGGCGAGGAGACCGTGTCGATGCCCACCCACACCGTGGTGCGGCTGGGCATCGGTTACGCCCCCGAGGACCGGGGCATCTTCGCCGGACTGACCGTCGCGGAGAATCTGCGCCTGGCCGAGCGGCGCGGTGCGGGCGAGCCCGCGTACGCACTCGTCCATGAGCTCTTTCCCGAACTGAAGCGTCGGGAGCGGCAGTTGGCCGGGACACTGTCCGGCGGGCAGCAGCAGATGGTGGCCATCGGCCGCACGCTCCTGAACGGCAACCGGCTGATCATCGCCGACGAACCCACCAAGGGCCTGGCACCGAAGGTGGTCACCGAGGTCGCCCAGGTGCTGGAGCGGGCCGCCGAGGCGGTGCCGGTGCTGCTCGTGGAGCAGAACCTCGCCGTCGTGCGACGCCTGGCCGAGCACTGTGCGGTGCTCGCCGACGGCCGGACGGCCCATCAGGGACCGGCCGCCGAGCTGCTGGGCAATGCGGAGGCGGCACGGCGGCTGCTGGGCGTGGGACACGGCCCGCTCACTACGCACACCCTGGAGGCGGATTCCTGATGTCCACCGTCGTTCTGCTCACCATGACCGGACTCGGTCTGGGAGCGCTCTACTTCCTGATCGCATCGGGACTCTCACTGATCTTCGGCCTGATGGACGTGCTCAACTTCGCGCACGGGGCGCTGCTCTCCATCGGCGCGTACGGCACCTGGTGGGCGGCATCCGGCAATCTGCCCGGCGCAGGACCGGGCGGAGCGGGCTTCGTCCTCGCGGTCCTGTTCGGTACGGCAGTGGGCACCGCGGCCGCCGTGCTGCTGGAACTCGCCGTCGTCCGCCCGCTCTACACCCGGCCGCGCGAGCAGGTCCTCGCCACGGTCGGGGTGGGGCTCGCCGTCCCGGCGCTGCTGTCGGGGATCTGGGGCTCGGACGCCCGGACCTTCCCGGGGCCGAAGGCGCTGTCCGGCACCTTCGGGCTGCTCGGCGCCCAGGTGCCGGTCAACCGGCTGATGCTGGTCGCGGCGGCAGTCGTCGTACTCGTGGCACTGCGGCTCTTCCTCGGCCGCACCCGGCACGGTCTGGTCGTACGGGCCGGGGTCGAGGACCGGGCGATGGTCACCGCCCTCGGTATCGACGTGCGGAAGGCGTTCACGCTCGTCTTCGCGATCGGCGGCTGCGCCGCCGCGCTCGGCGGGGCGCTCGGCGGCCTGTACTTCGGCTCGGTCGACCCCCGTCAGGGCACCTCGCTGCTGATCTTCGCGTTCGTCGTGGTGGTCACCGGAGGCATGGGCTCGGTGACCGGCGCCGCCGTGGCGTCCGTCGTCATCGGCCTGGTCCAGCAGTTCGCCAACTACTACACCGCAGCGGGCCTCGGCGACCTGGCCGTCGTCGTCCTGCTCGCCGCGCTGCTGCTTCTGCGGCCGCGCGGACTGACCGGGAGGCTCGCGTGAGCACCGTCACCGAGACACACGACCGCACCGGCGAAAAACACACGGCCGCGCCGGGGCCCGGGAACACCGCCCGGCTGCTGCGCCGCTGGTGGCCCGCCGCCGCACTGCTGCTCCTCTTCGTCGCGCCGTACAGCGCACTGCCGCTGCCCGGGCTCCTGGACGGCCCGCTCGGCAGCCCCGGAAGTCTTCAACTCCTCGCCACCTGCCTGCTGTTCGGAGCGCTGGCGACGGGCTACGACCTGCTGCTCGGCCGCACCGGGCTGCTCTCCTTCGGGCATGCGCTCTACTTCGCCGCAGGCAGCTATGCCACCAATATGTTCCTGCTGGAGGCGGGCCTCCCGTTCGCCGTGTCCGCACTGCTCGGCCTCTGCTTCGGGATCGCGCTCGCGCTGGTCCTGGGGTCGGTGAGCCTGCGGGTCACCGGCATCGGCTTCTCCATGGTGACGCTGGCCTTCGCCCAGGCGGGCTCGATCCTGGTCTCCCGCAACCCCGGTGGATTCACCGGCGGAGAGGAGGGCCGGGCCGCCCCCGCCGATCTGCTGCCGTCCGCGCTCGTGGGCATCGAACACACCGCGAACCTCTACTGGGTGGCACTCGCCTATCTGGTCCTCACCCTCGCCGTCGTCCACTGGGCGGTCCGCTCCCCCACCGGACGGGTCTGGGAGGGCATCAAGGAGAACGAACGCCGGGTGGAGGTCCTGGGGTTGAAGCCGTACGGCTTCAAGCTGACGGCCTTCGTCCTGGCGGGCGCGCTGGCCGCGCTGGGCGGCCTGGTGCACCTGCTGCTCACCGGCGGCTCGACCCCCCAGACGACCACCTCCGACTTCACCCTCTCCCTGCTGGTGATGGTGGTGCTGGGCGGATCGGGCACCCGCTGGGGCCCGATGGCCGGCGGCATCCTCTACACCTGGGCCGATCACCGGCTCGGGGATCTGGCCGGGTCGGGCGCGGTCGCCGATCTGCCCGCGGTGCTGCGGGTGCCGCTCTCCCAGCCGCTGTTCCTGCTCGGTGTGCTGTTCGTGGCCGTGGTACACCTGCTGCCCGGCGGCCTGGCCCGGCTGCCGTCCCGGCTGGCCGCGGTACGCCGCGGGCCCGCCGCCACCGAAACACTCCCGGCCCGGAAGGAGAACGGACGCCCGTGATTCCGCACGAAGAGGTACAGGTCCCCGTGGCCGGGGGCGAGTTGGCGGTACTGAGGTGGCCGGCCCGCGAGCCGGACGCACCGGTCGTCGTCGCCCTGCACGGCATCACGGCCAACGCACTGTCCTGGGGCCCGGTGGCGAGGCTGCTGGACGGCCGCATCACCCTGATCGCCCCGGATCTGCGCGGCCGGGCCGGGAGTTCCGCTCTGCCGGGACCGTACGGGATCGCCACGCACACCGATGACATCGCCGCCCTGACCGCGGCCCTGGGCCTGGACCGGGTGGTGCTGGCGGGCCATTCGATGGGCGCGTTCGTGGCGGCGCTGGCCGCCGTACGGCATCCGGAACGGTTCGGGCCGCTGCTGCTGGTCGACGGCGGCATCGGCTTCCCCGCCCCGACCCATCTCTCCCCGGACGAGCTGATGACCGCCGTGATCGGCCCGGCCATGGACCGGCTGTCGATGACCTTCCCCGACCGGGCCGCGTACCGCTCGTTCTGGAAGGCGCACCCCGCGTTCGCGGGTGCGTGGTCGGCCGAGGTGGATGCGTACATCCAGCGCGATCTGACCGGGGACGAACCCGCCATGCACTCCACCTGCCGGATCGAGGCGGTACGCACCGATGGCGTCGGCCTCTTCGACGAGGAGGTACTGACGGCGGTACGGAAGCTGCCGGCTCCGGCGACGCTGCTGTGGGCACAGCGGGGCCTGATGAACGAGGAGCAGGGCCTGTACGACGAGACCCGCCTGGCAGCGGCCGACCTCGGGGGCACGGAGGTGACACCGGTACCGGTACGGAACGTCAACCACTACACACTGCTGACGGGCGACACGGGCGGCGGCGAGATCGCCCGCCACTTGCTGACCATGTCCGGCACTTGAGGACACCACGAACCCACCCGCGCGCTACCCAGCCCGCCGCGCAAAATCAAGCCCGCCCTGCGCTTGAGGACACCTTCCGACCCGCCGCACAAAATCAAGCCCACCCGGCGCTTGAGGACACCTTTCCGACCCGCCGCGCAAAATCAAGCCCGTCCGGCGCTTGAGGACATCTTTCAGCCCGTCCGGCGCTTGAGGACAAAGACAACGGAACGCACCCCGAGCGGCCGGACGGCCCCTACCGCTCCCGCCCGCCCGCCAACAAGTGCAACCGCAACGCGAGTTGCAGCTCCAACGCCCGTCCGGGCTCGTTCCAGTCCCGCCCCAGCAGCACCTGCACCCGGTCCAGCCGCTGCACCACCGTGTTGACGTGCACGTGGAGTTCGTCCTTGGCACGGATGAGACTGCCCCCGGACCCGAAATAGGCACCGAGCGTACGCACGAGATGAGTGCCGCGCTGCGCGTCGTACTCCAGCAACGGCCCCAGCGTCGCCGAGACGAAGCCATCGACGTCCTGGGCGTTGCCCAACACCACGCCGAGGAAGCCGAGTTCATCGACGCACGCGCCTTCCCCCGTACGCCCCAGGACCCGCATGGCGCGCAGGCAGCGGGCGGCCTCCCCGTATGCGGAGGCCAGCTCCCGGGCGCCGCGGGCCGGCCCGGTGGCGGCGACGGTGACGGGGGCCTGGGTCAGCTGCCCGAGCTGGGCCGCCGCCGCGCGTGCCGCGTCACCGGCGGCCGGGCCGGGCGAGCCGGCCTCTATCAACAGCACCACGTTTCCCGCGTGTTCGGCGCTCACCCCGTGGATGTCCCCGCCGAACAGATAGCGCATCGCGGCAGGGGCCAGCCGCTCCCGGGCTCCGCCCTCGGCCACCAGCAGCAGATGCGGGCGGTCGAGGTCGATGCCGAGGCGCCTGCCGCGTTCGGCGAGTCCGGCCGGGTCGCGGTCCGCTTCGGTCAGCAGATCGGTGATCAGCTCTCCTCGGATCCGGTTCTCGGTCTCGGCGACCGTGCGCCGCAACAGCAGAAGGAGTCCGGTGACCACCGAGGCCCGCTCGAACAGCCGCCGGTCGGAGTCGTCGAGCTGTTCGCGCCGGTGCAGGACCAGACCGGCCAGGAGTTCCCGTCCGGCGAGGACCGCGCAGATCCACCGGCCGTCGCGTTGCACGGCGCGGGCACCCGTACGGGACTCCTCGGCGGTCTCGGCCAGCCACCCGGCATCCATGCTGTCGGCGGCGAAGTCCACTCCGTCGGGGCGGACCGCCGCCAGGGGCCGCCCGCCCGGGTCGTGAATGGTGAGCGGGGAGTCCAGCAGTCCCGCGACCGCCGCGGCGACATCCTTGACGTCACGGCCGCGCAGGACCAGGTCGGTCAGCCGGTCATGGGACTCCTCGGCCCGCTGCATGGCCGCCGAGTGGGCCCGTACGGCCGCATTGGCCTCGGCCAGCTCGGCGTTGGTTTCCGCCAGTTCGTCCAGCGCGGAGCGGGTGTCGGCGAGCGCGCGGGCGGTGTCGATGGCGATCGCGGCATGTGCGGCGAGCGAGCACAGCAGGGCGACCTCGTCCGGACTGAAGACGCGGGGTGCGCGGTCGGCCGCGAAGAGGACGCCGATGACCTTTCCCGTACCGCCGCGGCTGGAGCCGAGGAGCAGGGGCACACCCAGGATGGCGACGAGCCCCTCGTCCAGTACCCCGGCGTTGATGTTGCGGGTGTGGTGGAAGCGGTCGTCGGTGCGGTAGTCGGGGGTCGCGTACGGGCTCGCGGTCTGCGCCACCAGACCGCCGAGCCCGTGGCCGAGCTCCAGCCGCAGCCGTTGGAAGAGCACCGACACCGACCCGTCGGTGACCCGCATATAGGTGTCCCCCGCCTCCTCGTCGGGGAGCGTGAGATACGCCGTGTCCGTGCCGAGCAGCATCCTGGCCCGGCGGACGATCGCCTTCAGCACGTCGTCCAGGTCACGGGATGCGGCCAGATCGCCCGCGGTGTCGAAGAGCGCGGTGAGCTGGAGCTCCCTGCGCCGGTGCTGCCTCAGGGCGCCCCTGATCCGCAGGGCGGTGGCGGTGGCCCGCTCCACCTCAGCCAGATCGCCCGCGGGCACACCGGCGGCCCGCGCCTGCGAGGAGACGGCGCCCAGCGTCTCGGCAGGGGCGTCGTCGGCCAGCAGGTCGAGGAGGCGCCGCAGATGGGGCGCGGCGGAGGCGGACGGTTCAGACATGGGCGGCCATCGTTCGTAGAGGTCGTCGGGGTCGTAGGGGTCGGGGGGCGGGGGGATCAGTTGGCGGTCCAGCCGCCGTCCATGGAGAGCGAGGTGCCGGTGATGTGCCCGGTACGCGGCCCGCAGAGCCACAGCACGGCCTCGGCGACGTCGTCGGGTTCGATCAGGCGCTTGATCGCGCTGCGTTCCAGCATGACCCGGCCCACCACCTCCTCCTCGGAGATGCCGTGCGTACGGGCCTGGTCCGCGATCTGGTTCTCGACCAGGGGGGTGCGTACGTACCCGGGGCTGACGCAGTTGCTCGTCACCCCGTGCTCCGCCGCTTCGAGCGCGACCACCTTGCTGAGCCCCTCCAGTGCATGCTTCGCCATCACATAGGCCGATTTGTAGGGGCTGGCCCGCAGGCCGTGCACGGACGAGATGTTGACCACGCGTCCCCAGCCGCGTTCGTACATGCCCGGCAGGGTCCGGCGCAAGATGCGGAACGGGGCCTCCGCCATGACGCGCTGGATCAGCACGAAGCGGTCCGGCGGGAACTCGTGCACGGGGGCGACATGCTGGAGCCCGGCGTTGTTGACCACGATGTCCGCGTCGGCAGGCAGCGTGTCCACCGCGTCGGGGGCGGAGAGATCGACCACCCATGCCGTCCCGCCGATCGCCTCGGCCAGGTCCTTGGCGGCGTCGGCGGCCTTGTCCACCACATGGACATGGGCGCCCGCGGCGGCCAGGGCCTGTGCGCAGGCTCGCCCGATACCGCTCGCGGCACCGGTCACCAGGGCGGTGCGCCCGGCGAGGAACCGGTCTGCGGGCGACGGCGAGGGACCGGCGGCGGGCGGCGGGACGGTGGGCGGGGCGGCATGCGGGGCGGGCCCGTGGTCCGGGCTCTGAGGAGTCTCCATGGTCGTCACCGTAAGGAGACCGAAGCCCACGTCACACGGGGTCGGTGCACACACCGTCGTACGTCGGCATGGTGGCGGCGTACATGGTGCGGGCCCGGGCGGGAGCCGTCAGTGGGCCGCGTCCAGCGCCGCCCGCTGCTCCGCGGTCAGCTCCAGGTCCACCGCTGCCAGGCTCTCGTCCAGCTGCTCGACCGAGGAGGCGCCGACCAACGGGACGAACGGGACGTCGCCGCCGATGAGCCAGGCGAGGACCACCTGGTTGACACTCGCCCCGGTCTCCTCGGCCACCGCACGCAGCGCCGCCTGCCGCGCGGCGGTGCCCGGGTGGTCGAACTCCGGGCCCAGCGGCTTGTCCGCACGGACGTAGGCACCGGCCAGCAGCGGCGAGTAGGCGACCGGCACGAGTGCGGGTTCGGCCCGCAGATAGCTGAGCAGGTCCCCGCCGGCCACGCCCTCCCGGCCGTCCGGGGAGCGCCGGCTCGGCAGGTCCGTGCGCTGCCGCAGATAGCTGTGGTGGTACTGGAGGACCTCGTAACCCGGCAGTCCGGCGTCCGCGGCGATCGTGCGGGCCCGTTCCACCTGCCACGCCCAGTGGTTGCTCACTCCGAGCAGTCCGACGGTGCCTTCGGTGACCAGTTCCCCGAACGCCTCGACGGTCTCCTCCATCGGCACGTCCCGGTCCTGGACGTGCGCGTACAGCAGGTCCAGTTTGTCCACGCCGAGGTGTTCCCGGCTCTGCTCCGCGGACTCACGTATCACCTTGGCCGAGAGCCCTTCGATGCCCTGGGAGAAGTCGGTGGCGGGGACGTTCGGCCGGGCGCCGACCTTGGTGGCGATGACGATCTCGTCCCCGACACCACGGCTGCGGCGCCAGCGGCCGAGCAGCTTCTCGCTCTCCCCGCCCCGGGTGCCGTTGACCCAGAACGCGTAGTTGTCGGACGTGTCGATGAAGGTTCCGCCGGCCTCGGCGTACCGGTCGAGGATCGCGAACGACGTCGCCTCGTCGGTGAGCGTGCCCATCAGCATGGCGCCGAGGCTGAGCACACTCACCTGCCGGCGGGTGGTGGGGTCGGTGCCGATGGTGCGGTAGCGCATGCGGGTCCTTTCCCAGCAGCCCGTCTGAGTACGGGCGTTGACCGGGAGTCTGCATGCTGGAGCGCGCTCCAAGTCAACACGCGCAAGGGCGGCGCCGCACACAGCCGGGACCGGGGAGTGTCCGCCGGGCCCATGGGCGCGGGAGACCCCGCCTCGTAGCGTCCGCCCCGCACTCATCACAAACGCACATACCCCGCACTGTCCGAACAGGGAGGCACCCGTGCGCCCATCGATCCTGCGACGCCTGCTCCGGCGCGTCGCGTCCACGGCCGCGCTCGCCCTCGTCGCGGCGACGCTGAGCACCGTGGGGGCCGCCCAGCCGGCCGCTGCCGCCGGTGGTCTGCAGCAGGTCACCGGCTTCGGCACGAACCCCGGCAATCTGCAGATGTACGAGTACGCCCCCGCAGGTCTGCCCGCGAACGCACCGCTGGTGATCGCCCTGCACGGCTGTACGCAGACGGCCAACGACTACTACACCGACTCGGGCTGGCCGAAGTACGCCGATCAGTGGGGCTTCGCTGTGGTCTTCCCGCAGACCACATCCGCCAACAACGCACTGTCCTGCTTCGGCTGGTTCGACCCGGCCGAGGACACCCGGGGCAAGGGCGAGGCCGCCTCCATCGTGCAGATGGTGGAGCACGCGAAGCAGCAGTACGGCTCCGACGGCCGCCGGGTGTACGTCACCGGCCTCTCGGCGGGCGGCGGCATGACCGCCGACCTGCTGGCCGCGTACCCGGACGTGTTCGCGGGCGGCTCCGTGGCCTCGGGCCTGCCCGCCCAGTGCGCAACGAGCCAGGCGGCCGCGTCCGGCTGCCAAACGGGCCCGCAGAAGCTGACGCCCGCGCAGTGGGGCGACAAGGTACGCGGCTCCTACCCCGGCTACTCGGGCCCCTGGCCCCGCGTGGCGATCTGGCAGGGCACGTCCGACTTCACGGTGTACCCCGCCAACGCCACGGCCCTGCGCGACCAGTGGACGGACGTCTGGGGCATCGGCCAGACCCCGTCGTCCACGGACACCCTCCCCGGCAACACGACACGCAGCATCTACAACGACGCCTCCGGGAAGCCCGCCGTGGAGACGTACTCCATCTCCGGCATGGGCCACGGCCTGGCCGTGAGCCCCGGCTCGGGCACCGACCGGTGCGGCACAACGGCCGCGTACTTCCTGAGCGCCATCTGCTCGACGTACTACACGGGCGTCTTCTGGGGCCTGGACCAGGGCACACCCGGTGGCGGCGGCCAACTCCCCGCCCCGTCCGGCCTGCAGGTCACAGGCGTCACGGCGAACAGCGCCTCACTGTCCTGGAACGCGGTCCCGGACTCGGCCTCGTACGCGCTCTACCGCAACGGCACGAAGGTCGCCTCCCCCACCTCCACGACGTACACGGACACGGGCCTCACCGCCGGTACCGCCTACCGGTACACGGTGGCAGCGGCCGACGCATCGGGCACACCCGGCATCACGTCACCCCAGGTGACGGCGACCACGACCGGCTCCACGCCCGCGCAGTGCTTCACGGCGACCAACTACGCACACGTGACCGCGGGGAGGGCGCACACCACGGGAGGCTATGTGTACGCCAACGGCTCGAACGAGAACATGGGCCTGTACAACGTCTTCGTCACGCACACGCTGAAGGAGTCACCGGCGGGATACTTCGTGATCGCCGACACCGGGTGCACGACGTAGACGGACAGCAACTGGGCGGTCATGGCCCGGGGTTCGCGGTGCTCGCAGTGTTCGCGGCGTTCGCGGGGGTCTTCGCAGGGCCCAGCTCGCGGATGATGCGGGTCAGGTCGGCCGGGGCGGCCGCGAGGCGGACCGGTGTGCCCGCGTCGTCGAGTTCGGCGATGTGCCAGCTTCTGGGGACGCTGTCGCCGTCGTCGCCCCGGGCACGCCGCAAGTCCTTGACGGTGAGCCGCTCCACCGGTATCCGTTTCGCCGCGAACCGGCCCGGGCCCGGGTGGGGTGTCACCGCTGGCGGGCCGCCTCCGAGGACGATGTGGGTGCCGAAGCCGTGCGGGTTGTAGTCGGTGTGTTCCAGGAAGCGGGCGGCCAGGAACACCTCCTCCTCGGCGAACCCTTCAATCGCTCCGGCCTCTCCGGGCGTACGGACGCGGGTGGCGTGCCAGGCCCAGGTGAAGAGGCCCAGCGTGGCCGGCAAGCCTGCGGCCGCCCATGTGATCGCTACGGGAGAGGCGAGCAGGGTCGTGGGGTGGAGGTAACAGAGCGGCAGCAGCCACAGGGCTGTACCGACGAGCACGCCCGCGAACGGAAGGGCCGACGGGATGACCTCGTCGTCGGGCAGCCGGCGCCCGCGCAGGCGCAGCAGCACCTGGGCGCCGGGGTAGCCCGCGGCGAGGACGCAACCGGCCGCGATGACGGCCAGGTCCCCGGCGGCGGGGATGTGCTCGCGCCACACGTGGCGCTCTCCGGCGACCTCCCTCACCCTGCCGCGCCAGAAGGTCAGTTCGACGCTGTCGCCGGGCTGGAACTCCTGGGCGTCCTCGCGCGAGACCGCGAGTCGCTCCAGCGGCCGGCTGTCGGCGAAGTACAGCCAGCTGCGCCGCTTGGGCCGGTTGGCCTCGGTCTGCGCGATCACGGACCGCAGGGTGGTCAGGCACTCACCTCGCTCCGTGGCGGGCGTCTCGGCGGTGCACGGGGTGGCCGCCTTCCACGCCTGCGCATCGGACGCGGTGCTCGGTACGAACCACGCGGCCAGGCCCGCGCACGCGAGCAGCAGCACGCACAGGCCCACCGACCCGGCCCAGCCGCGCCCGGCGGTGCGGTACGAGACGACGGGGATGTGGTTCGACTCCGGGGCTCCGTAACGGCGGTGCAGCGCGCGGAGCGCGTCCAGTTTCGCGTCGAAGTCCGGGTCGTCGGAGGACCAGCCCTGCGGCAGGGGCAGGAGCCGCTTGTGTCCGTCGCGCAGCACCAGGATGACGCGCCGGACATCCTGGATCCGGGAGTTGTTCGCGTACTTCAGGCGTACGCGCAGGTCGGCGACGTCGCGCCACGGCACACTACGGCGGCGCAGCAGCGTCCGGGAGTGCAGGCCGTACGCGTCGGCGCTCACCTGGGCGGTGACCGCGCGGAGCGACGCGATGCCCACCAGCGCGGGAAGCAGGCCGACGCCCAGCCACACGTCCAGGCCCGAGTACGCCATGCGCACCACGGCCAGGCTCACCCCGGCCGCACCGAGTCCGACGAAGGACCACAGGGTGCGCCTCCGGAGGGGACGGCAAGTCACTTCCCGGACATCGGTCATGCGTGGAATCCTGCCATCGGCCGGGCCGCACTTGCTTGTGCAGTATCCGGCAGCTTCCTGGCCCGCAACACTGCCGACTGCCTACGCGGTGAAGCCCCGATGCGACTGGTGGAGAACCATATGTGCGGGGGCCGCGTCATCCGGAATCCACGGTGCCTGACATTCGGCTTGTTTTGCGTTTGTTCACGTTGGTGTGCGAGAGGGAGCGTGGCACCCTTGGGCGGTGCTGCTCACGGATCACGAACATCGCATCGAATTACGCCCGCTGCGCTACCGGTTCCCGGCGGTCATCGGCGACCGGTTCGACGACAACTGGCTGGTCGTCGGAGGTGAGGTGACCACGCCCGAGGCCAGTTGGTCCTTCGACGACCCATGCCTGCTGGCCGAAGAGGCACGCCAGATCTCGCCGTGGCTGCGCGCCGCCGGCGGAGAGACTCTGACGGGCACGCTGCCGGATCTCTCCTTCCTTGAGCCCGTTCTGTCCTTCAGTCATGCCGCGGGGCGCCGTGGTGTCGGGGCAGTCCGAGTACACCTCAGCTACGAGGCAGCACCCGCCTGGCGGTCGGGCGGCAAGAGCTCGGACGAGTGCGTGATCGAGATCAGGGCCACTGCTGAAGAACTGCGCCGGGCAGCGGACGAATGGGACCGCTGCCTGGCGCCGTTCCCGTCCCGCTGACCCGTCCGCCGAGCCGAGTCGGAGATTCACGGGAACACCCCTCAGGTCGCGTCGAGTTCGGCGAACTCCGCATCGGTGAGCTTCAGGTCGGCCGCTGCCGCCGAGTCACGAATGGTGGCCGGCCGGGACGACCCCGAAATCGGGACGACGACGGGGGACTTGGCCAACTCCCATGCCAGACACACTTTCTGCGGGCTGACCTCGCGTTCCTCGGCGATCCGGGCGAACGCGGCGTACGAGGAACCCAGGCCCCCTGCCCGGGAGATGCCCGAATCGGCGTACGGCACATTCGGGTCCGGCACGTGCAACTGGTAGAGCCCGAGGGCGTCCACACCCAATCGCTTGAGCGAGCCCTCGCACGCCTCCCGCAGGGTCGCGGGATCCCCGTTGAAGGACCATGCACCGTCGGCTTCGCGTGCCGCTCCGCCCTTCGTGCCGACCAGCACCTCGGAGGTGTCTGCGCCGTACGCCGCGAGCGCCCGGGCGATCAGCGACTCGTTGTGTCCGGTCTCGGAGGAGTTCAGGCAGTACGACATGGCCGTGTCGATGAACGTGATCCCGGCGTCGAGCGCGGCGTGGATGGTCGCGACCGCGCGCTCCTCATCCGGCCGCCCTTCGATGGACAGTGGCATCCCACCGAGCCCGATGGCGCTGACCACGGCGCTGCCGATGCGGCGGTTGTGCATGTCTGTCCCCCCTTGGGGTGTCGCGGTGCGAGGCCCGCGACTTCACGCCTCCGGGCTCATCTCCACCGCCGTTCCACAGACAGGGCCCGGCACGTACGCATTACGCGCCCACCCCGCCCCTGGACCGCCTCGACGACCTCGGGCCACTGCCGGACGGCATCACCGGCCGCGGCCTTCCTCGACCGGCCGGGTGGCGGCCTGGAGAAGCCGTCGTCCGAGAACGTGGATGGCTTCTCGTAGTTCACGTGGCCCGGCAATGCGGAACGGCGCCTTGATCGCTGTGAGTTGTTCGGCGTACCAGTCCGGTTCGTCGGTGGTGGCGACGAGGCGGGTGTGGTCCGCGTCGATTGCCTCCAGGCGACCCAGGTTCCGCGGGATCCACCCGGCGACCGTGGTGGCGGGAGCATCGATGAAGACCTCCACCTCGTGCTTCCACCCTTCGGCAAGGTGTTCTTCGAGTGTCCCCACCGGGTCGGGATCAGCCGGCGGGGTGAACGTGTCGTCAAGAACGTCGACTGCGGTAACCCGGTCCACCCGGAGGACTCGTCTGGCGTTCTTCGTGTGCGACCAGCACAGGAGATACCACCGGCCATGACGCACGACGACGGCCCACGGATCGACTTCCATCACCCGTTCCTCTGCGTGACCCATGCGGTATCCGAGTCGCAGCCGGCGACGCGAGGCACAGGACTGAACGAGGACGGCCGTGGTTTCGGGGCTCGGTCTCGCGGCGCCGGGATCCGGACCTCGTGCGCTCACCCGCCGGACGGCGTCGGCCGGCTCGGCGACCGGCTCGGGAAGAACGCGGATGATCTTGCCGAGCGCGTTCTCCACCGGGTCGGTCGTGTCGGCCGCGCCGTGACGCCCCTCCAGTACGGCCATCACGAGCCCAAGGGCCTCGGGAGTGGTGAACATCAGCGGCGGAAGCCGAAGACCACGACCGACGCGGTAACCCCCGTAGGGGCCCCGCGTGGACTCGATCGGGACACCGGCCTCCCGCAGGATGCCGACGTACCGGCGGGCCGCCCGCCCCGAGACACCGAGCCTGTCGGCCAACCGGTCCGCCGTGATGCCGGGGCTGTTCTGGATCAGCTCAAGAACCAGGAGCGTCCGAGCGGTCGGGCTCGCGTCGGGCACCATCAGCAATCACTCCAGATTCCGGAAGTAGATCGTCCGGAATAGACCGTACCGTGCGGACCATGAGTGACAACAACGAGTCAGTTCTCGCTGAACCTCCCGTCGCGGGCGACGAGACCGCCACCCTCCTGGGCTCCCTGGAGCGCCAGCGCGCAACGCTGGCGTGGAAGTGTGGAGGACTGGACGCGGCCGGCCTGAGGGCGACGGTCGGCGCCTCGTCGATCACCCTGGGCGGGCTGCTCAAGCACCTGGCCCTCGTCGAGGACGACTATTTCTCCGGGCGGCTGTTCGGGCGTGAGCCGGGGGCCCCGTGGAACATGGTGGACTGGGACGCCGACCCCGACTGGGAGTGGCGCTCGGCCGCCGAAGACACCCCCGAGCAGCTCTATGCGCTGTGGCAGGACACCGTGGCCCGCTCCCGCTCCCTGGTCGCGGAGGCGCTGGCCGACGGCGGCCTGGACCAACTCGCCCGGCGTATCCGGCCCGGCGGCCGGGCGCCCAGCCTGCGGCGCATCCTGATCGACATGGTCGAGGAGTACGCGCGGCATGTCGGCCATGCCGACCTCATCCGGGAGTCGGTGGACGGGCTCGTCGGAGAGGACCCGCCGCGGTGACGTTCATATCTCCCGGACAGGCCGACTCAGGAGCGACATGGTTGCGATGACGCCAGGCACGACCCAGCAGGTCACAGATGACCAGATCTCGATCGTCCCCGCCAACGAAGCCTCATGGGACGACCTGCAGGCGATCTTCGGCACAACGGACCATCCGTCCAAGTGCCAGTGTCAGCGCTTCAAGATCCGGGACTCCCGGTGGCGCTCGGTCTCCGTCGACGAACGCGCCGAGCGGCTGCGCGAGCAGACCGGTTGTGGCGGTGCGGGTGCTCCTTCGACGAGCGGCCTCGTCGCCTGTCTCGATGACGAGCCGGTCGGGTGGTGCGCAGTCGAGCCCCGAACGTCCTGCCCACGCCTGCTCCGTGCCCGCGTCCCCTGGACCGGCCGGGACGAGGACAGGACCGACGACGGCGTCTGGGCCGTGACCTGTTTCGTCACCCGCAAGGGCTTCCGCCACCGCGGCATCACCTACGTGCTCGCACGCGCCACGGTCGATTTCGCGCGCGAGCGCGGCGCTCGCGCGCTGGAGGCGTACCCGATGATCACCAAGCCGGGACTGGAGATCACTTGGGGAGAACTCCACGTCGGCAGCCGCAATGTATTCGCCGACGCGGGGTTCGCCGAGGTGAACAGGCCCACACTCAGGCGGGTCGTCATGCGGATCGGCTTCTGACCGTCACCCTCCCGCCTGCTCCTCCCTCTACTCCTCCGGTGGGAAGACGACCTCCCCCGAGTCGATCAGCGTGATCGTGATCGCCTCGACCGGGCATCCCTCGGCCGCGGCGAGGACTTTCTCGTTGGCGTCGGTCTCCGGGGCTGCCGGGTGGGACTGCCGGGCGGAATCCAGCGCGAATCCGCCCGGGGCGTGGTGCACGCACATCCCGGAGCCGATGCAGACCCCGCGGTCGATCTCCACGGCCCAACGGTCCCCCATCACGCCCCCTCGTATCCGGCCGGCAGATGGATCATCTTGTGCTCGAAGTACTCGGCGTATCCCTCGGGGCCGAACTCCCGCCCCAGACCGGAGTTCTTGTAGCCGCCGAACGGGCCGAGCATGTCGAGGCTGAAGGTGTTCACGCTGTACGTGCCCGTCCTGACCCGGCGGGCGATGTCGATGCCGCGTTCGGTGTCGGCGGTCCAGACGCTGCCGCTGAGGCCGTAGTCGGAGTCGTTGGCGATCCGTACGGCCTCGGCCTCGTCGCCGTACGGCAGGAGGCAGATGACGGGGCCGAAGATCTCCTCGCGGGCGATGCGCATGGAGTTGTCGACGTCGCCGAAGAGGGTCGGCTCGACGTACCAGCCCCGCTCCTGGGACGCCGGACGGCCGCCGCCGGTAAGGATCTTGGCGCCCTCGTCCTGGCCGATCCGGATGTAGTCGAGTGAGCGCCGCTGCTGGCGCTGCGCGACGAGGGGGCCGAGTTCGGTGGCGGGATCGAGCGGGTCGCCGACCTTCAGCGCACCCGCTGCGGCGGCGAACGCCTCGGCCATCTCGTCGTAGCGGGAGCGCGGGAGGAGGATGCGGGTCTGGGCGACGCACGCCTGGCCGTTGATCATCCAGGCGAAGGGGACGATGCCCGCGACGGCCGCGTCCAGATCGGCGTCGGGGAGGATCACGGCGGCGGACTTCCCGCCCAGCTCCAGCGTGACCCGGGTGAGGTTGCGGGAGGCGACCTCCATCACCCGGCGCCCCGCGGCCACGGACCCGGTGAACGACACCTTGTCGACGCCCGGATGCCCGACCAGGTACTCGCTGACCTCACGGTCGGCCGGAAGGATCGACAGCACCCCCTCCGGCAACCCGGCCCCGGCGGCGATCTCGGCCAGGATGTAGGCGTCCAGCGGGGATTCGGGTGAGACCTTGAGCACGGCGGAGCAGCCGGCCAGCAGCGCGGGCGCGAGCTTGGCGGCGGCGGTGAACTGCGGAACGTTCCACGGCACCACGGCCGCGACCACCCCCACCGGCTCCCGGCGCACCAGCAACGGCCCGAGAACCCCGTCCCGCCGCTCTTCGTACGGGAAGGTGCGGGCGACGGTGATCGCCGCGTCCCACACCATCATCGCGGCGAGCGCCTGCACCATGATGCTGGACGTGTACGGGGTGCCGTTCTCCGAGCTGATGACCCGGGCGATCTCCTCGTACCGTACGGCGAACGCGTCCTTGATCCGGCTGATCACCGCGATCCGCTCGTCCACGGCCATCCGCGCCCAGGGCCCCTCGTCGAACGCCCGCCGAGCGGCGGCGACGGCCCGGTCCACATCCCCCTCGCAGGCGTGCGGCACCCGGCCGATGACCTGTTCGGTGTGCGGAGAGATGACCTCGATGACATCCCGGCCCAGCGGATCGACCAACTCCCCGCCGATGAACAGTTTTCCGTGTTCGACAAGCTCGGTCATGGCTGCTGCCTCCCGCGACCCGGCACGATACCTGACTCTGTGTCAGAACTGATACCAGTTCCAGTTCCAGGAGTCCACGGCTGCGACAGCGTCCGCCCGGGTCACCAGCGGATCGGTTCCCCATCGCCTCCAGCACACGCAGGGCAGGGACGCCGCCCAGAGCGGTCGCATCGCGAACAGCCGCCATACCCACGGCAGTCGCCACACCAGATCGAACGGTGCCCCGAGCACAGACCGCAGTACAACGCGATCGGGCGCTCCTGCGACGACCCGAACGCACCGGAGCCCAGCAGCCTGGTCGTGGCCGCTTCCGCCGTGGTGACGGACGAGGCGGGACGGATCCTGTTGCAGCGACGGCGGGACAACGGCCTCCGGGCCCTGCCGGGTGGGGGCATGGACCTGACCGACTCGCTGCCCGGCACTGCCGTTCGGGAGGTCAAGGAGGAGACCGGGCTCGATGTGGAGATCACCGGCCTCGCCGGTACCTGCACGGGCCCGAAACACGTCATCGCCTACAGCGACGGGGAGGTGCGCCGTCAGTTCGCCGTGGTGTTCACGGCGCACATCGTGGGCGGCGAACCGGGCATCTCCGACGAGTCGACGGACCCCCGCTTCGCCGGCCCCGAGGAATTGGACGCGCTGCCCATGCATCACACCCAGCGGCTGAGGCTCGAACACTTCCGGGAGCGCCGGGCGACGCAGTATCCGGGGTGAGCTCCCAACTCCTCAGGCGCACTTGATAGATAGTCGACTGGGGCTACTACTGAAACAAGTTCTCGTTACAGTGGGCGCGGTGCACCGCACAGTCGTACGTCCGGTGCGCCGACCAGGCCGCGGAGAGAGATGGGGAGCCCATGACGCAGGTGACCGACCACGGCGGGGGCGTACACAGCATCAAGGTCCCCATCCCGGACAATCCGCTCGGCCACACCCTTGTGCATGTCCTCGACACCGATCGCGGGCCGGTCCTGATCGACACGGGCTGGGACGATCCGGAGGCGTGGGACACGCTCACCGCCGGGCTCGCCGCCGTCGGTGTGGGTGTCGGCGACATCCACGGTGTGGTCATCACCCACCATCACCCCGATCACCACGGTCTCTCCGGGCAGGTGCGCGAGGCGTCCGGGGCCTGGATCGCCATGCATGCGGCGGACACCGCGATCGTGCGCCGGACCCGTGAGTCCCGGCCGGGCACCTGGCTGACGTATCTCTCGGCGAAGCTCACCGCGGTCGGTGCGCCCGAGGAGCATCTCGCGCCGTTGCGGGCCGCCGCGGCCAAGGGGGGCCGGATGCGCACCCTGCCCGGACTGCGGGCCGCGCTTCCGGACCGGGAGATCGTTCCCGGCGAACTCCTCGGTCTGGCGGGCCGCAGACTGCGGGCCATCTGGACGCCGGGGCACACGCCCGGCCATGTCTGCCTGCATCTGGAGGAGGAGCATCCGGGGAATCTGCCCGGTCGGGGCCGGCTCTTCTCCGGGGATCATCTGCTGCCGGGGATCAGCCCTCACATCGGGCTGTACGAGGACCCGGACGACGCCACGGTCACCGACCCCCTCGGCGACTACCTCGACTCGCTGGAGCGCATCGGCAGGCTCGGGGTCGCGGAAGTGCTGCCCGCCCATCAGTACGCGTTCGCGGATGCCGCCGGGCGCGTACGGGAGCTCCTGGACCATCACGAGGAGCGGCTGACCGGGCTGCTCGGGCTGCTGGCCACCCCGCTGACGCCGTGGGAGCTGGCCGAGCGGATGGAGTGGAACCGGCCCTGGGAGCAGATCCCGCACAGCTCGCGGAACATCGCCGTCTCGGAGGCCGAGGCCCATCTGCGGCGCCTGGTGAAGCTGGGGCGCGCGGAGGCGGTGGCGGGGAGCGAGCCGGTGACGTACGTCGCAGTGTGACGGGGGCTCTCGCCCCGGTGGGCGGGAGAATGGGGGCCGGCGCTCCTCCCCACCCCGGTCCGGGAAAACCGCGTCCCGGTAGAGTGGGCGAGTCGTCATCATGCCCGTTCAGGGGGAAGCCGGTGCAAATCCGGCACTGACCACGCAGCCGTGAACCGTCGGGAGACGGTGAGTCGGAATGCCCTGTCCGCGGTCGTGACCGGCTCGCACCACCGGAACCCCGGTGGTCGGCACCGTCGAGGTATACGGAGCCGGAGCCTGGTGCGTGAGCGTGCCTGTGCCCGGATCCCCCGCAGGAGAGGCCCCGCCCGCCATGACCGTACGCCGCAGCGCAGCAACGCTCGCCGCCACCGCCACCATGCTCTGTGCGGCCGCTGCCCCGGTCGCGGTCGCAGCGCCGTCCCCGTCGCCCTCACCGTCCGTCGCACTGCCTTCCGGGCTGTACGGCACGAAGGACCCCACGTACGACGGTGTCTGGCGGCAGTCGCTGGCCTTCCTCGCCCAGCGGCTCGAGGGTGTCACGCCCGCCACGAAGTCGGTGGACTGGCTGATCGCCCAGCAGTGCGCCAACGGCGCCTACGCTTTGTACCGGCCCGACGTCTCCCAGCCGTGCACCGGGAAGACCATGCTGGACACCAACGCCACCGCGGCCGCCGCCCAGGCACTCGTCGAGGTGGGCGGGCACCGGGACATCGTGAACAACTCGGTGCGCTGGCTGAAGTCCGTGCAGAACGAGGACGGCGGCTGGGGCTACACCGCGGGCGGGGCCAGTGACGCCAACTCCACCTCGCTGGTGATCGGCGCCCTCGCCCGGCAGGGCCAGCGGATGGCGGACATCACGACCCCGGGCGGCAAGACCCCCTACGACGCGCTGCTGGGGCTCGCGATCCCGTGCGGCGGCAAGGACGGCGGCGCCTTCGCCTACCAGCCCGACAAGGCCGGCAAGCTCGCCGCCAACGCGGACGCCACCGCGGCCGCCGTGCTCGGCACGATGGGCAAGGCCCTGGCCGTCGGGGACAACGCCGCGGTCAAGGCGCCCAGCTGCCACCCGGGGTCCGGGCTCACGCCCGAGCAGACCGCACAGAACGGCGCCCACTTCCTCGCGGACACCCTCGCGACCAGCGGTCATCTCGACCTGGCGCCGATGCCCGGCGCCACCGACTCCACCCCGCAGCCCGACTTCGGCAACACCGCGGACGCGGCCGTCGCGCTGTCCGCCGCGGGCCACCAGGACAAGGCTGCCAAGGCCGTGGCCTGGCTGAAGAAGAATTCCGGGGCCTGGGCCGAGCAGAACGGTCCCGCCGCCTACGCGCAGCTGGTCCTGGCCGCGCACGCGGCCGGCGCCGACGCCCGCGACTTCGGCGGCGTCAACCTGGTCGACAAACTGAACGCGACCGGTCCCGCCCCCGCGGCCATCATGACGCCCGACCCGTCCGCCGACACCGGGTACGTGGCCACGGAGAAGGACCAGGTCCACAGCGGGGACGACGTGATCGGCGGCGTGTGGTGGTACGTCGGCATCGGCCTCGTCGTCGGTGCGGGCGCCGGCTTCCTGATCAGCGGCCGCCGGAAGAACCAGCAGCTGTGAGGCGGGCCAAAAGGGCCGCCGCTCTGCTGGTGGTCCTGGGCGCCGTCCTGGCCGTGCTCGGCGCGGGGACGGCCCAGGCGGCCGGGTACCGGTACTGGTCGTTCTGGGAGGGCTCCGCCACCGGCTGGACGTACGCCACCCAGGGCCCGTCCCTGGTCCGGCCGGACGACGGCGCGGTGCAGGGCTTCCGGTTCTCGGTGAGCGAGGACTCCCAGGACTCGGCGCAGCCACGCCGCTCCCCCGGCTTCGCGAAGATCTGCGCGGACACCCCGGCCGAGGCCGGCACCAAGCGGGTCGCGCTGGTCATCGACCCGGGCACGGCCGGGGACGCCCCGGCCGGTGAGACTCCGCCCACGCTGCGCACCGCGTGCGCGCAGGTCGCCCCGGACGCGAGCGCCGCGGAGGCGCTCGCCTCGGTGGCCAAGCCGCTGCGCTACAGCAGTGACGCGCTGCTCTGTGCCATATCCGGCTATCCGGGCTCGGGCTGCGGCGAACAGGTTTCGGGCAACGGGCACAAGGCGCCCGAGCCGTCCGCGTCCCCGGCCGCCTCCGACGGCTCGGGCGGCTCCGTCGGCGGACCGTCCGCCGGGGTGCTGGTCGGGGTCGGTGCCGTTCTCCTCCTCGGCATCGCCGCAGTCGTGCAGGCCCGCCGCCGCCGCGGATGACCGCCCCGACCACCGCCTCGGCCACCGGCCCGGTCCGGCCGCGCCGCCCGCTGCGCGCCCCCGAGGCGACCCGGAGCAACGCCCTGCCCGCCGGGGCCTGGTGGCTGTGGGCGCTCGGCCTCGCCACCGCCGCGTCCCGGAGCACCAATCCGCTGCTGCTCGGGCTGCTGGTGGGGGTGGCGGGCTATGTGGTCGCGGCGCGCCGGACGGATGCGCCGTGGGCCCGTTCGTACGGGGCGTTCATCAAGATCGGGCTGTTCGTCGTCGGTGTGCGGCTGGTCTTCTCCGTCTTTCTCGGTTCGCCGATCCCCGGTACGCATCCGGTGTTCACACTCCCCGAGGTGCCGCTGCCCGACTGGGCGAAGGGCGTCAGGATCGGTGGCCGGGTCACCGCCGAGCAGCTGCTCTTCGCGCTGTACGACGGGGCGAAGCTGGCCACCCTGCTGATCTGCCTCGGTGCGGCGAACTCGCTCGCCAACCCGGCCCGGCTGCTGAAGTCGCTGCCGGGTGCGCTGTACGAGGCGGGGGTCGCCGTCGTCGTCGCGATGACGTTCGCGCCGAACATGGTCGCCGATGTGGTGCGGCTGCGCACCGCACGACGGCTGCGGGGCCGTCCGACCGGCGGCATCAAGGCGGTCCTCCAGATCGGACTGCCGGTCCTGGAGGGCGCGTTGGAGCGGTCGGTCGCCGTGGCGGCCTCGATGGACGCGCGCGGATACGGGCGCACCGCCCAGGTCCCGCGCGCCGTCCGGCACACCACGAACGTCCTCACGCTCGGCGGGCTGCTCGGGGTGTGCGCGGGTACGTACGGTCTGCTGGCCGCGCAGGGTGCGGTGTACGGGTTGCCGCTGCTGATCGCCGGGCTCGTCGCCGCGATGGCCGGGCTGCGGCTCGGCGGGGCCCGCTCGGTCCGTACCCGCTACCGGCCCGACCGGTGGGGTGTGCGGGCCTGGCTGGTGGCGGGTTCGGGGGTCGCGGTGGCGGTCGCGATGATCTGGGCGGGCGGCGCCGATGCGGAGGCGCTGCACCCCGGAGTCGTGCCGCTTGCCGCACCGGTGCTTCCGCTGTGGCCCGCGGCGGCGGTGCTGATCGGGCTGCTGCCCGCGGTGGTGGCGCCCGTGCCGCCCCCGGTGGGCGCCCCGAATTCCAAGGAGAGCCAGTGATCCGGTTCGAGCATGTCTCGGTGCAGTACGAGGGGACGGAGCGCCCCACCCTCTCCGGGGTCGATCTGACCGTCCCCGAGGGCGAGTTGGTGCTGCTCGTCGGCCCGTCCGGGGTCGGCAAGTCGACGCTGCTGGGCGCCGTTTCCGGTCTCGTACCGCACTTCACCGGCGGCACGCTGAGCGGCCGGGTCACGGTCGACGGGCGCGACACCCGTACCCACAAACCACGCGAACTCGCCGATCTGGTCGGCACGGTGGGCCAGGACCCGCTCTCCCACTTCGTCACCGACACGGTCGAGGACGAGCTGGCGTACGGGATGGAGTCACTGGGCCTCGCCCCCGATGTGATGCGGCGGCGGGTCGAGGAGACCCTCGATCTGCTGGGTCTGGCCGGGCTGCGCGACCGGCCGATCGCCACGCTCTCCGGCGGCCAGCAGCAGCGGGTCGCGATCGGCTCGGTCCTCACCCCGCACCCGAAGGTCCTGGTCCTCGACGAGCCGACGTCCGCGCTGGACCCGGCGGCGGCCGAGGAGGTACTCGCCGTGCTGCAGCGGCTGGTGCACGACCTGGGTACGACGGTCCTGATGGCGGAGCACCGCCTCGAAAGGGTGGTCCAGTACGCGGACCAGGTCGTCCTGCTGCCGTCGCCGGGCGCCGCTGCGGTCATGGGCGCGCCCGCGGACATCATGGCCGTCTCCCCGGTCCACCCGCCGGTCGTCGCGCTCGGCCGGCTGGCCGGGTGGGAGCCGCTGCCGCTCTCGGTCCGCGATGCCCGGCGCCGGGCGGCGGGCCTGCGCGCGCGGCTGGCGCAGGCCCAGCCACCCGCTCCGTCGCCCGTGCCGGCCGGGGCGGCCGTGGCCGCGCTGCCCACCGCCCCCGCCCCGGCGCGGCGCGGCGCCCTCGCCCGGCTGCTGGGCCGCGGCGCGCCGACCACCGCCAACGCTCCCGGGCCCGTCGACGATGCCACGGCCCGGGTCGAGCGTCTCGGCGTACGGCGCGGGCGCGTCGAGGCGCTGTGCCGGGTGACGCTCACCGTCTCCCCCGGCGAGACCGTCGCTCTGATGGGCCGCAACGGGGCGGGCAAGTCGACCCTGCTGGCCGCGCTCGTCGGCATGGTCGAGCCCACCACGGGCACCGTCCTCGTCGGCGGCCGGACCCCGCACCGTACGCAGCCGCGCGAGATGGTGCGCCGGGTCGGGCTCGTACCGCAGGAACCACGCGATCTGCTGTACGCGGACACGGTCGCCGCCGAGTGCGCCGCGGCCGACGCCGATGCGGGCGCCGCCGCGGGCAGCTGCCGGGCCCTGGTCTCCGAGCTGTTGCCCGGCGTGCCGGACGACACCCACCCCCGCGATCTCTCCGAGGGCCAGCGCCTGGCGCTCGCCCTGGCCGTCGTGCTCACCGCGAGGCCCCCGCTGCTGCTCCTGGACGAGCCGACCCGTGGCCTGGACTACGCGGCGAAGGCCCGGCTGGTCGGGGTGCTGCGCGGCCTCGCGGCCGAGGGCCATGCGATCGTCCTGGCCACGCACGATGTGGAACTCGCCGCCGAGCTGGCGCACCGGGTGGTGATCCTCGCCGACGGGGAGATCGTCGCGGACGGGGAGACCCGGCAGGTGGTGGTCTCCTCCCCGGCGTTCGCCCCGCAGACCGCGAAGATCCTCGCCCCGCAGGAATGGCTGACCGTGACGCAGGTGCGCGGCGCGCTGGGAGCCACGTCATGAGTGGGCGCCGGACCCGGCCGGTACGTCTCGGGCCGCGCGCGATCGCCGCGCTCGTCCTCATCAGTGCGATCGGTGTGGTCGCGTTCGGCTGGCCGCTGCTGGCCGGTGCGGACTCCGGTCTGGCGCACTCCCAGGACGCGCCGTGGCTGTTCGCCGCGCTGCTGCCGCTGCTGGTCGGCGTGGTCGTCGCGATGATCGCGGACTGTGGCCTCGACGCGAAGGCGGTGGCGATGCTGGGGGTGCTGGCCGCGGTCGGCGCCGCGCTGCGCCCGCTGGGCGCAGGCACGGCGGGGCTGGAACCGATGTTCTTCCTGATGGTGCTGAGCGGCCGGGTGCTCGGGCCCGGCTTCGGCTTCGTGCTCGGCTCGGTGACGATGTTCGCGTCGGCGCTGCTCACCGGTGGAGTGGGGCCGTGGATGCCGTTCCAGATGCTGTCGATGGGCTGGTTCACGATGGGCGCGGGCCTGCTGCCGGGCCCGGACCGGCTGCGCGGGCGGGCCGAGCTGCTGATGCTGGCGGTGTACGGGTTCGTGGCGGCGTTCGCGTACGGCACGGTGATGAACCTGTACGGCTGGACGATCGTGCCCGGGCTCGGCTCGGGGATCTCCTTCCACCCGGGTGACCCCCTGTCGGAGAACCTGGTCCGCTTCCTCGCGTACTGCACGGCCACGTCGCTCGGCTGGGATCTGGGCCGGGCCGTGCTCACCCTGGTGCTGACCCTGACCATCGGCGCGACGCTGCTGAAGGCGCTGCGCCGGGCCACGCGCCGCGCCGCCTTCGAGGCCCAGGTCACATTCGACGTCCCCGGCGAGTGAGGACTCCCACAGGGCCTTGGTCCTCCACGGCCCGGGGTAGTAGCCGCCCCGGCCCCGTACAGACCACCCCATATCCCCTCCGACCTGCTGTGACGCCTTTGGGGTGATTCGACTGGTTCGGGACCTTCGACTCCGGGTGCGATGCGGGGTCGTATCAGGGGTCATTGCCACGGCTGAACGTCGCCGCTAACACTGGAGCACGTCGCCGAGCACCGCTTGGTCCACCGAAACGGACCGCGGTCGGACGAGACCGATCCACCCGCACCACCGCACCATCCGGATCGGCCCGCGACTCCCCCGTACCCGACGTCAGGACTCCCGTGTCGTTCGCCCGTAACATCCTCGCCCTGCCCCGCACCGCCCGCCGCAAGTCCACCGTCGCCGGCACCGCCGTACTCCTCGGCGCCACCGGCCTGGGCCTCGGCGTCACCCCGGCCATGGCCGCACCGGCCTCCGCGCCGACCGGCGTCGCGGCGAGCGCACAGGACACGGCGAAGTCGATGATCGGCAGCGCCGCGCAGTTCCAGTGCTTCAGCAACATCGTCCAGCACGAGAGCGGTTGGAACCCCAGCGCGACCAACGCCTCGTCCGGCGCCTACGGCCTCGTCCAGGCCCTGCCCGGCTCGAAGATGGCCTCCGCCGGCTCCGACTGGAAGACCAACCCCACGACCCAGATCAAGTGGGGCATGGACTACATGAACTCCCGCTACGGCAGCCCGTGCGCCGCCTGGTCGTTCTGGCAGACCAACCACTGGTACTGAGCCGACACACCTTGAGCTCACACGAAGGCCCCGACCACCGGTCGGGGCCTTCGCCACACCCTGGCACGGTCAACAACTAATTCATGGCCTACTTCATATAACTTGGCCAGCTTAATAACCCGTTGGTCCATTTAGGTGCATTTTGGTTAGGCATCCGTTCCCGTGAGCCGCCGGAGCGTTGTCACGTACGTGGAACCTCGAGATTTCTGGGATCGGAACGCCATACTGGCGGAAGCATTCTGCGCCAGCGACGAACGCATGCGTCACGCACAGGCGTTGCTGGACGAGGCGCAGGCGGAGCGGAGCAGAACGCTTGCGGCGTTCGCCGTCACGGTCGGCGACGACGGCTCGATCGCGGACATGATGGGCCTGAACGAACGCGAAGTGCGACTGGCGCGACGCACGGTGGGCCGCAGTGACGCACGGTCCCTCGCCGAGGAACTCCTGAGCCGGCCCCCGCAATCGGCGCGGGAAACGCCGGCCGAACCCCCTTCAGCACCCGAGATCCCCTTGCCGCACCCGCGCGAAGAGATGATCGCTCCGCCACTGGACACGCCACCGCCGGCCCCCGCCCCGCCCCCGCCTCCGATGCCGCCCGTCGAGGTGGAGAACACGGCCATCTGGTCACCCAGCATGGACTCCGTACTGCTGTGGAGCTGGGAGTCCGGCCTCGACGTACAGACGGTCGCCGCCGAACTCGGTCTGGATGTGAGGGCGCTGCTGATGCGCGTGCAGGAACTCGCCAACGACGGACTGCTCACGCTCGCGACCCCGATCACCGAGGTGAGCCGGTCCGGGCGGCACCGCCGCCAGCACGAGGAGGGGTACGCCGCGCTGTTCAGCCCCACCGCCACCTTCCCCACCCACGTGCCGTACTGAGCGGGCACGTCCGTCCGTCGCCCGGGCGGCATGGATCCGGCCGGGAGACCGGCCGGATCCACCCCCGGTGGTACCGGGTTCAGCGCCGCGCGGCGACCGTGTCGAACCAGTGCACGATCTGCGGTCCCGACTTCATGTACGTGGCGTTGTGGCCGGTCGAACCCTGGTCGATCACCGGGGCCCCGACGCCGTGTGCGGCCAGATCGGCGGCGCAGTTGCGGGCGTTGGCGATCGGTACGTCGGTGTCGCCGGACGAGGAGTAGAGGCGCACGGGAACGTCCGGCTTCCAGGCGCAGCTGCCGTCCTGGGCGCGCACCGCGGCCAGCAGGGCGCCGGTGGGGTGCTGGACCTGCCGGTAGTAGTCGTCGGTGAGCGGCTCCTTCAGCGTCGCGGGCAGCGCCGGGATGATCTGCTCCTCGGTGTGGTTGCTGTCGAAGAGGTCGTCGACGATTCCCGCGTACGGCTTCCGGAACGCTTCGGAGGCGTCCCTGTAGAGCGGGTGGAGCCTGTTCTGCGCGGTGAGGAAGTACGTCATGTAGAAGATGCCGCTGGTGTCGTTGACGCTGCCGTCGAACAGGCCGGGTGTCTCGACGTGCTCGATGTCGTACGGCCCCGAGACGGGGGCGAGGGCCCGGAGCCTGAAGTGCCGGTCGACGCCGTTGCCGATGGCCCTGCCCAGGGCCATCGCGACCTGGCCGCCCTGGGAGAAGCCGCTTGCGTACACATCGCCGGTGAGCGGGCGGTCCAGGCGCAGCGCTGCGGTGCGGGAGGCCCGCAGCATGTCGGCGGAGGCCGTGACGGAGGACTTGGTGTCCATGTACGGGTGGCGGCCCGGGCCCTTGCCGAGGCCCAGGTAGTCGGGGGCGGCGACGGCGCGGCCCGCCGAAGCGTGGAGGTAGGGGGCGAAGCGGCCGAAGTCCTCGCCGACGGAGGGCGCGTAGTCGCGGTGGGCCATCGTGCCGTGAGTGTCGGAGACCAGGTCCAGGCGGTGCGGGCCGCCCCCGGGGAGGGCAAGGAGGCCGGTGGCGGTGGTGGGTGTGCCCTGCGGGGTGAGGGTGCGGTAGGTGAGGCGGTAGGCCCGCAGGCCGTGGCGGACGGTGCCGGTGTCCATCCCTCCGGAGGCGAGGAAGCGGGCGACGTCGGCACGGCTGAGGTCGGCCACGGGAGTGATGTCCAGGAGGGCCCCTCTGCCGTGCGCCGCGGCCGAGTGGGGTGACCCGGGCACGCCGGTGGGCTGTCGGGCCGCGGCCGGTGCGGTGCCGAGTGCGGCGAGGACCACCACGGTGGCGGCCGCAAGACCGCGGCGGGCGGCGCGGCGTCGCGTGTTCCAACTCGTTTGGGCCGTAGGGATGTTGTCGTCCATGACCACGACGCCATGCAGCCGCGCGCGGCGCCGGTATCGGCGTGGCCCCCGGCCGGAGGTACATCTGACAACACCCCCGGCCGGGGGTCTTCCTCCACGGCGCCGCGTTACAGCCGCTGGATGATCGTGCCCGTCGCCAGCGCGCCGCCCGCGCACATCGTGATCAGCGCGAACTCCTTGTCCCGGCGCTCCAGTTCGTGCAGGGCCGTGGTGATCAGCCGGGCCCCGGTGGCACCCACCGGGTGGCCGAGCGCGATGGCTCCGCCGTTGACGTTGACCTTTTCGAGGTCCTGCCCGAAGACCTGGGCCCAGCTCAACACCACTGATGCGAAAGCCTCGTTGAGCTCGACGATGTCGATGTCCTTGAGCGACATCCCGGCCTTGCCGAGCACCGCGCGGGTGGCGTCGATCGGTCCGTCGAGGTGGAAGTGCGGGTCGGCGCCGACCAGCGCCTGCGCGACGATCCGGGCGCGCGGCTTGAGCTTGAGCGCGCGCGCCATCCGCTTGGACGCCCACATGATCGCGCAGGCGCCGTCGGATATCTGCGAGGAGTTGCCCGCGGTGTGGATCGCGGTGGGCATGACCGGCTTGAGCCGGCCGAGCCCCTCCATCGTGGTGTCCCGCAGCCCTTCGTCCCGGTCGACCAGACGCCACATGCCCTGCCCGGCCGCCTGCTCCTCCTCGGTGGTCGGCACCTGGACCGCGTACGTCTCCCGTTTGAACCGTTCCTCGGCCCAGGCGACGGCGGCCCGCTCCTGCGAGATGAGGCCGAGCGAGTCGACGTTCTCCCGGGTGAGGCCCCGGTTGCGGGCGATGCGCTCGGCGGCCTCGAACTGGTTGGGCAGGTCGACGTTCCACTCGTCGGGCCAGGGCTTGCCCGGTCCGTGCTTGGAGCCGCTGCCCAGCGGCACCCGCGACATGGCCTCGACACCGCAGCTGATGCCGATGTCGATCACTCCGGCCGCGACCATGTTGGCGACCATGTGGGAGGCCTGCTGCGAGGAGCCGCACTGACAGTCCACGGTGGTGGCGGCGGTCTCGTACGGAAGTCCCACGGTGAGCCAGGCGTTGCGGGCCGGGTTCATGGACTGTTCGCCGGCGTGGGTGACCGTACCGCCGACGATCTGTTCTACGCAGTCGGCGTGGATGCCGGTGCGGCCGAGGAGTTCTCGGTAGGTCTCGCCCAGCAGATAGGCGGGATGCAGATTGGCGAGCGCGCCTCCGCGCTTGCCGATGGGGGTGCGTACGGCTTCGACGATGACGGGTTCCGCGGCCATGAGCTCGTCCTCTCCTCGCACTCCGCAGGGGCGTCCCGGCGCCCGCGGAGGGAACTAGTACGCGTTCTAGTTCTGCAAGCAGTCTTATGAGGCTTACCCCCGGTACGCAAGGGTCTTGCACGCACCTTGCGCCCGCTTCATACCTGCCTCACCCAGTCTTCACGCAACAGATCGGGCCACCCCTCTTGCCAGTTGTAGAACTCGTTACTACCTTTCGGGCAACTTCTGATGGGTCGTCAGACATCGTTCGGGCGACTCTCGGCCCGACCTGGAGTTGCCGATGCCCTGCCCCCATCTGCCCGAAGGGTTCGACTTCACCGACCCCGATCTGCTCCAAGCCCGCATTCCGCACCCGGAGTTCACACAGATGCGGCAGACCGCACCGGTCTGGTGGTGCACCCAACCGGCCGGTATCTCCGGTTTCGACGACGAGGGCTACTGGGTCGTCACCCGGCACGCGGACGTCAAGCACGTCTCCACCCACCCCGAACTGTTCTCCTCGAACACCAACACCGCGGTCATCCGGTTCAACGAGTCGATCAGCCGCGACCAGATCGAGGTCCAGAAGCTGATCATGCTGAACATGGACCCGCCCGAGCACACCCGGGTCCGCCAGATCGTCCAGCGGGGCTTCACGCCCCGGGCCGTACGCTCCCTGGAGCAGGCCCTTCGCAGCCGCGCCCGCTCGATCGTCGAGACCGCTCTCGCCGGTGCGGACGACGACGGTTCGTTCGACTTCGTCACCAATGTCGCCGTCGAACTGCCGCTCCAGGCCATCGCCGAACTCATCGGCGTACCGCAGGAGGACCGGTCCAGGATCTTCGACTGGTCCAACAAGATGGCCGCGTACGACGATCCCGAGTACGCGATCACCGAGGAGGTCGGCACCGAGGCTGCCATGGAGATCGTCTCGTACTCGATGAATCTCGCGGCCGCCCGCAAGGAGTGCCCGGCCAAGGACATCGTCTCCCAGCTGGTCGCCGCGGAGGGCGAAGGGAACCTCTCCTCCGACGAGTTCGGATTCTTCGTGATCCTGCTCGCCGTCGCCGGGAACGAGACCACCCGTAACGCCATCAGCCACGGCATGCACGCCTTCCTCACCCACCCCGGTCAGTGGGAGCTCTACAAGCGCGAGCGGCCGGATACGACCGCCGAGGAGATCGTCCGCTGGGCCACCCCCGTGGTCTCCTTCCAGCGGACCGCCACCCAGGACCTCGAACTGGGCGGGCAGCAGATCAAGAAGGGCGACAGGGTCGGGCTGTTCTACTCCTCGGCCAATAACGACCCCGAGGTCTTCGAGAACCCGGAGACCTTCGACATCTCCCGCGATCCCAACCCCCACCTCGGCTTCGGCGGGGGCGGTCCGCACTTCTGCCTCGGCAAGTCCCTTGCCGTGATGGAGATCAACCTGATCTTCAACGCGATCGCGGATGTGCTGCCGGACCTGCGGCTGGTCGGCGACCCGCGGCGGCTGCGCTCGGCATGGCTCAACGGGATCAAGCAGCTTCAGGTCAGTACCACCGCAAGCACCGCGAGCGCCGCGGGTGTCGGTACCGCCGGGAGCTGACCGCTTCCGGAAGTTCCGGACGGCGGGGGCCACCCCCTCACGCCCCGGCCCCCGCCGTCCGTACCGGCAGAACCCCGCATCCCCGTCCGCCGCGTCCGAACCCCCGCGCGGGACACACACAGCAGCGCGAGGATCATGGCGGTCATGCACGCCCTGCTCTCCGCCTTCGCCCCCATCTGGACGCTCACCGCCATCGGTTACGCGGTCGGCCGCAGCGGTCTCCTCGGCGAACAGGCGGAAGCCGTGCTCGGCCGGTTCGTCTTCCATGTGGCCATGCCCGCCGCCCTGTTCACCATGGTCTCCGGGGCCCGGTTGGACGCCTTCGCCAACTCCTCGATGGTGGCGTTCGCGGCGGGTACGGCGCTGGTCTGCGGGCTCGGCTTCGTGGCGGCCGGACGGCTCTTCGGCCGGGGCACCGCCGACCGGGCGATCGGCAGCATGGCGTCCGGCTACGTCAACTCCGCCAATCTCGGTATTCCGGTGGCGGTCCAGGTGCTCGGTGACGCGTCGTTCGTCGCCCAGATCATCCTGTTCCAGGTGCTGTTGGTCTCCCCGGTGATCCTGACGCTGCTGGACACGGGGACGGGGACGGGTTCCGGAAAGGGCGTCGTGGTCCGGCGGATGCTGACCATGCCGGTCCGCAACCCCATCATCATGGCCTCGTTGCTGGGTGTCGTCGTCTCCGCGCTCGGACTGCGGCTGCCGCACGCCCTCGCCCACTCCTGCGACCTGCTCGGGGCCGCCGCCGTGCCGACGGCCCTGATCACGCTGGGCCTTTCCCTGAACGGCCGCCCGGCGGCCGACAGTCCGACGACGAAGCATGCGCAGGGCAGTGAACGCGCGGGGCGGGCGGAGGTCGTTGTGGCCGTCGCTCTCAAGACGTTGGTCCAGCCCCTGATCGCCTTCGTCGTCGGCGGCCCGCTGCTGCATCTGCCGGACCACCAGTTGCTGGCCGTCGTGCTCTGTTCCGCGCTGCCGACCGCTCAGAACGCCTTCATCTACGCCCAGCAGTACGGCCTGGACACCCGCGTGGCCCGCAACTCCGTGGTGGCCTCGACAGTGGTGTCCATGGCCACGCTGTCCCTCGCCACCTGGGTCCTCGGGACGACCGGCCCCTGAGCCGTTCGAGTGGCGGACCCGGGCCGATGGGCGGATGCTGGTCAGGCGGCGATCCACGCCGAAGGGGTGCCGGGACGATGTGCTCGTCCCGGCACCCCTTCGGCCCCTCACGGGCTCCGCGCGACGGACTGACCCTAGTGCTGCTTGCTGCCCACCGCATCGTCGGCAGGCCTCGGGACCGGCACCGGCACCGCGATCCCGTCCTTCGGCTTCGCCGCCGCGGGCACGGCCGGCAGCTGCAGCCTCCGCGGCCCCGACAGTACGTACGTCAGCCCGAAGCCCAGCGCGACGACGGCCGCGCCGCCCACCGCGTCCAGCACCCAGTGATTGGCCGTGGCCACGATCGCGGAGACCGTGAACAGCGGGTGCAGCAGCCCCAGCGCCTTCATCCACATCTTCGGGGCCAGCATGACGATGACCACACCGCACCAGAGCGACCAGCCGAAGTGCAACGAGGGCATCGCCGCGTACTGATTGGTCATCGAGGTCAGCGTTCCGTAGTCCGGCTTCGCGAAGTCCTGGACGCCATGGACCGTGTCGATGAAGCCGAGCCCCGGCATCAAACGCGGCGGGGCCAGCGGGTAGAGCCAGAACCCGACCAGCGCGAGGAGCGTGGCGAAGCCGATGGAGCTGCGGACCCAGCGGTAGTCCGCGGGGCGTCGTACGTACAGCACACCGAGGATCGTCAGCGGCACGATGAAGTGGAACGTCGAGTAGTAGTAGTCGAAGAAGTCCCTCAGCCAGGCGACCTCGACAACCGCGTGATTGGCCCAGTGCTCGATGTCGATGTGCAGCCACTGTTCGAGGGAGTGGACCTGGCGGCCGTGGTGTTCGGCGGTGGCACGGCCGGCCGTCGCCGCGAGCCTGACATGTGCGTACGCGGAGTACACGACCCTGATCAGGAGCAGTTCCAGCAGCAGATTGGGACGGCTGAGCACCCGCCGCCAGAACGGCAGCAGGGGGATGCGGCTCCAGCGGGCCGCGACCGGTGCCGCGCGGTCCGTGGGGATCGGCTGTTGCCAGTACGGCGAGGTGCGCGGCAGGAACGGTGCGACGCAGGCCGCGCCGAGCGCCGCGATCAGCAGCACGTTGTCGCGTACGGGGAAGACCACCGCCATGTTCGGCAGCAGCGTCTTCCCCGGCAGCGTGAGCACGAGCACCACGACCGCCGGCCACACCAGCCGGTCGGAGGCCCGCTTGCCGACCCGGCCGACCACGGCGAGCAGCACCCACAGCAGTTGGTGCTGCCAGGCGGTCGGTGAGACCGCGACGGCGACGCAGCCGGTCACGGCGACGGCGAGCAGCAGCTGCCCGTCGCGCGCGTACCGTACGGCGCGGCGCAGTCCGAGATAGCAGACGGCGGCCGCCAGGACCACGAACAGCGCGATCTCGAGCGGGCCCTCCAGGCCGAATCGGAGCAGCGCGCCGTGCAGGGACTGGTTGGCCAGGCTGTCCGCGTTGTCGCCGAGCCCGGAGCCCGCGACATGGTGCACCCAGTAGGTCCACGAGTCGTGCGGCATCGCGGCCCAGGCCAGTGCGGTGCAGGCGGCGAACGCGGCACCGCCGGTCACCGCCGCCTGCCGGCGGCCGGTGAGCCAGAGCAGGACCGCGAAGAGCAGCACCGTCGGCTGGAGCGCGGCCGCGAGCCCGATCAGGAGGCCCGAGACGCGTTCCCCGCGGACCGCGAAACAGGCCAGCAGCACCAGCAGGACCGGAAGGATGCTGGTCTGTCCCAGGTGGAGTGCGTTACGGACCGGCAGGGAGAGCATCAGCAGGCTGATCGCGACGGGGGCGGCCAGCAGTGAGGTGCGGCGGGTGACCGGGCTCGGCAGCGCGCGGGCGGCGACGATGCCGAGGGCGGCGACGAGCAGCAGCGAGCCGAAGGTCCAGGCGACGCCCAGGCTCTGTTCCGCGGTCCGGGTCAGTGGCTTCAGCACCAGGCCGGCGAACGGGGTGCCGGTGAACCGGTCGCTGTCGTACAGCGAGCCCGTCACATGCAGGACACCGTTCTCACCGATCCAGGTCTCCAGATCGGTGAGCCGTTCGCCCGGCGGCTGCCGCAGCACCACCGCCATCTGCCGTACGGCCAGTGCGGCCACAACCAGCCAGAGCAGAGCCCGGGCAGCCTCGGTCCTCGCCCCCGTCGCCGCATTTCCGCGCACACTGTGCTCCGCATTCGCCACGCTGCGCCGACCCTCCCGCCGTTTCTGTGCCCGTCCCTCGACCTGGGCGTGCTGTGAAACCTTCGCATTGCGCTATGAGATAGACACAATCAACCCCTTCTTCACCTGACTGTCAGCCGCCTTTTTTCCGAAAGGATGACCGAAGGACCGATCGGACCGGGCCACGGAACCGGAACCGGACCGGTGGTTCCCACGTCCTCTCCCGTGTTCATCGATCGCGGGGAAGGAAGACGGGACATGCGGTGCGCAGGGGGGAAGCCGAGTGTGCGAGCTGAGGGGCGTGCGTGGGTGGTGCGTGCGCTGTCACTGCTGCTGATGCTGGTGTCGCTGCAGCTGGGATCGCTGATCAGCCCGGCGTACGCCTGTGGCTGCGGGGCGATGGTCCCGAGCAGGGCGACCCAGGTCTCGGTCGACCGGGAGACGTCGGTGGTGGACTGGGACGGCCGTACCGAGCAGATCGTCATGCGGCTCACGGTCCGCGGGAACGCCCCCGAGGCGGCCTGGATCATGCCGGTGCCGCACCGGGCGACGGTGGAGCTCGGTGATCCGTCGCTCTTCTCCGAGCTCGCCACCCTCACCGCGCCGGTGCAGGCGACCAGGCACTACTTCTGGCCGCGCTCCGACGACTGGCCGTTCGCCGGTTCGGGCGACGGCGCGGGCCGGGTCGGCGATCCTTTGCCCGGTGCCCCGCCGGTCCAGGTGGTCGGCCGGGAGCGGCTCGGCCCGTTCGATGTGGCGCGACTGGCCGCGACCGACCCCGAGGCGCTGCAGAAATGGCTGCGGGACAACGGCTTCGAGCTGCCCGGCCGGCTGGCGACGGCGCTGAAGCCCTATGTCGACCAGAAGTGGGAGTACGTCGCGATCCGCCTCGCTCCCCGGGACAGGAACAGTCCGCTCGGCGGCGACCTCGATCCGCTGCGACTGCGCTTCGCCAGCGACCGGCTGGTCTACCCGATGCGGCTGTCGAAGCTCGCCTCGACGCCGCAGCAACTGGGCCTGTACGTCCTGGCGGCGCACCGGATGGAGCCGCGCGACGCGATCGGCGGCAATGCTCCGCACGTGACGTACGCGGGCAGGGTCGACCCCCGGTCGGCAGGGGACGACACCGGGGCGCTGGAGGCGGTGACGGGCGGGAAGCCGGTGTTCGTCACCGCGATCGAGCAGTCGTTCCCGCACCCGGAGCAGATCGACGGCGATCATGAACTGCGCGCGGCCGGGGCCGACACCCCGTACCGGACCATGGTGTACACGGACCGGCTGCTGACCGTGGGCGGCGTCCCCGCCTGGGTGCTGTCGCTGCTCGGGGCCGTGCTGTTGGCGGCTGCGGTGGTGCTGCTGGTGCTGCGGGCCCGACGGCGCCGGCCGGTGGTGCCTCCGCCGCCGGTCACGGTTCCGCCACCGCTGAGGTGAGCGCCGGGGCGCTTGCCATAATCCGAACGCTTGCATGTGGAGTGAAGCGCCGTCTCCACCGATCCGTTCGTTCCTCCTGACCGAGCCGGCCAATCCGTTTGCTCCTGCGATCATGACCAAGTCAAAATGACCGCCATGACCTGGACCATGGCCCCCGAACCCGTCGACTCCCCCGACGCCGCGCTGCTGCGTCGCAACTATTACGACGAGGTCGCCAGCCGCTACTGGGGACGGCCCGCGACCGCCGGGGAGATCGACGAGGGGCTCACCGACGACGGCGCCGACCGCCTCCTCCCGCCCACCGGTGAGTTCGTCGTCGGCCGGTTCGAGGGGAAGCCGGCGGCCTGCGCCGGGCTGATGGTGGTGGACGCGGACATCGCGGAGCTGACCCGGGTGTACGTACGCCCCGAATACCGCGGTACGGGCGGCGGCGGGCTGCTCCTGGCGGCCGTCGAGAGCGCGGCGCGCGCCTTCGGTATACGCACGGTCAGGCTCGACACCCGCAATGACCTGGTCGAGGCACGGGGGCTGTACGCCAAGTACGGCTATCGGGAGGTTCCGGCATTCCACCGGCGGCAGTACGCGGAGCACTGGTTCGCCAAGGAGCTCTAGCATTCACCAAGGAGCTCCGGGAGGTGTCCGCGAGGCGGCTCCCCCGGGTCCGGCCGCGTGGTCCCGCCTCGGCTCGGGGCTGTGCGGCCGTTCCTTGCTCGAACCGTTCGTCTCGGCGGTCAGCTCCGCCACGAGTCTGACCAGGTCCGTCGGCCGTTCCGGCCCCCACCAGTCGCCCAGCAGCTCGGCCATCGACTCCTCACGGGCCCGCGCGAGCTTCACCACCACTTCCGAACCGGCCTCGGTGAGCACCAGCTGTACGCCCTCGCGCCGGACGAGTCCGCGCTCCTCCAGCTGCCGCGCCGCCTCGCTGACCACCCGCAGCGGCACCGGGGCGGCCTCGGCGAGCATGGCCGGTTCGACCGTGCCGTGCCGTGCTATGCGCAGCACCATCCAGCTCGCCGCGGGCAGCAGGTCGTACCCCGCCCTCTTGGTGATCTTCTCGTAGACCTCGCGGCGCCCCGCGCGGGTGGCGAGCACCGAGAGGGCCCGGGCGCATTCGTCGTACGACGACCGCTCGACCGGGTTCGACGCCAGGGTCTCGCTGGGCTCCGGGGCGGTCACCGAGCCGCGCAGCCTGTCCTCCTTGAGGAACCAGGCGAAGACGAAGGCGACCAGGACGACGGGTGCCGCGTACAGGAACACATCGGTGATCGAGGTCGAGTACGCGTGGAGCACCGAGGGCCGCAGCGCGGGCGGCAGCTGGCCGATGGCACGCGGGTCGGCGGCCAGCCCCTCGGCACTGACCCCGGGGGGCATGGGGCGGCCGGTGAGTGCCGCGGCCAGCTTGTCGGTGAGCCGGTTCGTGAAGATCGTGCCGAAGACCGCGACACCGAACGAGGCGCCGATGGAGCGGAAGAAGGTGGCTCCGGACGTGGCGACACCGAGATCCTCGTACGTGACGGCGTTCTGCACGACCAGCACCAGGACCTGCATCACCAGGCCGAGCCCGGCACCGAAGACGAAGAAGTAGATGCTCATCTCCCAGGTGCTGCTGGTCTCCGTGAGCCGGTGCAGGAGCTGCAGTCCGATCGCGGTGATGCCGGTGCCCGCGATCGGGAAGACCTTCCAGCGGCCGGTGCGGCTGACGATCTGCCCGGACACGGTCGAGGTGATGAGCAGACCGAGCACCATCGGGAGCATGTGCACACCGGACATCGTCGGCGTGATGTTGTGCACCACCTGCAGGAAGGTCGGCAGATAGGTCATCGCGCCGAACATCGCGAAACCGACGACAAAGCTGATGACGGCGACGAGGGTGAACGTCCTGATCCGGAACAGCTTCAGCGGAATGACGGGCTCCGCGGCCCGGCTCTCCACGTGCACGAAGGCGATCAGCAGCAGCACGCTCAGGACGGCGAGACCGATGATCTGTGCCGAGTCCCAGGCCCAGGTGGTGCCGCCGAGCGAGGCGACGAGGACCAGACAGGTGGCGACGGAGGCGATGAGGAAGGTGCCGAGGTAGTCGATGGCGTGCTGCGTCCGGCGGACCGGGATGTGCAGCACGGCGGCGATCACGAGGAGAGCGACGACGCCGATCGGCAGGTTGATGTAGAAGACCCAGCGCCAGCTGAGGTGCTCGGTGAAGAGACCGCCGAGGAGCGGCCCGAGGACGCTCGTCGCACCGAAGACCGCACCGAACAGGCCCTGGTACTTGCCTCGTTCGCGCGGCGCGACGAGATCGCCGACGATCGCCATCGAGAGCACGATGAGGCCGCCGCCGCCGAGACCCTGAAGGGCCCGGAAGCCGATGAGCTGCGGCATGTTCTGGGCGAAGCCGCAGAGCGCCGAGCCGATGAGGAAGATGACGATGGCGGCCTGGAAGAGCTTCTTGCGTCCGTACTGGTCGCCGAGCTTGCCCCAGAGCGGGGTCGCGGCGGTCGACGCCAGCAGATAGGCCGTGACCACCCAGGAGAGATGTTCCAGACCGCCGAGGTCGCTGACGATGGTCGGCAGCGCCGTGGAGACGATGGTCTGGTCGAGTGCGGCCAGAAGCATGCCGAGAAGCAGCGCACCGATGGCCACCATGACCGACCGCGTGGAGCGGTACTCACCGGGGGCCGGGGCCGGGGCCGGGGGGCTCAGGTGCTGGGCCATAGAACATCTCCTCGGGTCCGCTACATCCCCATCCTGGCCGTTCCGCACGGTTATGGCCTGCCGAGCGGGACCGGCCGGCACCTGCGGGGACGGGCGCCGCACGCGAGCCGCCCCGCGTCGGCCGCACCGCCCGCCTCGCTGACCGGTCCCACGCTGCGCCGCGGCGACCAGGGGCCCGCGGTGGCCGAGCCGCAACGCCGACTGGAGGAGATCTGGCTGTTCCACGGGCGGGACGACGGCGACTTCACGGGCCAGGTCGAGCACGCCGTAAGCGTCTACCAGTCGTACAAGTCCATCGAGGGCGACCCATCGGGGGTGTACGGACCCAACACGCGCCGCGCGCTGGAGGCGGAGACGACGGGCCGGGAACGCTCCTGACCACCCGGCCCGACAGCCCCGCCCGGGACGGGATTGGCTTTCCCGGACATGTTTTTGTATCGTGATGGAACAAAGTAGCCTCCGCCCGCCACCCCCTGACCGGCGGGCGAGGCTGCTTGTTCTCTTTCCTGCGTCATCGCCTCTTCCCGCGCTCTGGAGCCCGCCCATGCCGGCCACCGTCCTCACAGCCCGCGCCCTCCTCCTGGACATGGACGGCACCCTCGTGAACTCCGACGCCGTCGTGGAGCGCTGCTGGCGGCGCTGGGCACTGCGGGAGGGACTCGACCCGGAGGCCGCGCTCAAGGTGGTTCACGGACGGCAGGGGTACGCCACCATGGCGGTGCTCCTCCCGGACCGTCCGATGGAGCAGAACTACGCGGACAACCGGGTGATGCTCGCCGAGGAGACCGCCGACACCGACGGCGTCGTCCCGATCGCCGGTGCACCCGCCTTCATGGACGCGATCGCCGGGCTCCCGCACGCCCTGGTCACCTCGGCCGACGAGGCGCTGGCCCGGACCCGGATGACCGCGTCCGGCCTGCGGATGCCGGTCACCCGCGTCACCGCCGAGAGCGTCGGCGCCAGCAAGCCGGACCCCGAGGGCTTCCTCAAGGGAGCGGCCGAGCTGGGCTTCGCCCCGGCGGACTGTGTCGTCTTCGAGGACTCGGAGGCTGGCATCGCGGCGGGCCGGGCGGCGGGCATGCGCGTGGTGGGCATCGGCCCGCGGGCCGCAGCGCTCTCCCCCGACGCGCACGTCGAGGACCTGACGCAGCTCCGGGTGGAGGCGGCGGCCGACGGTTCGATCCGGCTGCACATCAGCGCGCGATAGCCGGCTCCCGACGGGCCTCGGTCCCCACGCGATCGCGCCTGCACCGCGCCCCGGCGGGCCTCAGTCCCGGTGCAGCCGCCCCCGTGCCACCAGTTCGAGCACGGTCGTGACGGCCACCGCCTGTACGGCCATCAGCGCCACCAGTACGAACAGCTGCACGGCCCCCGCCTGGACCGGTGAGGCGCCGCCCAGCAGCATGCCCACAAAGGCACCCGGCAGCGTGACGAGCCCCACCGTCCGCGTCTGATCCAGCCCCGGCAGCAGCGCGTCCGCCGCCGCGGGCCGGGCGATCTCCAGCCTCGCGTCACGGTCGAGCAGCCCGAGCGCCATACCCGCCTCCACCTCCCCGCGCCGGGTCGTCAACTCGTCCAGGGCCCGCCGCCCACCGAGCACGGTCGCGGTCAGCGCACCCCCGATGAGGATGCCGGTCACCGGGATCAGCGCGATGCCCCGGACCGGGACGAGTCCGGTGAGCAGCAGCAGGGCGACCACCGGAGCAACCCCCGCCCCGATCGGCAGAGCCGTCCACCACCAGGTGCGATTGCGGGTGATCCGGCGGCCCGCGGTCCGTACCGCCACGGCGTACATCAGCGCCAGGAACGCGAGCAGCGGCGGCAGCGAACGGACCACCCAGCCGATGAGCAGGGAAACGGCGGCGAGTTGGACCGCGGCCCGCAGCCCGGCCAGCAGGATCTCGCGCGACCGGCCGAGCGAGGCCAGGGCGGCGACGGTGGCCGCCGCCGCGAGCAGCAGGGCGAGGACGACCCCGAGCGTGATGTTGACCGGTAGCAGCACGCCGTAACCCTACGACCGGCCCGGATCGGACCACCTGCGCGAATCGGCCCACGGTGCTGTCTGATTGCCGGTGCGTCAGCACGTACGCCCGCGCAGATGCGGACGTACGCCCCACACTCCAGGCCTGTTCGTCAGAACTCTTGATGTGACGTGCCCATGTCGCCACTCTGTTACCTGGCGCCCACCCCACGGAAACCTGGCGCCGCCACGATGGCCGGGCCCCACGGGTCACCCGTCCAAGGTCCCCCCACATCAAGGGAGTTCGCATGTCAGGTGTCTACGCGCGTCGCATCGCTGTCGTCGCCGCATCCGCCGCCCTCGCCGCAACCACCGGACTGCTCACCGCCCCCACCGCCCAGGCGGCCATGCCCACCCCGGTCTCGGCATCGACCGCCCGTACCTATCTGAGCGAGCTGACCGTTTCCGCGGAGGGCTCGTCGACCGGCTACAGCCGCGACAAGTTCCCGCACTGGATCACCCAGTCGGGCGCCTGCAACACCCGCGAGGTCGTCCTCGAGCGGGACGGCACCAATGTGACGCAGGACTCCAGCTGCGCTGCCGTCAGCGGCAGTTGGTACTCGGAGTACGACGGCGCCACCTGGACCGCCGCATCCGATCTGGACATCGACCACATGGTCCCGCTCGCCGAGGCCTGGCGCTCGGGCGCCAGCAGCTGGACGACCGCCCAACGGCAGGCGTACGCCAACGATCTGACGCGCCCGCAGCTCATCGCGGTCACCGACAATGTCAACCAGTCCAAGGGCGACCAGGACCCGGCCACTTGGCTGCCCTCGCGCACCGCGTACCAGTGCACGTACGTGCGCGCCTGGGTGCATGTGAAGCACTACTACAACCTGAGCGTCGACTCGGCCGAGAAGAGCGCCCTGCAGTCCGTCCTGAACGGCTGCTGAATGACTGCCGAATGACTGCTGGACGACACGGCGAAGACCGCGCCGGACACCGCGTCCCGGCCCCTCGCCGAAGAGCCGGGGGCCGCTGAGCGGAACCGCCCCGCCCTCCCCCGTCGTTCCGTACCGTACGGAGCCGTGCACGCCGCACGGCTCCGTACCCGTACACCGGGACGACGCGAGGAGGCACACCATGGCCGGGCTCCGGCTGGGACCACTGCTGCGGTACGTCGACTGGGAGGCCGCCTCGACCGCGACCGTCTGGGTCGAGGCCGACCGTCCGTGCACGGCCGAAGTCCGGTGCGCGGACGGCGCGTCGGGCTCCTCCCGTACGTTCGCGGTCGCCGGTCACCACTACGCGCTGGTCGTGGTGACGGGCCTGACGCCGGGCTCGACGACGGCGTACGAGGTGCTGCTCGACGAGCGACAGGTGTGGCCGCCCGAGAACTCCCGCTTCCCTCCGAGCACCATCGCCACCCCGCCCCTGGCCGAGAAGACGGACCACCGGACCGTACGGGCCACCTTCGGCTCCTGCCGCTGGGCGGCTCCCCCCGGCGGCGATCGGCACCTCTCCCCCACCCCCGGACACCACACGCACAGACCTGACCCGGCCGGCCCGGACGCCCTCGACACCCTTGCCGCCCATCTCGCCGGCGACCCCGACGCGGAACGCCCCGACGTACTGCTGCTCCTGGGCGACCAGGTCTACGCGGACGAGACATCGCAGGCGACCCGCCGCCGCCTCGCCGCACGCCGCGATCTGCGCGAGCCGCCCGGCCCTCAGGTGGCGGACTACGAGGACTACACCTGCCTCTACGACGAGTCGTGGCGCGACCCCGAGGTGCGCTGGCTGCTCTCCACCGTCCCCAGCTGCATGATCTTCGACGACCACGACGTGATAGATGACTGGAACACCAGTGAGGCCTGGCTCACCGCCATCCGGGCCACCCCCTGGTGGCACGAGCGGATCGTCAGCGGACTGATGTCGTACTGGGTCTATCAGCATCTCGGCAATCTCTCCCCCGCCGAACTGGCCGCCGACCCGCTCTACGCCGCGATCCGCGCCACCCCGGACGGCACCGAGACGCTGCGCCGCTTCGCCGCCGAATCGGACGCCGAACCGACCCGTACGCGCTGGAGCTACCGGCGTGTTTTCGGCCGAGTACGGCTGCTGATGGTGGACACCCGCGCGGCCCGCGAGCTCGACGAGCGGCAGCGGTCGATGCTCGACGCCGATGAGGCTCGCTGGGTGCGCGAGGAGGCCCTTGCCGACCCCGGTTCGTACGACCATCTCCTGATCGGCACCTCACTGCCGTGGCTCCTGCCGCCGCTCGTCCACGACGCGGAGCAGTGGAACGCCGCACTGTGCCGCGGCGAGCGCGGCGGGCCCGAGGGGCGCTGGGCGCGCTTCGGCGAGAAGCTGCGCCAACGCTCCGACCTGGAACATTGGGCGGCCTTCCCCGAATCCTTCCGGGAGCTGACCGAGCTGATCCGGCAGGCGGGCCGGGGTCCGGACGCCCCGGCGACGGTATGCGTACTGTCGGGCGATGTGCACCATGCGTACATCGCGGAGCCCGCATGGCCCGCCGGGGTGCCCGGCGGCGCCCCCGAGGCACGCGTCCTTCAGCTGACCTGCTCCCCTGTGCACAACTCGATACCCGGCCCGCTCAGGGCCGGCTTCCGCTTCGGCTGGAGCCGGGCGGGGCGGCGGCTCGGCCGGCTGCTGGCGCGGCACGGGCGGACGGGCACACCTCCGGTCGACTGGCGCAGGACCGGCGGACCGTGGTTCGGCAATCAGCTCATGACACTCACCCTGAGTGGCCGGAAAGCTGCGCTGACATTGGTTCAGGCCAAGGCGACGAAGAAAGGTGCGCAGCTGGAGACGGTGCTGGACCGCCCCCTGACCGACAACCGCAGGACGGCTTTCAGCCAGTCGACCAAATGTTGAACTTGCAAGCATTGGTGAGGTTTCCCTAATCTGGGCCACTCAATCGGTTCACGTCCCCACCAGACCGAAGGAGCCCTCCCCCCCATGCATACACGTCTGAACCAGGCTCAGCCCTATGCCCTCGCCCTGTTCCGGGTCGTCGTAGGCCTGCTCTTCGCCTGCCACGGCGCCGCCTCTCTCTTCGGCGTCCTCGGCGGCGCGATGGGCGGCGGTTCCATACCCGCCGGAACCTGGCCCGGGTGGTACGCGGCGGTCATACAGCTCGTCGGCGGCACCCTGGTGGCGCTCGGCCTGGGCACCCGTATCGCCGCCCTGATCTCCTCCGGCTCCATGGCGTACGCGTACTTCAAGGTTCACCAGCCCGAGGCGCTCTTCCCGCTGCAGAACGGCGGCGAGCCGTCGGCCGTCTTCTGCTGGGTGTTCCTCCTGCTGGTCTTCACCGGCCCCGGCGCACTGGCCCTGGACCGGCTGTTCAGCCGGGGCGGCGCGGAGAGCAGCGAGGACCGCGCACGCGAGCAGGCACCGGCCGTAGCGGTCTGACGGCCGCACTGACGGCTGCAGTGACAGCCGCAGCGATGGCCATAACGGCCTGATCCGCACGGGAACGGCCCTTCCGCTCGCGGGCCGTTCCTCACGTACACCCGGAACCTGGGCTTCCCATTTCCGGGTGTACGTGAGCTTCCCAACATCGCTCGCAATTTGTCGATCACCGGATGAACGTCAGGCGTACGCTGTACAGCTGGCCCTGCCGCTCCTGCCGCTCCCCTGCGACGTCGCGGCGTTGTTCCGAATCGGGGAGTAGTAGGTGCTTGAGAGTGTGGGTGCACTGACCGGCAGCCCATGGATCTACGCCGTGGTCGCCCTCTCGGTGCTCCTGGACGTCTTTCTGCCCGTGCTGCCCAGCGGAGTCCTGGTGATCGCCGCTGCCACGGCAGCCGCCGCCGGTTCGACGACCGTCGCAGGTGCGGCCTCCGCCACGGGCGCCGCCGAGCGGGTGCCCCAGGTCCCGTCCCTCCTCGCCCTGATCCTGTGCGCGGCCACCGCCTCGGTGCTCGGCGACCTCGTCGCGTACCGGCTGGCCTGGCGCGGCGGCGAGCGCCTGGACCGGGCCATCGCCCGCTCCCGCCGCCTCACCTCCGCGCAGGAACGCCTCGGCGCCGCCCTCGCCCGGGGCGGCGGCATCCTCGTCGTCATTGCCCGCTTCGCCCCGGCCGGCCGCTCGGTCGTCTCCCTGGGCGCGGGCGCCGCGCATCGCGAGGCGAAGGAATTCCTGCCCTGGTCGGCCCTGGCGGGCGTGGCCTGGGCCGGTTACAGCGTCGGCCTCGGCTACTTCGGCGCCCAGTGGCTCGGCGCGACCTGGGTGGGCACGGCCGTCTCGGTCCTCGCCCTGTTCGTGGCCGGCGCCCTGGCCGCATACGTCATGCGCCGCCCGGCGGCGGTGGCGGCCGCCCAGGCACCGGCGACCGCGACGGCCACTACGGCGTCCTGACGGCGCCCCGTATCTCCAGACCGTCCAGCAGCCTGGCGGTCGCCTCGGCGATCTCGTCGACGGCCCGGTCGAACACCTCCTGATTGTGCGCGGCCGGAGCCCGGAAGCCGGACACCTTGCGTACGAACTGCAGGGCGGCGGCCCGGATCTCCTCCTCGGTGGCCTCTTCGGGGAGGGCGGGCGGGCGAAGGGTCTTGATGCTGCGGCACATGCCTCCAGTGTGGCCCGGGCCACTGACAACGGCCGGGGCGAGCATCTGCCCGCCTCACCTCACCGCTCACCGCTGCGTTCGACTGCGGGGATCTCGTACGTACCGTCGAGGATCTCGGGCCCCGGCTCATAAAGCCTGAGCACCGGCCGGAAGTCCCCGCCGGGCGCGGGCAGCCAGTTCGCCGCCGCGGCCGGGCCGGCCGGCCGCTCCTTCTGGATGTGGATCGTCAGCGAACCGTCCTCGCCGTATACGAGACCAGGCGTACGGTCACCGACCGAGTACCGCGCGGCCGGGTTCTCGACGAGGCGGTGGTCCGGCGTGTCGTACATGGTCACGGACCAGAACGCCCCGACCGGCGGCTGCCGCTCGAAGCGCAGCACATAGGAACGGGCGCCGTTCAGCTGCTCACCGTCGGCATCGCGGAAGGTGTAGGCATACACCGCCTCGTAGCCGTGGTTCCCCCACAGCCCGCTCCGTGCCGCCACCGCCCTGGCCGGATAGGAGGCCTCCCGGTCCGCGATCCGCCACTCCGGGGAGTCGATGGTCCCGACGCCGTGCCAGTCGAGGTTGTAGTCGAAGAGGTGCGGATCCATCTCCCAGCCCCCGCCCGCCTCCACGGGCCGGCTCGCCTCCTCCACCCGCGCCCTGCCCCGCGCCAGGCCCTCGGTCAGTGCGTGTACGAGGGCGGGGCCGGCGGACACGTACGGCGACGGCCCCTCCTCCAGCAGCCCCAGTGGCTGGAACCGGTCCTGATACGCCTGGTCGGCCGCGGACGGCGGAAAATCGGCCATCCAGACCCTGAGCTGCTCGAAGAACCGCAGCGACTCCGGTACGTCGGGGTCGGGCGCGGGCAGCCCCGTCCGATGGGTACCCGGTTCGAGATGCGTGAGGGCAAGCTGTGCCTGAAGCTCGCGGACCCGCCCCATGTCGTCCGGGCCGTTGAAGGCGTTGCGGCCGATGACGGAGACGACGGGGGTCGGTGCGTCGATCACCCCGCGCACCCCGTCGGGCACGCTGCCCGACCAGCCGGGCGGCGCAACGAGCCAGTCCCCGGCCTCCGTACCGGTGGCGCGGCGGCCGACGTACGCGAAGTTGTTGGTCCAGACGTCCACGAACTGCAGCACGTAGTACGCGCCGTCCGTGTCGGGGACATGGAGCAGGACCGGCCCGCCCGAGAGGTCGAGTTGGGCGATCGAGTAGACCGTGTCGTCGCCGACGGACACGAAGTGCATTTCGGGGGACGCCGGTTGACCGGCGTGCGCGAAGTGGTTGAAGGGGGCGGGCGGCAGCGAGCCGAAGCCCGTGTGCATGAAGTTCTCGACCATCGACAGGTCGTGGACCAGCGGATAGCCATAGACATACGCCTCGGTGGCAAGAGCGACGAGCTCTTCCGTGTTCTCCTCCGGCACCGCAGTCCTTTCGCTCGCTCGCTCACTCACTCACGGCAAGGGCCGGCATGGCCGTACGCACCCTGGCGGCTCAGATGACCGCCTTCGAGCTCTCCGTGCACAGGGCCCAGATCACGAATGCGTCGATGGCGATGGAGATGATCGCCCAGACCGGCTGGTACGGCAGCCAGATGAAGTTGACGATCAGGTTGATGGCGGCAAGCAGCACACCCGTGGCACGGGCCCAGCCGGCGCCCTTGAGAATGCCCCAGCCGACACATACGAGCACGACGCCGAGAACGAGGTGGATCCATCCCCATGCGCTCACGTCGAACTTGAACGTGTAGTTCCTGACGCGCCTGTAGACCTCGTCGGAGGCGATACCGGTGATGCCCTTGATCACTCCGAGGACGCCGTCGATGAGAAGCAGCACGCCGGCGAACGTGATCCCACCGGCCGCCCAGGGGTTGATGCCCCCGGGTTCGGCGGAACGGGCCGGGCCGGGCGTGGGCGCTGTGTGTGCCATGAAAACTCCTTGGCCGGAGCGGGACTGCACGACAGAACCGACCCTGCGCGGGACGCTCCCGGGCGACCACCCGGACGCGCCCATACGGGTGGCGCCCCGAGAAGCGCACCCCTCCCCCTTCCACGACAATATGGAGACAATGAGGCTGCCCGTTCTGATTCACCGCCCCCGGCTGGGCCCCGATGAGTTCAGGGTCATCCGGCCGTCCCGGCCCTTGCCGCGCGCCGTACTCATCGACTTCGACAGGTACTTGGGCTTCTACCTGGACCAGCACGCCGCGCGAACGATCGGCGGACTCTGGGCACTGGCCGCCCGCTCGCCCCGTTCCCTGATCCACGTGCCGATACGGACGAGCCCCTCACCGAACCTGGAGATGCCGATCCACGAGGGCACCCGGCTCGATCTCGTGCTCCTGCACCACTCGCTCCAGTTCGCCCCCTCCCGCTGGAAGCGGATACGCGGACACCTGGGCCCCGGCCGCCCGCAGACGACGGACCTGCCCGGGCCGGGACACTCCGATGTTCCTGCGAGCGACCACGAAGCGCGCCACTACAAAGAGAACCGGGACCTGTTCCGCCAACACCTGCATGCCGACACCCTGTTCATGACCGGCAGCGCCAAGGTGTTCGAGGAGACCGCCCACCGCTTCCTCGACATCGCGAACCAGGGACCCGGCTACGCCCCCATCAACCGGGACCACCAGCATTTCTGCACGGAGTTCCACTGGAACGAGGGGGTCCTCGGCAAGGCACGTGAGATCCACATCGAGTACTGCGACCGGTGGGCCGCGTCGGCCGTGCGTCAGACGGATACCCAGTCTGCGAAATCCCGGTCCGCGAAAGGTCGGAGCTGAACGGCCCGGGCTAGGACGCCGGGAAGCGAGACACCTCCGCGACCCTGCACGTGAGCTTGCCCGTAAATTTCCCCAGCCCCTGGGCCTTCCCCACGGACTTCTGCCCGGCATCCAGGTTGGCCGACGACGCCAGCCCCTCACCATGGCGCGTGCCGTCCCCGTCCACGAACTCCACGTTCACGATGTAGGAGGCCCGTGCCCCGGAGTGGTTCACGATCTCCACATCCGCCGCGGGCCACTGCGTCACCGAGTCCACCTCACAACCGGTGATCCTCACATCGTCCTCGGCGCCCGCGTCCTCCACGGGAGGCGGCTCGGTCTCGGTGGGCGCGTCGGACGCACCACCCTCCACAGGAGCACCGCCCTCCGTGGCCTCCGCCGACGGCGGCTTCGACTTGCTCGACGACGAGTTGCTGCCGACCGAGGTGGCGATCAGCACGCCGAGGGCAAGCAGGACGGCCACCCCACCCACCACGGACAGCGTGACGATCAGCCCGGTACGGGACTTCTTCGGCGGCTGCGGAAAACCACCGGCTCCCGGGCCCGGCTGCGGGTAGCCGTACGACATGGATTCCCCCCATGAATGGTGCAGATGATGAAGAGGACACGTTACGACGTGCCGGGACTTGAGTCTCCCGTAGGGGGAGGCGTGAGAGTGGGGGCATGGACGGCGACGCGCTCCACTCGATCGGTGATCTGGCCAGGCGGACCGGGCTGACGGTCAAGACCATCCGGTTCTACTCCGACCGCGGGATCGTGCCACCGACCGACCGCAGCCCGGCCGGCTACCGCCTCTACGACATCGACGCCGTCGCACGCCTCGACCTGGTGCGTACGCTGCGCGACCTGGGACTGGACCTTCCCACGATCCGGAAGGTCGTGGACCGGGAGCTCTCGCTCCCCGAGGTCGCCGCAGCGCACGCCGAGGCCCTGGCGGTGCAGATCCGCACTCTGCGCATGCGGCGCGCGGTGCTGACGACGGTGGCCAGGCGCCGGTCCACGCCTGAGGAGATGGATCTCATGCACAAGCTGGCCAAGCTCTCGGAAGACGAACGCCGATGCCTGATCGACGATTTCCTCGACACCGCATTCGGCGGCCTGGACACCGCCACCGGGTCCACCGGGTCCACCGGGTCCACCGGGTCCACCGGGTCCACCGGGTCCACCGGGTCCACCGGGTCCACCGGGTCCACCGGGTTCACCGGGTTCACCGGAATCATGCGCTCAATGACCCCGGAGCTGCCCGACTCCCCCGACGCCGAACAGATCGAGGCATGGGTCGAGTTGGCCGAACTGTCCCAGGACCCGGATTTCCGCGCCGCCGTACGCAGCATGGCCGAGCACCACGCGGCCGAGCGCGCCCGGGGCGATACGGCCGGCCTGCGCCGCGACCCCGCAGCAACAGTCCGCGACCACGTCACCCCGGCCCTGACAGCGGGCATCACCCCGACCTCGCCACGGGCAGATCCGACCGTCGAAGCGGTCATGACCGAGTACGCACACGACATCGGCCACCCCGACGACGTCGCCCTCCGCCACCGCCTGCTGACCCTGCTGGAGACGGCGAACGACCCTCGCAGGCAGCGGTACCTGGAGCTGCTCGCGGTAATCAACGCCTGGCCGCCCCCGGACAACCCGGCACCAACCTTCATGTGGTTCACCGAGGCGCTGCGCACCCGGCTGCGCGGCACCTCTGATGCGGCTGCAACGGGTCGAACCTAGACTGACGAAGGTCCGAAAAGTCCCGAATGAGGGAGGTGTGCACCATGGCCAAGCGAGGAAACAAGCGACGCGCCCGCAAGAAGAAGAACGCCAATCACGGCAAGCGTCCCAACGCCTGAGCCGACCGAACAGGCAGCCGGGGGGACGCCGTCTCCACGCTCAAGAGGCGTCCCACCCACACAACTGACCGTCATCGACGTGATGGTGACAGGCGGTACGGTCCACGAGCTCATGACCCACCGGAGCCGGGGTGACAGGGGCACCGCTCGCGCAGGGGTGACTTTCGGCAGTGCCGGGACGCCCCTCGGCTGCGTACCGTCGTCCGGGTGTACAGAGCAATGACCAGCGGTGCGGCCGCCCGGCGGGCCGTCGAACCGGGGAGCCTTCTGACCGTTGCCGCGGCGGTCTGCGTCGGGCTGAGCGCCATCAGTTTGTGGTGGGCCCTGCCCGCGGCCGCGGCGGCCTTCTTCGCCGGCCGGGAGCCGGGTAGGACCGGACCCACGGTTCTCGTGCTCGTCGCCGTCGTCGCGGGCGGAGTCGTGGCGGTGGCCCTGGTGCCCTCCTGGCTGCTGATGGCGGGGCGGTTCGTCGCCGTCGTGGCGGTGGCCGCGATGCTGCCCTGGTTCGCCGGGCGCTTCTGGCGCCAGTACCAGGAGCTCGTGCGGGCGTGCTGGGAGCGGGCCGGCCGGCTGGAGCGCGAACAGCAGCTCGTCGCCGAGCAGGCGCGGTCCCGGGAGCGGGCCCGGATCGCCCAGGACATGCATGACGTCCTCGGGCACGACCTCAGTCTCATCGCCCTGTCGGCGGGCGCCCTCAAGCTCGCCTCCGGTCTCGACGAGGCCCAGCGGACCGCGGCCGGGGAGATCCGGGCCCGGGCGGCCGCGTCGGTGGAGCGGCTCGGCGAGGTGATCGGCATCCTGCGCGAGGAGGCGGACGACGAGCCGCCGCGGCCGCCCGGCACCGGCATTCCCCGGCTGGTCGAGGAGGCCGTGGCCGCCGGTCTCGCGGTCGGCCTGTGGATCGACGGCGACGCCGACGGGGTGCCACCACCGGCCGCGCGGGCCGCCCACCGGGTCGTCCAGGAGTCCCTGACCAATGCGGCCAAGCACGCGCCGCACGCACGGGTGAGCGTGCGGGTGACGCACACGGCCGAGGAGACGACGGTCCGGGTGCAGAACGGACCTTCGCCCGCGCGGAGCGGCCCGGAGTGCGTACCGGGCACGGGGCGAGGTCTGATCGGGCTCGATGAACGGGTGCGGCTGGCGGGCGGAACGTTCGAACACGGTCCGTACGAGGGCGGTTTCGCGGTCACCGCGCGAATACCCCACATCCCGCCCGCCCACCGCCCGGCTGCGGCACCCCGGGCGTCGGCCCCGGCACTGCCCCCGGAACACCGGCACGCCCGCAGCCGTGCCCGCCGGGCGCTGGCCACCGCGGTCGTGCTGCCCCTGGTGGCGTGGGCGGTGCTGAGTGCCGTCCTCATGGGCTGGGACATCCGCTCGGCCCGGCAGTCCGTGCTGGACCCGGGCGACTACGCCCGGCTGCGGATGGGACAGGATCGGGACGCGGTGCAACGGCTGCTGCCCGAGCGCCAGACCACCCAGCGGCCGGTGGCCGGGGAACCGAAGGGAGAAGGCACCACGTGCGAGTACTACGCGATGACGGCGGACCGCTTCGACGACCGGTCCGGGGACGCCTACCGGCTCTGCTTCCGCAGCGGCAGGCTGATGTCCAAGGAGTCCCTGACCCCATGAGTGCGCCGTACAGGGCAGGGACGGTGAGCGACCGATGATCCGGGTGCTGATCGCCGATGACGAGCCGATGATCCGCAAGGGGGTGGGCGCCGTTCTGTCGACCGATCCGGAGATCGACGTCGTCGCCGAGGCCGCCGACGGGCACGACGCCGTGGAGCTGGTCCGCCGCCACCGCCCGTCCGTCGCCGTGCTCGACATCCGGATGCCCGGGATGAGCGGCATCGAGGCGGCGGCCGAGATCCGGCGCACCGTGCCGGAGACGGGGGTCGTGATGCTCACGACCTTCGGTGAGGACGACTACATCCTCCAGGCGCTCGGAGGCGGCGCCGCGGGCTTCCTGATCAAGTCGGGCGAGCCCGAGGAGCTCATCGCGGGGGTCCGCGCGGTGGCCGACGGCGCCGCCTATCTGTCACCGAAGGTCGCGGCGCGGGTCGTCGCCCATCTCTCGGCGACGGGCGCGGGCGCTCTGGCCGGCCGCCGCGCCGCCGCCCGGGAACGGGTCCACGCGCTGACCGGCCGGGAACGCGACGTGCTGGCCTTCCTCGGCAGCGGGCTGTCCAACGGACAGATCGCCCGGCGGCTCCATGTGGTGGAAGGGACGGTCAAGGCCCATGTGAGCTCCATCCTGGCCAGGCTGGGTGTGGACAACCGTGCCGCCGCGGCGGTCGTCGCCCACGAGGCCGGGATCGTCGCGCCTGCGGAGCCGCCTCCCGAGCGCTGATGCCGCGGTCCGGGCGAGCGGCAGGAAGGTGAGCAGCACGGCCGCCGCCACCGAGCCCCCGAGGACCGCACCGGCCAGCACGTCGTGCGGATAGTGCACCCCCACCAGGACCCGCAGCAGCGCCGCCGCCCCGGCCAGCGGCAGGGTGATGGCGGCGAGTCGCGGCCGCATCATGGCCAGGCCCACCGCGAGGCCGGCGGCCAGGGTGGCGTGGTTGCTCGGGAAGGACCAGTCTCCAGGGGGCGGGCATTCGGCAACGGCCTCCGCGCCACTGTGCAGGACCCGGCAGGGGCGCGCCTCGTCCACCACCTGCTTCACGGCCTCGCTCACCGCGTAGGCCAGTACGGTGCCGATGCCGGTGAGCACGGTACTGGCGGACATCCGGGTGTCCCCACGCCGTACGGCACCCCACCAGGCCCACACCAACAGCAGCCCGAGAGCCACCAGGGTGCCCTCGGTGGCCGTCTCCAGCAACGGCCCCGTCCATGAGGGGCCATCAGCCACCACCCCGGTCACCGACCGGTACGCGGACGCGGATGCGCCACCCGTCACCTCCACGGCTCCGGCCCTGCCCAACCCGCCCGGAGCAAGCCCCACGACAGCGGCCGCCCCCGCCCCAGAACGACACAGGCAGCCAACGGCCGCCCGTTCCGGGTCCTGTTTCTTCCGGTCTCTCGCTTCATGGGAAATGAACCTAGAAGCGGGGAGGGCGGAAAACCCGGGCCGAAGGGCAAGGGCCTCCCCCTGACGATCGTCAGGGGTGCCCGTGCCTGCGGGGCGGGTTCAGCGGCCCTGCTGTGTGCGATCGAGGTCGCGGGCGTAAATGCGGCCGGGGGAAGGAAATCCGTCGCGTCGGGCGAGCACGGCCGTCAACACGGAGGCCGCCAGCAGAGCGGAGGCCGTCCACGGCAGTGCCCCCGTCCCTGCGCCGTCCAGGACGACGCCGCCGAGCAGGGAGCCGCCGGCCATGCCGATGTTCCAGCCGGTGACCCAGAGGGAGTTGGCCGTGTCGGGATCGAGCGGGGCCGCCTTCACCCCCGCGGTCTGCGTCAGCGTCGGAATGCCGCCGTGCGTCACACCCCAGAACACCGCACCGAGCACTACGGCCACGGTGCTGTGCCCGACCGCGCCGAATGCCGCCAGGCACACGGTCGCCAACGCCAGCAGGCCGATCGTGGCGGCGCGCAGCCGGCGGTCGGCGGTGGCTCCGGCGATCCAGACACCGCCCATGGAGCCCAGGCCGAACAGGAACAGCACGGTGCCGGTGCCGACACCCAGCCCCGCCTGTTCCACGAAGGGGGCGATGTAGGTGTAGAGCACATAGAAACCGAGGACCATCAGGAGCGACGCGATGTTGATGGCGGGGATTCCGGGCGTACGGATGGTGCGCATCAGTCCCGCACCGCGGCTCGCCGTCTCGCCGGGCAGTTGCGGAAGATGCCACAGCGCGGTGGCGGCCAGGGCCACGGCCAGCGCGGTGAGCAGCCCGAAAGTGGCGCGCCAGCCGATGAGTCCGCCGAGCGCGGTGCCTGCCGGGATGCCGAGCGACAGCCCGACCGTCATGCCGGCCAGCGCGGTGGCGATCGCCTTGCCGCTGCGCTGCGGGGCCAGCCGCGCGGCGTAGGCCGGGACCATGGCCCACAGCAGGCCGGCGAACACCCCGGAGACGACCCGGGCGGCAAGTGTCAGGGCGAAGCCGGTGGACACCGCCGTCACCACGTTGGTGGCGGCGAAGCCGAGGAGCAGCGCCAGCAGCAGGGTGCGGCGGGGCAGGATCAGGGTCCAGGCGGTCATCGGGATCGCGGTGAGGGCCGCGGCGAGTGCGTAGACGGTGATCAGCAGCCCCGCACGCGCCTCGCTCACGCCCAGGTCGGCGCTCATCGCGGGCAGCACTCCGGCCGGCAGAGCCTCGGTGAGGATGGTGACGAACGCGGATCCGGCCAGCACCAGGAGCCCGCCGAGCGGCCAACTCGCGGCGGTGGACGGTGGATTCACAGAACGCGGAGAGTGAGTGGCAGAGGTCATGCCCGGAGGCTAAAACCCTCACGTCTACGTGAGGGTCAAACCCGGGACCCACCGCCCCGGCCTCACACCTCCACGGTCACACGGGCGGCCTTCCGGGCGGCCCGCAGATAGGCGTCGACGGCGTCGCGATTGCGGGTCAGGCACCGGATACGGCTGTCGAGGTGCTCCCGCTCGGCGGCCACCTGGTCGAGCATCTGCGCGCAGGGGACCTCCGGCAGCAGATCCGACGGGCCGTCGAGATACGGCAGGATGTCGCGGATGATCCGGGTGGGCAGCCCGCACTCGATCAGCCCGCGGATCTGCCGGACCACCTCGTCGGCGCCGTCACAGAAGTCGCGATAGCCGTTGCTGCTCCGGGCGGGCCGGATCAGCCCCTCCTCCTCGTAATAACGCAGCGCACGCACGCTGACACCGGTCATCCGCGAGAGCTCGCCGATCTTCATGTAACCCACCTCACAACGCCTCGGATTGACCCTCACGTCCACGTGAGGGTTTTACGTTACTGCACCTCAGCCCCGGCCACGAAGGAAAGGCGCACGCACATGTCCGACCCGAGCATGACCGACCGCATCGACCCCCAGGTCCACCAGGGCCTGCAGGGCCTCCACGCACTGACCGGGCCCGGCGGTCTCATCAATTTCGACATCCCGCGCCAGCGCGAGCTGTACGAGGAGATGAACCGGGCGGCCCTCGCGGCACTGCCGCCCAATGACCGAGTGCAGTACGAAGACCGCACCGTGCCCGGCCCGGCCGACGGCCCGGAGGTGAACGTACGGATCTACCGCCCCACAACCAGCACGGACACCGGCACCGGCACCAACGCTCTCCCGGGCATCCTGTACATCCACGGCGGCGGCATGATCACCGGCAGCATCCGGACCGACCACCGGCAGGTGCTGCCCCTCGTCGAAGCGGTCAACGCGGTCGTCGTCTCCGTCGAATACCGCCTGGCACCCGAACACCCCGACCCCGCCCCCGTCGAGGACTGCTACGCCGCACTGCTGTGGATGTCCCGCAACGCCTCCGAACTAGGCGTCGACCCCGGCAGGCTGGCCCTCTACGGCGGCAGCGCGGGCGGCGGCCTGGCCGCCGGCGTCGCCCTGCTCGCCCGCGACCGCGGCGGCCCTCACCTGGCCTTCCAGATGCTGCCCTACCCGATGCTCGACGACCGCAACACAACACCCTCCAGCCACGAGATCACCGACATCGGCATCTGGGACCGCGCCGCCAACCTCCAGGGCTGGCAGTCCCTCCTGGGCAACAGGCTCGGCACCGACCACGTCAGCCCGTACGCCGCGCCCGCCCGAGCCGAGGACCTCAGCGGACTGCCGCCCACATACCTGGACGTCGGCGACCTCGACCTCTTCCGCGACGAAGACATCACCTACGCCAACCGGCTCATGCAGTCAGGCGTCCCCGTAGAGCTCCACGTCTACCCAGGGGGCATCCACGCGAGCGAACTACTCGCCCCCGACGCCGAACTCAGCACCCGCATCACCCACTACCGCACAACCGCACTCAACCGGGCCCTGAACCGTTCCTAGCCAGTGCGCATGAGTGAGTCCTGGACCCACCGATGTGTACTGAACGCATCCCGAACGGTTTTGGATGCGCTGGGTTCCCGCTTTCTCGTCCCGTTCGGCGGCACGCCTCCAGGGGCGTGATCCGTTGCGGGTGGGCGGGTTCCCTCACGCCCCCGGTCACCTGGCCCGGCCTGGACGGTCCGATGCCCCGCACGATCACTCCGGTCGTGTGGGGGCGGTGCCGTCCTTCCCCAAGCTCTCAACTCCGTTCGAGCAGGGGATACCCCATCCCGGACCGGGTGCCCGAGGGCGCGTCGTCCGATCGCGATACCGGCGGCATCATGACGGGACATCCTTCGCTTGGGGGTGGCCAGCGGCTTCTGCCAGTGCTGGGCACCCCCCAGGGAGGTGTAGGCGGGGTCGACCGCGAACATGCTCAGGCCTGATGGGGATCTCTGGAATCGGCCAGGGCTGCTCGTCGCCCCGCTCGCTCCATTCCTGAACCGAGTGGGGAGCGGAAGTGAGCGCCTTGCAGGTGGCGAGCCGGGGCCGCCACCTTGGCCGACCCGTCGTCTGCGCATGTGGACCGGCCACACCGAGCTCAGCGAGCTCGGTGTCAGTCGTCGGTGGCCTGGTAGAGCGTGGTCCAGAAGTCGTGGATAAGCCGCGCCGAGTCCGGGGTGGACATCCCGACCTGGGTGAGCAGGATTCCGGTGAGCTGGTTGTCCGGGTCGGCGTAGGCCGTGGTGCCGGTACCGCCGTCCCAGCCGAACTGGCCGATGGGCGCGTGGTCGCCACGATAGGTGCGCACTGCCATCCCGAAGCCCCAGCCGCCCTGCTGCCCTTGGCCGACCGCGATGTGGGCGATGTTCCTGTACATGGTGTCCCGGGCAGCTTGTTGCTCGGGCGTGAGGCGATTGGTGGTCATCAGCTCGACGGCGGGCCGGGACAAGATCCGTTCGCTGCCGTGCATGCCGTGGTTCAGCAGCATCTGGAAGTAGGCGTGGTAGTCGTCGGCGGTGGAGACCAGCCCGCCGCCGGCGCCCTGGAACGCCGGAGGCCGGCTGGTCCTTCCGCCTTCCGCCTCGTCCCACACGAGGAATTCTCCGGTCTGCGGGTCGGGCCCGTAAAGGGGCGGCAGCCGGTCGATCTTGCCGACGGGCACGTGGAAACCGGTGTCCTTCATCCCCAGCGGATCGAGGATGCGTTCGCGCAGGAACGTCTCCAACAGCTGGCCCGTGACCCTGGCGACAAGCACGCCAAGTACTTCGTTGCTGAGGTCGTACTGCCACCGCTCTCCAGGCTGGTACGACAGCGGCAGCTCGCCAAGGCGGCGCATCCACTCGTCCGGCTCGGGCGCCGGCCCGGACGCCACGCTGTAGTCGGTCCGCTCGAACGTCGCGGCCCTGATCGGGGAGTCCAGCAGATCGAAATCCACTCCGAGCCCGAACGTGGAGGTCATCAGGTCCCGAACGGTGATCGGCCGCTGGGCCGGCACGGTGTCCTCCAGCGGGCCGTCGGGCCGCTTCAGCACCCGGCGGTCGGCGAGTTCGGGCAGCCACGGGTCCACCGGCTCGTCCAGCCGCAGCCTGCACTCGTCGAGCAGGACCATCGCCGCCGCCATCGTGACCGGCTTGGAAGTGGACGCCATCCGGAAGATCGTGTCCCGGCGCATCGGCGCGCCACCGTCATGACGCATCGTCCCGATCGCTTCGACGTGCGTCCGGCCGCCGCGGCCGACCAGGGCGACCAGCCCGGGAATCCTCTTGGACTCGACATGCCGCGCCAGCACCTCGCGCAGTCTGCGGAGCCCTGCTTCGGAGAAGTCGCTGTTGCTTTCACTCATCATGAATGTCCTTGTCTACGTGCATTCGATCCCCTGGAACCCTCCGCCGGGAGGAGGGGACCGATCCCCCTTCGAGGCGGCCATGCGATGAGCGTGCACCCTGACCCAAGGTCAAGGTCAACCTCTATCGCGGCCATGGGCTGACCGGCACCGATCGCAGGCTTTCCCGGCCTGGAACCGGAGTTGGCCGCCGGTCCGCGCCGGTCGGCACGCCGAGATCGCCACCGAGTCCCACGCACTCCACGCCGCCCTCGGCCCGGTCCTCGACACGTTGACCGTCCCGGTGCCGTACCTGGTCGCTCGGGTGCCAGCCTCGGCGACAAGGGTGATGAGCGGGAACAGATACGCGCTAACCTCACCCCTGTGATCGCCCGCAGCCCCTACCTCAAAGTGAGCGCGAAGGTCGCCTGCGGCCACCGCTCGATCCTGCCCAAGGACTTCTGTGCCACCGCCGACGCGGTTCGCGAGACTGCAGCCGCCCACGATCTGGAGGTGCGTTGAGCCGATGGCAGACGGGCTCACGATCGGTCAGGCAGCGGCGTTCGTCGGCGTCACGATCAAGACCGTGCGGCACTATCACCGGCTCGGCCTGGTCGCCGAGCCGGGACGTGATGGTTCCGGCTACCGGCGTTACGGGTCGGCCGACCTCCTCCGGCTGGTTCAGGTCCGGACCTTGGCCGGAGCCGGCGTGCCGCTGGCCGAGATCGGTGACCTGCTCGACGCCGATCCCGAGCGGTTCGCCGCCGCCCTGGACGACGTCCATCGTCGGCTCACCGAACAGGTCGAGGACCTGATCGCGCGACGCGACACGCTGCACCGGCTCGCCCATGGCGACCGGGCCCTGCTGCCCGACCGGGCCTGCGCGGTCTTGGACCGACTCACCGATCTCGGCTTCAGCCCCGACTACGTGGCCACTCAACGGGAGGCCCTGGTGCTGGCCCGGGCGCTGGTCCCGGAGGTCTTCGACACCTTCCTGACCAGGCTTGAACACGGGCTTGACGATCCCGAGTTCGTCGAGCTGACCAAGCGCGGCTTGGATGCGACGTCATGGGATCCCGACGACCCGCGGATCGAGGAGCTGGCGTCCACGCTGGCCGACAAGCTGCTGGCCAACCGCGCGCTGCTGGCGATGCCGACCGGGTCTCAGAACCAGTCCGACGCCTCCGCCCGGTACGGACTGGTCAACCACCACCGGGAAGACCAGGAGCCGTCCATCGCCCGGTTGAACACGCTGGTCGAGGCGAACCTGCGCGCAGCCGGCATCGGCATCCCGCATCAGTGACGGCCGCCCAGCAGAACCGATGCTGCGGCGGGACGCCCGCCTTACCCCGCCGCGTCCGGACCGGGCCGGCTATCGGGCGACCCCTGCGCTGTGGCGCCCGACCGCAAGTCAGCGCGCCGTCGATGGGGAGCCAAGGTGAGCAGGTCTGGAGAGACCCTGAGCACGAGGTGGGGAGATTCAAAGAGCGCCATCAGGCCCTGTTCGGCGGCCATGGAGACCAGCCGGGCCTTGAGCCTGCCGTCGGTATGCCGGAGATCAGCTGCCGGAACCGCTTCCTGCGGCCGTGCTTCTCCCGGGTCTTCTCAGTGGTGAAGTCGAGGTCCTCGATGCCGATCACGGTGACGCCGGCCTGCTTGGCCCAGTTGATCAGCCGGGTCAGTGCGTGGCGGATCTGGGCGTCGCGGTGTGTGGTGGTGCCCGACAGGTCGCAGGGGAAGCGGTGCGGGTCGAGTCGGTAGGCGGCGAAGTGGTCGGCGTTGGTGCGATCGAGTGCCCGGCCCGCATAACCGCACGCCGCTTCCGGTTTTCCGGCCGCCGCCTCCACCAGGGGCATTGCGTGATTGGGATTGGTCCGGTTCGCCGGTCTCGTGAGTGACGTGGCGTCATGTCCGTTGTGCGGTAAGGGGCCTGGGAGAGCAGAGCAGGCACGGTGCTGGTGATCATGTGGTTGTCGAGACCCATGAGAACCGAGCGAGACCGTGCCTGCCCGAACATCATCGCCCATCCCTTCCGCACTGGAGCAACTGGGCTCCCCGACTGATCCCCTCACCTCAAGCGATGTCGCTGACCTGCGGCGTTTCCTGGTCCTGGTTGCCGATCCCCGCGATGCGCGAGGGCTGCGGTATCCGGCCCTCGCGTTGCTGTGCGCAGCCGTCTCGGCGGTGCTGACCGGGGCTCGCTCGCTCATCGCGATCAGCGAGTGGATCACGGATGCCCCGCAGCATGTGCTGGGTGTCCTCGGCTTCGCTGCCGATCCACTTACCGGTCTGCGGCCGGTGCCGCACGCCGCAACCGTGCGCCGCCTGCTGCAGCGCGTGGACGGTGACGCGCTGGACGCGGCGATCAGCGCGTATCTGCAGGGCAGAACGCC